>NZ_CP070973.1:3874484-4520232 GCF_017086405.1 Mycobacterium gordonae
GGTGATGATGTTGTCCTCGTGCACGATCCGCTGGTCATCGACCGGCGTGACGCCGAACGCTTTGAGCGCCGGCAGTGCGATCCAGTGCGAAGTGGCTCGCTTGCCCCGCAGCAGCCCGGCGGCCGCGAGAATGACCGAACCCGAGCACACCGAGGCGGTCCAAGTTGCGTTCTGCTGGGCCCGCCGCAGCCAGTCAAGCAGCTTCTCGTCGCGTGCGTGTACCGGAGTGCCGGGCCCGCCAGGCACGAGAATGACATCGGGGGAAGGGGTTTCGGCGAATGAATGGGTCGCCCCCAGAATCAGCACGCCGGAGTCGGCGGTGATCGGCCCGACGTCATGCCAGACGAACCGTACCTCTGCGTCGGGCAGCTGGCGCAACACCTCGTAGGGGCCGATCATGTCCAACGCGGTGAATCCCGGGTAGGCCACGAATGCGATCTGCGTCATGGGGTTTTCCTTTCTAGGCAAACGCTTTTCGATACTGGTCTGGTGGAATGCCCACCCGTCGAATGAAGTTGCGCCGCATGGTTTCCGCGGTGCCGAAGCCGCAGCGGGAGGCGATCGCCACCACCGTGTCGTCGGTCTCCTCTAGCTGACGGCGGGCGGCTTCGGTGCGCACACGCTCGACGTACTGTCCGGGCGCCTCGCCGACCTCCTCGGTGAAGATCCGGGTGAAATGTCGCGGACTCATCGCGGCCCGCCGGGCAAGTTCGTCGATGCTGTGCGAGCCGCCAGGTTCGGCTTCGATGGCTTCCTGGACATCGCGGATCGAGGGCCGTTTAGCGCGCGGCATCCACACCGGCGCGGCGAACTGAGTCTGTCCGCCGGGGCGTCGCAGGTAGAGCACCAGCCACCGTGCGACCGTCTGGGCCACCTCGGTGCCGTGGTCGTCCTCAACCAAGGAAAGCGCGAGGTCGATTCCCGAGGCGACACCGGCGGCGGTCCAGATCCGCTCGCCGCTACGGATGAAGATCGGATCCGGATCGACGTCGACGTTGGGAAATTCAGCGGCCAGCTGCTCGGCGAAGGCCCAATGAGTGGTGGCGCGAAGTCCGTCCAGCAATCCTGCTTCGGCGGCCAGAAATGCGCCCGTGCACACCGTGACGAGGCGGCGGGCGGTGCGGGCGACCGCTCTGATCCAGTCCAGCAACTCGGCGTCAGCCCGCGCGGCTTCGATGCCGAAGCCACCGGGCAGCACCACGGTGTCCACTCGCTCGCGCGGGTCAGGTAGCGGTACCGCGGTGAAACCCAGGCCGGTCGCGGTGGTGATCGGCTGCCCGCCAGGCGCGGCCACGAACACCTCGTAACCGCCCTCGGTGAGCAGCGAGGCACCGGTGAAGACTTCGTACGGGCCCACCATGTCGAGTGCTTGGACCCCAGGAAAGCCGACGATGACCACTGTGCGAGCCATGCTCACAGTGTTGGCCACCATGGCTCATGTCGTCCAGGCCATGCACCCCACGAATCAGGACATGACCCCTAGCCGCGGGATGCCGGCAGCGCCTTTGGCAGACTGTGGCTATGGCACAGATAACTTTGCGCGGAAATGCGATCAATACCGTCGGCGAGCTTCCCGCCGTCGGGTCTCCGGCTCCGGCCTTCACGATGACCGGCGCCGATCTGGGCCCCTTCAGCAGCGACCAGTTCGAGGGTAAGCCCGTGTTGCTGAACATCTTTCCCTCGATCGACACGCCGGTGTGCGCCGCCAGCGTGCGGACCTTCAACGAGCGCGTCGCAGACGGCGGCGCGTCGGTGGTGTGCGTGTCCAACGACCTGCCGTTCGCGCAGAAGCGGTTCTGCGGCACCGAAGGCATCGAGAACGTCGGCGTGGCATCGGCGTTCCGGGACAGCTTCGGCGAGGATTACGGCGTCACCATCGTCGACGGGCCGATGGCCGGCCTGCTGGCCAGGGCGGTCGTCGTGATCGGCGCCGACGGCAAGGTCGCGCATACCGAGCTGGTCCCCGAGATCGCCCAGGAGCCTGACTACGACGCGGCGATCGCCGCCCTGGGGTAGCTAGCTGTTGTGACCTGGGAGACCGGCAGGCACGACCACCGTGTCTGCCGCGCGCGGCGCAAGAGGAGGCTGCGCGCTGACGGGGCAACCGGCCAGCATGATGCCGCCCATCAAGGTCATCAAGAGGGCCAGCACTACGCGGATCGTGCGCACCCTGTTCCTGTCACTCATGGCTCGCTCCAAGGCCGGCGAAATATCGCAATGGCAGCGAGGTTAGCGCGCAAACGCTGCGGCGGGAAGTACCTGTGGGCGAAAAACATTGCTGTACACCCCTTTTCACCAGCTTCACTTGTCTAACCGTTTGACATATCCGCTCTCGAGTCCATCGCTCGGGCCGCATGTACACGCAAGTCGACCTTGCGGACTTTCCCGGTCGCGGTCATCGGGAACCCGTCGACGACGTGGACGTAGCGCGGAATCTTGTAATGCGCGATCTGCCCTGCACAGAATTCCCGCACCGCGTCGGCGTCCAGCGGCGTCCGGCCGGGGCGCATCATGATGCACGCGCAGACCTCTTCGCCGTACCTGTCGTCGGGTACGCCCACCACTTGGACATCCTCGACATCGGGGTGGGTGTGCAGGAAGTCCTCGATCTCCCGCGGTGACAGATTCTCCCCACCGCGAATAATCATGTCCTTGATCCGCCCGGTCACCTCGCAATAGCCGTCGTCACGCATCACCGCCAGATCACCGCTATGCATCCACCCACCGTCGTCGATCACCTCACGGGTCCGCTCGTCGTCGCGCCAGTACCCCAGCATCACCGAGTAGGCGCGGGTGCACAGTTCCCCGGACTGTCCTCTTGCCACGATCCGGCCGGTGCCGGGATCGACGATCTTGACCTCGACGTGTGGATGCACCCGCCCGACAGTCTCAGTACGGCGCTCCAGGTCGTCGTCGACCATGGTCTGGCAGGACACCGGAGAGGTTTCGGTCATGCCGTAGGCGATCGACACCTGCGCCATGTGGAGTTCGGCGATGCAGCGCTTCATCACCGCGACGGGACAGGCGGCGCCGGCCATGATTCCCGTGCGCAGCGACGACACATCGCGCTCGGCCAGGTCGGGGTGCCCGAGTAAGGCGATGAACATGGTGGGCACGCCGTATACGCCGGTGCAGCGCTCCTGCTCAATCGCCAGCAACGTCGCCGCAGGATCGAAACCTGCCGCCGGGATCACCATGGTGGCGCCGTGGCTGGTACAGCCGAGGTTGCCCATCACCATGCCGAAGCAGTGGTAGAACGGCACCGGAATGCACAACCGGTCACCGGGTCCGAGCCCGATCTGCTCGGTGACGAAGAACCCGTTGTTCAGGATGTTGCGGTGTGACAGGGTGACGCCTTTGGGTGAACCCGTTGTGCCCGAGGTGTATTGGACATTGATCGGATCAGTCGGCCGCAGGCGGGCCATCCTGGCGCGCAGCCGCTCGCTGTGCGATCCGTTCGCCCGCCGGTGGAGGCGTTCCCAGTCACCGGTGCCCAGGAACACGATATCGGTCAGATCCGTTGCCTCAGAGCGTACTTCGTCAACCATGCGCCGGTAGTCCGAAGTCTTGAACGCCGAGGCCGACACCAGCAAGCGCGTGCCGGAGTGACGCAGCACGTGGGACAACTCGTGGCTGCGATACGCCGGGTTGATGGTCACCAGGATGGCCCCGATCTTGGCGGTGGCGTACTGGAGCAGCGTCCACTCCGGGCAGTTGGGTGACCAGATGCCGATCCGGTCGCCACGCTCGATGCCGCTGGCCAGCAAGGCTATTGACAGCCGGTCGATGTCGGCATCCAACTCGGCATAAGTCCAGCGCCGCCCGCTGGGCACATCGACGAGAGCCTCGATGTCGGGGTGCATTCGAGCGGTGCGCTCGAAGTTGGCACCGATGGTTTCCTCTAGCAGCGGGACGTCGACCGGGCCGGCCGCGTAGGAGTCCACCGCTCAGAGACCTGCGCGGTCGGCGAGCAGGGCGCGGTGTTGCGCGCTGCTGCCGAACAGCGCCGCGGAAGTGGTGGCACGCCGAAAGTACAGATGAAGGTCGTGCTCCCAGGTGAACGCGATACCGCCGTGGATCTGGATGGCCGCACCGGCGCACTGCACGAAGGTGTCGGCGGCCTGTGCCTTCACCAATGGCGCGGCGAGGTGCAACTCGTCGCCGGTGGTGGCGCTCATCGCCGCGAACATCACCGCAGCGCGGGTCGCGTCGATTTCGATCAACATGTCGGCGCACGCGTGTTTGACCGCCTGGAACGATCCGATCGGCCGATCGAATTGCATTCGGTGACAGGCATAGTCGACCGCCATGTCGAGGCAGGCTTCCGCCCCACCGAGCATCTCGGCCGCCAGCAACACCCGGGCGACGTCCAGGACCTGGTCGAGGGCTTCGGGACCGCCCGCGACCAGCGCCTCGCCGGGGGCCTCGGAGAACCGCACCCTGGCCACGGGCCGGGTCAGGTCGAACGAGGGGAGTCGCTCGATGCAGACCCCTGGCGCGGCGGCCCGCACGGCGTACAGGCTGACGTCACCCGCACGAGAGGCCGGCACGATGAACAGGTCGGCGACATGACCGTGTAACACCGGACTGCATGCGCCGGTCAGCCGGCCGTCCCCTCCGACCTCCACCACTTCCTGGCCCACAGGCGCGAAAGCCGCAACCTGTTCACCGGTGAGCAGGCCGGGCAGTAGCGCCCTGCGCTGTTCCTCGTCGCCCAGGCGCAGGATCGCTTCCGTCGCGAAGGTGTTGGACGCGTACGGAACCGGCGCCAGCACCCGACCGAGTTCGCAGAAGGCGATGGCGGTCTCGATGAGGCCGGCACCCGCGCCGCCGTACTCCGGCGGGACGTGCAGACCGGGCAACTCCAGTTCGCTGCACAAGTTCCGCCAGAGCCTATCGTCGTGGCCGTCGGCAGAGCGCAACTGCGGCGTCCGGTCACGCAGGAAGCCGCGCAGTGAGGCGCGGAAGTCGTCGTGTTCGGTGCTGTAACGAAAATCCATGTCAGATCTTCACTTCGCGCCGAGGGTCCTGGCGGGGTTCCCTCGGGAGACCCAGCAACTGCTCCCCGATGACGTTGCGCTGGATCTGGGAGCTGCCGGCATAGATGGTGGCGGCGCGCGCGTAGAGCAACTCGTCCAGCCAGCACGCGGCCGAGTTGGGTGTGCCGACCGCGGGCACGATCAGCGCTGCGCCGTTACCGGCACCCTGACCACCTAGCGCCTCCAGGCTCAGGATCTCGATCGCGAGCTCGGTATAGCGTTGGAAGAACTCGCTCCACACGACCTTGCTGATCGCGGCCTCGGGGCCGGGTCGGTGTCCGGCGATCAGCGCGGTCAGACCGCGGTAACCCTGGTAGCGCATGATTTGGACCCGCGAATAACACCACGCCAAAGCATCGCGGATCAACGGATTTCCATGCATCCCACGGTCTCGGGCGAGTTCGCACAGCCGGTCGAGTTCACGCCCGAAGTTGATGGCGGCGGTAGTGACCTGTGAGGCGCGCTCGAACCCGAGCAGCGTCATCGCCACCCGCCAGCCATCGCCGACCTGCCCGATCACGTTGGCGGCCGGAGTGCGGGCACCGGTCAGGAACACCTCGCTGAATGACGCATGTCCGGCCGCGTTGACGATCGGGCGAACCACGACACCGGGCTGGTCCATCGGCACCAGGAGCATGGACAGGCCGGCGTGCTTGGGCCCATCGGGATCCGTGCGCGCCAGCACGAAGATCCAATTCGCGGTGGGCCCCGCCGAGGTCCAGATCTTCTGGCCGGTGAGCGTCCACTCGCCACCGTCGAGCACCGCCCTGGTTCGCACGGAAGCCAGGTCCGAGCCCGCCTCCGGCTCGGAAAAGCCTTGGCACCAACGGTCCTCACCGCTGAGAATGCGTGGCAGGTAATGCGCCTTCTGCTCTTCGGAGCCCAAAGCAATCAGGGTGTTGCCCAGCAACTGGATTCCCAGCAGATCGTTCTCCAGCCCCTCCGGCGCGCCCGCACGGGCGAACTCCTCGTCGAGGACGGCCTGCGAGATCGCGGAGAGACCCGCGCCGCCATACTCTTTAGGCCAGGAGACAGCGACCAGGCCATTGTCCGCCAGCAACTGCCGCCACTGCCGCGCAAACTCATCCCGTGCCGTCGGCGCCAGGGCACCCGGACCCGACCAACCGGCGGGCAGGTGCTCGCGCAGGAAACCGCGGATCCGTTCGCGGAAGGCTTCGGCTTCCGGCGGATAGGTGATATCCATCGGCGGTCTACCTCAAGGGCGGTTCTTGGCCGCAGGCAGAATCTCCGGCGCGGCGCGCCAGTCGTCGAGCCCGTATTCGACGGTGCCGTAGGACAGCTTTCCGCCCGTGACTTCGCCCCAATAGGCGTGATTGAGCTGATGGATCTTGAAGCAACCGTCGAGCGCGGTAGAGAAACCCATCGCATCGACGGTCTGGTTCACCGACTCCTTGATCAGCAGTGCGGCCATGGTGGGCACTTTCGCGATCCTGCGTGCGAATTCAATTGTGCTGCCGACCAACTCGTCGGGCGGGAAGACCTTGGAGACCATCCCGAGCACGTGCGCCTCATCCGCGCCGATGGAGTCGCCGGTGAGTAGCAGTTCCTTGGCCTTGCGGGGTCCGAATTCCCACGGATGACCGAAGTACTCCACACCGCACATGCCCAACCGCGTGCCCACCACGTCGGCAAACACCGTGTCCTGACTCGCGACGATGAGATCGCAGCACCAGGCCAGCATCAGGCCCGCCGACAACACCGTCCCGTGCACCTGGGCGACGGTGATCTTGCGTAGATCTCGCCATCTTTTGGTGTTGTGAAAGTAGTAGTGCCACTCCTGCCGGTTACGGGACTCCACCCCGCCGTAGGTGCCACCGTTGCACTGGTAGGTGGGGTGCTGGTCAGGCCCAGGCGTGCGCTCGCGCACGTCGTCGGACGAGCCCAGGTCGTGTCCGGCCGAGAACGCGGGACCGTCGCCCCGCAGAATCACGACCCGCACCCTGTCGTCGGTTTCGGCGAGTTCGAAAGCGACCCCCAACTCCACGAGCAGCCCGCGGGTCTGCGCGTTGCGCTGCTTCGGACGGTCGAGTGTGATGATCGCGATCAGCCCATCGTCAATCGTCTCGTAGCGGATGAATCGGAAGTCTCGCGCGGGACGTTCCCCATTGGACCGGTGATCCACCGGACCGACCCCGGTGACACTCATGGCGACTCCTTGCTGCTGACGGCGCGCAGAACGGGTGACCTGTGCGAGGTTACGCGGGCGGTCACCATTATGTCCATAGCCGATACGCGTCATTGCCGTGCTCTCCATGGAGAATTACCAAGCAAGAAGCATCTTGTGTACAACGAAGTATCTTGCTAGTACTGTGTTATACCTAGAGACGAGGCAACCGCAGCGCGCCGGAATCCCGGCCCGGCTACACACGAACAAGAAGGGTGAACGATGGAGATCGGAATCTTCCTCATGCCGGCCCATCCACCGGAGCGCACTCTGTACGACGCGACCCAGTGGGATCTGGACATCATCGAACTGGCCGATCAGCTCGGGTACGTCGAAGCCTGGGTCGGCGAACACTTCACCGTGCCGTGGGAGCCGATCTGCGCCCCCGATCTGCTGCTGGCCCAGGCGTTGTTACGGACCAAAAACATCAAACTCGCACCCGGGGCCCACCTGTTGCCGTATCACCACCCGGTGGAATTGGCCCACCGGGTGGCCTATTTCGACCATCTCGCCCAGGGTCGCTTCATGCTGGGCGTGGGCGCCAGCGGCATCCCCGGCGACTGGGCGTTGTACGACGTCGACGGCAAAAACGGCGAGCACCGCGAGATGACGCGGGAGGCGCTGGAGATCATGTTGCGCATCTGGACCGAGGACGAGCCCTGGGAGCATCGCGGAAAGTACTGGAACGCCAACGGAATTGCACCCATGTTCGAGGGATTGATGAAACGGCACATCAAGCCGTTCCAGAGTCCGCACCCGCCGATCGGTGTCACCGGGTTCAGCGCAGGCTCCGAGACGCTCAAGCTTGCCGGCGAACGCGGTTACCTGCCAATGAGTTTGGACCTCAACACCGAATATGTGGCTACACATTGGGACGCAGTGCTAGAGGGGGCCGAGCGCAGCGGCCGTACCCCGGATCGTCGCGATTGGCGGCTGGTGCGGGAGGTGCTGGTGGCCGAGACCGATGAGCAGGCGTTCCGTTATGCCGTCGACGGCGCGATGGGCCGGGCCATGCGCGAGTACACGCTGCCGACGTTCCGGATGTTCGGTATGACCAAGTTCTACAAACACCATCCGTCGGTGGCCGACGATGATGTGACCGCCGAGTACCTCGCGGAGAACACCTTCGTGGTCGGTTCGGTGGACACGGTGGTCGACAAACTCGAAGCCACCTACGACCAGGTCGGCGGCTTCGGGCACCTGCTGGTACTGGGATTCGACTACCGGGAGAACCCCGGGCCGTGGAAAGAGTCGCTACGCCTGCTCGCCGAGGAGGTCATGCCGAGACTCAACGCCCGCATCGCGAAGAAGCCTGTGGCCCTGGTCGTCTAGCACAATCGAGGAAGGGCACCGCCATGTCGGTTCGCCACGTCACCGTCGGCTATTCGGACGGAACCACCAGGACGATGCCGGTGCGGCCGGACCAGTCCATGCTGGATGCCGCCGAAGAGCACGGCGTCGCCATCGTCAACGAATGTCAGAGCGGCATCTGCGGAACCTGCGTGGCCAGCTGCGTCTCCGGCACCTACGACATGGGTCGCACCGAGGGACTGTCCGACGTGGAGCGCTCGGCGCGAAAGGTGCTGACCTGCCAGACCTTCGCCACGTCGGACTGTCGCATCGAATTGCAGTACCCGGCCGACGACAACGCCGCGCTACTGGTCTCGGGTGACGGTGTCGTCACCGGTGTCGACCTGGTCTCGCCGAGTACGGCCATCCTGCGGGTCGACGTTTCGGGTTTCGGCGCCGCGCTGCGGTACAAGGCCGGCCAGTTTGCGCAGTTGCAGGTGCCCGGCACCGACACCTGGCGCAACTACTCCTACGCCCATCCCGACGGCCGCACCGAACTCGAATTCATCATCCGGCTGCTGCCCGACGGTGTGATGTCGAACTACCTTCGCGATCGGGCGAAGCCAGGCGACCGAATCGCCATGCGCTGCAGCAAGGGCAGCTTCTATCTGCGTCCGATCGTGCGACCGGTCATCCTGGTCGCCGGCGGCACCGGCTTGTCGGCGATCCTGGCGATGGCCGACAGCCTGGACGCCGACACCAGCCAGCCCGTCTATCTGCTCTACGGCGTGACGTCCGCCGAGGACCTGTGCAAGCTCGACGAGCTCACGGCGTTGCGCCGCCGGATCGCCGGGCTCGAACTACACGTCATCGTGACGAACGCAGACACATCCTGGGATGGGCGCACCGGGCTGGTCACCGATCTGCTCGACGAGCGGATGCTGGCCGGCGGTGACGCCGACGTGTACCTGTGCGGTCCCGCAGCGATGGTCGAGTCCACCCGGAAATGGTTGGACAACAACGGTTTTCAACGGGTGGGCCTGTACTACGAGAAGTTCGTCCCCAGCGGCGCCGCGTGCCGGCGCGCCCCGGCACGCGTCGACTACACCGGGATGGACATCGGCGAGGTACGCCGGCGCGGCCGCGGTACCGCCGTCGTCATCGGCGGCAGCATCGCCGGCATCGCCGCGGCCAAGGTGTGCAGCGAAACGTTCGAGCGCGTCGTCGTGCTCGAGAAGGACGACCCACACCGCCGGCGCGAGGGCAGGCCCGGTGCCGCCCAGGGCTGGCATCTGCACCACCTGCTCACCGCCGGGCAGATCGAACTGGAGCGCTTCTTTCCCGGCATCGTCGACGACATGGTCCGCGAGGGCGCGTTCAAGGTCGACATGGCCGCCCAGTACCGGATCCGGTTGGGCGGTGCGTGGAAGAAGCCGGGGACGAGCGACATCGAGATCGTCTGCGCTGGAAGGCCGCTACTCGAATGGTGCGTGCGTCGCCGACTTGACGACGAACCGCGCATCGAGTTCCGATACGAGTCGGAGGTCACCGACCTGGTTTTCGACCGGGACGACAATGCCGTCATCGGGGTTGCCGTCGGGCCCGAAGCCGAGGTGATACCCGCCGAGTTCGTCGTCGACGCCTCCGGCAAGAACACCCGGGTCCCGGAGTTCCTGGACCGCATCGGCATCGGCGCGCCGGAAGTGGAGCAGGACATCATCAACTGCTTCTACTCGACGATGCAGCACCACGTTCCGCCCGAGCGTCAATGGCACGACAAGGTTATGGTCATCTGTTACGCGTACCGTCCGTTCGAGGACACCTACGCCGCGCAGTACTACCTCGACAGCTCGCGCACCGTATTGTCCACCTCGCTGGTGGCATACAACTGCTATTCACCGCCGCGGACAGCCAAGGAGTTCCGTGAATTCGCCGATCTGATGCCCTCACCGGTGGTGGGGGAGAACATCGACGGCCTGGAACCGGCGTCACCGATCTACAACTTCCGGTATCCGAACATGCTGCGGCTGCACTACGAGAAGAAGCGCAATCTGCCGCGTGCCCTGCTGGCCGTCGGTGACGCCTACACCAGCGCCGACCCGGTGTCGGGTCTGGGAATGAGTTTGGCGCTCAAAGAAGTTCGGGAGATGCAGCTGCTGCTGGCCAGGTACGGTCCCGCGCACCGAGACCTGCCTCGCCGCTATTACCGGTCGATCGCCAAGATGGCCGACACGGCCTGGTTCGTCATCCGCGAACAGAACTTGCGGTTCAACTGGATCAAGGACGTGGACCGGAAACGTCCGTTCTACTTCGGGGTGCTCACCTGGTACATGGATCGCCTGCTGGAGTTGGTGCACGACGACCTGGACGCCTACCGCGAGTTCCTGGCCGTGGTCCATCTCGTCAAACCGCCCCTGGCGCTGATGAAACCCGGGATCGCCGGCCGCGTCATCGGCAAGTGGGCACGGACCCGGCTGTCCGGGCAGAAGACCCTGATCGCCCGCAACTACGAAAATCGCGTGATACCCGCGCAGCCCGCGAACGAACTGGTAAGCGCAGGCGTCGACCGGCACTAGAAGACCGGCATTAGAAGAAAGGCCACCATGTCGCAGGTTCATCGGATCCTGAATTGCCGGGGCACCCGGATCCACGCCGTGGAGGAGAGCCCGGCAGCGGATGACGCGCCGTTGGCCATACTGATTCATGGCTTTCCGGAGTCGTGGTACTCGTGGCGCCACCAAATTCCGGCGTTGGCTGCCGCCGGCTACCGCGTGGTTGCCGTCGACCAGCGGGGCTACGGACGTTCGTCGAAGTATTTTCTGAACTCCGCGTACCGCATCAAGCAATTGGTGGACGACATCGTCGGCGTCGTCGACGCATACGGCCAGGACAAGGCGTTCGTCGTCGGGCACGACTGGGGCGCACCGGTCGCCTGGACCTTTGCCTGGCTGCATCCAGAGCGGTGCGCCGGTGTCGTCGGCATCAGCGTTCCGTTCGCCGGTCGCGGTGTAATCGGGCTGCCGGGCAGCCCTTTCGGCGAACACCGCCCCAACGACTACCACCTGGAACTGGCCGGTGAAGGCCGGATCTGGTATCAGGACTACTTCTCCGCGCAGGACGGGATCATCGCCGAAATCGAAGAGGACGTTCGGACCTGGCTGCTGGGCCTGACTTACACCGTCTCCGGTGAGGGGATGATCGCGGCGACCAAGGCCGCCATTGAGGCAGGAATGGACGCGGGCGTCCTTGCTTCCATGAACCCGATCGACGTGATCCGCGCCGGCCCCCTCTGCATGGCCGAGGGCGCGAAACTCAAGGACGCGTTCGTCTATCCCGAGACCATGCCGTCCTGGTTCACCGATGCCGATCTCGACTTCTATACAGCGGAATTCGAGCGCTCCGGCTTCGGGGGTCCGCTGAGCTTCTACCACAACATCGACAATGACTGGCACGACCTTGCCGACCAGGAAGGCACACCGCTCACCCCACCCGCGCTGTTCATCGGCGGCCAATACGACGTCGGCACCACCTGGGGAGCTGAGGCCGTCGAACGCGCTGAGGAAGTGATGTCGAACTACCACGGCACTCACCTGGTCGCCGATGTCGGCCACTGGATTCAGCAGGAAGCACCCGAGGAGACCAACCGGCTATTACTGAACTTCCTCGACGGAGTCCGCTGATCATGGTCGCGACCACCGATCGTCTCGATGGCGCCGAGCTGCGACGGGCGTTCGGCTGCTTTCCGTCCGGGGTTGTCGCATTGTGCGCGATGGCTGACGGCGTGCCAGTCGGCATGGCGGCGAGTTCCTTCACGCCGGTCTCCCTCGACCCGCCCTTGGTATCGGTCTGCATTCAGCACGATTCGACGACGTGGCCGCGGTTGCGGCCGCTGCGCTACCTCGGTGTCAGCGTGCTCGCCGAGGGCCACGACGACGTGTGCATCAGCCTGTCCCGCAAGACCGGCGACCGCTTCGCGGAGGTGGCCTGGACGGAGCTGCCCGGCGGCGCCGTGGTCGTCCACGGATCGAGCGCCCGGCTGGACTGCCGGCTGCGCGACGAGATCCCGGCCGGCGACCACTTCATCGCCCTACTCGAAATCTGTTCGCTGCACGCCGATCCCGAAACCTCACCGCTAGTCTTCCACGGCAGCCGATTTCGCCGACTCAGCCCCCGGGAGCGCGCATGAAGACCACCGACGTGCGGGTGCGGCGCGCCGTCACCGCGATCGCCGCCGGACAGGCCGTCGTCGTCACCGACGGCGCCGACGGGGACGGTTTCTTGGTGTTCGCCGCCGATGCCGCCACTGCGGGCCTGCTTCACTTCACCATCCGCCACACGTCGGGATTCCTACGAGTCGCGTTGCCCGGCAACGAGTGTGCGCGACTGCAACTCCCGCCTATGTGTCACGGTGACAGCCCGGACTGTGTGTCCGTCGATGTCTCGGGAACCGGCACCGGTATCTCGGCATCGGACCGGGCGAAAACCATTGCGGCACTGGGTTCGGCTGCCACCGTTGCAGCGGACCTGCACCGTCCCGGCCACGTGATCCCGGTGCAGGTCCGACCCGATGGCGTGCTGGGCCAACGCGGCGCTGCCGAAGCCGCTGCCGACCTGGCGCGCCTGGCCGGGCGCGGCCAGGCGGCGGGTTTCTGTGAGATCGTCTCGCGTCGCAATCCCGTGCTGGTCGCCCGCGGCGGCGAATTGATCGAGTTCGCGGTCGAACACGGGCTCGCCGTGGTCTCGATACCCGAACTGGTGGCCTATCGACGCCGGACCGAACCACAGGTGATTCGCCTGACGGAGGCGGTCATACCCACCTGGGCCGGATCTGCCCGTGTCATCGGCTTCCGCAACACCCACGGTGATGGTGAGCACCTGGCCGTGATCGTCGGAATCGCGGGCGCCGGGGTTCCCGTTCCGCTGCACATCCACGTCGAGTGCCTGACCGGTGACGTGTTCGGATCATGCGCCTGCCGGTGCGGCAGCGAACTGCGGGATGCCCTGTCCCGGATGGCGGCCCAGGGCGGTGGAATGGTCCTGTATCTACGGCCGTCAGGTGCACCGCGGGCCTGTGGACTGTTCGACGGCCGTTCCGCGCGTGAGGAGTTCACCTCGGAGACGGTGACATGGATGCTGCGGGATCTCGGCGTGTACGCCATCCGGCTTTCCGACGACGTGCCAGGATTCGGCCTGGTGCTGTTCGGAGCCATCCGGCAGAGCGGGATTGAGTCCCCACTACCGGATGCCACCTGGGCAGCGGCCGGCTGAGTCGGCTGACCGCCCAGTGGTGCAACACTATTCGTGAGGAGATCGGTGAGTCATCCAGACCTGGCCGGCAAGGCGGCGATCGTCACCGGCGCAGGCGCCGGCATCGGTCTCGCGGTCGCGACGCGATTGGCGGCCGAGGGCTGCAACGTACTGTGCGCGGACATCAACGGGCAGACCGCTGACGCCGCCGCAGCCAAGATCGGACCCGCAGCGGTGGGCTGCGAGGTGGATGTCAGCGACGAGGACCAAGTCGTCGACATGGTCGCGGCGTGTGCCGCGGCTTTCGGCGGGGTGGACAAGCTGGTCGCCAATGCCGGCGTCGTGCATTTCGCGTCGCTCATCGACACCACCCTGGCGGATTTCGACCGCGTCATGGCGGTCAACCTGCGCGGTGCGTGGCTGTGCACCAAACACGCCGCGCCGAGGATGATCGAGCGCGGCGGGGGAGCGATAGTCAACATGTCGTCGCTGGCCGGCCATATCGCGGTCAACGGCGCGGGAGCGTACGGCATGTCCAAGGCTGCCATCAGTCATCTCAGCCGCGTCACCGCCGCGGAATTGCGCCCGCACAATATCCGCGCCAATGCATTACTACCGGCATTCGTCGACACCCCGATGCAGCAGACCGCGATGACGATGTTCGACGAAGCACTCGGCGACGGCGGTGCGCTGGCGTTGATCGCCCGGTTGCAGGGCCGCATGGCTGCCCCGGAGGAGATGGCCGCCATCGTGGCGTTCCTGTTGTCCGACGACGCATCAATGGTCACCGGCACCACGCAGATCGCCGACGGCGGGACCATCGCTGCCCTGTGGTAGCGGCCCGTCATGGCAACCGGTCGAGAAAGTCCAGGAGCAGCCGACTGGTCTCACCGGGCTTCTCCTGTTGAATTCAGTGGCCCGCGCCGGGGATGAGGTAGCTGCCGCGGTTGTCGCACGTCTTCTCGTCGGCACGCTCGATCGCTTCGGCGCCCCAGATCGAGGCCACGTCGTACTTGGTCTCGAACTCCCAAGCTGCTACTTCGGCAGGGATCACCGAAATGACTTGGCACGACGCAGCGGTCGCCCGGGAATTCATCGACGTGATGCACCTGCAGCGTGCGCCGCTGACCCTGATGCGGCCGTCCGTGATGATGAGGGCGCTGCTGCCGACCTCCTCCGCTGACCACCAGTCGCGACCCGTACGCGGGTGACCAGGAAATCGGCCGAAACTCAGCCGGATTCGGTCCGACTCGTCAGAATCGCCAGGGCCAGCGCGGTGATCTCGTCGGCGACTCCCGCGTAGCGGGTGAGATGCCAAGTGCGGGAAACATCTTCGATCAGGGTGATCGCGGCCGCGATCAGCAGCCGCGCCTCGATGGTCGTCGTCGCCGGGTTCAGCGCGGTGATCAGGTCGGCCCAGACCGATTCGCGGTCGGCCTTGTTCCTCAAGTAGCTGTCGCGCACTTCCGCCGAGGCGTGCGGCAATTCGGTCACGCAAACCGCCACCAGGTCGGGCGCGTCCAGGCTGAGCCTGACGTGCCCCTCCACGAGACACCGCAACCGTTGCGCCGCTTCGGAATCCGCACGTATCGCGCGGATGCACTCGAGGCTGTGCCATTCATCGAGGCGGCGCAGCAGCGCGTCCAGGATCGCCTGCTTGGAGGAGAAGGAACGGTAGAGCCCGGGACCTGCAATACCCGCACCCCTTGCGATCTCACTTGTGCTGACAGCCGGGTAGCCCTTAGCGCGAAACAGCCGCGCACCGGTTGCCAGCAAGGTCTCGTAGCGCGAGAAAAGCACGTCGGCGCTGTTGTCGTCGGCGGCCCGGTCAAGAGGCGCCAATTCGCTCACGGGCGCAGTCCGCGCCGCGGCCATCGAAGCTTGAGACAGACACCTTTCCAGCTCGTCGGTCGGAAGGGTGAGATTGTGCCCGCCCAACCCGGTGAGCGTGCTCGACACCGCCCATGCTCGCAGCTCGGCATGCTGGGGGCCGAGACCAGGCACCTCCAAAAGTACGTTGTCCCTTATGCCCGCGACGATGGCGTTGATGCGGCGCCGGACCTCCGCGCGGTCGTCTTCGTTGAGATAACGCGCCTCGCGCTGCCACAGCACCATCAAGGAGCGGGATTCGACGGCGGCCGCGATGAGGTTGGGCAGTTCGAGGTGCAGCGGTCGAGGTTCGGGCTCTGCCTGTCCGTCGGTGAGACGACGGGCACTCTGGTACTGATCCTGCCCGGCTCTGATCACCTCAGCGAGCAGCGCCTGTTTGTTGTCGTAGTGGCGGTACAGCGCACGCGCGGTGACTCCCGCAGCCTCGGCGATGTCCTCCAGCTTGACCGAATGGAAGCCACGCTCGATGAAGAGCCCGACGGCCTGCTCGAGAATCTGCTGCTTCCGGTCTTTCGGCCGGCGCTTAACGGGTGGAAGCGACGTCTGCGTCAACTCGCCCCCCTCCTTGCGCTATGGAGCCACACAATTGGCCAACTACCTACAGCTTCATACCGCTTTGTCTCTCGAAGTCTGCGAGGTCAAAGTAGTCGCTGAAGCGCGTGATCTTTCCATTCTTCACCTCGAACACGCCGGTGACCGGTAGCACCACCTTGCGGCCGTCGTTCATCGTGAAGTAGTCGACCCGCTCGACGAGCACCCGACCGGGCTCAGCAGCCAGCGTGACGATATCGAGCTTGGCATCGGCGAAGGCGTCCAGGAAGGCCTCGAAGATCCCCCGAATCCCGGCGATGCCCTCGATCGGCGCCACCGGCACATTGTGGTAGACCGCATCGTCGGCGAAACCACTGCAGATAGTGTCGAGGCTGCGCGCTTCCCAGGACCCGAGGAATTCACGGACGACCTGCTCGCTGGCTTCTTTGGTGTCGGTCATCCGAATCGCTCCTCCTCGCGCCGCGCCGCGCTCACCGTGATCAACATCATCGAACTGTTAAGATACATCAAACGGCGTAAATCGGCTATTACATCGGAGTTTACTTACGAGTTGGGTTGCAATATTACATATCGCTCATGGACATAATCACGAGTGTGCGCGACGGATGAGCGCGGTCGAAGTACGTGCGATCGACAGCGGACGCCGCGACGGCCACGCCGTGGTGCTGTCGAACTCGCTGGGAGCGACACACCGTATGTGGGACGCCCAGATCGGCGCCCTCGAACGTCACTTTCGGGTGTTGCGTTATGACACCCGCGGCCACGGCGCCTCACCAGTACCCGACGGTCCCTATTGCATCGAAGCCCTCACCGACGACGTCGTCGCGCTGCTCGATCGCTTCCGCATCGAACGCGCCCATCTCGTCGGCTTGTCGCTCGGCGGCATGACCGCACTGAATCTGGCAGCGCGAAACCCTGAACGCGTCAATCGAATTGTCGTGCTGTGCACCGCGGTGCAGCTTGCACCCGCTAGCGCATGGACCCAGCGAGCTGCCCTGGTGCGCGCGCAGGGGACCGGCGCGGTGGCGCCGTCGGTCGTGCAGCGCTGGTTCACCCGCGACTATCTGCGAGCTCACCCCGCGGTTGCCGCCGCGCACGAAAGCATGGTTGCGGCAACGCCTGCCGAAGGATATGCGGCCTGCTGCGAAGCGATCTCCGCGGTCGACCTGCGGGCAGCGCTGTCGAGCGTCAGAGCGCCGACGCTGGCCGTCGCCGGCGCCGACGACCCGGCCACCCCGCCTGCCAGACTCGAGGAGATCGTCGCCGGGCTCGGCGACTCGCGGCTACTGGTCCTCAACCGCGCCGCGCATCTGGCCAATGCCGAACGACCCACCGAGGTTTCGGCGGCCATCGTCGACCATCTGCAACACCGATGACCGTCAGCGCCGCAGCGCCGCCAACTCCGACCTCGACCGCACCCCCAGCTTCGCGTAGACACGGCTCAGGTGGTACTGGACGGTCTTGGGGGAGACGTACAACTCGGCAGCCACTTCGCGATTCGACAGCCCCCTGGCCACCAACACCGTCACCGCCTCCTCCTGCGGAGTAAGTTCGGCGCTGTCCCGCAGGTCCCGAGGTTGATGGAGTCCGCCGGCTTTCAGTTCGCGATCGCACCGGGCGACGTCGATGACGGCTCCCAGCGCGGCAAAATGCTCGCGCGCGGTGCCGATCACGGCGTCGGCGGCGCGGCGCTTGCCCGCCCGCCGAAGGGTCTGCCCGTAGGCCAAATTCACCCGCGCAGCGTCGTAGCGCAGCGCCAGCCCATCGAGCAGCGTCAAAGACACCTCGAAAACGTCTCGGGCTCCGGCGATGTCGCCGAGCGCACCGAGTAACCGGCCTCGGGCACAACCCAGCCGGGCCTGCGAACTGCGGTGCCTGCGTGTCCGCGCGCGCTGTTCATGGGGCCGCAAGAAAGCGTCGGCGGCCTCCAGTTCGCCGTTGAGCACCAAGGCATTTGCGAACGTGTCGGCCCAAGGCCAGTAACCCGGCTCCTGCAGTGAGGTGCCCACGGCGATCTGGTTCAGCGGCTCCAGCACCCGACGGGCAGTGTCGTAATCGGTCTGCACTTCCGCGATCTGAGCGCGCAGCAGCAGTGTCGGAATACGCATCATCTCGTACTCACCACGGTTCGCCGAGGCGGTACGCGCCGCCGACTCCGCCGCCGCCCAATCCCCGCGCAAGGCGGCGATCTGGCCGGCCGTCCACTCCAATAGCGGTGTCGTCAAAACGATCCCACTCGACCGGGCCAGCGCGCGGCCCTGCGCGACGCTGCCGAGGGCGTTGTCCCACTCGCCCATCACGAATTGCGCCCGGGCTAACCACGACCACGCCCACAACGTGATTCGCGTCGAGCCGCCGAGGGGGGCGGACGCCACAGCACTCTCGAGGCTCGATCGTGCCCCCTCGATGTCGTCGCACATCAACTGCACCCAACCGCGGCCCATCACCACCCGTTGTGCCTGCGCCCCATGGCGCACCCGTGTCCTCAGGTCCTCGTAGGCGGTGACCGCCCGCTCCGGGTGGCCGGCGGCGAGGAGGCCGAGACCGCGGATCGCGGCGGCCTCGACTCCCGCCGAAGAATCGCGGCCGGCCAAGCGGACCGCCCGATCAGCCCACTCCACCACCTGATCACCCTGACAGTGCACGAGTGCGTGCAGCACGTGCCGCTGGGCGATGAACGCGGCCGTTTCGGGCTCGCGATCTATGTCGACGATGTCCCACGCCCGCTGCAGTCTCAGTTCCGCCTCGGTCGCCCTGCCCCGCAGGATCGCCAGGTAAGCCAAAACCGCATTGCGCAGAGGTGTTTCGCGCAGGCTTTGGACCGCAGGCACGAGTGTGCCGGCACCGACGCAATCCCCGGCAGCCACCAAGGCGTCGACCGAATGCACGAGGCGGCGATCGCGTAGCAGCGGGTCGGCGGTCAGGCGGCTCGCATCGCGGAACAGGATGGCGGCCAGCCCCCAGGCGCCGTCCGCGCCGCATTCGCGGGCAAGCGCGTCGACCTCGTCGGCCAGCACGGGATCGGGCAGCGGCGTGGCCGCGACGCGATGTCGCAACCGTGCAGCAGGCTCGGTGACGATGTCGGCCGCGCGCTGATGGGCGTTGGCGACCGCCTGCGGTCCGGCCAGATCGAGCACCGCGGCGCGGGTGAGACCGTCACGCAGCCGGGGCAGCAGGGGGTCGCCCGCCGTGAGCAGTCCTGCGCGGGTGGCCGCTTCCACCGCTGCGAGGGGCTGACCGAGGTCCGCCAACCGCGCGGCATCGGCCAGAGTCGCCCGCTCGTCAAGCACAGCCAGCGCGAGAGCCAGTGTTCGCCCATCGGATTCGGCTTCGTTCAACTGCCCGGCCACCCGCCTCGTCACCTGCCTGGGTGCGGGCAGCTCCGCGTCCAGCTGTGCCCACCTCTCCGGCGGCAGCTCGTCGAGCAGGGCGCGGATATGCCCAGGGTTCCCGTTGGTGTGGCGGGTCAGCCGGTCGACCATTGAGGGGTGCAGGATTCGGCCGTATGCGGACGCCAGGTCGTTGACATCAGTCGGGGAGAACCCCGCCAGTCGAAGCTCGCCGCCCGCCAGGTCCGGCACCGACAATGCATCGCCGTCGCTGATCACCACGATGAGCAAGGGCAGGTCCCGGTGGTGTCGGGTCAGTGTCGAAAGTGCCTGCAGGGAGAGCACATCGGCGTGCTGGGCATCGTCGATGACGAGCAGGGTCGGACCTTGGCCGGCCAGGTCGCGCACCAGTGCGGCGGCCGCGGCCACGGGGTCGGAAGGTGGGGATGTCTGGGAGAGCTGGGCCAGCACACCCCCTGCCAGTGATTTCTCCCAGGCGGTCGCGGCGGCCCACCGGCTGTTTCGCTGCCGATCGGCGAACCGGCGCAGTAGCGCGGTCTTGCCGACACCTGGCTGACCCGTCACCGCGATGACCTCGAGGCCGTCGGTTCCGCGGGCCGTCAAGCGCCGGGACAGATCGTCGGACTCGCTTGCGCGGCCGACGAACGCGACGGGCGCGACGGTCACGTCCATCATCGTATGTGTTGCTGGTCTGACCGCTCCGGTCGTGGCGTCATTGCGGCCAGCCGATGTCTCCACCCGCGACGGGCAGGACGGTGCCGGTGATGTAGGAAGCTTCGTCGGACGCCACGAAGCAGATCGCCGCGGCCTGTTCGTCCAGGGTTGCGTACCGCTTCAGCAGTGACGAAGCGATCGTCTGCTCGATGTGGGCGTCGAACCAGGCTTGCTCGGCGGCGTTCGCCGGTGCCGGCGTGCCGCGCGCGATCCGCCGCGGCGGCGCCGTCGTGCCGCCGGGCGCGGTGGCCACCACCCGGACGCCCGCGTCGGCGTATTCCATGGCCAACGATGCGGTGAGCGCGTTGACTCCGCCCTTGGCGGCCGAATACGGAATCCGGTGGATGCCCCGGGTGGCGGCGGACGAGACGTTGACGATGACGCCGCGTCGGCGCTCGACCATCGTGGGCAGCACGGCGCGGCATGCATGCAAGGTCGTCATCAGCGATCGGTCGACCTCGGCGCGGATCTCGGCGGCGCTGAACTCGGTGAACGGTTTGAAGTTGATCGCCCCGCCGACGTTGTTGACCAGGACGTCGATCCGACCGAAGGCCCGAATAGCCTGGTGCGCCAGCGCTTGAGCATCCTCGTAGCGCTCGAGGTCCGTCATCACAGAGGCCACCGGGCGGGTGACCGCAGTCAACTCGCTGGCGACTTCGGTGACCAATTCGGACCGATCGGCCAGCACCAGTGCGCCGCCTTCGGCATGGATCCGCCGCGCGGTGCGCTCGCCGATGCCTTGCGCCGCGCCGGTGACGACGACGACCTTGCCGGCAAAGCGGCCCGGGGTGAGGAACGGCTGTTGGCTCACGGCCGCCTCGGCCGGAACACCAATTGACCGGCGATGCACCGGGCCCTCGACTCGTACAGGTGCGGATCGTCGCGGTCGAGTGCACTGGACGGCGGCAGCGCCGGCGTGAACTTCTCGTAATAGAAGTCCGGTGGCGCGCCGTGTGCGGTCGTGACATATGCACGCACCGCCTCCACCATCGGCGGGGGACCACAGAGGTAGATGGCGACGTCGCCGCCGTCGAGATGCCGGGGTGTAATCAGACTGGTGACGAGGCCGCGGTCGGGTCCCTTGTTCGGTGCGGTGCTGGCCGGATCGTACACGCAGTAGTCCCACGTGAACGTCGATAACGCCGAAGCGATTTCGCCGATCTCGTCCAGGCCGACGAGGTCGTCGTCGGTGCTCACGCCGTAAATGAGATGTGTTCTGCGCGCGTCGCCGGTGGCGCCCATGGTGCGCAACATCGCCAGGATCGGCGCCAGGCCGGTGCCGCCGGCCAGCAGGAGCACTGAGCGGCCACTCTCCCGCAGGAAGAAGCAACCGTGTGGACCGGTGAAGCAGATGGTGTCACCGATACCGGCACGATGCGTCAGGTACTCCGACATCGCTCCGCCGGGCGTCAGCTTCACCAGAAAGGTGAGTCGGTGGTCTCGACGTGAGTTGGAGAACGAGTAACACCGCGTCTGATCGGTGCCCGGTACCGCGATATTCACGTACTGGCCCGGCAGGAACGCCAGTTCGTCGCGGTTGGGTATGTCGATCCCGAGCTTGACCGTGGTGGCCGACATCGGTTCCAGCCGGACCAGGGTCCCGGCGTAGGTGGTGGCCGCCGTCTTGGCGGATCCGGACGTGCCGGCTATCAGCATCACGAGATCGGACCGGGGCCGCATTCGGCACGGCAGGACGTAGCCGGCGGCGGCTTCGGCACGCGACAACGCGTCTTCGAGGTAGTTGCCGCCGTCGTAGCTGCCGTTGGTGCACAAAGCTTTACAGGTCCCGCAGGCGCCGTCGCGGCAGTCCAGTGGAATGTTGATCCGCTGCTGGTAGGAGGCGTCAGCCACCGTCTGATCGGTTCGGCAGGTGATGAACCGGGTGACACCGTCTTCGAACGAGAGCGCCACCGAGAAAGCGGGTGCTGACACCGCGGTCACCTCAGACGTGGTAGATGTCCACCACATGGTGGATGTAGTCGTTTTTGAGCACCACCGTCTTGCGCCGAATGACCGGGTTCGTTCCGGAGAAGTCTATGGAACAGAAGGAGGTCCCGTAGTAGACGTCCACTGTCTTGTAGCGGAAATACATGGTGTGCCAGTTGAATCGGACATCGACGAGCGGTCCCCGACGCTCGATGACTTCCACATTGGTGATGTTGTGACTGGTGCGTGGTTCAGGTATCGACGTGGCCGAGGACCGCTCGGTGCGGATGCGGAAGACCCGGTCGGTCAACCCCCCTTTGTTCGGGTAGTAGATCAGCGAGATGTCCCGTTGCGGGTCGTCCACCAGTTGATCGTCGTCTGTCCAGGCGGGCATCCAGTACACGACGTCCTCGGCGTAGCAGTCCAGCCATTTCTCGAATTCGCGGTCGTCGAGATAGCGAGCCTCGCGGTAGAGGAACTGCTCGATGGCGTTCTGCGTGATCAGGGTGGACGCCTCTGATGTGGAGCGCGCTGTCGTCATGGAGACCGCTCCAGTTCCTTGTCGAGGGCTCTGCGCATCGATTCCAGCCAGAAACCATGCTGGACGGGGTAGAGGCCTTCGTCTTCGTTCGTGATCCCGGCCGAGATGACACCATGCATGGCGAGGGAGGTGGCTACCTCGTCCGGGCCGCGCAGCCAGTGCGCCGCACCACGGCTCAGGTCGTTCCACTCGGCGGCCCGGGCGCGGAATGTCAGCTGGCAGGAACGAAACTCCTCCAGGTCGTCCGGTGTGGCCATGCCCGACGCGTTGAAGAAGTCTTCGTATTGACGGATGCGGTGCGCCCGTGCGGCCGCGGCTTCTCCCTTCGGCGCGATGCAGTAGATCGTCACCTCGGTCCGATCCGGCGCGATCGGGCGGAAATGCCGGATCTGGGTCGAAAACTGGTCCATCACATAAACGTTCGGATACAGGCAGAGGTTGCGTGAGCCCTTGACCATGAACTCGCCTCTGGCGTCGCCGAAGGTGGCCTTGAGGGTGTCGAGGCTGTCCCACAGTGGCCGGTCCTGGGGGTTGGCGGCCCAGGTCCACAGACACAGGTGGCCGTGCGGAAACGACCAGTAGCCGCCGCCGGACTTGCCCCAGCTGCCCGCGTCGAGCGTCTTGGTGTCGTTCGTAGACTGTCCGACGGTGCGCCGGCTGGTGGTAGCGGCATAGTTCCAATGGGTCGCGGTCACGTGGTAGCCGTCGGCTCCGTTCTCGGCCTGCACTTTCCAATTGCCGTCGTAGACGTAGGTCGACGAGCCGCGCAGCACCTCCAATCCGTCCGGGGACTGGTCGACCAGCATGTCGATCACCTTGGCGGCGTCGCCCAGATGCTCGGCAAGGCCGACAACGTCGGGACTCAGGCTGGCGAAAAGGAATCCGCGGTAATCGTCGAATCGCGCGACGCTGGTCATGTCGTGCGAACCGCCGACGTTGAACGTCGGTGGATAGCCGGCATCGTCGGGGTCCTTGACCTTGAGCAGCGTTCCGTCGTTGCGAAACGTCCATCCGTGGAACGGGCAGGTCAGCGTCATCCGGTTGTCCGTCTTGCGGCGACAGATCATCGCGCCGCGATGTGCGCAGGCGTTGATCAGACAATGCAGCCGGCCGTCCTTGTCGCGGGTGATGACGACCGGCTGACGACCGATGTGGGTGGTGAAGTAGTCGCCGGGGTCGGGAATCTGACTGTCGTGGGCAAGATAGACCCAGTTGCCTTCGAAGATGTATTTCATCTCCAGCTCGAAAACGTCTTCGTCGGTGAAGATTCGGCGGTTGACGCGGAACACCCCAGCCCCGGGATCATCGACGACCGCATCGGCCAGGACGGAGGCCACCTGCATCACGGAGCGGCTCGCGGACATGGTCTGCACCATCGCATCGGGTAGCCGCGGTCACACTGGGCGTTTGGCTAGTCCTGACTAGGCCATTGATCGACGGATATTGACGACGAATATCCGGCTGCCTATGTCTTTGTCATGGACAAATCCGGCGCCTACCGTCGACGGACCGGGACTGAGCGGTGAAAATCACTGCCGTTGAGGCGATCCCGTTCACGATCCCCTATGTCAAACCGGTGAAGTTCGCCTCGGGACAGGTGCGGACCGCCGAGCACGTGCTGGTCCGGATACACACCGACGAAGGCGTCGTAGGCGTGGCAGAGGCGCCGCCGCGCCCCTACACCTACGGCGAGACGCAAGACGGGATCCTCGCGGTCGTCCGGGGTGTTTTCGCGCCCCAGATCCTGGGACTGACGCTGACCGAACGCGAGGTCATCACCGACCGGCTCGCACGCACCGTGGGCAACCCGACGGCGAAAGCGGCGATCGACATGGCGGCCTGGGACGCACTGGGGCGGAGCGTCGGCCTACCGGTGAGCGCGCTGCTGGGCGGATTCACCGACCGGATGCGGGTCAGCCACCTACTCGGGTTCGACACGCCCTCGGCGACGGTGGCCGAGGCGGAGCGCATGGTCGACGAATACGGCATCACCACCTTCAAGGTGAAGGTCGGACGCAGACCGGTCGCCGTGGATACCGCCGTGGTGCGAGCGCTGCGCGAACGCTTCGGCGACACCGTTGCACTCTACGTCGACGGCAACCGGGGATGGACGGCCTCGGAATCGCTGCGCGCGATGAAGGAGATGGCCGACCTGGACCTGCTCTTCGCCGAAGAGCTGTGCCCGGCCGACGATGTGTTGGGCCGACGATGGCTGCTGCAGCACATCGACGTGCCCTTCATCGCCGACGAATCGGTTCCCACGCCGGCCGACGTGACCCGCGAGGTACTGGGTGGGTCGGCGACCGCTATCAGTATCAAGACGGCCCGCACGGGTTTCACCGGCTCCCAACGTGTTCATCACCTCGCCGAAGGACTGGGCCTCGAGGTGGTGATCGGCAACCAGTTCGACGGTCAGCTCGGCACGGCATGCGCCGTGAGCTTCGGCGCCGCGTTCGAGCTGACCTCACGACGGGCCGGTGAACTGTCCAACTTCTTAGACATGTCCGACGACCTGCTCGTCGCACCCTTGTGCATCCGAGACGGCGAGCTGCATCTGCCGGCAGGGCCGGGCCTGGGCGTCGATATCGATCCGGACAAGCTCGACCGCTACCGCACGGACCGATGAGTGCTACCGCGCAGAAAGGTGCCGGAGGAAATGATCACCGTTGAGGAACCGACCGCGGCCGCGTCGGGCGCATCGGCAACGGAGCGATTTCGCACCGACAAGTCACCCTTCGCGGCAGTCGCGGACACACCGAAGGATCGGGTGAGCGAGCTGGCGCGCGAGGCACTTTCCGCGCTGCACGACACCATCCGCCGACACCGGGTGACCTACGCCGAGTATGACGCCCTCAAGGCGTGGCTGATCGACGTCGGGTCCGATGGCGAATGGCCGCTGTTCCTGGACGTCTGGATCGAGCATGTCGTCGAGGAGGTCGCCACCGAACATCGCAGCGGCAGCAAGGGCACCATCGAGGGCCCCTACTATGTGCCGGGCTCTCCCAAATGCGGTGCGCGCGGAGCTATCCCGATGCGCGAGGATGAGCAGGGCACCCCGGTGCACTGGACAGGAAGAATCAGCTCCGTCGACGGCACCCCGTTGCAGGGCGACATCGAACTGTGGCACGCCGATGCCGACGGCCGGTACTCCCGGTTCGCGCCGAACCTGCCCGAGTGGAACCTGCGAGGGACCTTTACCGCCGATCCGGACGGGACATTCGAGATCACCACCATCCGGCCCGCTCCGTATCAGATCCCGACCGACGGATCCTGCGGGAAGTTGATCGCCGCCGCGGGTTGGCACGCCTGGCGCCCGGCGCATCTGCACGTGATGGTTTCGGCCGTCGGCCATCAGCGGCTGACGACGCAGCTGTACTTCCCCGACGATCCGCACAACGGCGACGACATCGCCTCCGCCGTCAAGCCGGAGCTGATGCTCGAGCCCCAGGCCCAGGCCGACGGTTCGCAGAGAGTTGTCTACGACTTCGTCCTCGACCCCGAGAAGGTCTGAGGATCAGTGCTTTTCCACATACGCATGGATGTGCACCTGCCGCACAACCTCGACCCGCAGCGGCGGGCAGCCCTGGTGGAGCGGGAGAAGGAGTACTCCCAGCAGCTGCAGCGGGCAGGCAAGTGGCCACACCTCTGGCGCATCGTCGGCGAATACGCCAATTACTCCATCTTCGATGTCGAATCGGCTGACGAACTGCATCAACTGCTGTCCAGCTTGCCGCTCTTTCCCTTCCTGAACATTGAGGTGACGCCGCTGGCGACACACCCATCGGCGATATCGCTCACGCGTTGACTGTCAACCTAATTCGGAAACTGTCGCGAGGCGCACGTAGGCCGAGGCCGCCTCCGCACGGTTCGTCGCATGCAGCTTCCGCAACACTCGCTTGACGTGTGACTTCACCGTGCCCGAGGAGATCACCAGTTCGTCGGCAATCTGCTGGTTCGTCCGGCCGGCCGCCATCAGCCGCAGCACCTCGATCTCACGGCGGGTCAGAACGGTCATCACCTTCGTCTCCACCTCGGCCAGTGACCTTGCGGCAGGACCACGTTCGACGGGCTCGATCTTGCGCAGATCCAGGTCGGCGTCCTGCAGGGCGCGGGCGGCCTCGTCTGCGGAAGCCAGGGCGCGCCGCACCTCCGCGTGCTGGCGGCGCATCCGCTCCACCAGCACCGTGCGTTCATAGGCGTAACCGAAGCCCTCGGCGAAAGCCCAGACCGTGTCGCGATCGATCTCGTCAACCACCCGACCGGAGTGCAGCCGGTCGGCGTGCAGGAAGCCGATGACCTTCCCGGTGGGCATGACCGGCGCGGCCACGTAGGAATGGGTGAGCGAGAAATCGATGATCGGACGGTTGACGCGCGGGTCGGTGCGGGCGTCCCGCACGATGGCGGGCGCGTGCCGGCGAATCATCTCCGTTTCCAACAACATATGGTCCAGCGGCGGTGCCACCGACTGGGCAAAGGCAACCATCTTCTCCGCGCCGGCACGGTCGTCACCGAAATATGCGGACTCCATCACCATCCGGCCCTCGTGGACGCGGAACAGCACGGCGCGGTCGAATCCGCACGACTCGACCAGTTCTCGCGGTGCCCGGTCGACGATCGCCGCGACATCCTCGACGGCGCGCAGCTTGCTCAGGCCTTCCTGGACCTGAAGCAGGGCAAAGGTGCGCCGCTTGGCGCCGTCCTCGAGCAGGTCGCGTTCCAGCGAGGACAGGTCCAGCACCGCCTCGAGCGCGTTGAGCGCACGCACGTCGCCGAGAGACTCCAGGGCGGCTCGCACGACGGCCGCCTTGGCGTCGATGGCCTCGGCCACCACCGCCATCGGGTCGTCAGTCGGATCCACCGCGCATCCCTGAAAGGCTTCCCGGTACTGGCGTGCGGCGTTGGTTTCTCTGACCGGACGGGATGCCCAACCTGGGTGGTCTCCGTCGGCCAAGGTCGCGAACGAGGCGGGATCGGGCGTATCGCTGACAACCATCACCTGCTCACTGTCCTCCCAGGGCTACCGCAGTGCGGCGGAAAATCCAAATTGCTCTCGTCTGGGGGCAGGAGTCCTCCCCATCGGGGGATCGCTTTGCTGCCGGCACGGGTCCAGGGTGGTCGACATGTCATCTGCGACCGTCTCGAACACCGACTCCGCGCCTGAAACCCGCGAAGCCAGCGAAGCCCTGCAGTTGCTCACAACTCCTGAAGGCATCGCCAACCCCTATCCGCTCTATGACCGGCTCAGGGGATTCTCACCGGTTGCGGGATATCGGGATTGGCCGCCGGGGACCGTGCCCGGCGCCGACGAACCCGTCACCGCGTGGGCGCTGTTCAGTTACGACCAGGTATTCCAGGCCGCACGCGACAGCGCCACCTTCTCGTCGCGGGATCCGCTGCAGGAGGCCTCGTCCGCACCGAGCCTGATGCTGGTCAATACCGATCCACCCCAGCACGAAGTGGAACGAAAGCTGGTCAGCCAGGCGTTCTCTCCACGCCGCGTGAAGCGACTGGAGGCCTGGCTCACGGAGCTGGTCCCGCGCCTGCTGGCCGACCTTGACGAGGCTTCCCACGGCGGCGCCGCCGAGGTCATGGAGTTCGCCGCCGAGATCCCCACCCGGGCCATGGTGCGACTCCTGGGGTTACCGGACGGCGACCACGTGCGGTTCCGGCGCTGGGCCAACGCATTCATGCTGTCGTCGTCGCTGACCCCACAAGAACGCATCGCCAGCAACGAGGAGATGGTGGCGGCCTTCGCGGCGCGGTTGGCCGAGCGCACCGAACATCTGGCCGAAGAAGGAGCCGGATGCCCGAGCAGTCAGGACGTCGAGGACGCGGAGGACCTGATCGCCGCGCTGCTACGCGCCGAGGTGGACGGGCAGCGGCTCACCCCGGCGGAGATCGTCCGGTTCTGCGTCACACTCGTGGTCGCCGGCAGCGAAACGACGACGTTCCTGATCGGCAATCTGCTGCACGCGCTGGCGCGCGAACCCGAGCTCACCGCGCGGATTCGCGCCGACCGCACGCTACTGAATCTGTTCGTGGAAGAAGAGCTTCGGCTCGACGGGCCGCCGCAGCGGCTCTTCCGCATTGCGACCCGCGACGTCGAGGTGGCCGGCAAGCTGATTCGCAAAGGCGACTGGGTGGCGCTGTTCTTCGGCTCGGCGAATCGCGATCCCGCAGTGTTTCCTGACCCCGGACGCCTCGACATCGACCGTCCCAACATCCGCCAGCAACTCTCCCTCGGACACGGCGTGCACTTCTGCCTCGGCGCGTCGTTGGCGCGGCTGGAGGTCTTGGCGGTGCTCAACGCCGTCTTGGACCGCTATCAGCGGATCGCGCTCACCGATGATCCGGGCACAAAGCAGACCGCGAGCCTGCTGACTCACGCTTATGTCCGCCTGCCCCTTCATCTTTCATGAACGAGTCACGCAACATCGCCGCGACCGAGGCGATCTACCGGGCAGTGCCGCTGGGTGATATGCCCACCGTGTTGGCACATCTGGATTCCGACGTGCGCATCAGCTATTACGGCACCGCGAGGATCCCGTATGCCGGCGACTACCACGGCATCGAGGAGGCGATCACGTTCCTCGACAAGGTGGGACAAGCGATCGAGATCATCGAGATGGCGCCGTGGAAGTTCATCGCGCAGGGTGACGATCTGGCGACCTGGGGCCGGCAGCGTTTCCGCCGCCGTACCACCGGTCACGAGTGGGAGACAGAATTCGCGCACATCATCACGCTGCGCGAGGGCCGCTGGCTGTACTTTCGCGATTTCGCGAATTCCGCGCTCGCCCTCGAGGCTTTCAGCGCATGAGAGTCACGGCCAACCGCGAGATCTGCATGTCCGCCGGCATCTGCGTGATGACGGCCGATGCGGTGTTCAGCCAGGACGCCGACGGCATCGTCGTCGTGGCCTCTCCGGACGTGCGCGCGGGAGAGGAGCGCCGGGCGCGCAACGCCGTCACCCTGTGCCCCTCGGGGGCGCTGCAACTGGTGCCGTGACGCGGCCGCCCGCCACGCCGCAGCCTGGCCAGTACCGTCACGAATCGACCATACTAGCTAGATACATCATCACACATAAGTGGCTATTTGCATCGATATTTACGTCATCGACACGTGTAGTTTTGCGTATCGTCTATGGACATGATGGTGTCGCCCCGCGTACCCTCGCGGATGTCACCCATCCACTTCGACTTGTCCCGGGGGCCAGCGTGACCTACCGCACGCGACGACAGAGAGTCGTTGTCAGGTGGTGCGCGGCGACATGGTGATTGCGGTCGGCCGAGCAGCCACACCGGTCCGCGCGATCGGCGACTTCTTCGCGATGTCACTGGACACCTTCATGGCCATGGTCCGGCCCCCGTTCGCCTGGCGGGAGTACCTGTTGCAGTGCTGGTTCGTCGCTCGGGTGTCCACGCTCCCAGGAATTTTGATGACCATTCCGTGGGCGGTGATTTCGGGTTTCCTCTTCAATGTCCTCCTGACCGACATCGGCGCCGCCGATTTCTCCGGCACCGGTTGCGCGATCTTCACCGTGGATCAGAGCGCTCCCATCGTGACGGTGCTGGTTGTCGCCGGCGCGGGATCCACTGCCATGTGCGCCGATCTCGGTGCGCGAACCATCCGTGAGGAACTCGACGCGCTGCGGGTGATGGGCATCAATCCCATTCAGGCGCTTGCGGTTCCGCGGGTCTTGGCGGCCACCACCATCTCGCTGGCCCTGAGTTCGATCGTGACCGCGACCGGTCTGATCGGTGCCTTCTTCTGCTCGGTGTTCCTGATGCATGTCTCGGCCGGCGCCTGGGTCAGCGGTCTGACCACGCTGACCCACACGATCGACGTCGTCATCTCGATGATCAAAGCGACACTGTTCGGTCTGATGGCAGGATTGATCGCCTGCTACAAAGGCATGTCGGTCGGCGGGGGTCCCGCCGGTGTCGGTCGCGCCGTCAACGAGACGGTGGTGTTCGCTTTCATCGTCCTGTTCGTCATCAACATCATCGTCACCGCCGTCGGCATGCCGTTCATGGTGTCATGAGGTGAAGCCATGACGATGACGCAAAGCGTTGCTGCCGAATGGAATCGGCTGGGATCCCAGATGCGGTTCTACGTCAGCACACTGACCGGTATTCCCGATGCGGTGCTGCACTACCGCGGCGAACTGCTCCGCGTGATCGCCCAGATGGGTTTGGGCGTGGGCACTCTCGCGGTAATCGGCGGAACGGTCGTCATCGTCGGGTTCCTGGCCATGACCACCGGTGCGATCGTTGCGGTGCAGGGCTACAACCAATTCGCCTCGGTCGGGGTAGAGGCGCTGACCGGGTTTGCGTCCGCATTCTTCAACACCCGGGAGATCCAGCCGGGAACCGTGATGGTCGCACTGGCGGCCACGGTGGGCGCCGGGGCCACCGCGCAACTCGGAGCGATGCGGATCAACGAGGAAATCGACGCCCTGGAGGTGATCGGCATCCGCAGCGTCAGCTATCTGGCGAGCACCCGGGTACTGGCGGGAGTGATCGTCGCCGTGCCGCTGTTCTGCGTCGGGTTGATGACGGCCTATCTGGCCGCCCGGTTGGGCACCACCGCGGTCTACGGGCAGGGTTCCGGTGTCTACGACCACTACTTCAACACCTTCCTGCGGCCTACTGACGTGCTCTGGTCGTCGTTCGAGGTCGTCGTCGTGGCCCTGGTGATCATGCTGGTGTGCACCTATTACGGCTACAACGCGCACGGCGGGCCGGCCGGGGTGGGCGAGGCCGTCGGGCGCGCGGTGCGGGCCTCGATGGTCATCGCATCGATCGCCATCGTCATCATGACGCTCGCCATCTACGGCCAGTCCCCGAACTTCCACCTGGCGAGCTAGTCGACATGAGCAGTGGTCCAGGTCGGCACCGTCTGCACGACGGGTGGTGGACGCTGATCCTGTTGGCCACCATCGGCATCGTCGTGGTCGTGACGGCGGTGTCCTTCGACGGAACACTGCGCTCGTATGTACCGGTCACGTTGACCGCGGACCGCTCCGGGCTGGTCATGGACACCGACGCCAAGGTCATGATGCGCGGCGTGCAAATAGGCCGGGTCAGCCATATCGCCGATGACCGGTCGGGGACCCGGCTGGCGCTGCAGCTTGACCCTGATCAAATGCGCTACATCCCAGCCAATGTCGAGGCGCAGATCAGCGCCACCACCGCATTCGGCGCAAAGTTCGTTGAGCTGGTGGTACCGCAGCAGCCGAGTCGCGCGCGACTGGCGGCCGGGGCGGTTGTGCACTCGAAGAACGTGAGTACCGAGATCAACACCGTCTTCGAGAACGTGGTCAGCCTGCTCAACGTGATCGACCCGCTCAAACTCAACGCGGTGCTGACCGCGGTGGCCGACGCCTTACGAGGCCAGGGCGAACGGATCGGCAGGGCCACCACCGATCTCAACGAAGTGTTGACGGCGCTCAACGCCCGTAGCGAGACCATTCGCCGGGACTGGAAGTCCTTACGAAGTTTCTCCGACACCTACAACGCGGCCGCCCAGGACATCTTGACCATCATGGATGCCGCGAGCACCACCAGCACCACGGTGGTCGGCCACGCCAAAGAGCTGGATTCGTTGCTACTCAGCGTCATTGGCCTGTCCAGCTCCGGCACCACCCTGCTGGGCGGTAGTAGAGACAACCTCGCCGCATCGGTCAATCTGCTGGAGCCGACGACCCGGCTGCTGGGCAAATACAGCCCCGAGTACACCTGCTTCCTGCAGGGTGTCACGTGGTATCTCAACAACGGCGGCTACGAGGCGTGGGGTGGTGGTGACGGCCGCACCCTCCAACTCGACGTCGCCTTGCTGCTGGGCAATGATCCGTATGCATACCCGGACAACCTGCCGTTGGTCGCCGCCAAGGGCGGTCCCGGCGGCAGGCCCGGGTGCGGGTCACTACCCGACGCCAGCAAGAACTTCCCGGTACGCGAAGTAGTCACCAATACCGGATGGGGCACCGGCATCGACATCCGGCCCAATCCCGGTCTCGGACATCCTTGTTGGGCCGACTACTTCCCGGTGACCCGCGCCGTACCCGAGCCGCCGTCGATCCGGCAATGCCTCCCCGGCCCGGCCATCGGTCCCAACCCGGGTGGCCCGCCTTACGGGGCGGCGCTCTACGGCCCTGGGGGTGTGCCGCTCTGGCCAGGGGTGCCACCGGCAGAACCGGGCCCGCCATGATCAACCGAGTAAGCACCAAAGCAGGGGAAACACCATGCGGGACAATCTAAGAGGGGTCATCCTGCGCCTCGGTGTCTTCCTGACAATCTGCGTGCTGACCGCCTTCGTGCTGGTCGCCGTCTTCGGTGAGGTGCGGTTCGCAGCCGGCAAGACCTACTACGCCGAGTTCACCAACGTCTCAAACCTGCGGCAGGGCAAACTCGTTCGCATCGCCGGCGTCGAGGTCGGCAAGGTCACCAAGATCTCCATCAACCCCGATGCGACCGTGCGTGTCGAATTCACCGCCGAGGATTCGGTCACCCTCACCGAAGGCACCCAAGCCGTCATCCGCTACGACAACCTGTTCGGAGACCGCTACCTGGCCCTGGAGGAAGGACCCGGCGGTCTGGCCGCACTTCGTCCCGGCCAGACGATTCCGTTGGCGCGCACCAAGCCGGCCCTGGATCTGGATGCCCTGATCGGCGGCTTCAAACCGCTGTTCCGGGCGCTGAATCCCGATCAGGTCAACGCGCTGAGCGAACAACTACTACAAGCGTTCCAGGGGCAGGGGCCCACCATCGACTCTTTCCTGGACCAGGCCGCGGTCCTGACCAACACGCTGGCCGACCGCGATCAGCTGATCGGGCAGGTCGTCGACAACCTCAACGTCGTGTTGGGTTCGCTTGGCGGCCAGAGCGATCGGCTCGACCAGGCAGTGCTCTCCCTGTCGCAGCTGGTGCACGGACTGGCCGAACGCAAGACCGACATCTCCAATGCGGTGGCCTACACTAACGCCGCGGCCGGATCGATCGCCGACCTGCTGTCACAGGCCCGCAAGCCGTTCACCAAAGTCGTGCAGGAGACGGATCGGGTCGCCGGTATAGCGCTGGCCGACCACGACTATCTCGACAATCTGCTGAACACCCTGCCGGACCGGTACCAGGCACTGGTGCGCCAAGGCATGTACGGCGACTTCTTCGCCTTCTATCTGTGCGACATCGTGCTCAAGGTCAACGGCAAAGGGGGACAACCCGTCTACGTCAAGGTGGCCGGCCAGCCTACGGGACGGTGCGCGCCAAAATGAGAAGCTTCGCCGAACGCAATCGGCTCGTCATCGGCGCGGTGGGCATTGTCGGCGTGACCGCAGCGGTGGTGGGCGCCTTGGAGTACCAGCGTTTGCCGTTCTTCGATCACGGCAGGACGGTCTCCGCCTACTTCGCGGACGCGGGAGGGCTACGGACCGACAACACCGTAGAGGTGTCCGGCTACCCGGTGGGCAGGGTGTCCAGCATCGAGCTGGACGGGCCCGGCGTCCTGGTCACGTTCAATATTGAGGACGACATCCGGCTGGGCGAGCGCACCGAGGTGGCGATCAAGACCAAGGGTCTGCTGGGCAGCAAGTTCCTCGATGTGCTGCCCCGCGGCGACGGCCGGCTCACCGGTCCGATCCCCATCGAGCGGACCATGTCGCCCTACCAATTGCCGGATGCACTGGGAGATTTGGCCACCACGATCAGCGGGCTGAACACCAGCCAGCTGTCCGCCTCGCTGGACATGCTGTCGAAGACCTTCGCCGACACACCGACGGATTTCCGGAACGCTGTCAAGGGAGTGGCCCGACTCGCGCAGACTCTCGACGAGCGGGACGCCCAGCTGCGCGGCCTGCTCGACAATGCCGCCAAAGCCACCGCAGTACTGGCCAAGCGCACCGACCAGATCGTGGATCTGGTGCGCGACACGAACGCGGTGCTCACACAGTTGCGGACCCAAAGTGCGGCGCTGGATCAGATCTGGACGAACATGTCCGCGGTGTCGAAGCAATTGCAGGCTTTTATCGCCGAGAACCGGCAGCAATTGCGGCCGGCACTGGACAAGCTCAACGGGGTGCTGGCCATCGTCGAGAACCGCAAAGAACGCCTGCAGCAGGCGATTCCCTTGCTGAACTCCTACGTGATGTCACTGGGTGAATCACTGTCCTCGGGTCCGTTCTTCAAGGCTTATGTGGTCAATCTCCTACCGGGCCAGTTTGTTCAGCCGTTCATCAGCGCCGCCTTCTCCGACCTCGGTTTGGATCCGGCCACCCTGCTGCCGTCGCAACTGACCGACCCTCCGACCGGTCAGCCCGGAACCCCGGCGTTGCCGGTCCCGTACCCGCGAACCGGGCAGGGCGGCGAACCACGGTTGACTGTGCCCGACGCCATCACCGGCAACCCCGGTGACCCGCGGTATCCGTACCGTCCGGAGCCGCCGGCCCCGCCGCCCGGCGGTCCGCCTCCCGGCCCACCAGCGCAGCAGCCGGCGGGAGGTACTCCGTGACAACGAAACTGCGGCGGGCCCGCTCGGTGCTGGCGACCACCCTCGCCCTGACGTTCGTCGCAGGTGTGATCGTGGCGATGCGGACTGCGGGGGAGCCCGGGCGATCGGTCGTGGTCGCCTATTTCGACAACAGCAGCGGCCTGTTCGCAGGAGACGACATCCGCATCCGCGGCGTGCCGGTGGGCAAGATCGTCAAGATCGAACCACAACCGCTGCGCTCCAAGATCACGTTCTGGTTCGACCCCCGGCACAAGGTCCCGGCGGATGCGAAGGCGGCGATCCTGTCGCCACAATTGGTGACCGGCCGGGCGATTCAGTTGACGCCGCCGTACACCGGCGGGCCCACCATGGCCGACGGCGCGGTCATCCCGCAGGACCGTACCGCGGTGCCGGTCGAGTGGGACGACCTGCGGATCCAACTGCAGCGGCTCACCGAATTGCTCAAACCCACTCGGCCCGGGGGCGTCAGCACGTTGGGCGCACTCATCAACACCGCGGCGGACAACCTCCGGGGCCAGGGTGCCACCATCCGCGACACCATCATCAAACTCTCTCAGGCGGTTTCCGCCCTGGGCGATCACAGCAACGACATTTTCGCCACCCTGAAGAACCTGTCGACCTTGGTGACGGCGCTGCACGACAGTGCGGACCTGCTCGAGCGCCTCAACCAGAACCTGGCCTCGGTCTCGTCCCTGTTGGCCGACGATCCCCACAAAGTCGCCGCGGCGGCCGAGGACCTCAACGCCGTCGTGGCCGACGTCCGGAGCTTCACGGCGGACAACCGCGAGGCCATCGGCACTGCCTCGGACAAACTCTCGTCGATCACCCAGATGCTGGTGGCCAGCCTCGACGACATCAAGCAGACACTGCACATCAGCCCCACCGTGTTGCAGAACTTCAACAACATCTTCGAGCCGGCCAATGGATCGCTGACCGGCGCACTGGCCGGATCCAACATGGCCAATCCCATCGCGTTCCTGTGCGGGGCGATTCAGGCGGCCTCACGGCTGGGGGGCGAACAGGCGGCGAAACTCTGCGCTCAGTACATGGCGCCGATCGTCAAGAACCGGCAGTACAACTTTCCGCCACTGGGGGAAAACCTTTTCGTGGGTGCGCAGGCCAGACCCAACGAGATCACCTACAGCGAGGACTGGATGCGCCCTGACTTCGTGCCACCTGGCGCCCCGGTGCATCCCGACCCCGCGGCCGGCCTGCCGGGACTGCTGCTGCCCCCCGGCGGTGGCTCGTGAAACGGCTCGTGGCCTTGGTGGCAGCCTTCACGGTCGTGGCCGGAGTCTCCGGTTGCGGCTGGCACGGACTGAACTCACTGCCACTGCCCGGCACCGAAGGCAACGGCCCCGGCTCCTACTTGGTGTCGGCCCAACTGCCCGACGTCAACAACATTCAGGCGAATTCGCGGGTTCGGGTAGCAGACGTGACGGTCGGCCACGTAACCAAGATCGAACGCCAAGGCTGGCACGCGTTGGTGACCATGCAGCTCAACGGTGACGTCCGTCTGCCCGCAAACGCGACAGCCAAGATCGGCACCACCAGCCTGCTGGGCTCGTACCACATCGAGCTGGCACCACCGAAAACCGAGGCGCCACAGGGGAAGTTGAGCGCCGGATCAGTCATTCCGCTGTCCCGTGGCGGCGCCTATCCGAGCACCGAGCAGACGCTGGCCGCGCTGTCGCTGGTGCTCAACGGCGGCGGGCTGGGCCAGATCCAGGACATCACCGAGGCATTGAGTACTGCGTTCCGCGGTCGCGAACACGACGTGCGGAGCTTGATCGGGCAGCTGGACAGGTTCTCCGCCTACCTCAACGACCAGTCAGACGACATCATCGGCGCCACCGAGAGTTTGAACCGGCTTGTCGCTAAGTTCGCCGCCCAGCAACCGATATTGGACCGGGCACTGGCCACCATCCCCGACGCACTGACGGTCCTCAACGAGGAGCGCGGCAAGCTCGTCGAGGCTGCTGACCAGTTGAGTAAGTTCAGCGCCCTGACCGCAGACGCGGTCAACACGACCAAAGCGAGCCTGGTCAGCGAATTATCGCAACTGGGGCCGGTTTTGGAGTCGCTGGCCAACGCCGGTCCGAGCCTGACCCGGTCGCTGTCCCTGCTGGGCACCTTCCCGTTCCCAAACGAGACGTTCCAGAACTTCCAGCGCGGCGATTACGCCAATCTGACGGCGATCGTCGACCTCACCCTCAGCCGGATCGACCAGGGAATCTTCACTGGCACCCGGTGGGAGTGCCATCTGACACAGCTCGAGCTGCAATGGGGTCGCACCATCGGCCAATTCCCCAGCCCATGTACCGGAGGCTTCCGAGGCACGCCCGGCAACCCGCTGACAGCCCCTTATCACTTTGAGCAGGGACCCTGAATGCTGCACCTACCGCGACGAATCATCATCCAACTGGCCGTCTTTGGCGTGATCTCGCTGAGCGTGCTGGCCGTGACATTCCTGCACTTCGTCAAACTGCCGGCCATGTTGTTCGGCGTCGGGCGGTACACGGTGACGATGCAGCTACCGGAGTCCGGGGGCTTGTACGGCACCGGCAACGTCACCTACCGCGGCTTCGAAGTGGGCCGGGTGGAGGCCGTGCGGCTCACCGATGCCGGGGTGGAAGCAGTGCTGTCGCTGAAATCGGGCATCGATATCCCGTCCGACCTCAAAGCGGAGGTGCACAGCCACACCGCGATCGGCGAATCGTATGTCGAGCTGCTTCCGCGCAACGCCACCTCACCGCCGCTGAAAGACGGTGACGTCATCACGTTGGCCAACACCTCGGTGCCGCCTGACATCAACGGCCTACTCAGCGCCGCGAACTCCGCGATAGCGGCGATCCCGCGGGACAACCTGCAAACCGTCGTCGACGAGTCATACACCGCCGTAGGGGGTCTGGGTCCCGAACTGTCCCGGCTGGTTACCGGTTCAACGACCCTGGCGAGCGACGCCCGCACGAATCTCGACCCGATGCTGGCGCTGATCGACCGCGCGCCGCGGGTGCTCGAATCCCAGACCCACACCTCGGAGGCGATTGCGGACTGGGCGTCACAGCTGGCCGCGGTCACCGCGGATTTGCAGGCGCACGACGGAGCCCTCGCCGGAGTCATCGACCACGGTGGTCCGGCACTTCAAGAAGTACGACAGTTGATTGATCGCGTACAACCGACCCTGCCGATCCTGTTGGCCAACCTGGTCAGCATCGGCCAGGTGGCGCTCACCTACCAGAACGACATCGAACAACTGCTCGTCGTCTTCCCGCGATCGATCGAGGCCGAACAGGCGGGGATACTGGCCAATCTGAATACCAAGCAGGCATATCGGGGGCAGTATCTGAGCTTCAACCTGAACCTGAACCTGCCGCCACCGTGCACCACCGGCTTCCTTCCGGCTCAGCAGCAGCGGGTCCCGACATTCGAGGACTACCCGGGCCGGCCGGCCGGCGACCTGTACTGCCGGGTGCCACAGGACTCGATGCTCAATGTGCGAGGTGCACGGAACATTCCATGCGAGACGGTGCCTAGCAAGCGGGCACCCACGGTAAAGCTCTGCGAAAGCAGCGAGCAGTACGTGCCGCTCAACGACGGCTTCAACTGGAAAGGCGACCCCAACGCCACATTGTCCGGCCAGGGAATCCCCCAGTTACCGCCCGCGGCTGCACCCGTGCCCCCGCCGATCGCCGCCGCCGAGTACGACCCCGCCACCGGCACGTACACCGGGCCGGACGGACGCCAGTACACCCGGTCCGATCTGGCTCAACCCGCTCCGAAGGACAAGACATGGCAATCGATGCTGCTGCCGCCGGGCAGCTGAGGCCCGAATCCGTTGCGGCTGAGGACACCGTTGCGGCCCCACGCCCGCGACGTTCGATTTCGGCCCAAGGATGGGCAACGGTGTTCGGCGTGGTCGCACTGGTGGGTTTGGCGACGCTGACGTCTTGGCTCGGATTCCGGGTCCACCAGTCGCAACAGGCGCAGTCGCAACGCGCTCAGTTCCTCCAGGTGGCCAGGCAGGGTGCGCTTAACCTGACGACCATCGACTGGCACCATGCCGAAGCTGACGTGCACCGGGTCCTCGACGGGGCAACGGGCGAGTTCTACAACGACTTCGCCAGGCGATCAGGCCCATTCATCGAGGTGCTGCAACAGGCCAAGGCCAGCACGGTCGGAACCGTCACCGAAGCGGGGTTGGAGTCGCAGACCGCTGATTCGGCGCAGGCGCTGGTGGAGGTGTCGGTGCAGACATCCAATGCGGGCGAACCCGAACCGGTTCCGCGCATCTGGCGAATGCGCATCGCAGTTGCCAGGATCGGTGATCACCTGAAGGTTTCCCACGTAGGATTCGTGGCGTGAACGCGATCAGGTGGTCGCGGGTGCTCACCTACGGACTGCTGCCGGCGCTGGCGTTGTCGCTGGCAGCGGCCTCCGGCTGGCTGAAATGGCAAGACATGTCCGCCCGCGACGCGGCGGTGGCCCGGGCGGAATCCATCCGCGCAGCCAGCGAAGGCACCATCGCACTCTTGTCCTACCGACCCGACACCGTGCAACAGGATCTTGACGCCGCGCGCGGCCGGTTGACGGGTACGTTTCTGAATGCCTACACCCAACTGACCCACGACGTCGTCATCCCGGGTGCCAAGCAGAAGCAGATCTCAGCCGTGGCGACCGTTCCGGGCGCCGCGTCGGTGTCGGCGACAGCCGACCATGCCGTGGTCCTGCTCTTCGTGAGCCAGACCGTCGTGGTCGGCCAGGATGCCCCGACCAGCACCGCGTCCAACGTTCGGGTCACCCTCGACAAGCGCGACGGCCGTTGGCTGATATCGCGATTCGATCCGGTCTGAGGTGGTTGCGATGCGCCGTTTTGGTTCGGTGGTGTTGTTCCTGGGCTCGTTACTCGTCGCTGGCACGGCGCCGCGAGCCCATGCGGACGCGGTGGCCTATCTGGTCAACGTAACCATGCGTCCCGGCTACGACTTCGCCACCGCCGACGATGCGCTCCAGTATGGCAATGGATTGTGCGACAAGATATCTGGGGGACGCAGCTATGCCTCGCTGATCGGCGACGTCAAGTCCGACTTCAGCACCACCGACGAATACCAGGCGTCGTATCTGCTGAACCAGGCCGTGAACGAGTTGTGTCCGGCTCTGATCTGGCAGTTACGTCACTCCGCAGCCGACTACCGAATTGGAGGCTGACATGAGGCGAATGCTGCTCACGATCTCCGCGATATCGTTGGGTGCCGTGTCGGGGGTGCCGTTGGCCCACGCGGACAACAAGCGCCTCAATGACAGCGTGGTCGCCAATGTGTTCACCGTTCAACATCAGGCAGGCTGCACCAACGATGTGAAGATCAGTCCGCAACTGCAGCTGGCCGCTCAGCGGCACTCACTCGACGTCTTGAACAACCGAAACCTCAACGGCGACATCGGCTCCGACGGGTCCGGACCCCAGGACCGGGCCGCCGCTGCCGGCTATCGCGGTAAGGTCGCGGAAACGGTGGCAATCAATCCCGCCATGGCGATCAGCGGTGTCGAGTTGATCAATCAATGGTATTACGAGCCAGCGTATTTCGCGATCATGTCCAATTGCGCCAACAGTCAGATCGGCGTGTGGTCAGAGAACAGCCCCGACCGGACCGTCGTGGTAGCGGTCTACGGACAACCCGCTGTCCCGGCCGCGACACCGCTCAAGCCGCCGTCGGTAGTGGCACTGCAAGAGAATGTTCCTCTCGATCCCCGCCCGGATTACGACGCCACCGACGAGATCGAATACGCCGTCGACTGGTTCCCGTGGATACTGCGCGGGGTGAACCCGCCACCCGGAATCCCGCCGGAGTGAAATCGCACATGCGTCACGTGAGCCGGGTGCATGAAGGCTCCGGAGCCTGATATCACCCGAGATTTCAAGGGACTTCGTCCAGATGCAGACAGCAGCGAACAGCACGGCCGCAGGGCCGTCCCAAGAGTCACCTCCGTAACGTGAGCCGGGTGGCGCTCGGCTCTGGAAGTTGATATCGCATGTGATGTCAACGGATTCGCTGTTTCGTGACGATCCGAACTTGTCGGTGGTCTCTCGCAAGATTTTTTTGGTATGGCGTCAGGCACGCGCGAGGAGATCGTGGAGGTCTTCGACGCGGCCGATGACGTCCAAGACAGGTTGTGCGCGTTGACCATCGAGGCGCTGTCCCCTCACCGAGTTGGTGCGCGCCAACCAAGGAGAACTCTGCGCCGAACCGCCCCCGGAGCCGGCTGCCCCCGACGGGACACCGACACCCGCAGCCAACCCCAACGCAGCCGCGACGCCACGATCACCGCCCTCCACACCGTGTTCGCCACCAACGACCTCCGCACCCACAACGGCGCATCATCGTCACCACCACCCTCAATGACCTCGAAGGCGGTGCAGGCCAGGCCCGCACCTCCTGGGGGCAGGTGGTACCCGTCTCCCAGTTCGTCCGCTGGGCCGCGCAGACACACCACTACTTCGCGACCAAACCGATAGACCCACTGCGTTAGGATTGCATCCCTTCGGATTTGAGAACCGGAGGGAAGATAACGGCGCATCCCTGCAAAGCGCCGAGAGCAGGCCGTTACTCCACTACGTTCAGGGCCAGGTTTCGTCGAACAGGCCCAACCGTCAGCTTGAGGAGCAGCGAGATGATCTTCGCCCATTCGACCGGTACCCGGCTCGCCGCAGCGGCACTCGCCGGGCTGTCGGCGCTGTCATTATCGGCATGCGGCAAACCGACGGTGAAACCCGAGGGCGCCGCGCAATCGGTCATCGACGTCGTCTCCAAGCAGACGGGCTTCCGTCCGACGGAGGTAAATTGCCCGTCAGGAGTCGAAGCCAAAGTGGGCCAGCAGTTCGACTGTCACTTCACCGGGCCGGAGGGCACGCCCTACACGGCACACATGCGAGTCACCAAGGTCGACGGCGAGACCGTCTTGTTCGACGTCAACTCCCGGCCGAGCTAGGCAGCCGATCAACGGTGGCGGCCAGCACCTGCCGACATCCGCTCCACATGCGCGCGATGATGTCGGCGGCGGGTGGAAGGTCGTCGATCCGTCCGGCCACCTGTCCGGCATTGGCAACACTGGCGTCCATGTCGCCGTCGAAGTAGAGCCGCTGCACTCGTTGCAGCGCCGCAGCGCCCTGCTCGAAAGACGCGGTGCCGTCCAGCTTTTCCGCGGCAGAGGTGCGGATCACGCGCATCATTCGCCTGCCATCCAGGGGGAGTAGCACCGTGGACGTCTCGTCTGCGCCAACGACTGCCTGCTTGAGGTTGCCGTGTACCGGCGAGTCGGCGGAGGCCAGCAGGCGGGTGCCCATCTGCACACCGTCGGCCCCGAGCACCAATGCGGCGGCCATCGATCGGGCATCGCAGATGCCACCCGCCGCCACGATCGGTACGTCCACGTGGGCCGCTACCAATGGCAGCAGAACCATCGTCGACGCTCCGAAGCGGCTCTTGAATCCGCCTCCCTCCACACCTTCGACCACCAAGCCGTCCACGCCGGCGTCGACCGCCTTCCTCGCCGCCGCCAAAGTCCCGACCACATGGAAGACGCAGATTCCAGCATCGTGCAGTCGGGCGGTGAATAGCGAGGGGTCACCTGCTGAAGTGGTCACGAAGCGAATATTGTTGTCAACCAACAGGTTGACGACGGCGGGGTCGCGATTGAACAGCAGCGCGATGTTAGCCCCGACGGGCCGGTCGGTCAGTTCATGAACCCGCTGCACATCGGCACGTCCTTGCTCCGACGTGGTTTCGATGATGCCCAGCGCCCCGGCATTGGACACCGCCGCGGCCAGTTGCGCGCCGGCGATATAGGTCATCGGCGCCTGGATGATCGGAATGTCGATGTCGGCCAGGGCACAGAGCCGGTTCGTCTGGTCAATCGGCATGGTGCTCTCCGGTTTTGGCGTCGCGCGGGTCGATCAGGTCGCGGAACCCCTCAGCCCGGATCACCGTGGCCCCCAGGTGCCGAACACGCTCGGTCAGCGCCCTGTCTGATGTCACGACCCGGATCTGCTCGGGTCGGTGGTCGGCCTGCACAAGCCGGACAATCTCGTCATCGGCCGAGTTCGCCGCGGCTCGCGGCGCGAAGGCCACCTCGATCAGCGTCGAGCGGATCGGCGTTGACGGCGGGCGCTCGAACACCACCGTCACGGCGTCGGGCTGGGTTTGCGCCCACTGGTCAAGCCGTTGTGTCAGCACCACCATCGCGCGCTGGCGGTCTTTCCACCAGCCGTCGGGACGACTCCCGATCACGTTCATTCCGTCGACAATCCATCGCACACCTCACGGTACGACTCCCGGATCGACGAAGCCTCAGAACCACCGCCGCCTGCGGGCTCTCCGGCTGTAATTCTGGGCGCTGTCTTCCAGTGCACCCAGGGCATTGATGATCTCGAGCTGCGACAGGATCATCAATCCGTTCAACTGCTTGAGTCGTTCCGGGTTGGCCGCAATCGACTCCTCATCGTCGACATAGATGAGCAGAAAGTCCCGCAGCGCCTGACTGCCTCGCATTCTCTCGGGGACTTTCATCTGCCGCAGGACAGTGGCCATCTCGGGCTCGTCGGTCACAACAGCGCTCCTTCACGTCGAGTGTCACGCGTTAGCGTAGATGCCTCGACATCGCCGAAGTCAGAGCAGCCGCTCGCGGGCCTGCTCGTCCTCGCCGTCGTGCTGACGTTCGTCTTGGTCGTCAGCCGGCGCGGTGGCCGACGCCAGGCTCGCTTTGGAAGCCCCACCCGAAGCTCCGGCACCGCTCATGCCGCTGCCCAGCGGTGCCGCACCGCTCATCGCCGACGAGCCCGCGCTGGCGGCCGTGGAAGCCATTGACGACGACGCCGCCTCGGAAGTGAACCCGGCCAGCACCGGATTGCCCGCCGCTGCGCCGAGTTGGCCCTGCAGTGCGGCGACACCCAGGCCGCCACCGCTCATGCTCGACCCGCCGGCCGAGCCGAACCGGGACATCGTGGCGGCGCTAAACATCACCGCGCCGGCCGCCGAGTCGTCGGATTCGCCGTACATCCGGGCGATGTCGGTCAACGCGGTGCCGGCCCTCATCAGCTCTTCCTGAGCTGCGGTGTTCGACGCCAGCATGGTCGCTGCCTCCTGCGCGAAAGCCATCACCGCCTGCATCGACACCTCTTCACCGCCGGCAGGTATCAGTCCAGTCAACACCGACATGGCCGCCGTCGATGCGGCGCTGAGACCCTGGCTACCGATGTCGACCAGCTGCGAACCGATGTCACCTGCGGCCGGATCATGCGACATGGAATCCATTGCCATTTGCGTGCTGCTCCTGTGTTTGTGCGCGCCTACCGCGGCGACCTCGCCGGTCCCACCGCGCTGGACAACATCTCAATTCTAAGGTCCCTGACGAGGGTCCCGAAGCACTTTCTGCCGCGGCCGAACCGGCGATGAGCACAATGCGCAAAACTGCGAAATCGTCGCTTACTCCGACTATCGCCCACAACCGCGACATGTCCACCCTCTCGTCCTAGGTTCGGTCTCAACCAATGACGCAATTTGCAACGCGGCAAGCAGTTCCTGCCGATTTTCGCGGCGCGGGGGAATTCGGCACTGCACAGAAGAGGAGTTAGCCAATGCAACCCATGACATTTGATCCGGTCGTCGGTGACATCGGCGCGCAGGTCGTCCAGATCGGCATCAGCAGCCTGCAGGCCGGAGACCACGCGCAGCAATCGATCACCGGCCTGGCACCCGCTGGTTCCGACGAAGTATCGATGCTGGCAGCGGCTTCTTTTCAGCAAGACGCCGGCTCGATTTTGGAGCTGCACAGGGCCGCTCAGCAAGAGCTGATACGGACCGGTGCGGCCCTGACACAGATCGCGCAGACCTACACGGATGCCGACCAGTCAGCCGCGCAGGCCGTCATTGTCAGCGCGCTTCCGATGTCAAATCCGTGGGCCGCAGAATAGTCCGCGATCACCCCTCGAAAAGGAGTACACAATGGGCGCATTCCGCCTCGCCAGAATAAAGCGATCGCCAATTCCTGGAGCTGCCGACAACGTGATCGATCTGGCCGACCAGGCCATGTTCCTGGGTGAACGAGCCACCGGAGCCACCGGCTTGCTGCAGTGCGCCTGGGATTACCACCACACGATCGACGTCGACGGCCTCCGGATGTTTCATCACCACCTACAGCAGGGACGGCTACGGCGCAGCATTGAGCCCTCACCTCTGCCTTTCGGCCGCCATCGTTGGGTCAGTCCGCAACGCTTCGCCGACATCGAGATCGTGGCGGAGGCCCGCCCGCGCGCGGAGTTCGACGCCTGGCTCGTCGAGCAGGCCCACCTGCGACTGGACGCCGAGCACGGGCCGCCGTGGCGCCTTGCGGTACTTCCGTTCGCAGAAGGCGGCGCCGGAGTGAGCCTGGTGCTGTCCCATTGCCTGGCTGACGGGCTGGGGTTGTGCGAAGCGTTGGCCGACGCCGCTGCCGGCCGCGACGACGCCGTCCGCTGGCCCGAAGCCCGTTCGCGTCGGCGCACGCGGGTGCTGCGGGCCGACCTTCGCCAAACGGTGCGCGACCTCCCGGCGTCCGGTCGCGCTGTCGGTGCAGTCGCCCGGATGGCCTGGCGGGAACGCGGTTCCGCGTCGCCATCACCCGGCCGATTCGTCGTGCGCGACGAACCAATCGCGATGCCGATGACGACGGTTTTTCTCGACGGTGACGAGTGGGATGCCCGCGCGCACGCGCTCGGCGGCACCAGCAACGCGCTGTTCGCCGCCGTGGCGGCCCGGCTGGCCCAGCGTGCGGGACGAGTCGCCGCCGATGGCTCCCTGGTGTTGGCGATGCCCGTCAACGAGCGCACCCCGGGGGACACCCGCGCCAACGCGGTGACCAACGCCGACATCACCGTCCCTCGGGTGCCGACGACGACCGATCTCCGCGACATCCGCGCGACGATCAAGGAAGCACTGCTCCGCCACAACGAGATTCCCAACGAGCGGTGGGCCCTGATGCCGCTGGTGCCGTTCCTGCCCAAACGACTGGTCAAGCGGTTGGTCGGGGTGGCCGCGGGTACGCCCAGCACCGTCGTCGCATCCAACCTCGGCGCCATCGACCCTGATGTGACCCGCGCCGACGGCACACCGGCCGACAGTTTCGCGATGATGTCGCTGTTTCCCGGTGTGACGACATCGATGATGCACAGCACCGGCGGACGGTTGGCGCTGGCTTCCGGACGCGTGTACGGCCGCATGTTCATCTCCGTACTTGCGTATCAGCCAGACCGGTTCAACTCGAATGGCGTTCTGCGGCAGGACCTGCTCGGCACGCTGCGAGAGTTCGCACTCACCCCCACCTGCGGCTGGCCGCGCCCCGGACCGCTCGACGAGGCCGCTTGACGTGCTCGCCCCGCACCCATCCCAACAGCGCATCGGTGGCCCGGGCTCGGCCGGAAACAGGGTTCACCGTCGCGGTCGCGCCGCCGGATCGCCTGCGGCGAACTCCTGTTCCGGCCGGCCCGTCGTCCCGTAGCGCAACCCCACGCTGACCTCGCCGGTGGTGGCCAGCGACGCCAGATAGCGTTGCGCCGTTGCCCGCGATATACCGATGGCGGCAGCTACCTCGGCCGCGGACATCGGCACCTCTGATGCTTGCAGAGCCTGCAGCACCAGCTTCTTCGTCGGCGAGGCCACGGTGGTGGGTGACTGAGCCGGAACCACTTTGGGACGCAGCGCATCCAGAGCCGAGTCCACGTCAGCGGCAGTGAGATTCGGAGCGGACAGGATCTTGCGATAGCGCGCGTAGCCCGCCAGCCGCGCGGCCAGTTCGGTGGTGGCGAAGGGCTTGACCAGATAGCTCACCGCACCTGCCGCCATTGCGGCGCGGATGGTGTCGGCTTCCGTCGCCGCCGTCAGAACCATGCTGTCACCGCGCAATTCGCGGATGAAGTCGATGCCGGACCCGTCGGGCAGATAGACATCGACGAGTGCCAGGTCGACCGGTGCGGCCTGACGTGCGGCCACCACGGTGTTGGCGGTGGCAGATACTGCGAAACCCGGCATCGCGTCAACGATTCCGGCGTGCATGTTGGCGACACGGAAGTCGTCATCGACCACCAGAACCGTCAGTTCTGTTCCACCCATTGCTCCTCCTCAGTCATCACCCCTGGCAGACGGGCGATGAACTCCGCACCGATCAACCCCTCCCGTGCGGCCGGACTCCCCGGACTCGACAACCGGAGCTCACCACCCAGAGATCGGCTGATCTGGCGCGACAAGGCAAGTCCGATGCCGCGCCCACCAGGAATCCCGGAGTCAGGTTTGGTTGACGTGCCCTCGGTGAACAATTTCGCGACGAAGTCGGGCGCGACGCCGTCACCGCTGTCGGCGACCGTGACATGCAAGGTCGAACCCTCCTGCAGAAGTTCGATTTCAACCTCTCTAGCTAAATTCTCACCGGTTCGGGCCGCGTCGATCGCATTGTCGAGCAGGTTCCCGACCACGGTGGTGACATCCACGGGGAGTTCCAGCCTGCCCGACACCCACGTGTTCTCGCCGATCTTGAGCGTCACACCGGCTTCCCGGGCGGCCGCGGCTTTGGCTCCCAGGAACGCCTGCAGGTGGGTGTCACGGATGGCGTCGATGCCTGGCAATGCCGATCCGAGCGGGCCGGATCCGAGTAACTCCTCCAGGTACTGCAACCCCTCCTCGACATGACCGGTGTGCAACAGCCCGTTCAGCAGGTGCAACCGGTTGGCGAACTCGTGGCGCTGGGCACGCAGCGCTGTGCTCATGACCTGCACGGCATCCAGTTGCCGAGTCAGTGACTCGACGTCGGTGCGGTCGCGCACCACCAACACGGTGCCCAGCGGCCGTCCGTCGCGCTGCACTTTGCGCGCCGAGACCACCACGATGCGCTGGCCGACGGTGGCCAATGTCGGCGCCGAATCGGCCGCGTGGAACACATCCAGAACCCTTGGCGTCAAACCAATCTCATCGATGCGTCCGCCCAGGTCGGTGCCGATCTCCAACAACCGGCATGCTTCGTCGTTGACGAAGGTGATGCTGCCCGTCTCGTCTGCGGCCAGCACCCCTTCACCGATGCCGTGCAGCACTGCTGCCTGGGTGCGCACCAGTTCTGCCATCTCAGCCGGGCGCAGACCCAGCGTCATCCCTCGCCACCGCCGCGCGAGCGCCACCGAACCCACCACACCGATCAACAGCGCCGCCCCACCCAGGGGGGCCAGCACCCGCAGATTCTTGGAGAACTGTTCGTCGAACTCTTTTGTGGAGATACCGACGCTGACCATGCCCAGCACCCGATTTGTCCCGGGCTCCACCACCGGCACCTTGGCGACGATCGAACGTCCTAGCGTGCCCGCCTGATGAACCACCTCTTCCTGGCCGCTAAGGGCCTTGGAGGGATCCGTACTGACGCGCAGCCCCAACTCGTCGCGATGGGGATGGGCGAGTCTGAGGCCCTGAGTGTTTGTGATGACTACGAACAACACGTGGGTGCGCTGCTCAACGCGCGACGCGACCGACTGCAGAGGCCCGGTCGCCAGTTCATTCACCAGGGCTGACGGCGCGGTCACGGTCGGGGTCAGCGGGATGTTCTCGTAGCGCCCGATGTTGTTGAGCACGGTAGGGGACGAGGCCACGACACGGGCGATATCCATTGCGTGCTCGCCGTATTGGAGGTCCAGGCGATGGCGGTTGAACTCAGCGAACAGCCCGAAAGCCACTATCAACGTCAGAGTGACCAGGACCAGTTGCAGCAACAGCACCCGACTGGCGAGCCGCAAGTCGATGCGACCCCGGATGGGCATGCGGGGACTCTACCATGCAGCGTGAGCACAATGCGCAAAACCGTGGCGTGCGCACCCGCCGCTGCGGCGCCTGCCCACCGATACCATCAGCGGATGCGCGACTCGAAGATCCTGATCACGGGGGTGACCGGACAGGTTGCCACCCCGGTTGCCGTCGCCCTGGCAGCTGACAACGAAGTCTGGGGCGCGGCCCGGTTCACCGACGCCGCGGCGCGCACCCGCCTCGAGCAAGCGGGCGTGCGCTGCGCGACGGTCAACCTGGCCGACGGAGATTTCAACGGCTTGCCGTCCGATTTCGACTACGTCCTCAACCTTGCGGTCGCCAAGAGCGGTAGGTGGGAGAAGGACTTGGCGGCCAACGCCGACGCGGTGGGCCTCTTGATGGCGCATTGTCGCGGCGCGCAAGCCTTTCTGCACTGCTCATCGGCGGCGGTATACGACCCGCCCGACGACGATGTGCGCACCGAGCGCACTGCGCTGGGAGACAACCACAAACCGCTGTTCCCCACCTACTCGATCTCCAAGATTGCCGGGGAGGCTGTCGCCCGTTCGATGTCGCGCGTGCTGGGAGTACCTACTACGATCGCCCGCCTGAACGTTCCCTACGGCGACAACGGGGGGTGGATGTACTACCACATGGAGATGATGCTGGCCGGCATCCCGATCCCGGTGCCGCCTGGCGAACCTGCGCTTTACAACCCGATCCACCAGGACGACATCATCGCCACCATCCCCAAATTGCTTGCGGTGGCGACGGTTCCGGCGACGACGGTCAACTGGGCCGGTGATCAGGTCGTCAGCATTCAGCAATGGTGCGCCTACCTCGGGACGCTGACCGGCCGCGAGCCGGTGTTCGACGAGAGTCCCCAGGCCCTGCGCGGCAATCCCGTCGACGTAAGCCGGCTTCGCGAACTCATCGGGACCGGCAGCACCGTCGACTGGCAGGACGGCTTGCGCCGGATGACGGCGAAGTTCCACCCCGAATTGGTCAGCGCCAAGTCATAGATGGCGTAGCAGCCGGTCGGCGAATTCCTCGGGGTGCTCCCGGTGCATGAAGTGCCCACCGGGTAGTTCTTCGACGGTGTACTCACTCTCGAACATCCGCGCGGCGAATCGATAATCTGACGGCTCGACGATCGGGTCGTCCGATCCCGCGAATACGACGGTGGGCACCGTGATCTTCGCCTTCAGGGACGCCGACGGGATAGGGGAGAGCTTCCGGTAGTAGCCGAAGGCCGCCTTCAAACTCGCCGGATCAGCGAAACTGGCCCGGACGGCGGCGAACTCGCCGGGATCGGGACGCCAGGTCGGCGACCACCGCCGATAGATGGCAGGCAGTGCGGCAAAGTCGTTGCGCGCGAATCGGTTAGGCGCGCCCGGGAGCTTATAGGCGGCGAAGTGGCGAACACCCCAGATCTTCTTCAGCGACGGCTTGACCGCCGCAGGGTGCGGGATGCCGATCACGAACAGCTTCCGCACCCGCTCGGGTCCGAGCGCGGCGGCACCATAGGCGGCCGAGGCACCCCAGTCGTGGCCGATGACAATGGCCTCCCGCGCATCCAGCGCATCGATCAAGGCGAGGGAATCGCGCGCCAAGGTCTCCTGATCGGGATCGCGGTCCGGAATTTCGCTCGGACGGTATCCGCGCATGAAAGGGCTGACCGCACGGTATCCCTTGGCCGCGATCCGGGGTCGCAGATTGTCCCAGGAATGTGCGGTGTCCGGGAACCCGTGCAACATCAGCACCAGCGGCCCCGAACCCTCTGCCAGGTACGCGAAGCGCAGTCCGTTCGCGTCGACGAACTGGGTGTCATCAGCCATGGCGGCGACGCTACGCGACGCGCTGTGCAGTGAACAGGCGGTCGAACCTAGCTTGCCTTCGGCCTGCGACTGCCGTGACATAGGCGTGTCAATGCTCGACGGCGGCACGTTGTTGACGGTGATTCCCTTCGCCGCGTATTCGTTGGCGAGCGAATTGGTCAAGGTGATAACTCCGCCTTTGGCCGCTGCGTAGTGCGCCATGTACGGGGATCCCGTTGCGCGCTCGACGAGGAGATCATCACTATCCGCCCCAGCGTGCGGCGACCATGTCCGGAAGTGCCACCTGAGCGCAGTGAAAGGTTCCGGTCAGGTAGCTCGTGCACCCGCCACAACAGCCGGTTGATCGTCGCCGCGCGTTGCGCCACAAGGACTTCCCGGCGATCCACCAATAACTTCAACTCGCGCGAGACCTCATCATGGGAGGCGACCGGCAAGTCAGGTTCACGCAAACACCCCCGCGCGACTGCTAACGCGTCGATCGGGTCCAACTTGCCCTGGGTGCGCGCACTGGCCCGAGTCTGAGCCATCAACTTCGGCGGTACCCGCACCACCCTCTGGCCAAAGCCCATCAGGTCTGTTGACGACGGTCGAAAACTAGGCCACAGACGACGGTGAAAAGTAGGCCACGTGGTCGGTGGTTATTGTGCCGTGTTGTCGGCTCTGGCGGAGGGCAGGGTGTCGATTCCGGTGTCTTTGAGCCGGTAGCTGGAGCCTTTGAGGGTCAGGACGTCGGCGTGGTGGACGATGCGGTCGATCATCGCCGCGGCGACGACTTGATCTCCGAACACGTCGCCCCAGCGGGCGAAGGGCAGGTTCGAGGTCAGAATCAGCGAGGCGTGTTCGTAGCGGCTGGAGACCAGTTGGAAGAACAAGTTCGCGGCGTCCTGTTCGAAGGGGATGTATCCGACCTCGTCGACGACGAGAAGGCCGATGCGGCGCAACTTGGCCAACTCGACGGGCAGTCGCCCCGCGGTGTGGGCGGCCTTGAGGCGAGCGACCCAGTCCACCGCGGTGGCGAACGCGATGCGATGCCCGGTCTGGGCGGCTTTGATGGCCAATCCGATGGCGAGGTGAGTCTTGCCGGTTCCCGGTGGGCCGAGCAGCACCACGTTGCGGGACCTGGCCAGGAACGCACCCGTGCCTAGGTGGGCGACCATGTCCCGGTTCAAGGCCGGTTGGTGATCGAAGTTGAAGTCTTCCAACGACTTGCGCGTCGGAAACCCCGCCGAGCGGATGCGGGTCGCCGCACCGGAGGCTTCCCGGGCCGCGACCTCCCGGGAAAGCACCGCCGCCAGATACTCCTCATGAGTCCAGTTGGCGTCACGGGCTTGCTCGGCGAGCCGGGCGGCGGCGTCGCGGATGCGCGGCGCCTTAAGGGCCTGGGCGTAATGCAGGACGGATTTGATCGGATCCTCGGCCATGATCACGCCACCTCCCCGTCGGAAGTGACTGTTGCCGTGGTGAAGTCGACACCGAACGCGCGGTCGTAGTCGGCCAGATCACGGACCAGGTAATCACCGACCACCGGTGGTGGGCCGGTTTGGAACTGTCGACGCAATGCTGCGGCAGTCGCGACGTGGGTGGGATCGGTCAGCGTTTGTCGTACCGCCCAGCAGCGGTCATGAGCCGCCAGCTGGCGCCCCGCTCGGGTCACCACCACCTGATTCAAGGTGGTCCTCACCTCGACGAGCTGTCCGATCGCATGCGGGTCCACGGAGTAGTCGTTGCCGGCCACCCGCACGTAGTAGTCGCGCCCCAGCCGCACCGAGGTCACCGCCTCGGTGACCGGCGCCACGGGCGGCAACGCCAGCATCTGGGCTCGATCGCCGTCGAGGAAGTCGACCGGACGACCATCGAGGACCCGCACCCGACGGGCGTTGGCGGTCGGAAGCCATTGGCCCAGTTGAGTGTTGAAGTCCGCTGGCGAAGTGAAGCTGCGCCCCGGCAGGAACGAGGTCTCCAAATAGCGGTTGGCTCGCTCCACGATCCCCTTGGATTCGGGGTCATAGGGTTTGAGTTGCACCAGCCGCGACCCGAGCGTGCCCATCAACGCGGTGACCGGATCGGTCAACCGACCGCGGCGTCCGATCCCGGCCTCGTTGTCCCACCACAACTCATGGGGTGCCGCGGTGAAGCTGCCCGAGAGTAGCTGCCACATCCCGGCCACCAGGTCCATCGTCTGACGCGAGGGCAGCATCATTGCGGCGATGAACCGGGAGAACGCCGCGACCATCACCAGCACCGGCAGCATCGCCTCCTGGCCGAACCCGACCGCGATCCTGGGTGCCGGGAACCACAGGTCGCACTGAACCGCTCGCCCCGGAGGATGGTCGAGGCGGTCAACCGGATCGGCGAGCAGGTGCTCCGGGCGGATCGCTCGGACCCGCTCGCGGAACCAGGAGATCGAACCCGTCCACCCGACCCGCTCGGCGAGCACCGTCGCCGGCATCTGCGGATAGGCCGACAGCAACGCCCGGATCCGCGGCTCCACCTCGCTGATCGCCGACGGCGCCGAAGCTCGCTCGTACTTCGGTGGACCATCGCCGGCCAGCGCCCCGGCCACCGTGTCACGCGCGATGCCGAGCTGGCGTGCAATGGCCCGCTGCGACAAACCCTCGCTGCGATGAAGATGCCGGATCAACGCCCAGTCTTCCAAGGAGATCACCCATCCAATCTGATTGGGTGGCCTACTTTTCAACCGTTGCGAGTGGCCGGACTTTCAACCGTCGCCAACAAGGTCGCGCTCCAACCTGGCCGATAAGTACCGGCAATCCTCAATCGCCCACACCACCTCGGCCCCGAACCGTTCGCGGGCCCACATCACCGCCTCGGCATGACCCGTCGTCGTTGCTTTGACGACCTTTCCGCCGAGCTTGCGCCCAACCTCGTTGACCGCAACAAACGTATGGGTGCGCTTGTGTACACCAACTCCAACAACAACCATGGTGGATGCCTCCTTCACTGTGAGGTGACGGTTGGGCCGGTCGGCGGACAAACCTCAGTGGGGGCGGTTGCCACGCTCCCATCAAGTCACGCCGGCCGGTCCTTCACACCTGATGCCGACAAAACGCATGAACCCCAACCACGGCGGCAGCGAGCCTATGAGCCAGACACCAGGTGATCAGGATCCAACCACCGCAACATGCGGCAACCCCACCCTGACACTGACGCGAGCCTAACGTCCCAGCGAAACGCCGAATGGCCCCGATCACTCGGGACCATTCGCATCAATCGACTCGTCAGAGCCGTTCGGCTTCGGTGTCCTTGCGGTAGCGGTTCAGGAAGCCGATCGCCCCGATGGCGGCCGCAGCGCCGAAGACCAGCGAGAAGACGATGTTGACGATCATCGCCCCGGCAAACATGCCGAATGCCATCGAGATGTAGAGCATCCAGAACAAGCGAAAAACGGAACCGGCGGCTACCAGCGCCAGGCTGACTCCGATCCACAGGCTCCACTGGCGGTCAACACGGTTGATCTGTGCCTGGATGCCGGCGGGGACGATGTTCATGTGCGGTCTTCCTTTCGTGGCGCGCCGCCTTGGTGGCGTCGTCGTTACACGAAGTACACAGATGCCGCTCCGCTACCGATCCCAAGAACTTCAGCAGCGCTGCAATTCAATGACCGGGATCACCCGGTCGGTCTTGGACTGATAACCGCCGAACCCCGGCGCCCGCTCGACAATCCGCGGGTATACGGCGTCGCGTTCGTCGTTCGTCAGTTCGCGAGCGCGCACGTCGTAGGCGTCGGTGCCGATCTCGATGTGAGCGACCGGGTTGGCGCGCAGGTTGTGTAACCATGCGGGGTCCACGTCGGCGCCAGCGTACGAACCGACGATCAGCAGCTTGCCGTCGATGTCGAATGTCATCACCGGGTTGATCCTCTGCTTGCCGGACTTGGCGCCGGTGGTGTGCAGCAACAACAGCGTGGCCCCTTCGAACGGACCACCGACCTTTCCGCCGTTCGCGCGGAACTCCTGGATAATCGCGGTGTTTCCAGAAACATCAGGACGATCAACCATGCTCGGGCACTCCTATCTGCGGATGATTCATCTCAGCCTGGAACATCCGATATTGCTCCGCGTGGCCGGGGCGGTGTCGGACCAGCAACCAGCCGACCGCCAGCAGCAGGAACCACGCCGGGAACCAGGCCAGCGCCACAGCGGTTTCCCGATCGGTCGACAACGTCCAGATGACGAATCCGAAGAAAGCCAGGATCGCCCAGCACATCACCACGCCGCCCGGCATCTGGTAGTGCGAATCGGCGTGCCGCCGGGGATGCCGCCGACGGTAGACCAGGTAACTGACCACGATCATCGCCCACACGAACATGAACAGCAGCGATGCGACCGTTGTGATGACCGTGAAGACGCCGATCACCGAACCACCCGCATAGAGCAGGGGAACCGACATCAGCAACAGGGGAGCGGTCAACAACACAGCGGACCCCGGCACACCACCGCGGTTGAGTCGGCGGAACATCGGCGGCGCGCTGCCCTCGTCAGCCAGACCGAATAGCATCCGGCCAGTGGAGAAAACCCCCGAGTTCGCCGATGAGGCCGCGGAGGTGATCACCACAAAGTTCACCAGTGACGCGGCGGCACCCAGACCGGCCAGAGCGAACATGGTGACGAAGGGCGACTCACCGCTGGCGAAGTGCCGCCAAGGCACCACGGCCAATATCGCCAGCAGCGCAGCGATGTAGAAGATCGCCACCCTCATCGGAACGGCATTGATCGCCCGCGGGAGGGTCCGATGTGGATCAGCGGTCTCCGCCGCCGCGGTGCCGACCAGTTCTACACCCACGAAAGCAAAGAACGCGATTTGAAAGCCGCCGACCATACCCATGAACCCGGTCGCGAAGAACCCGCCGTCCTGCCACAAATTCGCCACCGCTGCGCGGTCGCCGTGCGGCGAGACGAAGCCGGTGGCGACCAGGACGATGCCAACCACGATCAGCCCCAAGATCGCCGCGATCTTGATCAAGGAGAACCAGAACTCGATCTCCCCGAAATTGCGCACGCTGAAAAGGTTGACGGCCAACACCAGCAGGACGGTCACCAAGGCCGGGATCCAGTCGGGTAGATTCGGCCACCAATACTTGGAATAGCCTACGATCGCGACTATTTCGGCGATACCGGTGACAACCCAGGCGAACCAGTAGGACCACCCGATGAAGAAGCCGGCCGCCGGTCCCAACAGGTCGGCCGCGAAGTCGACGAACGACTTGTAGTTCAGGTTCGACAACAGCAATTCGCCCATCGCGCGCAGCACGAAAAACACGAAGAATCCGATAACCGCGTAGACCACGACGACCGCCGGCCCGGCCTGTGTGATCGTGCGTCCGGAGCCCATGAACAGGCCGGTACCGATCGCGCCGCCGATTGCGATCAGTTGGATCTGGCGATTGGACAGGTCGCGGTGCAGGTGGGGAACTGCGGCTGCGTCCTGCTCGTCAGCCGACATCGGGGGGCACCATGGTGATGAGATTAAGGGCAGCGTCGCCGGACTGCCCATACTTTCGCGCGATAACCGTCGACCCTGGGCGGATGGGCCAGCAGCCGCCTGTCGAGTTGTGCGGAATGCTGTTGCAACACCGCAACATTGGTGCTAAGCGAGGTATACCCCGCCCGAAGTGAGCACGTCACCCGCGGCCAGATCGCTCGTTGCGAGCGTGCGGAACAAGATGCCGATGTTGTCGCCCGTCGCAGCCGTGTCCAACTTCTTGCGGAAGGCCTCGATCGCATCGACTCGCACCGGGGGACCGTCGTTGATCCGTACTTGATCGCCAACGCTCAGCTGCCCGTACTCGACTCGGCCGGTCGCCACCGTGCCACGCCCTTTGATTGCGAAGACACCCTCAACGGTCATGCGGAACATGAGGGCACGCTAATCGATCAGCGTGGCGATTCGCACTATCGGCCTGCGGCTGCGCACTTCATCGGGTAACCCACCGGGTCTTGGGCGGGTCAGGACCGGTTGCGATCTGGGCGCCGGGTTGCCTCATCAGCACCGAAATCTACTCGTCCCCAACCAATTTCGTCGTCAATCACCCACCGGATACAGCTCGACGAACGGCGGTCTAGCAGGGGCTGTCGACGTCCTCAGCGTGGTAACCGTACGCTGACCCCGTGAGTTGGTTCGAACGAGTACGCAAGGCCAGCGCGGGCGAGCGGGTCAGCCGGGCCGACGAGCGGCAGGCCGCCGACACACTGGCCGAACTCACCGCGCTCAACAAGGAGCGGGAACGGCTGCTGCGCGACGGGATAGCGGGCGTCGCCACCATTGTGGGCATCCGCGAAAACGTCGCGACCACCTCGTTGGGCCGGTGGCACGAAGTCGAGCTGGACGTTCGACTGCCCGACAAGGACCCCTACCGCGCCACCCGCCGCGTGTCCCTGGAACTCTCGTCCGCCCCGCATATCACGGTTGACGCGCAGGTGCCGGTGCGCGTCGATCCAGACGACTTCGCCAACGTCCTGGTCGTCGCACCGCTCTGAGACCTACCCGTTGCGCACCGTCAGCCGGGAGAGCAGCACCTCCGCCAATTGCTCACCACGGTCCTCCTGCAGGAAGTGCGCTGCGCCCTCGATGCGCACCTGCTCGCCGGCCGTCGGGATCAGATCGCAGAACAACTGCCCCGCCCTGGGATAGGGAAAAATCGGGTCGGAGTCCGAAAAGGCAACGACCGCAGGCTTACTCCAGCGCGAGAGTTCATCACCGATTGCCTGCATCCGGTCAGCGCCCGGCGCGTCCTCGGTGATCGGAACGAGCAGTGGAAACTGAGCGGCCCCGGCCTTCGATTCGGTGGTGGGAAACGGCGCGTCATACGCGGCGACGACCTCATCGGACAGTTGGGTCGTGGTGGCGCCCTGGATGACGAAACCGACTGGCAGATCGGGGTTCTTCTCGGCAAAGTTGCGCCACGCCATGAAACCCTTGGACACGTGGCCGGTGAACAGTCCGGTGTTCATGATCATCAGCGCCCCCACCCGGTCGGCGTTCTCCGTCGCCCATCGCAGACCGATCGGGCCGCCCCAGTCCTGGACGACCGCGGTGGCATGGTGCAGGTCCAGAGCCCCCAGGACCTTGGCGATCAACTCGCTGTGGCGGTCGAAGGTGTACCACCGTCGGTCGGTCGGCTTGTCGGAGCGGCCGAAACCGACCAGGTCGGGCACGATCACTCGATGCCCGGCCGCGACCAGTGGTGGCAGCATCTTGCGGTAGAGGTAGGCCCAGCTGGGTTCGCCGTGGAAACACACGACGGGGACACCGTCGCGCGGCCCCTCGTCGAGGTAGTGCATCCGCAGCCCGTCGACCTCGAGATAGTTCGGCGCAAAGCCGTACCCCGGCAGGTCGGCGAAACGAGAATCGGGTGTGCGAAAAACCTCTGGGTTGGTCGAATTCATCGGCGGAGTCTCCATTCGTGGGCGAGCCGAATCTCACGGTAGATTATTTTTGACCGACCAGTCAACTATCACTTACGCTCACACCATGCCCCGCACCTCGGATGCCCGCGGCCGCATCGTGTCGACCGCCGCACGCCTGTTTCTCGAACGGAGCTATCACGACGTGGGTGTCGAGGAACTCTGCGCGGCGGCCGACGTCCGCAAGGGCAGCTTCTACCACTACTTCTCGTCGAAAGCCGACCTGGCCAAGGCGGTTGTGGACCTGCATCTTGCGGTGTTTCAGGCGCGGTTGACCGCGACCACGGAGGCCACCCCGGCTGCGCGACTCTCGGCTATTCCGGACGCGATCGCCGGTATCCAGTCGGGCTTGCACAGCCAGTTCGGCCGGTTCGTCGGCTGTCCGTTCGGCAACCTGGCCGCCGAGTTGTCAACCACGGATGAGGCGGTACGCAGCCACCTGGCCGCACGACTCGCGGCGTTGGAGGATCATCTCGCAGCCATCTGCCGAGACGCCGCGGCCGACGGCACGCTGCGCGCAGACGTCGATCCGGATCGACTTGCCCACGCCCTGTTCGCGCACTACCAGGGGTTAATCCTGCTCGCCAAGCTGCACGGCTCGGCGGTCTCCGATCTGGCACCGGCGCTACACGACTTCATAGGGGGTTACCTGAGCCGTCCGGCAGGGGATCGCAGCTAGGCGATTTTCACCATCAACTTGCCGACGTTCTTGCCGTCGAACAGCATGTTGATGGCCGTCGGCAACTGCTCGAAACCTTCGACTACGGTTTCCAGCGGTTTGAGCTTGCCGGCGCCGATCAACCCGGCGATCTCGCCGATCGCCTCCGGCGCACGACCGAAGTGATCCAGCACGATGAATCCCTGTACCGTGGCGCGCTGAATGAGCAGGTTGCCGAACGCCCGTGGGCCGGGCGGTGGGTCGGCCTCGTTGTAGCCGGAGATCAGGCCGCACAACGCGACGCGCGCGTTGATGTTCAGCCGGGCGAAGATGGCGTCCATGATCTGCCCGCCGACATTCTCGAAGTCGACGTCGATGCCGTCGGGGGTGGCCGCGACCAATTGGGCGTACCAGTCGTCAGCCTTATGGTCGACGGCGGCGTCGAAGCCGAGTTGCTCGGTCAGCAACGCACATTTATCCGGGCCGCCGGCGATCCCGACGACGCGCGCGCCGTCGGCCTTGGCCAGCTGGCCGGCCACTGAACCAACCGCGCCGGCCGCCGCCGAGACCACGACGGTCTCGCCCGGCTTGGGCTTGGCGATGTCGCGGATGCCGATCCAGGCGGTCAGTCCCGTCATGCCGAGCGCACCCATGTACGCGCTGGGCGACACCCCCTCGGCGACCTGGACCGGCATCAACGGGTTCTGGTCGGATGCCACCACATATTCCTGCCAGCCGAGCAGGCCCTGCACGATCTGACCCACCGGATAGTTCGAGTTGTTCGACGCGACCACCTCGCCGATACCGCCCGCCCGCATGACCTCGCCGATTCCGACGGGCGGGAGGTAGGTCGGCGCGTCGGTGATCCACATGCGGTTGGTCGGGTCCAGCGAAATCCAGTCGACACGGACGAGCGCCTCGCCTTCACCGATCTCAGGGACCGGCTCCTCGCTGAGCTCGAAGGTCGTGGGCCCGATGCGCCCGGTCGGACGTTCACGCAGGAGAAAGCGGCGGTTTCGGTCAGCCATGTGCGAACCGTACCCGACCGCGGATCGGCCCGATACGGCCGAACCGGCGCTGTCGGTAGCCGGTGCTATAACGCTCGTATGGCAGGCAACGAACACGTCATCACTCATGTTTCCGACACCGCGCGGTGGACGGCGTTGCACCGTGCCACCGAGTCCGCGCGGCCGGATGCCCTGTTCCACGACTCCCTCGCCGAGCGGCTCGCCGGCGAGCAAGGCCAGGCGATCGTGGCCCACGTCCCGCGGTCGACACGCAATGGCTGGTGGCTGGTCGCGCGCACGAAAATCATCGACGAGGCGATTCTGCGAGCAATCACCGACGGCTGCGACCGTGTGCTGAACCTTGCCGCGGGGCTGGACACCCGTCCCTATCGCTTGCCGTTGCCCACCAACCTCACCTGGGTGGAGGCCGACCTGCCCGCACTGTTGGAAGAGAAGACGCGACTGCTCGCCGACCAGGAACCCCGATGCCGGCTGACTCGGACCGCCGTCGACCTCGCCGACGCGAGTGCGCGCGACACCTTCCTCGACGAAGCTCTCGACGGAGCCGCTAAGGCGCTGGTGCTTACCGAGGGACTTCTGATGTACCTCGGTGAGGATGACGTCGTCGCGCTTTCCGGCGCGATCAAACGGCATGAGGTGTCCTGGTGGATGCTGGATTTCGCGGGTCCGGGCCTCAAACAGATGATGAATCGGAAGATGGCCGGCTTGTTGCAGAACGCACCGTTTAAATTCGCCCCCGAGAACGGCTTGGCGTACTTCGAAAACCTTGGTTGGCGCGTCGTGAACGCCGAATCGCTATTTTCCGCCGCGCGCCGTTTTCATCGCTTGCCGACGTTGATGCGTGCCACCGCCTGGCTACCGCAGCCCGATCCGCGCCGTCCCGGCCGAAGACCCTGGAGCGCAGTCACACTCCTGGCCCGGTGACACGGTGCGGGCGGTATGTGACGCAGGTCATCGTCCGGTTTCGAATTCACGGCAAATTCTCATCTTGGGACACGGTTAGGTCACAGCTTTGCTGGGCATCCTGAAGGAACAGAGCTGCAAACCACACGGTTGAAGCTTTTGCGCAGCAAGTCGGAGAGGAGTTGACAATCGTGGCGAAGCAATCAGAGGCTAACGTAATTTATCTCCAATCCCATCCGGTCTGGATGGCGGCGCACCGGCGAGAACGTCAAATCCACGAGGCGATGCGCCGGCATCCCGCATATATCGGCAGGCAGCGGGCGGCCGCCGCGGGCGGTTCGATTTCCGCTGGTCGTCGCAGCCTCGAGATGTACTCGACCGCTGACGCTCCTGCATAACGTTCCCGCACCGTAGTTCGGCCTATTCAACTCCCGATCCGATAGCTAATCGTCCGCGCGCGCCGCCACCGCACGCGGAACTTTGCTGCCCTATATTGCGAGCGTCGTCCCCCTATCCTGAGACGGACAATAAGGGGACCGCCATGTCACACCCACCTGCCACGACCCGGGCCGATTTCCCAGAGATCAGCTCGCGTGCCTGGGAACATCCCGCCGACCGGACCGCCCTGTCGGCGCTGCGCCGGCTCAAGGGCTTCGACCAGATGCTGAAGTTGCTCTCCGGGATGCTGCGCGAACGCCAACACCGCCTGCTGTACCTGGCCAGTGGCGCGCGGGTGGGCCCGCGCCAGTTCGCCGACCTCGACGCGTTGCTTCAGGAGTGCGTCGACGTCTTGGATGCGCCAAAAAAGCCCGAACTCTTCGTCACGCAGTCTCCGTTGGCCAATGCCTTCACGATCGGGATGGACCAGCCGTTCATCGTGATCACCTCCGGCCTGTATGACCTGATGACCCATGACGAGATGCGCTTTGTGGTGGGCCACGAACTCGGCCACGCGCTCTCCGGGCACGCGGTCTACCGCACGATGATGATGCACCTCATGCGCTTGGCGGGGTCATTCGGTTTCATGCCGATCGGTGGGTGGGCGTTACGCGCCATCGTGGCCGCGCTGCTGGAATGGCAACGCAAGTCGGAGCTGTCCGGCGACCGCGCCGGGTTGCTGTGCTGCCAAGACCTGGACACCGCGATACGGGTGGAGATGAAGCTCGCGGGCGGCAGTCGGTTGGACAAGCTGGACTCGCAGGCGTTCCTCGCTCAGGCGCGAGAGTACGAAAGGTCGGGGGACATGCGCGACGGCGTGCTCAAGCTGCTCAATCTGGAGCTGCAGACACACCCTTTCTCGGTGCTGCGGGCCGCCGCACTGACCCAGTGGGTGGACACCGGCGGTTACGCCAAAGTGCTGTCGGGGGAGTACCCGCGACGATCCGACGACGACGGCGCCTCGTTCGCCGATGACTTCAGCGAAGCCGCCCGGCACTACAAGGATGGTTTCGACCAGTCCGACGACCCGCTGATTCAGGGCATCCGCGACGGATTAGGTGGAATCGTCGACGGGGTCGGCCGGGCTGCGACGAATGCAGCCGATTCCTTGGGACGCAAAATCAGCGAGTGGCGGCAGAGACCCGAATAGGGCCCGGCTAGCGCGGAGGACTGGAGTCGACGTCGGCGGGTTCAGCGACCCAGGCGGCGAAGACCGGCACCCCGGCCCAGGGGTCGCGCCGGGCGCGACGCTTGCCGACGCTGGCCACCACGGCATATGGATGGCCGAAGCGCACTGTGGCGGTGCGCGACAAGCCGATTGGCATCATCGCACTGCGCAGCGAGACGGCGGTGACCGCGGCCGCTTCGAATCCCCAGCGGTTATAGCGAGCCACCGCCGATTGGCGAGCCTCGATATCCGGCACCGCCTGCAACGTCTCGGCAAGCGCCCGTCCCGCCGCGCCGAACCCGAGGCCGGGATCACTGGTCAGCTCGAGGTTCGACGACGCTTTCCACGCCGGCATCACCACCCGCACCTGATCGCCGCCCGGGCGACGGTCCTCGGTGATCGTCCAGAACGGACCGTCGCCCAGCGGTAGATCGGAGAGCAACTGGCGCCGCACCGTCGATCCGGTGGCTTGTCGCTGCGCGATATCGTGGGCTGCGGCAAGGACGGCCTCCGAGGAGGCGTCTTCGCGGGCGATGACCGACGTCACCTGCAGGTAGACGCCCCCGACGGCGGTGTGCACCGCGGTCGGACCCAATCCCGCGACGTCGGTGAGGTACCCGTCTACGCCGCTGAGCGCCTGAGCGACCTGGTTGCCCCAGGGTGAGCGTAATTCGGCGGCATCGGTGACGTCATAGGGCCGCAGCCAGGCGATACGAGTCGCCAGGGCGCTGGCAAGCACCGCCGTCATCTCCGACACGTCGACCGGGAAGCGATCGATCATTCCGTCGGTGTGATCGCGCGCCCATGCATCAGCCTGTGCCTGCGTCGGCACCGGTCCAGTTTCCACCGCGGCGGGCAGGGCGCCCGGCCACGATGGCACTCCCCACACTGCCAGCGCGCTGCGAATGACCTCCGGGATGTCGCCGAGCAACTCGTCCAATGCCCGTCGTGCGCTCCTGACGTCGACGCCCAGGATGTCTTCGAGATCTTTGCGGACGGGGCCTTTTGCCAGTGGGGCGGCCAGAGCCAGCAGCAACCAGGCCCCCAACGGGGAAGACACCGAGTGTCGGTCGGCATGCACCCGGCAGAAACGCTGGGCGTAACGCGTGATCAGCGGCCCCGGGGCGGCGGTCATGCCCGAACTGTAGTGGTTACCAGACCCGCACGTAGTCGACGAGCATCTGCGCGGGATAGTGGCCCGGTCCCGGGTCACCGCCGCCGGAACCGGCGACCGCCAGGTTGAGAATGGGGAACACCTGGTAACCGGGGTTATTGAACGGCCAGTCCGGTAGCGAGTTGGCCGCAACGGTGAAGTACGGTTGCGCGCCGTCGGTGTAGTCCTGCCAGAAACGCATTCCGGCGTCATCCCACTGCACCCGCCAGGTGTGCCATGCGCTGTCCAGGGCGATGTTGTGCGTCTTCCACTCCGAGCCGTTGGCCTTCGCATGGACGGTAGTCGCGGACGGCCAGCTGCCATTGCCGTACCACTCGACGATGTCGATTTCGCCCTGTGCGTCACTGGACAACCAGAACGCGGGCCAAGCACCCGGGGTGAGGCAATCAAACTTGATGCGGGCTTCCCAGGTGTGGCCGATGCCACCTTGCCAGGGACTGAAAACCTTGCCGCCGTAGTAAGTAGGGCCGTCTTTGGCGGCGCGGATGACGAGGTTGGAGTTCCCGTCGATGAAGACGTTCTGCCGGTCGTCGCGGTATTGCCCGACGTGCTCCGGGAGCTCCCAATAGGTCGGGTCCTTGATCGTCTCGCGCGCCTTCGACACCGTCCATTTCGCCGGGTCGGGGGCGGAGCCTGCCGGCCCGTCGAACTCGTCGTGGAACAGGTAGGGACCTGCCGCGCCGCTCGGAGCCGCACCGGCCGATGGAAGGGAGACTGCACCGATGGCGGCCGCACCGGTCATCAGGCCCGTCATCACAAGCATGCGGCGGCGATCAAATTCGAGCATTAGCAAGGGACCCTAGCAGCCACGACGAGGCCGGTGGAAATTCACAAGCCCTACCCGGCCGCCGGTGGCCTGGTCATGAAGGTCAGCCGGTGCCCGTACGCGGGCGTTTTGCGACCGTTGCCGGTATTGAAGAACTGCCCGAACGGTGGGGCCACCGGAGTGTTGCCCGCTGCACCCGTAGCTGTGGTTTCCAACGTCGCCGGAATCCCGGTGGCGTTGCTGATCACCGTCGCGCCCGGACCCGTCGCCGAGCCCACGGCGGAGGTCCAGCTGGCCGGCACCGACAATCCGCTGAGCGGAACCGCCCTGCCCAGACCTGCCGTCACACTTCCCACGTTCGTCCCAACGCTGGACGCCGCGGCGCCGGCGGCCTGAGCCGCGCCCTGAGCCGCCTTGGCCGCAGGCGCCAGGCCGTTCATGAAGTTGGTGATGGCGATCATGCCGCTGCTGGCCTGCCCGAACGCCTGCCCCGACTGGAATACCGCGGTGACGGCCGAGACGTAGGGCGAGAGGTACTTGCTGTAGAGCGGAACGAGGTCGTCCAACGGCGTGTTGGCGATGAGCCACTGGTCGATAGCGGTGCTGTTGATCGGCGTCGAGAGGGTCTTGAGCACATCGGCGACTCGGGGGTTGAGCTGCCCGGCCACGTTCATGATGTTGGTGAAAACGTTGTTGTACTGCCCTTTGAATGCCGCGACGGCCTGGTCGGCCAGCTGATAGGGTTCGGCCACCTCGGCCGGCTCGGGCAACTCCCCGAACTGGGTCGCCGCCGCGGCGCTACCGGCGTAGTTGTACATCGCCGCGGCGTCCTGGGCCCAGAATTCGGCGTACATCGCCTCGGTCGCCGCGATCGCCGGGGTGTTCTGCCCGAGGATGTTGGTGGCGACCAGTACCGCCAGCAGCGCGCGGTTCGCGGCGATCACGGGCGGCGGGACCGAGGCCGCGAACGCGGCCTCATAGGCGGCGGCCGCTGCAAAGGCTTGACTTCCCGCCTGCTCGGCTTCGACCGCACTGCTGTCCAGGAAGACGACGAAGGGAGTCGCCGCCGCCAGCATCGACACCGACGCGGGGCCCAGCCATGGCCCGCTGGTCAGCTCGGAAATCACCAGCCGATGGCCGGACGCTGCGGTTTGCAGGTCAGCCGCCAGTCCACTCCATGCCGCCGCGGCGGCAAGCATTGGCCCCGCCCCCGGACCCGTATAGATGCGGCCCGAATTAACCTCGGGCGGCAACGCCCCGTAATCCACCATTGCTTCGCGTAGCGGCCGTCAGCCGGCGGCTGGGGGCTTGGCCATGACCGAAGGCTTGAAACCGTAGGTCGGCTGATTGCGGCCGTAACCGCCGTTGAAGAACTGCCCGAACGGCGGCGCCATCGGAAAGCTGTTGCCCTCGGCGGCCGCCGGGATCGCGGTGGCGATCCCCGGATTGGTGGTGGCCTGCCACGGCACCCAGTTCGCCGGCGCTGACAAGCCGCCGATCGGAATCGCCTTGCCCAAACCCGCTGCCACGCCTCCGAGATTGCCGGCGGCACCGGCCGCGGCCTGCCCGGCGCTGGCCGCGGCCGCGCCCGCGGCCGACGCAGCGCCTTCAGCCGCCTTGGCCGCTGAGGCCGCCGGCTTCGCGAAGTTCGCCATGGCGGTCAGACCATTGCTGACCTGGCCGAAAGACTGCGTCGACTGGATCATCGCGGCGAGCGAGTTGACGTAGGGAGAGAGGTACTTGCTGTACAACGCGACCACGTCGTCCAACGGCGTATTCGCCACCAGGAACTGGTCGATCGCGGTGCCGTTGATCGGGCTGGACAACGTCTTCAGCACATCGGAGACCCTGGGGTTGATCTGCGACGCCACATTCATCACGTTGGTATAGCCGGTGTTGTACTGCGCTTTGAAGACTGCGATGGCCTGGTCGGCCAACCCCATGGGATCCACTACCTCAGCCGGTGCGGGCAACTCCGATAGTTTGGTGGCGGCCGCAGCACTGCCGGCGTAGGTGTACATCGCCCCGGAATCCTGGGCCCAGAATTCGGCGTACTGGGCCTCGAGGGTGGAGATCGCCGAACTGTTCTGCCCGAGCAGGTTAGAGGCGATCAGCTCCTGCACCAAGGCACGGTTGGCCGCGATCAGTGGGGGAGGAACGCTCGCGGCAAAGGCTGTTTCATACGCGTTCACCGCAGCGGTCGCCTGGCTTGCCGCCTGCGCAGCCTGCTCGGCACTGTTTTCCAGCCAGGTGAGGAACGGACTGACGCTGGCAGTCAACGAAGCGGCTGCCGGTCCCAGCCACGGACCGCTGGTCAATGCGGTGATCACCGACCGATGACCCGACGCAGCCTCCTGGAGGTCGGCGGCCAGCCCGCTCCATGCAGCGGCAGCGGCAAGCAACGAGCCCGCCCCCGGGCCGGCGTAAATCAGCCCGGAGTTGATCTCGGGCGGCAACAGGCCGTAGTCAGCCATTGGCGTCTATTCCCCTAACCTCTTGTGACTGCTCAGACCGAAGCCGCGTTGGCCGCTTCAGTCGCTGCGTAGGAACCAGCGCTCGTCCCGAGCGTCGCGGCCAGCGCCGCCTGAATCTGGGCTGCCTTGGCCTGCAATTCCTGGAAACGTGCGGCGTGCGTGGCGAACTGGGCTGCCGTCAGGATCGACACCTCGTCAGCCGCGGCGGGCACGACGCCGGTCGTAGGGGCGGCGGCAGCGGCATTGCCCACGTTCAAAGCCGCACCGAGCGACTGCAGGTTGCTGGCCGCAGCTGCCAGGTGCTCTGGATAAGTGCGTACGAAAGACATAGTCTCCTCCGAACAAGCTGTGGGGTCGGCTCTCACACGTCAACGTGTTGCCGTTGTCTCGTACGGTATTGACCGTTCCATGGCGGGTTCAATGCGGCTAACCCCACCGAATGGACGCTGATCTTGATGTTTAGCCAACATTCACCTTGATTTTTAGTCACACCAACTTCATAGGATCTGCGCAGCATCTGTGTAGTAAGGGGCCGCATAATCGCCGCACTCACGACGCGCCAACCGCCCAGCGCCGCCTCGGTGTAGGGGTGGGCCCTACCGGGATGCTCGTCCGGATACTGTCGATAGAGCGAAAAGATCTGTCTAACAATGCATTTCCCATAGCGCGGGCGTCGCGGGTCGGCCCTCTCGTCCGCAGCTGCCCATCCGCGTAAACGTAGATCGCCGCGCCACAAAGGAGGACTGCCAATTTTTGGGCACGCCGCTTGACCCGCCGCCGACGGCCGCCGCGCCGACCGTGCTACCACGACCATGGAGATCGACTAAATATTATTGCGCTGGCTAATCATATGAATGTCGGCCTCCCACCTTTAAATTCACCGTGAACATATCTCCCAGCTGTGGAATTCCAAGACCCGGGAGGCCGGTACCCGGCTTAATTCTCACCATGATTGTTATCCGGATCCCGGCATCGCCGCAGCCCCGGGCAGCTGCGGGGACGTTCAGCTTTATTGGCTGAGGTGTATCTCTCGCGTGACCGAATCGCGACGGCGGCGAAGCAGGCTCTTCTCTTATGACGGTGCTGGTTGGGCTCGCCCTGATAGCGGCCCTGTGCACCGGCTTTCAGCTGGGCCGACGCAGCGGGTCCCGGCAGCCGTCGTGGCGGAAGCGGACCTCGCGAGTCGCCCTGGGCAGGCTCACAGCCAGCCTGGTCGTGCTGGTGGTCGCCCGACGGATCCAGCGAATGGTGATCTCGCAGCGCGCACTGCCCGCCGTCGCAGGTCTATGGGGACACCTACCGACCGCGGATCTTCACCGGCTTCGGGGCCGTCCCGCACGGCGGCCGCTCCGGCACAGGTAGCGCCGCGCCTACAGCCTGCCGGCGACGAAATCCGCCGCCTGGTTGGCCATCCCAGCCTGGATGTACGCGTTAGCCAGGTGCTGCGGCCAGTTCTCTTTCCATGTGTTGGGGTCGGCGGGGTTACAGACCGGGTCTGCGCCGTGACAGAGTTCGATGGTCCGGTCGTTGTAAAGGGGGCTGAAGTTGGTGATCGGTCCGACCCACTGACTCCCATTGCCGAACAGGGCGACCGCGGCAATGTGCTGGTCGGTGCCTTCGGGTAGGGGGCTGTCGAATCCGAATGCTGACATCGGCACCGCGAGAACCACATCGGTCACAGCCGCACCGAGTGAGTAACCACCGAGCACAAGACGGGTGTTGGGGCAGTTGTTCACCATGTATTGGATGTGTCGGCTCATATCATTGGCGCCGATATCGACCTCGGTGTCGGCCGGGTACTTCACAGCGTAGGTGCCCATGCTCCGCCCGCCCATCTTGGAGCTGAGCGAATTGATGAACGCATTGCCGAGGGCGCCCGGTCCCGCTGATTCGAATCGGCCGCGGGCGAAGACGACTTCCACTTGTGGGCAGTTGGCGGCGATCGCATACCCTGCCACACCGGGAGTGCCTGCCGGCAGCACCACAACGGCGAAGAGCAACGCGGCACACGTCGCGATCGCCGCTAGACCGCGTTCTGCCGATTTCCGGGTAACTAGTTGGCGCACAGCACATCATGGTAGCGAGTGATCTGCGGCCGCGCGCCCCTTACAACCATGTTCGATCTGTACTGCCGGCACCTGATTTTTCGCCCGCCGGCAGCGATACTTACCTGGTGAACGATGACGGGACCCCGGCAGTGGAGTTTCTTCGCGAAGTCGGCCCAATCGCTATGGCGCACAGGGGTTTTACTTCGTTCAAGTACCCGATGAACAGCATGGCCGCATTCCACGCGGCGGTGCAGCTCGGGTTTCGCTACATCGAGACCGACGTACGTGCGACCCGCGACGGCGTTGCGGTGGTCCTGCATGACCGGCGATTGGACGAAGCCTGCGGCGTGGGGGGCGCGATCGACGAATTGGATTGGCGCGAGGCGCGTACGGCAGACCTGGGCGCGGGGGAGTCGATACCCACTCTGGAAGATCTGTTGACTGCCCATCCCAGTATCCGAGTCAACATCGATATCAAGGTCGCGTCGGCTGTGCAGCCCACCGTCGACGTCATCGAGCGGATGAACGCGCACGACCGAGTGTTGGTGACATCGTTCTCCGAGCGCCGCCGCCGGCGGGCTTTGCGGTTGCTGTCGAGGCGGGTGGCCAGCGCGGCCGGAACGGGCGCAGTCCTGGCGGTCCTAGCAGCCCGGGCACCGCGCGATCAGGGATATGCCTGGCGGCTCATGCGCGACAGCGACTGCGTGCAGCTACCGTCACGACTCGGAGCGGTGCCTGTCATCACACCGGGCCTGGTGCGCACGGCGCACGAGATGGGCCGTCAGGTGCATGCCTGGACGGTCGACGACCCGACGGAGATGGCTGCACTTTTCGATATCGGGGTCGACGGCATCATCACCGATCGCGCCGATCTGCTGCGCGAGGTGCTCGTGTCCCGAGGCCAGTGGCGGCACGGCTGATCGTACGCAGAGAACTACCGTACTAAGGGTCGCCACGATTCAAACGACCCCGGAATGCCCGCCAGCGGGAATCGGTATCGGCATGGGCACATCAGTCGTGGCAACCATCACCGCCTCCGAGCTAGGCCGCCGGCTCGACGCGCCCGCCCCGCCGCGCGTTGTCGATGTGCGTACCCCGGCCGAATTCGAGACCGCGCACATCGCCGGTTCCGCTAGCGTCCCGCTCGATGTGCTTGACCGACACCTGTCCGCGATAGCTCCTCATCTGACCGAATATCTTGTGCTGGTGTGCAAGTCGGGCCCGCGCACCGCAAAGGCCGAACGACAGCTGCGCGACGCGGGCGGACCCGGCTCCCGCTAAGTAGTCGTTGTGCAGATGCGTTTCCAGAACATCGGTGATGCTTGCGGAGCGCTCACCGAGCACCTGCGTCACCCGGTCGATGTCGCGCTGCGGATCAATGACCACAGCCGCGTGGTCGTCGGCCACCACATAACTGCGGTCGACCAGACTCGACGTCTCGATAAACTCCACACGCACACCCATGATCATCAGATACCCCCGGCCCGCTGCCAGGTCGTGCGGCGCGATCGCCGACAGCACCACCAGCTGGGGTCGGATTGAATTCTCAACGATCCCAACGCGCGGTTGCTACCATCGCGCGGTGACCGAATCTGCCTCATCCGGTGGCCCTCGTCACCTGTCCCGACGCGCCGTGTTCGGCTATGCCCTGGCGCCGGTATTGCTCGGTGCGCTCGCAGCCACGGCTGAAGCGCCCAGAGCGTCAGCCGGCAGCGGTCAGTTGATCGACTTCGCCTTGCAGAGAATCCCGGCTGAGGAGATCAAGGCGGCCGGTTATGAGGGCGTGGTGAATTATGTGTCCGAGTCGCGTCCGGGGATGAACTTCGAGGCGAAGCCGATCACCCGCCAGTACGCCGATTCCCTGCGCGCGGCGGGTCTGCACATTGTCAGCAATTTCCAGTACGGCAAGCCGGGCGGATCCGCGCCCTCCGATTTCACCCGCGGCTACGACGGCGGGGTTGCCGATGCGCAGACCGCCCTGGCGTTGCACAACGCGGCCGGGGGAGGAACTTCGGCGCCGATTTTCTTCAGCGTGGACGACAACATCGACCAAGGCACCTGGAACAGCCTTGCGCTGCCGTGGTTTCGGGGCATCAACTCAGTGCTCGGCGTGAGCCGCACCGGGATCTACGGGCATTCCCGCGCATGCGGCTGGGCCATCAGCGACAACGTGATCGGGAACTCGACCACGCCGGGTCATCGGTGGGCCTGGCAGACCAGGTCCTGGTCCAACGGAGAGCGCGAACCGGCTGCGGTGCTGTACCAGGGAGTGGTCAACGGTCCCTTATTGGCCGGGACGCAGATTGACATCGACGACGTCCTGGCGGCCGACTACGGGCAATGGGATCTCGCCCGCTAGCAGCACTGATCGGCGCAGTCGGCATCGTCGCGTTGTCGGCTTGCGGTTCGGCACCTCCGTTGGCGAAGGCGCCGCCGCAGATTGAGTCGATAACCGTCGCCGCGTCGACCATCACGCCTTCGCCGGCAACCCCATCGACGACCACGACCCGGACGGGGGTTTACGGCGATCCCGCCGCGGCCGCCAAATACTGGCAACCCCAGTCGCTCGAGGACAACTGTGGGCTGCTTTCGGTGGCGGACGTAGTCGGCGAGATCACCGGTCATGCGCCGACCGAACAACAGGTGATCGCGCTGGCGGTAAGCACACCGTCGGGAACCAACCCCGGTCCCATCTATGCACCGGTGAACGACCCGAGCCACGCGAACGGCACCGGCGGCATCGAAATGGCCGACGAGGTGGTGCTTCTCAAGCATTACGGCATCAAGTCGGTGATGACCGAAGCCACGACGCATCCGGATCAGACCGGGCTGCCCGCGCTAAGGCGGTACCTCACCGAGAATCGCAAGATCATTGCCTGGGTCAATTCCGCCGTCATCTGGAACACCAGCGACCAGCGCACCGCAGCTGACCATTTCCTGGTCGTCACCGGTATCGACACCAACACCGACGTCGTTCATCTCAATGACCCGGGGGCCGATCACGCGGACGAACAAGTTTCGCTCGCCACTTTCGCCGCGGCCTGGCAGACCGGCACCGAGTCGATCGTCGTCACTGCTGCCCCGTGAACCGAGAACGCCCCGCGAGCGCACGACTCGCGGGGCGTCCTGGCTGACGCGGATTACTGCAGGTCGAAGCGATCGTTGTTCATGACCTTGACCCACGCCGCGACGAAGTCCTCGACGAACTTCCCGTGGTTGTCATCCTGGGCGTATACCTCGGCGAGCGCGCGCAGCACCGAGTTCGAGCCGAATACAAGGTCATTCGCGGTAGCTGTCCACTTGAGTTCGCCGGTTGCCCGGTCGTGGCCCTCGTAGACGTTCTCGGAGTTCTTCGACGCTTTCCACTCGGTTCCCATGTCGAGCAGGTTGACGAAGAAGTCGTTCGTGAGCTTGCCGGTCTGGGTGGTGAACACACCGTGCTTGCTACCGCCGTGGTTGGCGCCGATCGCACGCAACCCACCGACGAGCACCGTCAACTCCGGCCCGGACACGCCCAGCATGTACGCCCGATCCAGCAGCAACTGCTCGAGCGGAGCCTTCTCGCCGGGATGGAAGTAGTTGCGGAACCCGTCTGCGCGAGGCTCGAGCACCGCGAACGACTCTACGTCGGTGCTCTCCTGGGTGGCGTCGGTGCGGCCGGGCGCAAAGTGCACCGAGATCTCATAACCCGCGTCCTTGGCCGCCTTCTCCACGGCGGCGGAGCCGGCCAGCACGATCAGGTCAGCCAGCGAGATCTTCTTGCCACCGGCGGCGGCATTGAAATCCTGCTGGATCTGGGTGAGAACCGGCAGCACCTTGTCCAGCTCGGAGGGCTCGTTGACCTCCCAACTCTTCTGCGGTTCCAGCCGCAGCCGTCCGCCGTTGGCGCCGCCGCGCTTGTCGGTGTTGCGGTAGCTGGCCGCTGCTGACCACGCCGTCTTGACCAGTTGCTGAACCGACAGGCCCGACGCCAGCACCTTGGACTTCAGCGCCGCGATGTCGCTTTCGTCGACCAGCTCGTGGTCGACCACCGGGACCGGGTCCTGCCACAACTGCGGCTCGGCAATCCACGGCCCGCGGTAACGGCTGAGCGGTCCCATGTCGCGGTGCAGCAGCTTGTACCACGCCTTGGCAAAGGCCACCGAGAGCTCCTCGGGGTGTTCCAGCCAGCGCTGGGTGATCTGCCGGTAGATCGGGTCCTCGCGCAGCGACACGTCGGTGACCAGCATGGTCGGGTTGCGCCCCGGACCGCCGAACGGGTCGGGAATGGTGCCCGCGCCGGCTCCGTCCTTCGCGGTGAACTGCCATGCCCCGCCGGGGCTCTTGGTCAGCTCCCACTCGTAGCCGTACAGGGTCTCCAGGAAGCTGTTGTCCCACTTCGTCGGGGTCGGCGTCCACACCACTTCCAGACCACTGGTGATGGCGTCCTTGCCGCTGCCGGTGCCGAAGGTGCTCTTCCAGCCCAGCCCCTGCTGCTCGATCGGGGCACCCTCGGGCTCGGGGCCGACGGGGTCGGCGCTGGCACCGTGAGTCTTGCCGAAACTGTGGCCACCCACGATGAGCGCGGCGGTCTCCTCGTCGTTCATGGCCATCCGGCCGAACGTCTCGCGGATGTCGCGGGCCGCGGCGACCGGATCCGGCTTGCCCTCGGGTCCTTCGGGATTGACGTAGATCAGCCCCATCGTCGTGGCGCCGTAGGGTTGCGCGAGGTCACGCTCGCCCGAGTAGCGCTTGTTGGTGCCCATCCATTCGTCCTCTTCGCCGAAGAGGATTTCTTCGGGTTCCCAGACATCCTCGCGGCCGAATGCGAACCCGAAAGTCTGAAAGCCCATGTCTTCCAGGGCCACGTTGCCGGCCAGCACCAGCAGGTCGGCCCAGGAGATCTTGTTGCCATGCTTCTTCTTGACGGGCCACAACAGCCGGCGCGCCTTGTCCAGACTGGCATTGTCCGGCCAGCTGTTGAGCGGTGCGAACCGCTGCAATCCTTGTCCGGCGCCGCCGCGTCCGTCGAAGATGCGGTACGTGCCGGCCGCGTGCCAGCTCATGCGAATGAAGAAGCCGCCGTAGTGGCCGTAGTCGGCCGGCCACCAGTCCTGTGAAGTCGTCATCACGGAGACCAGATCCGCCTTGAGCGCATCGACGTCAAGCTTGGCGAACTCCGCGGCGTAATCGAAATCGTCGCCGAGGGGATTGGCCTGCGGCGAGTGCGGGTGCAGCTTCGACACGTCGACCTGGTTGGGCCACCAGTCCTGGTTGGTGCGAGGTGCATCGGACTTCGGAGTGGGCGACGGGATGGCCGGGTTCTCGCTCTCGCTGGTGCTCGCCGACTCGTTGGCGTGCGGAGGTCGGCTCTCGGATGTATCGGACGACACAGCATTCCTTCCGGGTTATCTGAAACGGGCTGTGATCACGGGTGTGATCGGGAATCAGTACTCGAGCAATCGGGGCACAGGCCCCAGTAGATGACTTCGGCCTCGTCGAGGACGAACCCATCCAACACGTTGTTGTCGTCTGATGGCGTCAGACACGGCGTATCCCCGACGGCGCAATCGACATCGCCGATGACCCCGCAGGATCTGCACACGACGTGGTGATGATTGTCGCCGACCCGCGATTCGTACCGTGCCACCAAGCCGGAGGGCTGCATACGCCGCACCAGACCGGCCGCAGTCAGCGCATTGAGCACGTCATACACGGCTTGCCGGGACACGTCGGGTAACCCGACTCGTACGGCGGAGAAGATCGTGTCGGTGTCGGCATGCGGATGGGCATGAACCGCCTCCATCACTGCAATCCGCGGCCGCGTTACCCGCAAATCGGCCATTCGCAACTGCTCGGCGTGATCCGAGGACACATGCCAATCCTCCGCACTTATCTGGAGTCAGTCAAGAGTTTGCCGGAAGCCAAATGCACTACCAGCGCAGGTAATTTTGAGACCGACCCAGTCACCGAACGCCGGGGAGTCCATGGCTGCTCAGCATGTCCACTGGACGCCGTCGGGCGTCCGGTTACGACTCCACGGGCGTCGTGAAGGCCCGCTGAACTGGCTCTTCCTCCCAGGCGGTCCGGGTATCGGATCGGAGTCGCTGGAAGAACTGGTCGACGCCGTCGCGGCGTGTGGATGCTCGTGGCTGGTCGACCTGCCCGGCGACGGTTCGAACAGGAACGCTCCCGGCGCCACGGCGGATCCCTACCGGCGGTGGCCACAGGTACTAATCGAAGCGGCTCAGGCCGTCGAGCATCCGGTTTATGTCGGACATTCCACGGGCGGCCAATATTTGCTGGCGACTCCTGCGTTGGCCGGGCTGCTCGCGGGCATGGTGCTGATCAGCACCGCTCCCGACGCATCGTGGATCTCGGTCTACGAAGAGATGACCGCCAATGACCCGTTGCCGGGTTTAGACCTTGCGGCCGCCCGATACGAGGCGGACGCCACCGACGAACACCTGCGCGACGTTGCGCTCCGATCGGCGCCGTGGAACTTCACCGCCGACAGTCTTGACGCCGGAACCGAACTCCTGGGCCGGATGCCATTCAACGTCGACGCCGTGCGGTGGTCAGCGGATCATTTCGACCGTGACTACCGACTGGCCTGGTGGCCCACCACATTGCCGACCCTGATCCTCAGCGGCTCGGCGGACCGGATCGTCACGCAGTCGCTGTGGCAGCCCGAGCGGTTTCACCACAACAATGTGCTCTGGCGGGTCATATCCGAGGCGGGCCACTTTCCCTGGATCGAGCAACCCGCCGCGGTGCGCGACGCGTTCACCGAATTTTCACGAAGCCTCGGCGTCAATCCGTGACCGAGCGCTCCAAACTGGCCAGCGACGCGCTGAGGTAATCCTCCGGAAACGGCGGCATCCCGCCGATCTGGTCACGGAACGCCTGTGGCGTGGCCGTCCAGTCGTAGATGAGCGTCACGCCCGTGCGGTTAGCGACCGGGGCGAGTTCGTACCGCCAGAACCAGCCACCGCCGGCATGGTTGCCCGCGTTGTCAAGCCGGCCCGGCATCCACGCGATGACACGGTCCGGGTCGAATTCGGTGACCAGATTGTGCGTGACATAGTGACCGCCGGCCGCCTCGAGGTACATGTTCATGGTGAAGATCTGGCCGGCGCCGGTAATGCGTTCGGGGTTCACCGCGTCACGAACCCAGTCGGTGGGTTCGGTGTCGCGGTGACGGGCCGGGTCGGACAGCACGGCGAAGATTGCGGTCGGCGTGGCGGAGATGGTCCGGGTAGCCACGAAGCATTCGCTACTCATTCTTGTTCTTGGTCCTTCGGTCCGTAGGCGCTGGCGATGTCGAGCGAGTCCAGCCACCCGGAGTAGGTGGGCTTCGACGGCCATCCGGGCGGTGAATCGAGCCATTCCTCCTGGCGCCCGAAGGGCAGGATGTCGATGAGCGCAAAGGAGTGGCTGAGCTGTTCGGTTCCGCGACCGTTAGTGTGCCAGGTGCGGTAGACGGCGTCACCATCGCGCAAGAACACGTTGACCGCGAAGCCGCCGCCGGGCGGTGCGTCCATGTCCGTGCCGAAGGAACTCTCCGACGACGAATACCACTGCATCCGATTTCCGACCCTGCGGCGATACGCGAGCGCCTCGTCGATGGATCCGCTGGTGACGATGACGAACCGCGCGTCGTAGTTGTCGAGAAACTCCAGCCGAGTGAACTGCGACGTGAATCCGGTGCAGCCGCTGCACTGCCACTCAGCACCCGGGGACCACATGTGGTTATAGACGACGAGCTGCGAGCGGCCGTCGAACACGTCCGCGAGGCGGATCGGCCCGTCGGCGCCGATCAACATGTAGTCGGGCAACGCCACCATCGGTAATCGGCGCCGCTGGGCGGCGATCGCGTCCAGTTCCCGAGTGGCAGCCTTCTCGCGCCTTCGCAGGGCATCGAGCTCCGCGCGCCAGGTCTGTTGGTCGACGATCGGCGGCATGGCCTTGTGCATGAGATCCACCTTCTGTATTGACGCTTGTCTGTTGATGTGTTCGGTCGGTCTATAGGTGTGACTCACCGGAGTCCCGAAACTCATCGTCGAACTCGAATCACGCGGGGCGGTGTTTTCTTTCCGGTCCGACGGGTAACCAGGTAGCCGCCGGCGTCGGGCATGCCGGACTCCCTTCGGAGCTCAGGCGCCACGAAAGGCATTTCTCGCTTGTCTCAGCACTTGAAGCCGCACTTTGACGACGTGCAGGCACATTACGACTTGTCCGATGACTTCTTTCGGCTGTTCCTGGATCGGACCCAGACGTACAGCTGCGCGTACTTCGAGCGCGACGACATGACGCTGGAGGAGGCTCAGCTCGCGAAAATCGACTTGTCGCTAGGCAAGCTCGGACTGCAGCCCGGCATGACATTGCTCGACGTCGGGTGTGGCTGGGGCGCCACTATGCGCCGCGCAATCGACAAGTACGACGTCAATGTCATCGGCCTGACCCTTTCCAAGAATCAAGCCGCGCATGTGCAGAAGACGTTCGACGCAATGGATACCCCGCGCAGTCGCCGCGTGTTGCTGCAAGGCTGGGAACAATTCACCGAGCCCGTCGATCGCATTGTCTCGATCGGGGCGTTCGAACACTTCGGCCACGACCGCTACCAGGATTTCTTTTCGCTGGCTTACAAGCTCTTACCGACTGACGGTGTCATGCTGCTGCACACAATCACCGGTTTGACCCGTGCGCAACTCGCCCAGAGCGGCCTGCCTATCTCGATGCGTCACATCAAGTTCGCGAAATTCATTGTCACAGAGATCTTTCCGGGTGGCCGGTTGCCGGATACCGAGATCGTCGCCGACTTCTCGGAAAAGGCGGGTTTCCGGCTGACCAGACGCCAATCGCTGCAGCAGCACTACGCCAAGACCCTCGATCATTGGGCCGCAGCGCTCAAGGCCAGCCGGGACGAGGCCATCACAATTCAGTCACCAGAGGTCTACGACCGGTATATGAAATATCTGACCGGCTGCGCCGATCATTTCCGCACCGGCTATATCGACGTCAATCAGTTCACGCTGGAAAAGTAACCGTCCTCGATCCGGGGGCAATTCCACCGGTGTTTGAGAATGCACGCTGCGGTCTATAGATAGCTACGTCTCCCAACTTCAGAAAGGGCTACCGATGAAACCCCTCGCACCTGCCGCGATTGTCATCGCCGCGTTGATGTTCAGCGGATGTTCGGCGTCGAAGGTGATCAATACCGGTGGCGACACCAAGTGCAAAGACTTCACCACCCAGGACGAGAAGAAGCAGAGCGAGGAGGTCAGCAAGATGCTCAAAGACAAGAGCGGCGCCGAGCCCACCTCGCTGGAGATCAGCGCGACCCGTCTCTCGGCACAGACGTACTGCCAGACTTTGGGCAAGCCGGACAGCAAGATCTCCGAGGCCCCGCACGGCTGACCGACAGGGCTTCTGGACAGCCGGACGGCTGTCCAGAAGGACCCCTGTCTCATTAACGCCAGCAAGGACGCCGACCAGCCTTGGACCACGCCTGCGGCGAGCGATAGGTTCAGCTGATGAGCGATGACGACACCGGCTCCACCGCGCGCCTGTTCGCGCTTGCCGAGCAGGTGCGCGGCTTTATGCCCGGCGACGAAGGGCAGACCCTGTACGCCGCCGCGCTGCGCTATCTCGACGGCGGTGTCGGCGTGGAGATCGGCACGTACTGCGGCAAATCCGCCCTGCTGCTCGGCGCTGCCGCGCTGCAGCGCGGCAGCGTGGTCTACACGATCGACCACCATCACGGATCCGAAGAGCATCAGGCCGGTTGGGAGTTTCACGACTCTTCGCTCGTGGACGAGGTGACCGGGCTTTTCGACACGTTGCCGACGTTCCGCCGTACCCTCGACGCCGCCGGACTCGACGACCACGTTGTGGCGATCGTGGGCAAATCACCGATCGTTGCCCGCGGATGGCGCTCGCCACTGCAGTTGCTGTTCATCGACGGTGGTCACACCGAGGCCGCCGCTGCGCGCGACTTCGAGGGATGGGCCAAGTGGGTGGTCGCCGGTGGTGGTCTGGTTATTCACGACGTGTTTCCCGACCCTGATGACGGGGGTCGCGCGCCGTACCAAATCTATTGTCGCGCTTTAGCTTCCGGCCAGTTCCGGGAGGTCGGCGCGACCGGTTCGCTGCGGGTGCTGGAACGCACCGGCGGCGAGGCCGGCGAGCCGGTCGATTAACGGCCAGGTCCGGCTGTAACGCATTCGCAGTCGAAATCGGTCTGCAGACCCGATGGCAGCGCGTGTCCGCGAAATATCCCACTGCCCGGCGTGGTGCCGGACAACGCGTCGGCTGCCAGGATCATCGCCGCACCCGTCCATGTGGTGCGCTCTTCCGGCCAGCGCTTGCCGTCGGCGAACACCAAACCAGTCCAGTAGGACCCGTCGCCGTCACGCAGATGCTGCATCGCGCCGAATTGCCGGTACGCCGCTGAACGGTGACCGATGGCGTCCAGGGCCATCACCAGTTCGCACGTTTCCGCTCCGGTGACCCAGGGCCGGTCGACCACACAGCGGATGCCCAGATCGCCCACCACGAACTCGTTCCAGCGCTGCCGAATTCGCGCCGCGGCGGCCGGCCCGCGCAACGCGCTCGCGAGGATCGGGTAGTACCAATCCATCGAATAGCGGTCCTTCTCGGTGAACGCTTCAGGATGGGCGACGATAGCGTGACCCAACCGTCCCAGCGCCAGTTCCCATTCCGGTTGCGGTTCCCCGATGAGGGCAGCAAGTGCCAGCGCGCACCGGATGCTGTGGAAAATGCTGGCGCACCCGGTCAGCAACGCTTCCGCCAGAGGCCCGGCTTCGCTTCGAGCCCAACATATTTCACCATAGCCGACCTGCAAGTCGATGACGAAGTCGATCGCCCTCTGCACCACCGGCCACATCATGGCCGCGAACGACTCGTCGCCGGTGACCAACACGTGGTGCCACACCCCGGTCGCGACATAGGCGCAGAAGTTGCTGTCGCTGTTGGCATCCTCGATGACGCCGGCCCGAATCTGGATCGGCCACGAGCCGTCCGGCCGCTGCATTCGACGGCACCAGTCGAAGGCGGCACGCGCGGGTTCCAACAGACCCGCCGCGGTAAGCGCCATGGCGCTTTCCACGTGGTCCCACGGATCGGTGTGCCCGCCGGCAAACCAGGGGATCGCGCCCGACGATTCCTGGGCGGCCGCGATGGAGATCGCCGTCTGCCGGCACTGCTCGGGGGTCAGAACCCCGGCGACACCCGGCGCATTGTCATCCCAAAGCAACTGAATACCCTTGCACAGCAGGACTTTGCACCGATCCGGGCTTGGTGAAGTACATGGCGACACTCTTGCCCACTAGCGGATTCAGCACGCTCTCCGCCAACCGGGTGATTTTCGGCCGCTGCATGAGATCCCACACCAGCAGCTTGTGGTAGGCAGTCACGGCCGGATGGTCGTTGTTCGATGGCCCTATCGCGCATTTGAGCCACCAGAACGGCGAGTGCAGCGCATGGGCATGATGCGTGTGCATCAAATCCATTCCGCGGCCAGTGATTTTGTCGCGTAGCACACTGGCCCGGTAAACCCGCACATGGCCGCCCTCGTTGCTGTGGTACTCCTCGGACAGTAACCAGCACACCCGCTCCGGTAGCCACCGCGGCACGCTGACCGCCAGAACACCGCCGACTTTGAGCACCCTGACCAGCTCAGCGATGGCCGCATCGTCTTCGGGAATATGCTCCAAGATCTCCGAGGCGATCACGCAGTCGAAAGTTTCGTCGGCGTAGGGGAGATTGAGTGCGTCGCCACGAACTACCTTCGCCGAGGCCGCTTTCGGAGCCTCGCCGGCCTCGGCCATTGCGCGCAGCAGGGTGTCCACCGATCGTAGTTCGGCGGCATCCTGGTCGAATGCGACCACATCCGCACCTCGTCGATATGCCTCGAAGGCATGCCGACCCGCGCCACAACCCACGTCAATGACCTTGGTCGAGGGCCCGATTCCGAGCCGGTCGAAATCGACTGTCAGCATTGCGGCCCGCCCTCGGCTGCCCGCCGCTGAATCGCCTGCTGGTAGACACGTACGGTCTGGGCGGCCACCGCGTCCCAGCTGAACACGTTGACTGCACGGCTGCGCCCGGCCGCGCCCAGGCTGCGTCGGCGCTCCGGTGAATCCAGGAGCTTTCCAAGCGCGTGAGTCAGGGCGTCGACGTCAGCGGCCGCCACCAACTCGGCGCAGGCACCATCTGTTCCCAGGACTTCGGGCAGCGCACCCACTCGGCTGGCGACGATGGGTGTCCCACTCGCCATTGCTTCGACCGCAGGCAGCGAAAAACCTTCGTAGAGCGAGGGAATACACGCCACTTCGGCCGATGCGAACAGCGCGGCCAGCTCGGCATCGGGTAGTCCGCTGGCAATGTGGACGATGTCGGAGATGCCGAGCTCGGCGATGAGCTTATGGGTCGGGCCGTTGGTTTCGACTTTGGCGACCAACCGCAATTCGAGGTCTCGGCTGGTGCGCAGTTTGGCAACGGCGTGCAACAGGGTACTGACGCCCTTGAGCGGAGTGTCCGCGCTGGCGATCGCCATCACCCGGCCGGGTTGCCGTGGCGATGAGCCCGGCTTGAACAGTTCCGTGTTCACCCCCAACGGCACCACATGCAATTGCCCGGGCGAGACGCCGAAGTCCGCAACTATGTCGGACGCCGACGACGAGGAAACCGTTAGCAGGTCAGGGATCTGGCGCGCCACCTGCTTCTGCATGCTGGAAAACCCATACCAACGGTGCACCAACGGTTTTCGCCACCACTGCGCGGCAGCGAGATCGAGCAAACGGTCGCGCGTGATGGGGTGGTGCACGGTAGCCACCACCGGCATGCCGGCCGCGGCGATGGTCAGCAGCCCACTTCCCAAGCTCTGATTGTCGTGCACGACATCGAAATCGCCAGCCCGGTCCGCCAATAACCGCGCTGCCCGGAGGGTGAAGGTTCGCGGCTCGGGAAATCCAGCGGTCCACATGGTGGCCAGTTCGAGCAGATCGATGGAGTCGCGGATTTCACTCGGCCGGGGCACCCGGAAGGGGTCCGGCTCGCGGTAGAGGTCGAGGCTGGGGACCTTCGTCAGCCGAACCCGCGGATCGAGCAATTCTGGATAGGGCTGGCCCGAGAACACCTCGACCTCGTGGCCGAGGTCCACTAGGCCGCGGCTGAGGTGCCGCACGTAGACACCTTGCCCACCGCAATGGTCTTTACTCCGGTAAGACAGCAGCGCAATTCGCATATTCAACCCTTCGCCGCCAGGGATCGACCAGCAAGAGAGGAGAAAGGCGCCAATCTCATCGCTGTCAACGCGCTGTCGAACGGCAGGACAGCAAACTGGACATGTGTCCAGATTATAGTTCGGCCAGCTAATTGACGCAAACCGCACCCCCGACTGATCCCCACGCCCTGTCAACGCGGCGGGCCATCGCACCCGCGCCGCACACCCGGCTACCGTTCTGAACCGGTCGAGCCTGAGACAGGCTCGTCTCAAGCTACGACAATCACCGGCGCAAGCGCGAACCCGCGGGGTCTCAACCGCGGTCAAAACACGTCAAATCGGTTTAGTCTCATCGTGATGACTCGGCCACGACTTCCCAAAGAACTTCGTCATCGCGACCCGGAGTTCATTCGCGCAGTGCTGCCTCCGCTGTGGTTGGCCTCCACTGTGTGGTTCCGAGCCGAGGTGCACGGCCTCGAGAACGTGCCGGACGAGCCGGTGCTGTTCGTGGGCAATCACAGCGGCGGGGGAGCCACCCCGGACACCTTCGTCTTCCTGCTGGCCTACAACACCTACTTCACTGTCGAGGGCCGTCCCCTCTACGCACTGGCGCACGACACCGTCACGGCCGCGCCGGTCATCGGCGAACTGACCCGCAAGCTCGGCGTGGTCCCGGCTGCCAATTCCTTCGCTGAGCGCATTTTCGACAGTGGCGGCTCGGCCCTGGTCTACCCGGGCGGGGACGTGGAGGCCCTACGCCCCTGGCGCGACCGCAACAAGATCATCTTTTCAGGCCGCAAAGGCTTCTTGCGGCTTGCTCACAAGTGCAACGTGAAGATCGTGCCGGTGGTGGCGACCGGCGGCCATGACACCTTGATAGTGCTCAACGACGGTCGCCGCACCGCCCAGCTGCTGCGGCTGGACAAACTGGCTCGCGTAAAGAGCATGCCGATGACGCTCAGCATTCCGTGGGGACTGTCCCCACTGCCGCTGCCGCACTTTCCCCTTCCGGCGAAGATCCGCATGCAGGTGCTCGACCCGATCGACGTGCGCGCCAGATTTGGCGACGAGCCGGATTGGGACCGGGCCCTGGGCTATGTCACCAGCGTCATGCAGGTCGGACTGTCCAAGCTGGCCAGCAAGACGATCGTCCCCATGGTCCGGTGATATGACCCAGACCGTCACCGTCACCCGACATATCGACTGTCCGCTCGACGTCAGCGGAACGTTCGTCACCGACCCGCACGGTCTTTTTCCCAAGGTGTCCACCTTCAGCCGATGTCGATTCGTCAAAGCGCGCGATGACGGCGAGCTGTGGGACGTGTACATGGAAAGTGGCACCATCCAGCTGGGCGGCCGCGTGCTGATCACACCGCCGACGGGCAGCCTACTGAAGTGGCGGGCGGTGCAAGGGACGCGACATTCTTTCGCTGCGCTGGTAGAACCCGACGGCGACGGCAGCCGCCTGACCCTGACCCTGACGTTTTCTACCACCGGTCTCGGAATCGCCCGGCTCAGCGAGTGGCTCGGACGCGGCCTGGTCGCGCGAAACTTGGAGGCCGCGGCCGAGGAAATCCGGCACTATCTCGAGTTCGAGAGGTAACTCCGCGGGTGCGGCCCGGCGGACCGCCATTTCGGCGATGAGCTGAATGTGTGCTTTATTGGTAAAGGCTGTGCAAACAGCAGACAGCGAGCCGTTGTCTGAAGTCGCGCTACGCGGTGATGTCCGCTCACGGGCCCCGGGGGATTCGGGCCGAGCGTGCATCGAATGCACCACAGTGAGGTGGCCAGCCGACCACACCCGATCGGAGGAAGCGTGATGGACTTCGCGTTGTTGCCCCCAGAGATCAACTCGACGCTGATGTACGCCGGCCCCGGCTCTGGATCGATGGTGGCGGCCGCCGTGGCATGGGACGACCTGTCAGCCGAGCTGTATTCAACGGCCAGCGCGTACCAGTCGGTGATCACGGCTTTGACCGCCGGTCCGTGGATCGGCCCGGCGGCAGCTGCAATGGCTGCGGCCGCGTCACCCTACATCGCATGGCTCCGAGTCACCGCTCTCCAGGCTGAGCACACCGCTGATCAGGCCAAAGCAGCGGCTGTCGCCTACGAGACCGCGTTCGCCGAGACGGTCCCACCGCCGGTTGTCTTGGCCAATCGCAGCCTGTTGATGACGCTGATCGCGACCAACTTCTTCGGCCAGAACACGCCCTTGATCGCACTCACCGAAACCGAGTACGCCGACATGTGGGCACAGGACACGGCGGCCATGCAGAGCTATGCGGCGTCATCGGCGGCCGCGACCACGCTGACGCCGTTCGCCGGTCCTTCCGCCACCACCGATTCAGGCGGGTTGTCAGCGCAAGCGGCCGCGGTCAGCCAGGCCGCCGGAACAGCCGCCGGGGAGGTGCAGAGCGCCGTCTCCTCGGCCCAGCAGGCGCTCGCCGCGGTGCCCGACGCGTTGGCCGGCCTGGCGACCCCGGCTCCGGCCGCAGCTATTTCGCCGTTCGACATCGTGACCCTCCTCGACTTCGGCGCGGGTCTCGTCAGCGGGTCGATAGACGGAGTTCTTGCGACGTCTGCCCTCCCGTACGATGTCGCCGGCTACCACGTGGGTATCCACACCGACGACATCATCAGCGGGTGGGCCGGGGTCCAAGGGTGGCCGGGCACCGCAGCCGCGCCCCCGACCGACTTCCCGGTGATCACCAACCTCGGTTCGCCCGTGTCGGCGGGCCTCGGCGAGGCTGGATCGGTCGGCGGACTGTCGGTCCCCCCGGGCTGGACCACCGCCGCTCCCGGCTTCCGATTGGCGGCGCTGACGTCGCCTGCCGCCGGCGCCTCTGCCGCGGCAGAGGCTTCCGCGGCAGAGGGCGCCGGCGCGCTGTTCGGCCAGATGGCGGTGGCCGGGATGGCTGGGCGGGCTATGGCCGGCACCATCGGCACCGGCGGGTCGGGCGGCCCTCGCACGAAGGAACGCGTCGGGGTCGCTAAGCGCGGGACGACGGCGGCGGCTGAGGTACCGGAGGAAAGTGCGGCGCCGCCGCCGACGCTGCCCGGCGGCCCGATCACCAGCATCGCCGCCGAACTCCGTGAACTCGCGTCGCTCCGCGACGCCGGCATCCTCACCGACGAAGAGTTCACCGAGCAGAAGCAACGCCTGCTGCCGCGCTGAGACGAGCGGAGGCCAACGCTGGACGCGGGGCAAAGGGCACGTTGCCCCGGTCCGACGCCTTCCTAGCGGAAAAGCCCGCGCCGCCGAACGCGACGCCGGCCGCCCGGCTGATCGCCCAGCTGGGATGTTCGGTCAGCGTCGCTACTTGACCCGGTTGGCCGCGAAGGTCGCAGCCTGGGTCGTCATACCGTTCTCGATGTAGGAGACGTGCGCCATGATGTTGCCGCCGCCCGTGCAGATCGGGTCATCGGTAGCGCACAGGCTGATTAGCTTGCCGCTGTAGAGCGGGCTGATCGTCGGTAGCGGGCCGCCGCCCCACAGTGCGCTAGAGAAACCGCTGGATGGTTCGCCGAAGTAGGCCACCGCGCCGACGTGGTTGGCAACCGGCGCCGGCATCTGGGTGGTGGCCAGATTGATCACGGTGGCACCCTGCGAGTACCCACCCATGACGATCTTGGTGCTGGGGCAACTGGCGACCGTGCTCTGGACGTGAGCACTCGCATCGTCAGCACCGCTGGTTGCGCTGTTGTGGTAGTCGTCGTTGGCGGGGTAATTGACCGCGTACACCTCGACCGAACGGCCGGCCAGCTGAGAAGTGAGCGAATCCACGAAGGCTTGGCCGACATTGCCCAGCCCCGGCTCCTGGTGAGTGCCGCGGGCGTACACGATCGAGACGTCGGAGCAGGGGTCGGCCGATGCGGTGGCCGGGGTGGCGAGTGGCACGCTCAGCAGAGCCCACGTCGTCATGACGAAGACACCGGAGATTCGTGCGAGGCAGCGTGCGGTCATGCCCAAGATCCTGGCATACCGACGGCAAGACCGTAGCCGGCGGCTGGGGTCGCCGACGGCGTGCTCGCGTGCCGCGGCTCAATCAGCCGTCAAGGTGGAGTCCTGGTCGCGGCTGCCGAACCACTTCAACGCCTCGAGTGCAACCGCGACGCGAACGGTGGTGCGTTCCAACGGCCGCGGCAGCAGTCGTTGGGCGGCATCGAGCCGGCTCAACAGGGTGTTGCGGTGGATGTAGAGCTGTTGGGCCGCGCGGGCGGCATTGCACTGCTCGTTGATGTACGTCAGCAACGTGTCCCGAAGCACCGAGCCGGCCGAGGCGAGGGAACCGAGCGTATGGCTGATGAAAGCATCTGCCTGACCTTGCTTTTGGGTGAGCAGCGCGACCATCTGGATGTCTTCGAAGTGCGCTACCTGCTGTCGTGACCGCAACCGCACCATCATGTGCTGCGCGGTGAGGGCCTGCTCATAGCTGTTGCGGAAACCGTCGACGCCTCGCGCACCGGCGCCGATCGCGAGGCGCAGCCTGGGAGTTTCGTCGAGCACTCTACGGACCTTTTCACCGTCGATTTCGGCGACATCCTTGAACCACACCCAGCGAGTCGCCTCGCTGGCGACCACCGCGAATGGTTGTGGGCATCCGACAACCTGCCCCAATGCGGCAACCGTCCGGTCCATCAGCCGGCTATCGCCGTCAGGCTCGTCACACCACAGGATGGCGGCGGTGTGAGATCCGCTGAGCGCGTACCCCAGTCGCGCTTCAGCCCGTTTGTGGTTCATGGACTCGCCGTCGAGGATGAATTCGACGATCTTGCGCCGCTCGACGATCGCCCCCTGGGCCAGTTCGGTGTGCTCCAGCTTCATCTGCCGCGCGATCGCGGCTAGCGTCAAGTCGACGAAATCACTCGCTGAGCGCGAGATCACATTGAGTAGCTCTCTGAGTTCATGCGGATCGGACGTGAGGTCGAACACGATGTCCATCCAGCGCTGCAAAGCCACGTTCTGGCCGATGCGGTAGATGTCGGGCGCCGAAGCGCCAAGGCCCCGGCGCACCAGAATGCGAGCCATCCGCAACGGCTCAGGCCCGAGGTACGCCGACACGACGCCACCGGGGTCACGCAAGTGACTGGTGGCGAAGTGCACGAGGTTCGCACGATTGGACGAACTGACCGCTGCGGCCAGGGTCGGATCTCCGGCGATCGCGGAGTTGCCGGCCACGGATGCCCGGTCGAGCTGTTCCAGCCATTCTGGGGTTGGGTTGAGAGCGATCCAGGCTCCTTGGCGGATCAGCTCGCGGATCTGCGGCGACAATTTGCTATCTACCACGGAAAACCATTCGGTCGTAGGCGCACTTTGTACTTTCATCGAGTTCTCTCGGTGAGGTGAGGGGAGTTGGTTCGACTGCGGATCGATGCGGGCGCGGGTCCCCGCGGGCCCTTCAAAAGCTACATCAACGTATCGTATACAGTCAAGCATTCTATACTCATATGTATTCGTTGTTGATTTTTCCGGCCGCTTCGGCATCCCGAAGTTGATCCGCCCGGTCTAGAGTTCCAATCGATGCGTCGCACGTGGACCTGGACATTTGACCTGCAGCCGGATCAACTCTGGCCGGTGCTGGCTGACACCAACCGGTTCAACGAGGCCCTGGGTCTGCCGCCCTACACACTCGACGAGACGCCCCAACCGAACGGCACAGTCCTGCGACGTGGGCGGGGTAAAGCAGCGGGTTTCACGCTGGAGTGGGAAGAGAAGCCGTACGAGTGGGTCTCGGGTCGACATTTTCGCCAGTCACGCGTGTTCAGCAAGGGCCCGTTCCGGCGCTTCGGCCCGGACTTCGATGTCGAACCGGACGGCTGCGGCGGCTCGCGTGTTTCCTATGCACTCGAATGGGAGCCGCTGAACATGGCAGGCCGCCTGTTCGGCGCTCGACTTGCGGCGCAGGCCGGTGAGCACGTGCGCCGCCGCGTCCTGGAGGCGGTCGCTTATCTTCGGGGTGACGATGCTGCGGACCGCCTCACACCGTTCGTGTTGCCAGAGCCGATGCTGCCACCGGGTGCGCGCGAACGAGCCACCGCGATCGCACGCGAAATCGACCGCAGCGCGTACGGAAACGGGCTCGGTGACCGCCTGGCCGAGCTGGTGCTGCACGCCATGGCGGCCGATCTCAACCGGCTGCGACCCAAGGTCCTGGCGGGCCAGCTTGGGGTGCCGGTGCGCGCAGCCACCGAGGCGTGTCTGACCGCCGTGAAGAGCGGTCTGCTTTGCATGAAGTGGGATCTGCTGTGCCCCAATTGCCGGGGCGCCAAGGTCAGCGTCCCATCGCTGGCCGACCTACCACACGGTGCGCACTGTTCGTCGTGCAACATCGATTACGACCGCGACTTCGAACGCAACGTCGAGCTGACATTCACACCGTCACCGACGGTGCGCCCGCTGCGGGAGGGCGAATTCTGCCTTTCCGGACCGATGAGCACCGCGCATGTGGTGGTGCAGGTCTTACTGAGCCCGGGGGAGCGACGCACCGTGCCAATCGACCTGCTTCCCGGCTCCTATCGTGGACGCACGTTACATCCGGGCGCCGTCGTCGACGTCGAATACGCTGCCGACGCCTTTCCCGATCTGCGTATCACGGCCACCGGTGTGGAGCTGCTCGCGGAGCCGGACGGCAACGACGAGCCGGGAACCGTGACGTTCGTCAACGAGACAGGATACGAACTTGCGGCGTTGATCGAAGAACGATCGTGGACACGGCAGGCCCTGACGGCACCGGAAGTGATCTCGTTGCAGGCATTTCGAGACATGTTCGCCGAGGCGACGCTGCGCCCGGGTGACGATGCCGGCGTCAGCCAGGTCGCGCTGCTGTTCACCGACCTGCGTGGCTCGACTGAGCTCTATGAACGGGTTGGTGATGCCACCGCGTACAACTTGGTCCGGGAACACTTCACCTTGCTCGCCGAGATCGTGCGTGATCATGCCGGCGCGATCGTCAAGACGATCGGCGACGCGGTGATGGCGTCGTTCGACGATCCCGCCCAGGCGGTGCGCGCGGCGCTGGCCATGCAGGCCAAGATCGCCGCGTCCGCGCACGGCGCCGAGCATCTGGTGTTGAAAGTGGGCGTCCATGCCGGCCCGAGTGTGGTCGTGACGTTGAATGACCGCCTGGACTACTTCGGCTCCACCGTCAATATGGCGGCGCGCCTGCAAGGTCAGAGTGCCGGCGAGGACATCGTGCTGTCAGAAGCCATCGCTTCGGATCCTGCGGTCCAGGAATTTCTGGCCGACATACCGCAGCGCCATGAGACGGTTGCGCTCAAAGGTTTCAACGAACCGGTCGGTTTCCTGCGGTTGCTGAGTTTGGCATCACCCCGGGACGGGGAAGACGGGCACTAGATTTGCCCGTGCGATTCGAGGTGTGCAATGTGGACGATCATCTACCGGCTGATATCCGTCGCCGCCATGATGCTTGCGCCGATGGCGGTTATGACGATCGCGACACCCGCCGTCAGTTCGGCGCAGTGCGCCGACGGCGAATGGTGGGATCCCACAGGTAAGGTGTGCCGCCCCTTGGGTGTTGGGCCACAACCACTCAACTGTGATGCGGGCCAGTGGTGGGATCCGACCGCCAACGTCTGCCGGCCCTTGGGCGTCGGGCCGCAACCACTGGCCTGCGACAACGGTTGGTGGTGGGACCCGGCAGCCAACGTCTGCCGGCCACCGGTGTTACCAGCGGGATAGATAGCGGCCACATCGCGCTACTCCGGCGGGAAGCCACCCGTGGCCACCGGTCCCCACCGGTTGGCAGTGACGCGCAGCAGACACTTGTTCTGGTCGCGCATCGCGCGGCGATATTCGTCCCAGTCCGAGTGCTCCCCGGCGATCGGCCGGTAATAATCGACGAGGGGTTCAACCGCAGCAGGCGCATCGATCACCTCGGCGCCGCCATCGAGTTGTACGTAGGGGCCGTTAAATTCGTCGGAAAGCACGACGACGCTTGCTCTGCCCGTCCGTCGGATGTTGACGCTCTTCGCGCGCTGAGGATAGCTCGCGATGACAATCCTGCCCTGCGCATCGACTCCACCGGTTACCGGCGAGCTCTGCAGCGAGCCGTCCGTACGAAAGGTGGTCAGTACCATCCGGTGTCGCGGCCGGACGAATTCCAGCAATTCGGCAAAACCCACTTCGTCCGCTGTCGCAATTTTCCGACCCATGAGACCAACCTAGCCCGGTTGGGGCGACCACTACTCTGGCCCGAGTGGCCGATCCGACCGTCAGCGAGTTGCGCAGACGCCTCGACGAGTTGACGATTCGCGACGCCGCCCGCTTGCGCAGGCGTCTGCAGAATGTTCGCGGCGGCTTCAGGCCGGAGAAGTTGCGACAGCTCGCCCAGCAGGTCGCTGCCGCTGAATCGCTGGTGGCCGCCCGCCAAGCCGCCGTGCCGACGATCAGTTACCCCGACCTCCCGATCACCGAGCGCCGCCAGGAAATCAGCGAAGCGATACTCAACCACCAGGTCGTCATCGTCGCCGGAGAAACCGGCTCCGGCAAGACCACCCAGTTACCCAAGATCTGCCTCGATCTCGGCCGCGGCGTGCGCGGCACGATTGGACACACGCAGCCCCGTCGGCTGGCCGCCCGGACCGTCGCGCAACGCATCGCCGACGAACTGCACAGCCCACTCGGCGACGTCGTGGGGTACACCGTCCGCTTTACCGATCAGGTTAGCGACCGCACCCTGATCAGATTGATGACCGACGGCATCCTGCTCGCCGAAATCCAGCGCGACCGCCGCCTGCTGCAGTACGACACGCTCATTCTCGACGAGGCCCACGAACGCAGTCTCAACATCGATTTTCTGTTGGGCTACCTGCGAGCGTTGCTGCCCCGCCGGCCCGAGTTGAAGGTGATCGTCACGTCCGCCACCATCGAACCGCAGCGTTTCGCCGCGCATTTCGCAGGGGCTCCCATCGTGGAGGTGTCTGGACGGACCTATCCGGTGCAGATCCGGTACCGGCCGCTGGAGCTGCCCGTTTCGGTTGGCGCGCAGGATGATCCCGACGATCCCGATCACGAGATCATTCGAACCGAGACGCGCGATGAGATCGAAGCGATCGCCGATGCTATCGACGAGCTGCATGCGGAGCCGCCGGGCGACGTCTTGGTGTTCCTATCCGGAGAGCGCGAAATTCGGGACACCGCAGAGGCGTTGGCGGGTCTAAAACACACCGAAGTGCTTCCTTTGTACGCGCGGCTACCCACCGCCGAGCAACACAAGGTCTTCGCGCCGCACACCAGTCGCCGGGTAGTGCTGGCGACCAATGTGGCAGAGACGTCGTTGACCGTGCCGGGAATCCGCTACGTCGTGGACCCGGGTAACGCCAGGATCTCGCGGTACAGCCGGCGATTGAAGGTACAGCGACTGCCCATCGAGCCGGTTTCGCAGGCATCGGCCGCCCAGCGAGCCGGCCGGTGTGGCCGGGTGGCACCGGGGGTGTGCATCCGTCTCTACTCCGAGGAGGATTTCGCTACCCGCCCGCGCTACACCGAGCCGGAGATACTCCGGACCAACCTCGCCTCGGTGATCCTGCAGATGGCGGCGTTGCAACTTGGGGACATCGAAAGATTTCCCTTTCTGGATCCACCTGATCAGCGCAGCATCCGTGACGGGGTGCAGCTGTTGCAGGAACTCGGCGCTTTCGACCAGCAAGGCGCGATCACCGATCTTGGCCGTCGACTGGCGCGGCTGCCCGTCGACCCACGTCTCGGCCGGATGATCCTGCAGGCCGACCGCGAAGGATGCGTGCGCGAAATCCTGGTGCTCGCCGCGGCGCTGACCATCCCGGACCCGCGGGAGCGGCCCGTCGACCGCGAAGAGGCGGCGCGCCAGAGCCACGCCAGGTTCGCCGATGAGAGCTCCGACTTCATCGCCTACCTCAACCTTTGGCGTTATCTTCGAGATCAGCGAAAGGAATTGTCGGGCAGCGCTTTTCGACGGATGTGTCGCAAGGAGTTCCTGCACTACCTGCGGATCCGCGAGTGGCAGGACCTGGTCGGCCAATTGCGGAGCATCGCCCGCGATCTGGGTATCAGGGAGTCTGACGAGACGGCGGACCCGGCGCGGATTCACGCGGCGCTGCTGGCAGGGTTGCTGTCACATGTGGGAATGCGCCGCGAGGACACCCGCGAGTATCTGGGCGCGCGCAATGCGCGCTTCGTACTCGCGCCCGGCTCGGTGCTGACCAAACGCCCGCCGCAATGGGTCGTCGCCGCGGAATTAGTGGAGACCAGCCGACTCTATGGCCGGACCGCCGCGCGCATTCAGCCAGAGGTCGTCGAGCGAGTCGCGGGTGAGCTGGTGCAGCGCACCTACAGCGAACCACATTGGGAAACAAAACGTGGTGAAGTGCTGGCCTACGAGCGGGTGACACTGTACGGCCTGCCGCTGGTCGCGCGCCGCAGAGTCGGGTACGCCAAGGTCGAGCCGGTGGTGGCGCGCGAGTTGTTCATCCGACACGCACTGGTGGAAGGCGATTGGCAGACTCGTCACCACTTCTTCCGCGACAACGCGCGACGGCGCGCGGAACTGGAGGAGCTCGAGGAGCGGGCTCGTCGCCGCGACCTGCTCGTCGGTGACGACGACCTTCATGCGTGGTTCGACGCACGTATTCCTGCTGATGTCGTGTCCGCGCAACACTTTGACGCGTGGTGGAAGAAGCAGCGGCACCGGACCCCGGAGCTGCTGACCTTCTCGCGCGATGACCTGTTGCGCTCGGACGAGGCGGCCGCAAGCAAGGATCGCCCGGACACCTGGCGGACCGGTGATGCCGCACTACCGCTGACCTACCGATTCGAGCCGGGGGCGACCGATGACGGTGTGACGGTGCACGTCCCGATCGACGTCTTGGCGCGCCTGGGAGGTGACGAATTCGCCTGGCAGGTACCGGCACTGCGCGAGGAACTGGTCACCGCCCTGATCCGCTCACTGCCGAAAGATCTGCGACGCAACTTCGTTCCCGCCCCCGACACCGCGCGGGCCGTGCTGCTCGGCATCGACCCGTCCGGCGAGCCGCTGCTGAACGCGTTGCAGCGTGAATTGCGCAGGCGCACGGGTGTTGTGGTACCCGTCGAGGCTTTCGACCTGGACACGCTACCGCCGCATCTGCGGGTGACGTTTGCCGTCGAGTCTGCGGACGGGACCGAGGTGGCACGCGGGAAGGATCTGCATGCCCTGCAGGAGCGCCTTGCAACGCCGGCCCGACGAGCCGTCGCTCATGCGGTCGCTGGGGAGCTCGAGCGGACAAGATTACATTCTTGGCCCGAGGACATGGCAGAACTGCCACCCGTCGTCGAGCGCGCCGTCGAAGGACGATCCGTCAGAGGCTTTCCCGCCTTCGTCGATTCGGGTGCCGCCGTCGACCTTCGGGTGTACGCCACGGCCGCCGAGCAGCGGAGCGCGATGGGTCCGGGACTGCGCCGGCTGATCCGCCTCAGTGTGCCGTCACCGGTTAAAGCTGTTGAGCGTCAGCTTGATCCGCGAACCCGCCTGATCCTCGGAACCAATCCGGACGGTTCGCTGCCTGCCCTTCTCGACGACTGCGCTGACGCGGCGGCGGACACGCTCACACCGCAGGCGGTGTGGACGCGTGATGCGTTCACGGCGCTGTGCGATCAAATAGCGGCGAAACTGGTTCCGACGACCGTCGACGTCGTGGGTCGCATCGCCAAGGTATTGTCCGTGGCCCAAGAAGTGCAGCTCCTGTTGCCCGCCCAGCCGCCGGCCACTCAGGCGCAAGCCATCTCCGACGTGCGGACACAACTCAACCGGTTGTTGCCACCTGGATTTGTGACAGCCGCCGGGGCTGCCCACCTTGCTGACCTGGCCCGCTACCTGACGGCGATCAAACGCCGACTCGAGAGGCTGCCGCAGGGGCTACAGGGAGATCGAGAACGGATGGCGCGAGTACAGGCCGTGCAGGACGCATTCGACCAGCTGCTGCGCGCGCTGCCGGCTACCCGGACGAATGCGGGCGACATCCGCGATATCAGCCGCCAGATCGAGGAGTTGCGGGTGAGCCTGTGGGCCCAGCAGTTGGGCACCCCGCGTCCGGTCAGCGAACAACGCATCTATCGGGCGATTGACGCAGCGCGCGAACGCAGTTGAGTGCGGCACAGGCAAGGCGACGCCACCCGGGCCCGCACCGGCAACGCTTTGCGGGCAGCGGCGCGGGATGAATTCGCGGACCAGCACGTGCAGATCGGGCCGCACGATGGAAGTATCGCGAGAGTGGCCACCAAGAACCCGCAGACTATCGCATACCCGGCGCCCGAGGCGCGTCCGCACCACCGCGACAACGCTCCATTGGAACCCCACGTCATCGTGTTGTTCGGCGCGACAGGCGATCTGGCTAAACGCAAGCTGATCCCCGGGCTGGCGCACCTGGACCAGTCGGAACTGGCACCGAATATTCAGATCATTGCCACGTCACTCGAAGACCTAAGCGATGACGAATTTCGGGAGATCGCCAAGAACGCGATCGACGAGTTCGGCACCCACAAACTCACCTCTGAGCAGTGGGAGGAATTCGCGAAGATTCTCGCCTACGTCCCGCAGGATGCGGGAGCGCAGGCACTCGCCGATGCGGTGGCGAAAGCCGAAGACACGCTTGGCGAGAACGTGCGGCGCCTTCATTATCTGTCGGTCCCTCCGAAAGCGGCGCACGACGTCATCGACATGCTGCGCGAAGCGGATCTCGTCGATCGCTCGCGAGTAGTGATGGAGAAGCCGTTCGGCACTGACTACGACAGCGCGGTGGCACTCAACGACTTCGTGCACGACACCTTCGATGAATCCCAGATTTTCCGCATCGACCATTTTCTGGGCAAAGAGGCCGCGCAGAACATCTTGGCTTTTCGCTTCGCCAACGGGCTGTTCGAGCCGATTTGGAACCGCAACTTCATCGACCACATTCAGATCGACATTCCCGAGACCCTCGGCCTGGACCAGCGAGCGAACTTCTACGAGAACACCGGCGCCTACCGCGACATGGTGGTCACCCATCTGCTTCAGGTGATGGCATTCGTCGTGATGGAACCGCCCACCGCGCTGGAACCCCGCGCGATCAGCGAAGAAAAGAACAAAGTGTTCCGGTCGATGCTGCCGATAAAGACGGCCAATGTGGTGCGCGGACAATACAGCGGCTACCGCCAGGAAGACGGTGTGTCAAAGGATTCCGACACCGAAACTTTCATTGCGCTCAAGGTGGGGGTGGACAACTGGCGCTGGGCCGGCGTGCCGATCTATTTGCGCACCGGCAAGAAGATGGCCGAGGGTATCCGCATCATTTCGATTGCTTTCAAAGAGGCGCCGCGAACGATGTTCCCGCCCGGATCTGGAGTTGGCACACAGGGACCCGATCACCTCACATTCGACCTCGCCGACAACTCGAAAGTCTCGCTGTCGTTCTACGGAAAGCGGCCGGGTCCGGGAATGAAACTCGACAAGCTGTCCATGCAATTCTCGACGCAGGAGATCGATACCGCGGCAGACGTGTTGGAGGCCTACGAACGGCTGATTCTGGACGCGATGCGCGGCGACCACACGCTGTTCACCACCGCCGAGGGGATCGAATCGCTCTGGGAGCGATCACAAGATCTGTTGGACGACCCGCCGCCGGCGAAGCTGTATCAGCCCGGCACCTGGGGCCCTAACGCCATCCATCAGTTGATCGCTCCGAATGCGTGGCGGTTGCCGTTCGAACGGGAGTGGCGTGAGCGCCGCGCTGAGCCCTAGTGCCGCCGCACGCCTCGGTCAGTCCGGGACGTAGTCGAACTTGTCCGGGTGTGGACCGATGCGGCCGTTCTCGCCCTGATCCAGCGCGCTGATCGATGCGACGTGGTGATCAGAGAGCTCGAAGTCGAAGAGCTCGAAGTTCGACTTCACCCGTTCGGCGGAGACAGATTTGGGAAAGACGATGTCACCGCGCTGAATGTGCCAACGCAACACCACCTGTGCCGGCGTCTTTCCGAACGCCTTGGCGATGCCGGTGATCACCTCGTCATCGAGCACCCTGCCCTGGGCGATCGGAGACCACGCCTCGGTAGCGATGCCGTGGGCCTTGCCGTAGCCGCGCACGTCATCGTTGGCGAAGTACGGGTGCACCTCGATCTGATTGACCGCAGGCACGGTCTGCGCGCCGTCAGCCAGCCGATCGAGATGAGCGGGTTGAAAGTTTGAGACTCCGATGCTGCGGGCGCGTCCATCAGCAGCGAATTCCTGCAACGCATTCCACGTGGAGAGAAAGTCGCCGTCGTAGAGCGTCGGCAGCGGCCAGTGGATCAGGAAGAGGTCGACGTAGTCCGATGCGAGCGCCGACAACGTCGCGTCGAACGCCCGACGCGCGTCATCCGGCCGGTGATACCCGTTGTTGAGTTTGCTGGTGATGAACACTTCGCCGCGGTCCAGCCCCGTGTCCTGGACGCCCTCGCCTACCTCTTTCTCATTGCCGTACATCTGCGCCGTGTCGATGTGCCGATAGCCCACCTCGAGTGCGGCCCGCACAGCCGCGGCCGTCTGATCTGGCTCGATCTGGAAGACGCCGAAGCCCAATTGCGGGATCGGGTTCCCGTCGTTGAGCGTGATTGACGGGACAGTGCTCATGCTCCGGCCTCCAGGTCTCTTGACTTATCGCTGGAGGGGATGCCCACTTCTAGCCAGAACCCAACACCGCTGGGCGAGATATGGCTCGGCAGTCAGTTCAATTCGGCGCTGACATAGCTGACAGCGTCGCGAAACTTCGCCAGAATCTCGTTGTCCGGCAACGCAAAGCCGTGCTGGGCGTACAGCTGCTCAGTCGGGTAACGAGTGACCGTCCAGCCACTGGCGGTCAGGTGCTCGGCAACCTGCCTGCGCTCGCCAAGCCACACCAGTTCGGCGACGTCGATGTCCAGTCCGTACTTGCGCCAACTGGCGCGCATGTTCCGGGCACGTTCGTCGGTGAAGACGCTCATGTCGCTGATGTTCTCCGTCGCCAGCCGACTGCCCCGCGCACTGAGTGCCGTGATGTTGGCCAGCAACCGGTCCTGGGCCTCCGGCGGAAGATAGGGGAGCAGGCCTTCAGCGATCCAGGCGGTCGGCTCGCTGGTGTCGAACATGTTGTCGCGCAAGGCCGTAGGCCAGTCTTCTCGGAGGTCAATCCCTACCGCTCGACGCTCGACGGCAGGTTCCTCACCGATCTGGGTCAGGGTCAGGCTCTTGAAGGTGATGACCTCGGGCTGGTCGACTTCGAAAACCACCGTGCCCTCCGGCCAGGTCAAGCGATAGGCCCTGGCATCGAGTCCAGCGGCCAGGATCACGGCTTGGCGTATACCGTCCCCGGTTGCGGCGCTGAAGAAGTCGTCGAAGAACCGGGTGCGCACCGCCATCTGCTCACGGCGCTGCTGGAAGGTCATCGGCATCTCGTCGTCTTCGAGAGGTATTTCGCCGTCCAGCATGCGGGTGAAGAAGGGGTGTCCCACGGCGCGCACCAGCGGTTCAGCGAATCGATCGTCGAGCAGCGGATCGGGTTCCCGGGAGGCCAGCGCCCGGGCGGCCGCCACCATGGTCGCGGTAGCCCCCACGCTGGACGCGAGGTCCCAGCTGTCCCCATCGGCGCGCGCCGTACCAAATGTTGACATCCGCTGCTCCCGTTCCGCCTGGGCATGTCGATACCTGCTCAGCGTAACTGCGGGTTGCCGACCTAGCAGGGCGCCGGCGACGCCAGATGAAATGATGGACGGCACCATGGCTCCGACACTGCGCCCACGTCGATCCGCTCTTTACCTACCCGGCAACAAGAGCCGGGCGCTGGAAAAGGGGAGAACGCTCCCGGCGGACGTGCTGATCTTCGACCTCGAGGATGCCGTCGGCCCCGACGCCAAGGCCGAGTCGAGGACCAGGGTGTGTGAGGCCGTTGTGTCCGGCAGCTACCAGCCCCGGGAAGTCGTGGTGCGCATCAACGGCGTGGACACCGACTGGCACGCCGACGACCTAGCCGCGGTAGCGCGCACCAACGCCGACGGCATATTGGTGCCGAAAATCGAGACAGGGCAACAGGTTCAGGATTTAGTCGGTACGTTGCGCGCGCTGGATGCCCCGGCTTCATTGCAGCTGTGGGTGATGGTCGAAACTCCCAGGGCGTTCCTGCGCATTGACGAAATCGCCTCGGCGAGCGAGCGCTTGGCGGCCCTGGTGGTCGGCACCAATGATCTGGTGAACGAGTTGCATGGCCAGCACGTACCCGGACGCGCTCCCGTGATGCCGGCGTTGTCACTGGCCGTACTGGGTGCCCGAGCGGGCGGGAAAGCGGTCCTGGACGGCGTGTTCAATGACATCACCGACGCCGACGGCTTCGCCGCTGAGGCTCGGCAGGGGCGGGAGATGGGTTTCGACGGAAAGACTTTGATCCATCCGTCGCAGATCGCACCGGCCAATGACACGTATGGGCCGTCCGAGCAGGAGCTCGCCCATGCCCGCACGGTCGTAGCGGCCTACGAGGAGGCGCGAGCCGCTGGGCGCAGCGTGATCACGGTTAACGGTCGCATGATCGAAAACCTGCACGTGCGCGACGCCCAGCGGATCCTCGCCTTGGCTAATCTCATCTCCGAACTGAAACGGCGCAACTAACGGCTGATGTGCCACGGGCCGATGCCAACCAGATGATCCCCGGTCAGCCCGATACCCAGATTGTGGTTACCGGTATTGAACAGACCCTGGTTAAAGCTGCCCTCGTTACCGATGCCCAGCAACTGCAACGCACCCAACGGCAGACCGGAGTTGCCGACCCCGCTGTTGACCAGACCCAAGTTGAGGCGGCCGTTGTTCCAGGCCCCGACATTGTCCGCGCCGATGTTGGTCAACCCGACATTGTTGAGGCCATTGTTACCGATACCGAACCCACCGAAGGTGCTGATCGGATCGGTCGGGGTGAAGTTCGGACTCACATTGCCCAACCCGAAATTCAACGTGCCCTCGTTGAAGAACCCGATATTGCCCTCACCGACATTGCCGTAACCAAAGTTCGGCAACGCCGCCGCCGCCGCGGCCGGCAGCGCAGTACTGCTGATGTGCCACGGGCCGATGCCAACCAGATGATCCCCGGTCAGCCCGATACCCAGATTGTGGTTACCGGTATTGAACAGACCCTGGTTAAAGCTGCCCTCGTTACCGATGCCCAGCAACTGCAACGCACCCAACGGCAGACCGGAGTTGCCGACCCCGCTGTTGACCAGACCCAAGTTGAGGCGGCCGTTGTTCCAGGCCCCGACATTGTCCGCGCCGATGTTGGTCAACCCGACATTGTTGAGGCCATTGTTACCGATACCGAACCCACCGAAGGTGCTGATCGGATCGGTCGGGGTGAAGTTCGGACTCACATTGCCCAACCCGAAATTCAACGTGCCCTCGTTGAAGAACCCGATATTGCCCTCACCGACATTGCCGTAACCAAAGTTCGGCAACGCCGCCGCCGCCGCGGCCGGCAGCGCAGTACTGCTGATGTGCCACGGGCCGATGCCAACCAGATGATCCCCGGTCAGCCCGATACCCAGATTGTGGTTACCGGTATTGAACAGACCCTGGTTGAAGCTGCCCTCGTTACCGATGCCCAGCAACTGCAACGCACCCAACGGCAGACCGGAGTTGCCGACCCCGCTGTTGACCAGACCCAAGTTGAGGCGGCCGTTGTTCCAGGCCCCGACATTGTCCGCGCCGATGTTGGTCAACCCGACATTGTTGAGGCCATTGTTACCGATACCGAACCCACCGAAGGTGCTGATCGGATCGGTCGGGGTGAAGTTCGGACTCACATTGCCCAACCCGAAATTCAACGTGCCCTCGTTGAAGAACCCGATATTGCCCTCACCGACATTGCCGTAACCAAAGTTCGGCAACGCCGCCCCCGCCGCGGCCGGCAGCGCAGTACTGCTGATGTGCCACGGGCCGATGCCAACCAGATGATCCCCGGTCAGCCCGATACCCAGATTGTGGTTACCGGTATTGAACAGACCCTGGTTGAAGCTGCCCTCGTTACCGATGCCCAGCAACTGCAACGCACCCAACGGCAGACCGGAGTTGCCGACCCCGCTGTTGACCAGACCCAAGTTGAGGCGGCCGTTGTTCCAGGCCCCGACATTGTCCGCGCCGATGTTGGTCAACCCGACATTGTTGAGGCCATTGTTACCGATACCGAACCCACCGAAGGTGCTGATCGGATCGGTCGGGGTGAAGTTCGGACTCACATTGCCCAACCCGAAATTCAACGTGCCCTCGTTGAAGAACCCGATATTGCCCTCACCGACATTGCCGTAACCAAAGTTCGGCAACGCCGCCGCCGCCGCGGCCGGCAGCGCAGTACCGCTGATGTGCCACGGGCCGATGCCAACCAGATGATCCCCGGTCAGCCCGATACCCAGATTGTGGTTACCGGTATTGAACAGACCCTGGTTGAAGCTGCCCTGATTGCCCACGCCAAGAAGACCCAACAGCGGGACCGGCAAACCCATATTCCCGGTACCGACATTGGCGATCCCGACGTTCTGCATCCCGTTGTTGGCGATTCCTAGAGAGCCGAAATTGCTCAACGGATTGCTCGGAACGAAGTGCGGACTCACATTGCCGATCCCGATATTCACACTGCCGGTGTTGAACGCCCCAAGGTTGTCCAATCCCGTGTTGCCGATGCCGATCCCGCCAAACAAACTGATCGGGTCGGTCGGAGTGAAGTTCGGACTCGCATTGCCCCACCCGACATTCAACGTGCCTTTGTTGAAGAACCCGATATTGCCCTCGCCGACATTGCCGTAACCGAAGTTCGGCAACGCCGCCGCCGCCGGTGCAACCAGCTGCGCAGCGGCCGCCGCTGCTTCTGCGTGATAGCCGACCATCGCTGCGACATCCTGAGCCCACATCTCCTCGTAGAGGCTCTCGACAGCCGCGATTGCGGGCGCGTTTTGTCCAAAGAGGTTGGACAACACGAGGTTCACCAAACCGGAACGATTCGCTGCAACAGCTGCCGGATGCACCGTTGCCGCCAAGGCCGCTTCAAACGCACCTGCCACCGCCTGCGCCTGCGCCGCGGCACCCGAGGCCTGCGCTGCTGCCGCGCTCAACCACCCCGCATACGGGGTAGCGGTGGCCATCATCGCTTGAGCTGCCGGCCCCTGCCAGGCATCGGCCGCCAGCGCCGAAGTCAACGAAGAAAAAGACTCCGCCGCGGAGTCGAGCTCTGCAGCCAGCGTGTTCCACGCGGCCCCAGCCTCCAGCATCGGCACGGAGCCGGCTCCACTGAACATGCGCATCGAGTTGACCTCGGGGGGCAACACCGAAAAGTTCATCTACCTGTGCCTTTCTCGCCGCTGTCGGCCGGTCGCGAGGCCGCTTTCGCTTGTGATGCGCGAATCTATCCGATGGCGAACCGATTTACATGCGTTTTCGTATGCGATTTACTAATACATACGATCTGCTCACGTAGCCGTAAGGTTCCTCTCAGGTGTCTTAAGGTTTCTCTCAGCCAGACGCTTCGCCGCGGAGGTTGCGCCGCCTCGGCTCATCCAGGCCGAGGACGTAGCCTTACGCGGATGACGGAGTCGGTCGTCGTCAAGGTCAAGCCGGGCAGCCGTAAGGGCCCGCTTGTCGAGGTCGGGGCAGACGGCGGACTGACCATCTATGTCCGTGAGCAAGCGGTCGACGGCAAAGCCAACGAAGCAGTCACTCGATTACTGGCCACCCACCTTGATGTGCCAAGGAGCCGAATCGAATTGGTGTCCGGAGCCACGGCGCGGCTGAAGCGTTTTCGCATCAGCCGGTGAATCAATCAGTCGGCCGGCAGCCCACGAGCCCTCTTGGCCGCATACATGTGTTCATCCGCCAGACGCAGCAAATCGCCTTCACCAGAGGCGATGCCGGCGCTGAACCCTACCCGCCCGCCAGAATCGGCCCAGTAGCGCCGGAGCCGCCTGACAACCTGCTCGGCCTCACGACGGTCAGCACCGATCAGCATGAGCAGGAACTCGTCGCCGCCAATACGGAAGACGATGTCATCCTTGCGGACGGACCAACGCAGGGCGTCGGCGAACGCGACGAGGAGTTCGTCCCCGGCGTCGTGCCCGTGATGGTCGTTGTATCGCTTGAAGTGGTCGAGGTCGAGCAACACCACAGCCGACTCACCGGCATGCAACGATAGTCGGCGGCCGAGCGTGCTCCGGTCGAGTAGTTGGGTGAGCGCGTCGGTCTGTGCGATCTGCTCAAGCAGCGCGCTTTGCGCTTCGAGTCGAGCGATGAGCCAAGCCGGAACCTCGGCGACCAGCACCCACATGATTGCGGTCAAGACCACCTTCGCCAGGTCCGCCGGAAGCTGCTTGCCGCCACCCACCACTAAAGCCACCACGCCGAGCGGAACGACCGCTAATGAGGACCACCGCGGACAAGTGAGGCCGATGAAGGCGAAAGCAATGGTGATGGTGCCGGGGAAGTCGCGGGTCGCGTGGGAATCCATCATTCCGGCGACAATCGTGACGATCAACGACACTACTGACCACCCGATGAGCAACCTGCGTCGGTCCTGCCAGCCGAGCAACCAGCCGAGGAGCAAGACCAGACCACCGAGAACGGCCGCGCCGGCGAGAAACCAGCGCAACCGGGTCCCACCCCCGGCAGCGTAGATGCCGAGCATGGCAAGGTATCCCGTCAGCCCGATGACGTGCCACCGCCCCGCTGACGGCTGCGGGTCCACCTTGCAGGGCACCTGCCCAGAATAATTGCGGCCAGAATGCCGTATCGCGGTGCGCTCCGGCTAAGCCTTGCTGTTCTTTTCGATCCACTGGGACAGTGCGTCCTCTGTCGCGGCCGGGACCCCCACGCCGGCAGCTTTGGCGGCCTGTTCGAACCGATCGAGCAGCTCGGCCGAAACAGCGACGTTCAATTTCGAATGCGACGGCTTGGGCTTGGCCGGCGGAGCGGCCGCCACGTGCCGGGCAGCGGTCTCGTCCATCATGTCCCGGAGCGCGGGCAACTCCTTCAGCAGTGTCGCGAGATCATCGCGGTCAATACGCAACACCTCGGACGGGCCGATGGTGGTGACGGTTGCGGAACGCAATTGCCCACGGCGAAGCGCCGATTCGCCAATCACCTCGCCAGGACCGACCACAGCCACCCGGTCCGTACCGACATACACACCGGCCTCGCCGCTGAGCAGGATGAAACAGGCGTCCGACGGCGTCTGCTCGCGGATCAAAGGCCAGGGCCCAGACTGCGACGTGTGGTGCGCGGAGCGAACAAGGCGCTCCAGGTCAGCATCGGAAAACTTCTCGAAGGTACTGAATTCGCTCAAGCGACGGACATCTCGCTCGATATCGCGCTGCAGTTCCTCGTCGTCGTCCTTCATAGCGGGCTCCTGATCGACGGTGACCGTGACGTGGTGGAGCCTAACGCGAATTCGGCCTGATTCCGCCGAAGATCGCCAGGAAAAATAGCCGAGAGCAGCGAAGTGGCGGATCATGGCCTGAGCTGATTTCCGATCCACAATGTCGCGTCGTCGAGTCCTATTACGGCGCTTACGGATTCGCTCGGCCACAGCAACGGAGGCAGGAATCTACATGAGGCAGCAAGCCAACCGTGCGGGGACCCTCGCCGTCGACCTCGGCAAGACGTCGTGCCGAGCGGCCGCACATGGTCGTCGGGCTGTTGGGCCAGGTGCACCAGGGCTCGCGGTGCCCGGTGGGGTACTGGCCGCCGAGTCGGCGGTCCGCACCGTCGCCCGCGAACTCGGACCGGTCGACGAGGTGGTCGTCGGTGCGGCCGGGGCACTGGCGGCACCAGATGCGGCGCGTGCGTTGGGCATTTCGCTGCTGAGTTCGCTACAGGCCACTCGCGTCACGGTCACCAGCGACGCTGTGCTTGCGCACGCCGGTGCTCTGAAGGGACAGCCGGGCGTCGTCTTGGTCGTCGGCACCGGCGTCGTAGCGCTCGCCATCAGAGCCGACGGCACCCTGCGTACCGCTGACGGCTGGGGACCATGGTTGGGCGACGAGGGAGGTGGCGCGTGGATCGGCGGCGCAGGGCTGCGGGCTGCGCTGCGCGCCAGCGACGGCCGCGGGCCGGCGACCACCCTCCTGGACGCTGCCCGTGCACGGTTCGGTGAACCGCAGTCCTGGCCGGCACAGTTCACCGATGCAGCCGCCCTGGCAGCGTTCGCGCCCGATGTTCTGGCCGCGACATACGACGCCACCGCGCGGGCGATCGTCAGCGCTGCTGTCGAAGCGCTCGCCGCAGCCGTGCGTGGCGCCGGAGCTGGACCCGTCGCGATGGTCGGCGGACTCGGGGAGGTGGCGGCGTTACGTGCGGGACTCGACGTGCTGCCCGCCGCCGGAGACGCCCTCGATGGTGCTCTGCTGCTGGGAAAGATCCATGAACCGCATGTGATACGCCTGCAAGTGGGCGCCGCCCGACACGCTCTCGACAGCCTCAGCACCGAGGCTGCACGACCCGGCCTGCACGACCTCGACATCCGGCCCATCGGTGAGGTCGTCGCCCTACTCATCCGCGCCGAGGGTGATGCGCACGCCGTGGTTGAAGCCGCGGTCCCGCAGATCGCAGCGGCAGCCGAGGCGATCACCGCCCGACTGAAAGGCGGCGGTCGCCTGATCTATGCCGGGTCAGGGACGCCCGGACGGCTCGGCGTCCTGGACGCAGCCGAATGCGGACCGACGTTCGGCACCGACCTGGTGCGCGGTGTGATCGCCGGCGGGCCAACGGCTTTGACCCATCCGATCGAGGGCGCTGAAGACGCGTTCAACCCGACCGATTTCGCCGATCTAGCTGCCGCCGATGCGCTCGTCGGAATTACTGCCTCGGGCCGCACCCCGTACGTGCTGGGAGCGCTCGACTACGCGCGGTCACTCGGCGCGCTGACCGTCGCTGTCGTCAACAACCCGGGCAGCGAAGCGTCCGCCGAGCTGATGATCGAGGTGCTTACCGGCGCCGAGGTGCTGGCCGGGTCCACGCGTCTCACCGCGGGTACTGCGCAGAAGGTGGTGCTGAACGCTCTCTCGACAAGCGTCATGATCGCACTGGGCAAGACATATGGACCCCGGATGGTCGACGTGCGGGTGACCAACGAAAAGCTGCGACGCCGTGCGGTGCGGATGATCCGCGACGCGGCAGAGGTCGACGAGGATGTCGCGGCGGCTGCTCTGGACGCCGCGGGGGGTCACGTGAAGACCGCGATAGTCGCGCTGTTGGCACGCGTCGACGTCACTGAGGCCGCCACCCGGCTGAACCGGGCGGGTGGACGCCTGCGCGATGCACTCCGCAATTGAGCGCACGCTGGATAGAGTTACCGCCGTGAACAAGCTCACGGTTGCATTCCTGGCCACCGCCACCGCCGCGGCGTTGCAGTTGGCCGTCGCGCCCTCGGCCAACGCGAACATCTGCCCCGCCGGCGAAAACGGGGCGTCCGTCAACCTCGCCGACTGCCCGATCGGCAGCATCGCCGCAGCGGACGCGCTGGACGAGGCGCGGCAGCGCTGGCAGGGCCGGCCGCCGTGCTACACGCGGGAGGGTGTGCCGTACTACACGCCCGGCGACGCACCCTGCGCCTGATTCGGCCGGGGCCGTCTCAAGGAAAACCTGTACCCAGCCGACACGACGGCGCACAATTGGGGTGTCCGTTTGAATCTGGGGAGCCGCGATGAGCGAGCAACTGTACGACTTCTTCGGCGAGATCTTTCGCCGGTATTTCATCCCCGCTATCGACGCCTATCCGCGGAAGGGCCGCGCTCTTGTCGAGAAGTTACTCGCGCTGACAGACGACGTACCGGACAGGTTGGCGCAGAGCAGGAGCGCCGCAGCCGCGTGGGGGAGGGCAGAGGCACCGAACGCGAGAATCGCTTCAGAGCTCTTCGTCACGACCCAACATGGACTGATGTACGCCGCCCGGTTGACCGAGTCTCGGCGGGAGCTGTATTACTTGGCCACCCCGCACGGGTTGTTCGACCCGTTCGTCGACCAAGTCGACACTGCCGAAATACCCCACGAGGCAACGGTTCTGGTGGACAACAGGTTGGAGCGCGACCTCGCGACAGCTCATCCGATGGACGCGGCGCTACGCCGGATCCTCGATGAACACCTGGCGCTTCGGGTGGATCTGCCTGGCTGACGGGCGCAATCAGCTTGAGGCGCTGAGGATCTTGATGGCGAAGATGAGCGTGTCACCCGGGCGGATGCCGGCGCTGGGCTGACCCTCGGGATAGCCATCCGCGGACGTCATGGCAACCGCGACGGTTGACCCCACCTTTTGGCCGGCGATGGCCTTCTGGAAGCCGGGCACGACCCCGGTCAGCGGAAAATCGACGGGCGCACCACGTTCGTAAGTCGTGTCGAACACCGACCCGTCCCGACCGTTGACACCCATGTAGCACACCGAAACCCGGGCGGTGTTCGAGACGACCGGCCCATCGCCGGCGCGCAAGGTGTGCACCTGAGTCTGCGCCACGCTGAATGGTGCAGTCACCGTCACTTGCGGCGCAGTCGCGTCCGTGGACCCGGTGACGGCAACGTTGCCGGTGGTTCCGGCCAGCGTCCACTCCGGTGTGCCGCCGTTCTGCGGAGCGACAGTCGGGCAGGCGCCGGCGACCGCTGGCGTGGCCGCCATTGAGGGCCGCGTGTACAGATCGGAGATCGACGACGAACTCGCCGACGACGAAGACGTATTCGTGGGGGAGCCGCACGCCGTCATGGTCAGAAAAGCACCGACACAGGCAACAAACGTCAAGGCCGAAGGCACCCGGGGAAGATTCACCGGTGCCACGCTACAGAGTCGTTTCCGGTAGTTCACCGAAGGATGGCGACGAGGAACTCCGAGTCGTCACCGAAGGGTCGCAAGTCCCAGGTGGACAGCAACAGGTCCGGTGTGAATCCCGCCTGGGCGACGTCGTCCAGGAACTCGCCGAACGCGTAGTTGCGACCGGCGCCGAAGCCGATCACCGCTCGGCCGCCGCCGGCCAAGTGGGCACGCAATCGTGCCAGCACGGCGACCCGGGTACTGGGCGCGAGAAACGTCATGACGTTGCCGGCCGAGACGATGACGTCGAAGGGCTCATCGATGCCCTGGGCGGGCAGGTCGAGTTCGGCTAGGTCGGCTACCAACCAGCTCGGACCGGGATGGTCCTGCTCGGCCGCTTCGATCAGAACCGGGTCGACGTCGACGCCGACCACCTGGTGGCCGACCGACGCCAGATACCCGCCGAGACGGCCCGGGCCGCAGCCGGCGTCGAGGATACGGGCGGCGCGAGGGGCCAACGCATCCACCAGGCGAGCTTCGCCGACCAGATCGTCACCGGCGCGCGCCAGGGAGCGAAAGCGTTCGACATACCAGTGCGAGTGTCCGGGATCCGCTGCGACCTTCTGCATCCAGAGACTTTGTTCAGCCATGTGGATCATTGTCCCAAGCGCCAGCGAGGGACAGGCCCACGATCAGCCGCCGTCCGCAGCGCGTGCCAAGTCGGCTGTCGCCGAACGTAATTGATCGGCCGAGTCCAACGGTGCCGGAAACGCGACGCGGGCGCGAGCCTTACCGCCACCGGTGTGCACCGTCAGGTACACGCCGTAGCGATCGATGCCGGTGCACACCGCGGACACAGTGTCCGGATAGCCCCCGAAAGCCCGAGCCATCGCCACCAAAGCCTGCGAGTGGTCGGCGTTGAGATGCGCGACGGCGCGGGCCGACCCAAGCGCTACCGCATCCGGCGAGGCAGCGGCGTATTCAGCACCGGTGACCGAGGCCATGCGGCCGTATCCGCCTACCCAGCGCACGCGCTGGACTGTGAACAGCCACAGCGTGAAGTCGCTGAAATCCAGATACGAACTGGCGGCCGGCACGGCGTCCAGGTATGCCTGCCGAGCCGCGTCCACTTCCCGGGCCGCGGGACGGGTTACCATCCCGGCCAGGGTGACGCGGCTGCCGGCCAGTGGGTCGTCATCGGTGGTCGCCGAGACGATCGACATGCTTGCCCGCGGGTCGCCAGCCAAGTTGCGGCCGTGCTCGGCAAGGTCGGACACGCAGAGCACCGGCGTGCCACCGAGGAGCCCGTAAGCCACTAACGACGCCCACGGGTCGCCGTCGGCTGTCAGCGTGGCCAGCGTCGCCGCATTCGAGGCGGCAGCGACGGTGCGCGCTGCCTCCGCTGCTGACGGGGTATGTCCGGAGCCGCCTTGCACTCGAACCGTCACGGAGGCGAGGCTACGCGCCTGGAGCCACCGGTGGTCGGGTCATCAGGGGTAGCAGGCGACCAGTTCGACAGGTGCCCATCGGAGCCACAGCAGGCTGGTCACGCCAGCGCCACCGACCAAGGCGAATCCCGGAGCCGTACCGACCGCGAACAGGGATGAACCGGTCGCGAACAACCAGCACTGGCTCCGCAGCAACTCAGATTTCGTGGTGTCGGTAACCCGCGAATCCTACGAAATGTGGCGTGAACTGAAGTTGCCTGTGGCGACGACCGCTCAGCCGCGGGCTCCCGGTTGCCGAGCCGGCGAGAGATTTCATGACGGTTTCGGTTCTGCAAAGGTACGGCAGCTTGCCCGTGCCGCGAGGACCCGAAAGCGGTTGCCGGTCTTAGCGTGGCGGCTATGGCCAGTCCGGTTAATCGCGTGAAGCGATGGCGCTCAGCGCTGCACGCGGCCATTTCGGCGCTGATGGTTGCGGTCGCCGGGTTCGCCGTGACGCCTGTAGCTCATGCAGCCGCGGTCGCGGCGTCGCTGCGGGTGACATCGACCTGGCAGACCGGATTCATCGCCAGCTTCACAATCACGAACATGAGCATGACGCCGCTGTCGGATTGGAGGCTTGATTTCGACATGCCGGCGGGACAGTCCGTCATACACACCTGGAACAGCACTGCTACCCAATCCGGCACGCACTGGGTCATCACCCCCGCAAACTGGAATCGCGTGATCGCCCCCGGTGGTACGGCTACCGGCGGCATGCGGGGCGTGTTGAGTGGCACGTATACGGCACCGTCGAACTGCGTTTTCAACGGTCAATTTGCCTGCACCTAGAGACAATTGCGCACTGCGTTCCGGCGCCGCCGATGGCCTCAGCCGATGGGTCGCCACGCACCGAGAACAGCTTCCCGGTACCAGCCCACTCGATCGCGGACCTGAACCCCGATCCGATTCTGCGCGTTGACTCGGCTGTCAAGGATGTGTTGGTCGTCGATGAATATCACGACGTGTGAGGCATGGCCGGCATCTCCGTTGGGATGCAGATAGACCAGATCCCCGGGCTGAAACGAAGCGTCCTTGGAAATGCGCCGGCCCATCGGACCTGCGGTTCCGTCCGCTTGCCGGTGGATGTCGCCGCCGAACTTGATTCCTAGTCCGTAGTTGTAGACCCAGGCGGCGAAATTCGAGCAGTCCAAGCCTTTCCCGGGAGCCCAGGCCGTTGGCCCATTCGGGTCATCGGTATCGGGATTGTCGGCGGGCGCACCGGTATATGTCGAAGCTGGCGGATCCCAACCAGGAATGTGGTGGTGACGGTACTGCAGGCCCAGTGGATTGCCGGGTGCGTAGGTGTAGCGCATGGCAGCGGCGACAATCCGTTCCTGCTTCCACGTTGTGGAATCGCATTGAGCGTCTTGGGGGATTGCCGGTGTCGGCAACGTGTCGGCTGCTGGTCCCCACCCGCCGTTCAGGTAGTGGCTCGCAGCGTCCGTCCGGTACCAATCGGCAGCTGGCTCGCGCGACTGGGGAAGTGCGTCGCGGGCGGCGAAATCTGCCGTCAACGAGGCCCGCGCACAGGAAAACGGGTAGGAAAACTCGCCGATGCCGGCTCTGGCCAGCCCCCCGGGTAAATGGACGGCGGTCGCTGACATCGCGACCCAGAGCGCAGACCATATCGAGAAGAAAAACCTTCCTCGACGCGTCACCGGACTCCTCTGCCTTCTCGAGCAATCACTCGACGAGGCAAATGTTAACGCGCGCCCGCGAAGCGTTCGCCGCAACGGCGGTGCCGGCTACGAGGAGCGCGGCAGTGCGCTACCTTTGCGCCACTCGTCCCAACTGAGCGTCCAATCGCCGTTCTGCTCGATCTTCAGCCGCAGCCCACCGGTGTTGTGCACCTCCACGACATCGCCTGGCACGGAGAAGTCGTAGAACCATTTGGCGTTCTCGCCGTTGAGGTTCAAGCAGCCGTGCGAGGTGTCGGTATGGCCCTGGGCCCACACCGTCGAATCAAGTTGATGCAGATAGATGCCATCGATGCTGATCCTGGTGGCGTAATTGATCGTCTCGCGGTATCCGAGCCGGGAATTCTTCGGCAACCCGAAGGTCGAGGAATCCATGACGATCGGGTTGCCCCTGTCGAGCACGGTGTAGACACCCGGTGGAGTCCAGAACGACAAGGTCCGCCCGCCGACGGTCTCGGTGCCGCCCATACCCATGGAGGTGGGCATGGTCCGAACCAGTTTCCCGTGGTCGAACACGCTCACCTGCTTGGTCGTATCGTCAGCGATCGACACGTGCGCATCACCGATGCGAAATGACACCCGGCTGTCCTCCTGCCCGAACATGCCACCGCCCAACGCAATGCCGTAGATCTTGGCATCGGCCGTCACCGTGGTGCCTGGCGCGTAGTAGTGCTCGGGGCGCCAGTGGGCGTTCTGCGAGTCGACCCAAAACCAGGATCCCGGCACGGCGGGATTGGTGTTCACAACCAGCTGACGCTCGGCGGCGGCACGATCGGTGATCTGCTCGTCGAAGTGCGCGACGAGGACTGTCCCGATCCCGTAGGTGCCGCCTTCCCGCAACGCGGCCTCTGACGTCATGGTGAACGAAACCTTGGTCTGGTTGGACGGCCGCACCGTGGAAAAAGACGAAACTTGTGAGCTCTCAACGTTGTTGGTCCCGCGACTGGAGACGGTCAGGGAATAAGTGTGTGCGTAACCCAGCGGACCCGTCGGTTTCCACACGGTGCTGTCCGGTGTCATGACGCCGTCGACCGGCTTGCCGGCGTCGTTGACCATCTCCACCTTGACCAGCGTTCCCGTGTCGGCTTTCACTTGCACCGGTGTCGCCGGTTGGACGTCATGCGCGTCCGGACTCGGCGTGATCGTCACCCGCGCCGGACCCGTCGGCGGGTCGCGCAGGGAATGGAGCGCTGAGCATGCCGTCACCGTGGCGCCGAGCACGCCGATCAAGACAAGCTCGGACAGTAAAGAGCGGCGGCGCCGGCCGGAAGGCATGTTGGAACTCACCGCGAGTGAGTTAGCCAACGGCATGAGCTTCAAACCCTTGTATTGCTCACTCGAACGCGAGAGATCATGGCCTCATGCCCGACGACGAGCTGGAAGCCCTGTAGGGGGTCCCGCCGGATCAGTTCACCGCCGAACGCACAAAGTTGTCCGCAGCGGCCAGACGGCGCGGCGATACCGCTGCGGGCCAAACGGATCTCAGCAGCCCGTAAAACCCACCCCAGCGGCGTGGATCGTCACCCGGTTGGTGATCGGGCGTCGGGAGGCACGGAGTCGCTTGGCCGAGCTTGGGGATAGCCTGCGCACCGCGCACGCCGCGATGGACGGCGTGCAGATCCGGCGGTCACCGCCGCTGAGCAGGCAGCGGCGCACGCCGACAGCGTGCTTGCTGACCGACGCGCCGAACGTGACGCGGCCCGGACGCGCCGTGACGAAGCAGCGGCAAACCTCATGAAGGCAGAGCGCGCGAGGGCTGCCGCTGAGGGCAACAACGAAAAGGCTCGCCGGGCCGGCCGCGCAGCTGCGCAGTCTCTCAAGGAGGCCATGGCCCAGCTCAAGCGGGCGTAGCAAGCGCTGCTAATCGGAGCTGGCTCATCACATGAGCCGCCCTTGTCGTTGCGCTGCGCCTGATCAGAACCGCGGACAGTTCCCGGCGGCCTCCGCTACCCTGATGCAGTCTGAGGGTCTCATCGATGGCAGAGGAAGTCATTGTCTGTGATGAATGCATCGGTGAATGTGTTGCCTGATGTGGTGGTGGCCGCGGCACAGGATGTAGCGGGTGTCGGCGCGGCGCTCGACCAGGCGTACGCAGCGCTGGCACCGGCGACCACTTCGGTGGCGGCCGCGGCCCAAGACGAAGTGTCCGCCGCAATCGCCCAGTTCTTCTCCGGTCATGGGCAGGCCTTCGCGGCGGTCGGCGCCAAGGCCGCGTCGTTCCAGAACCTCTTCGCCCAGGCGCTGACGAACGCCGGCCAGCAATACGCGGCCGCCGAGAGCGCGATCGTCAGCCGCCTGCAGGCGGCCACCGCGGCGCTACACCTCCCGCCGATCTTCGGACCGCGGCCGGTACCCTCCTCGGTGCCGGTCGATCCCGCCCTGTTCGCCGGCACCTACTACGAACAGGCCAGCGTCAAGCAGTTCTTCTCGCTCGGTCTGGTGAACACCAAGGCCACGTACAGCCTCAACCCCGACGGCACGATCCGCGTTCAGAACTCGGGGAATTACTTCTTCAACGGCGGCCCGCTGTCGGCGATCACCGGTTCTGCGGTGCCGCTCAATGCGACCAACACCGCGCTGGACGTCAGCTTCTCGCCGTTCAAACTGCCGTTCAGCCTCAGCGCCCCGACCGGTAACTACATCATCGTCGCGCGCGCCCCCGACTACAGCTGGGTCCTGGTCAGCGATCCCACGGGGTTCAGCGGCTACGTCCTGACACGCAGCCAATTCATCCCGGCTCAGCAGTACCAGCAACTGGTAGGGGAGTTGGTCTCCAACGGCGTTTGGGGACCGATCACACCGACCAACCAGTACGCCTCCTGAGCGGTCCCACGCGAAAGGCTGGGCATTTCCGGGCCTTCCGGCTGTTTCAGACGCGGATGAGCTTCTGCTCGCCCATGCCGAACATGCCGTCGACCGAAAGGTTGACGTCGTCGGTGTGGATGCGTCCTTCATACCAGCCGAAGGGGCCGTAGTACTCGGCGAGCAAGCGGCGGGGGCCGGCGTGCAGCTCGGAGCGGACAGTCGGCGTGAACCGCACATCGACCTGCCCCGACCCGTCGGAATCGCGCACAATCCAGGGACCCCAGGGCCCGTCGGGACGTTCCATGTGGACGGCAGGTAGGCGATGGACTCGGTCGCCGAGCCAGACGGCGTTCTCGTTATAGCGCTGCGGGTCGCGCACCTGATTGTTGGTCAGGTTGAAGCCCTCGACCCGGCCCCCCTCGCCGCAGCGAGCTGCCGTCACCCAGTCGTACTGCATCGGCGAGGGGTAGTCCCCGTGGTGGTCGTCGAGGATCATGAACGAATGCTCGGGGTCGAACACGGTGACCTCGGCGCCGGTGCGGAGTGTGCCGGCGAACGGCATCATCGTTTTGTGCGAGTAGAGCGCACGGTCGTCGGCGAAGGGATGGCAGATCACCAGGTGTCCCGCCTCACCGGGGCCGCAGCGCCCGGCGCCGTGCAGCTCCAGCGGCGGTAGTGCGCCGCGCCCCGGGTGGCTGGCGTCTACCGCGACCAGGCCCGAGTCCATCTCGTTTGTCAGCTGGAGCGAGAAGCGTCCGACGTGACCGTGGGACCGGGTGTGGTCCAGGCCGCGAGCAACATGCACCATCGAGGTCGGCACCCTCTGCTCCCACCGACGGATCGTGGCCGCCTGCTTGTCGACGACCAGCACTTGCACCAGCGAGATCGACTTCGTGTCGTAGACGGCCCCAAGCACGAAGAGCGCGTCGTCACCGAGCTGGAACGCCTCCCACTCCTTGAGCCGGGCATTGCGGGCGACGCGCAGCAGGCGACCGCGAGCTCCGGTGACGGTGACAACGTCGAGTGGGTTGATCCGCGCGATCGGGCCGTTGTAGGTGCCGAACCGGTAGCGACCGTCGATCACTAGCTGGGCAGGTGGGGGCTCGTGCGTGCGCAACATGCCGGACGGGCCGGTCGGCGGGATCTCGGTGTCCACCGCCGGAGCGTACCGGAGGGCCGCACTGATGATCAGGGGATCCGCCAACGGATTGTCGGTGCTCAGGCAGGCGAGCGGGCCTCGGATGAACGACAGACGGTACAAATGTTCCTCTGCGCCACCAGCCGAGCATGGCTGGCACCGGTCATGACTCTGTGCTGTGACCGTTAGGGATCGTTACCGCAATCGCGATTTCGCGCTCTTATCTTTGGACGTACGAGAACGCCTGACCTGAGCGCTCGACCCACCATGACGCCTATCGGCGTCCGCAAGCCTTGGGGGCTGTCAAATGAACACCACGATCGGCACGTCTGACCCAATCGAGAAATACGCGGCCTACGAGCATGACGACTTTATCTCGGCGGTTGCAAGCATCAACGCAATTGGCTCTAGGCGGGACACAGTTTCCGTCGAATTGAAGCCGCGCTGGCGACTTACCGAAGATGAGATCGTGCGCGCGGCGATCACCATGATTTTCGTCTCCCTCATGACACTGATGGGCCTCTCCGCGGGCGCGATCTTGACGATGGGTTGGTAGGCGGCGGATCGTCACCGATTCCTGTCTGCCCGGCGGCTTGACGACGCCAACCATTCGTTCGCCGTCACGCGTTGAACCGGTTTACGCGACACTGCTGACGATCGCGATAACCAGACTCACCACGGTCAGCACGCCGACCATCACCACGGCGGCGATCGCCCGGCCGCGTCGGTGCCGGCGTAGGTCGTAGAGCGCTACCGCGATGCCGGCCAAAATCAACGCGGCATAGGCCGCCAGCCCAACTGTGAGCGCTGCCGTTGAGGCGGCGCTGGCAAGGGTCACGTTGTGCACGCCGCGAGCCTACGGCTGGGCCGGGTGAGGGGCGTACTCGCAAGCCTTCTGATTGATGAGATGAAGCGCCGAGGCGTCGGTGGCGCGAGGTTGCTTGCTCCGGATTTATCCTTCAACGATGACGACCCGACCCCGGCGCACGCAACAGGATCGGGTCGAGGAGTCGTCGAGACGTCTTGCTGCGGCGGCAGTCGCGCTGATTGCCGAGCAAGGCTACGGAGCAACGACCGCCCAGCAAATCGGGCTTCGGGCGGGTTACAGCCGAGACATGGTCCGGGTTCGGTTCGGCACAAAGGAAGCGCTCGTCGATTCCATCTTGAAAACGCTCTACGAGGACCGGCTTACAGCCGCTCCTGGCGGTGGCACAAGTGGTGCCGACATGCTGCTTGAACCCATTCGCGCGCTTCGTGATTTCGCCATCACCGATCCGGTCCTGCTGCGAGCAATGTTCGTGTTGAATTTCGAGGCGGTTCAAGCCGACGATCTACTACGCAAACGAGTGACAGAGTGGCTCAACAAGTCCACGACAAAGTTCCTGGCCGCTATCCGGATTGGGCAGGCGGACGGAACAATCGTTGCGGACGTGTCACCTGATGAACTCAGCACGGAGTTGCTGTCCACCCTTATCGGCTATGCGTACCTATGGATCGTGAACCCTGCCTCGTTCGACCTCGGCAGCACTCTTGCAGCGTGGCTGACGAAACTCGCGCGGACCCTGCAACCTTCCTGAGATCACCCTGTTCGCTGCTGCGGGTGTTCCTCCCAGGTCACCATCTTGTTATATTTGTTCGTATCCACACAACTATTTATTAAAGAGGTGCCGTGGGAACTCGCCGCCGTGTAATTGTCTGGGGACCTGGCGAAGTGGGCGCCGCCGCCATCGCCGCGGTGCTGGCTGACGACCATTTAGAGCTAGTGGGGGTCAAGGTTTTCAGTCACGGTAAGGAAGGCCGGGACGCGGGCGAACTCGCTGGAGTCGGCCCGTGCGGTGTACTTGCCACCCGGTCTACCGATGATCTTTTGGCCTCGGACGCCGACGTGGTTCTGTTGACGTGCGCCGCATCAGCGGTTGTCGGGGGACTGGACAACGATGTGATTGCCATGTTGCTGTCCGGGAAGAACGTCATCGCAACCGTCGCGTATCACAATGTGGCGCGGCCAAACTGGACGTCTGTGCACCGCCCATCCCCGGCGAAGCTTCAGGAAGCCGCAGTGCGCGGACGCGCATCACTGTACGGCGCCGGGGTCCACCCGTCGTACATGACCGAGCGGGTCGCGTTGACGCTAGCGGCTGGGTTGGGAACAGTCGATCACGTTCGCGTTGTTGAGGCTCTCGATTTCTCCCTCGCGCCGGCCGATATGTGGGGAGGACTCGGGGCCATCGGCTTCGGTGGGTCACCGGAATCACTTAGCGACGACAACATGCTTGCTCGATTCGGCGATATGTATTACGCGGACCTCGTGGCCAACCTGGCCTTCGCCATCCGCGGTGTCAGCAACGAAGAGATACGCACCGAAAGCCGGCTTGTAGGTCGCCCGGTCGCCGACCGACTGCAGCTACCGCAGATAACTGTGGAGCCAGGAAACGTCGGCGCACTACATCTGACGACCAACGCATTCGTCAGGAACGATCTCGTTGCCACGAACGAAGAAGTGTGGTTCCTGGGTGCCCCTAACGCTTTTCGAGGTGACGATCTTCCATTCGAGGGTTGGAAGCAGGGACTGATCGGCTACACAATCGAAGCTCGCAACAGCAGTACCCGGCTCCGGAGCCAGATCGAGTACGAGATCTTCGGCCCCCCCAATCCCGTTACGCAGATGTCGGTGCGCTCGATTATCGACGCCATTGACCCTGTGTGCCGCGCCCAGCCGGGAGTTCTTATCGACGATGCCACCCACCATGTGCGCCCTGATCCCCGACTCAGTTCGATCTGAAGTCCGCCAGCTTCATCAACCCAACGCAGACGCGCGGCGGCATAGGTGCTCAAGTTGAGAGATGCGGCGTTTAGTTGACATAATGTCGCTTATCGGCAAAGGGCGCGTCCTGGGCGAACGGAAGGGCTCGAGCCGAGCTCCAGGCAACACCGGTGCTCCACGGCTCGGTCGCATGTCGTGCGACCTACGGGCGGCCCGATTGCGTGGCACTCATTCCTCGGAAGGCGCCCGAACTCGCCCAGGCGCCAATAGCCGACCGCCGGCGAAGCCCCAGCCGCCAAAAGCCGACCGCCGGCGAACCCGGACCCAACAGTCAGGCGATCCTGCCTCCTATCACCTCCGCGCCACCAGCAATACGTCACTGTGACGAATTAGTCTGCAGCGCAGGGCTTCTGACGCAGGTGCAACGATCGCGACTGGATGCCATCCGCGCCGCCCTGGCCACCCGAGCAGTCGTCTCGGCACTGCCACGGCCGCTCGGCTACACGGATGTCGACGACGGCCGACGGACCGGCCCACGGGCACCGACCGCCCCCCAGCCCCCTTTAGTCAACCGGTATGTGCTGCCGCAGCCAAGCGCACTCGCGACATCAAAACGTCACTGTGACGAATGGATCTGCGGCGCAGATCTTTTCGAGCAACGCCCGATGACTACCTTCGCCACCGGGCTGGGCGTACCCCCGACAGTCAAAACCCGCGTCCGGACGCCGCAATCGTGGCTGCCAGGCGGAACGGCGATGCTCCGAAACATTTGCGTATGTCATGTGCCTGGCGTGACCGCTTGACCACCTGCGTCGCTCAGATAATTCTGGCTACTAACCAAGCGTTCCCTCGCCTAGTAGCCACGCGGCCAGCGACGTCCGCTTGGTTTGCGCTTGTGCGCAAACGAGTTACGTGGGCGCGATCGGCACAACGGTGGTTGCCATACCGGGACGGCTCCTCAGCCATTGCGACGGAACGCCTACGGAACAAAGGAGCGACCGATTCAGCACATCGAGCAGCACGGCGATCAAGCCAGCGGCCAAGGGCCACAGACGTCACGAAGCGACCGTGTGCGATCCGTCCTGCAGCATGACCTGCCCGCCTCCCTAGTGGTCTTTCTGATCGCACTCCCACTCTCGGTCGGAATCGCGATCGCTTCGGGCGCGCCGGTGCTCTCGGGTCTGATCTCTGCCGTCGTCGGAGGGATCGTCGTCGGACTCATCGGTGGCGCGCCGCTGGCGGTCAGCGGTCCGGCCAACGGCATGATGGTCGTCACCGCCGGCCTCGTCACGCAATTCGGTTGGCGCGTGACGTGTTTGTTCACCGTGGCCGCTGGTGTCCTGCAACTCATCCTCGGACTCAGCCGGATTGCCCGGGCAGTACTGGTAATCTCGCCCGTCGTCGTACACGCGATGCTGGCCGGCATCGGCATCACCATCGCCCTTCAGCAGACGCACGTCCTGCTGGGTGGCGAGTCGCACAGTACCGCCTGGGAAAACATCGTTCAGCTGCCGGCACAGATTGCCGACGCAGAACGGCCGGGCGTGTTTCTGGGCGTCCTGGTGATCGCGATCATGGTTGCCTGGCACTGGGCGCCACCCAAAGTGGCCGCTATTCCCGGTCCCCTCGTGGCCATCGCCGTGGCAACCATCATCTCGCTGATCTTTCCGTTCGAACTGGACCGCATCAAACTCACCGGCTCACCGCTGGATGCAGTCGCGCTGCCGGCCCTGCCCGAAGGAAACTGGGGCGCGGTAGCGATCAGCATCGTCACGGTTGCCTTCATCGCCAGCGTCGAGAGCCTGCTGGGAGCCGTCGCGATCGACAGGATGCATCACGGTAAGCCCACCAACTTCAATCGCGAATTGGCCGGACAGGGCGTCGCGAACATGACGTCCGGAATGATCGGCGGGCTCCCGGTCGCCGCAGCAATCGTGCGCAGCTCCGCCAACGTCCAGGCGGGCGCCCGAACCCGCGCCGCGACGGTCATGCACAGCGTTTGGATCCTGGTCTTCACCCTGTTCTTCTCCGGTCTGATCCAACAGATCCCGTCCGCCGCCCTCGCCGGACTGCTCGTCTTCGTGGGTATCCGACTGCTGCAACCGGCTCATATCGAAACCGCCGTGCGCAACGGCGACCTGGCGGTCTATGTGGTGACCGTCGCCGGCGTAGTCTTTCTCAACCTCATGCAGGGCGTGCTGATCGGACTCGCGCTGGCCATCGCGTTGACGGCGTGGAAGGTGATGTGGTTCAGGATCCACGCCGAACGCGATGGCGACGATTGGCGCGTAGGCGTTGAGGGCGCGTGTACATTCTTGTCCTTACCCCGGCTGACCAAGGTGCTGGCCGCCATCCCGGAGGGCACGGCCGTCACGGTCACCATGTCGGTTATCTACCTCGACCATGCCGCACATCAGGCGATTGCCGATTGGCAACGACGACATCAGGCGACCGGAGGAACCGTCCATATCAACGGCGGTGTGCACACCGGCCGTCGCGCACGCCATGCGATGGATGACCTCACCGAAGAGGAAAGGCCCGGAGCGACCGCGTAGTTGGACACGCCTCCGATCGGCCCGGCTACGCACCTTCGTGGTCGCAATGGCCGGCAGAGCGATCGTCGGCGTCGACAAGCGGTTGCGCTGGCCACCGGCGCACCTACTCGCAATCGCCCACCTGGTCGATGACCTTCTTCAACGGCGCGGCGGGCGTAACACTGGGAACGTAGCCGGGATTGTCGGCGGACCAGGCGATCTTGGAGCAGTAACCGGGGCCGGTCGGCTGAGCGGCCCGCCACGTTTCCAAAGTCGGCCGGCAGTTGTAAGTGTCGGATTGATTGGCGAAGACGGCGCGGTCGGGCATGCCGGGTCCGTGTTGCCAGATGATTAGGCCACTCGAGATCGGCAGATCGCACGGCGAATTCGGGATCGGGACGGTGCGCACGTCGCCGTGAGCCGTCGGGGCGAGCGGGAACGACGCACAGGCTGCCATCGTCAAGGCGGCTGTGGCGATCGAGCGAATCATCAGTTGGCTGCCCCCTTTTCTGCTCGGTATCGGGTAGCCGTATTCGAGCGTGCTCGTTCTAGGTTAACCCCCGGAGTCCACCAGCAAACGGCTGTTCCTGCGGGTTTACGATGACGCCGTGGCCGATGTGACGGTGGCGATATTCACGTTCACCCGAAACGAAGCGACGGCCGTGGCGGAGTTGCTGGCACGCCTGTGTGTCGACCTACCGATTTTCGGAACAACGGTCTGGGCTCCGACCGGACCGGCCGAGGCGGCGTTGCAGGGCCGCCTGTCTGACGGACGCACGGCCAGACTGGAGCACCATGCGCTGAGCGCCCAAGGGAACGTTGTTGCCGCGGCCGCACTGAGCAGGGCGACCCGAGACAATCGCGCCGACTACTACGTCTTCTATGGCTGCTGCGGAACGGTAGACCCCGACTTGATTGGCCAGGTGTTTCGGGCCGAGAAAGTGTCATACCTGTCGCTGGGGGTGGTGGCCGCCGCCGCCGAGGGCGAAGTCGTCAAGTTGCAGAACAAGTGGATCGTCCGCACGCAACCCGCCGAACAAGCTCCGCTGGAAGCGATCGAGCTGCGGGCCGGCTCAGCAGGCGCTCCAGGTTCCGTGTGGGGGTTGGACGTCCCGGACGCTCACGTTCTCGCCACCGACAAGGTCATCAAGATTTCCCCAGGTGTGGCACCGGCGCCGCTGAATTCGTCATCGGGCGGTGCGGTCTACGCCAAGGAGAACTGGTCGTACTCTTTGGCGCTTGCCCTCTACTCTCACATGGCGACCATGCCGGTACTCGTCGACATGGAGTCCTTCGGTATCGCTTCGGCGATGCGGTCGCTGGGTTTGTGTGAGCGAGTCCTTGTCCTGCGCGTCGCGTCAGACGCACTGAGTGACAAGGCAGACCAAACGGATCAAGATCAACTCGACTTCCTCAGAGCGGGTTTGGCGGAGCTGGCTGCAGCGGTGGCCACTATCTTGGGAATCTGATGGCGCAGCAACGGATACCGCGGACACTCGAAGACGAGGTGCGAAGATTGCGGGCCGGGATGGTCAAGCACCCACCCTCGACGCGTGACCCGCGCGAAGCGGAAATGGTTCGTGTCGTTTCGGCGGCATCACTAGCCTGGGATGGTCAACTGGACCGCGTTGATCGTTTCTCACTTCCGCTCCTGCCGTCTGGCACGCAGACCCACGACCGGGCAAACCCCGCGATGACGTCGCAACTCTTCCTGGAACAGGTGGCTTCCGACTATCGACGAGTGGCATCCTGCTCGCTCGACCTCCGCGAGACGGAAGCACGGCGCAACACCCGCGAGGGTGCGACGGCCCTCGAACGCGCCGGTGTCGCCAGTCGGCCCGTCGCGCCACTGGCCATCGGGCAATACCTCGCGGCGTGCGCAGCCGCCGGAGACCTGACGAGGCTGCTAGCGCCCTGGCTGTCGCCCGCCGACGACACCGGACCGCGATACGCGGCGGCGTTCGGCGATGTTCTCGGGCCGATGATCCAAGCCGCACTGGATCTTCCACACACCGCCACGACGATCGCGCTCCCGGAATGGGCCGGCAAGGTCGGAAAGGCATGGTGCGAAAAGTTTCTCGCGACAGGGGCCGAAATTCTCAATCACCCGGCGCTGCTCACCCGTTCACAAACCGAAGGACGAGCGATGATGACGTCTCGGCAAAGCTCGGTGGACGTTTCGCGGACCACTAACGAAATCATCGCGCTCGCCGAAGCTTTCCGGCGGGTGGTCGATGTCCGGGTCAGTGAGACTGCAGATCAGCCGAAGATCGACCTCGTTCTCTCCGGCGACCCGCTCAGCAGAGAGGAATTCGACCGGTTCACCAGTAGCACACAGAACATTGCGGCCAGTGTGACGATTCTGTCTTCTTAAACCCGCTGCGGCGGGAAGTACATCTCCTGTCGCACGGTACACACCAAGTCGCCGTTGCGGTTGAACATGGTTCCGTTGGCCAGCGCGAGGGAGTCCGCGCTGCTCGGCGAAGAGCGGTCAAACAGAAGCCAATCCGACAACACGGCGGGTGAGTGGAACCACACGGAATGGTCCCGCTGCGAAGACTCTCCAACTCCCCCATGCGCGGCGAATGCCGGCTCGGTCAACGTCACCGCCGACAGATAGACCACCAGGCTCGCGGTCAGCACCCGATCGTCGGGAACCGCGCCGTCCGGTCGCCACCACATCGCCGACCGCGCCGGAGGCTCGTTCTTACTATCGACGAGGCGGCGTTCGAACCAGCGCAGGCTGGCCCAGCGTCCCCGGGTACTCTCATCGGACTCAGCGAGGTGCGGGGGCACCCAAGGCAACGTCTCCGGCGCGGGCGCCGGTGGAATCGGCGGTTGGTAGACCACCTGAGCGGACGCGGGATCGGCGACCTTGAACGACGACATCGCCTCCATCAGAATTTTCCCGTCCTGGCGCGCGGTAACCCGGCGCGCCGAAAAGGTCCGTCCCTCTTGTAGATTCACCACCTCGAAATCCACCGTACGGCGGGCGTCGCCCGGGCGGAGGAAATACGTGTGCACGCTGTGTGGCGTGCGGCCCGGCGCGGTGTGACTCGCCGCCAGGAACGCCTGGGCCGAAATGTGTCCACCGAGGATGTGGTTGGCCGGCGCGGGCAGTTGCCGGCCGACGAAGAGCCACGGATCGACGCGCGCGAGCTTCAGCGTGGCAAGCACGTCGCCGAGAGAGGATGACATCGCCCCGTATCTTGCCCGATCACAACCCAGCCAGACTCAGCAGCTGAGTTGCCGGTATCGCTGTAGCCGCCGCAGCGCCGTCTCTGACGCCGCAGCAGTGACCGGTCGTAGAGCTCTGACCAGTTCGGCGCGCACGACGGGGACGTCGAAATGCATGCCTATTGCCACCAGAGAGTTCCCGACGGCCCGAGGCGGCGCCTTGGCAATGTGGATGCCACTACCGACGAGATTAAGGACATAGGTTCGGGTCGACCGCCCGTGCCGCACCGCCACCACACCTTTGAGCCGGAATACTCCGTCGGGCGGCTGTTCGACCAGGTCGAACAGCGCATCGAGGTCGACACATCCGGTACTGGTGACGGTGACGGCATCAGCGTGGACGTGGTCGTGGGTGTGCTCGGTGTCGAGCCATAACTCTCGGAACGAAAGTTGCCCCACTTCTTCGGCCGATTGCAGCGAGTCGAACAGCAGCGCCGGATCGATGCGGCCTCCCGTGGTGCCCACCACCTGAACCCTTGGGTTTCGTTGCGCCACACGTTCCCTGACGCGTTGCAACACCACTGGCCGCTGTTCTTCGGGCACCTGGTCGAGCTTGTTGACCACCACCAGCGAGGCCACGCCGTAGCGCACGGGAGGCAGCTCGGTGCGATCGACGGTGTCAAAGTGGTTGACAGCGTCGACAACATCGACCAGGCCGCCGCTTCGGACCCCAGACAACTTGCTGAAGCCGATGATCCGCGCGATCGACACCGGATCGGCCAGCCCGCTGGCCTCGACGATGATGGCGTCGAGCCGACGGGCGGGATCCGCGAGCTTGACCAGAGCGTCGTCGAGCCCGCCGTCGTCGGGCAGGCAGCAGATGCATCCTCCGGCGATCGAGGCGGGCTCGTCGACCTGGCCGGCGACCAGTGCGGCGTCGACGTTGAGCTCGCCGAAGTCGTTGACCACTACCCCGATTCGCGTGCCCGGGGCACGCAGCAAATGGTTCAGCAGGGTTGTCTTGCCGGCGCCGAGATGACCGGTGAGCGCGATCACAGGTATCGCAGACAACACGCGCTCCCGACGTCGGCAACAGGTCATGGCAAGGCTAGCCGGAGCGTTCGTCGGCCCGGTCACCCTAGCCGTTTTCTTAGGTTTGGCTACCAGTGCCGTAGGCTTTGCGGCGATTTGTGAACGCAAACGCGCACCCCTAGGCGCTCAACCGACCGAACGGACTTCAAGCAAGTGATCATCGGAATACCACGTGAGTCTCTCCCCGGTGAGACGCGTGTTGCCGCCACACCGCAGACCGTCGGGCAACTCATCAAGCTCGGCTACTCGGTGGTCGTCGAATCCGAGGCCGGGACCGCCGCGAGCTTCCTGGACAGCGCTTACGTCGAGGCAGGCGCCGATATCGGGTCGAAAGAGCAGGCATTGACCGCCGACGTTGTGTTGAAGGTCAACGCCCCGAACGACGACGAAATCGCGGCCGTGCGCGATGGTGCGACCCTGGTCAGCCTCATCTCCCCCGGCCTGCACCCCGAGTTGGTCGAGAAACTGACCACCCGCAAGATCACCGTGCTGGCCATGGACGCGGTGCCACGCATCTCGCGGGCCCAGTCGCTGGACGTGCTGTCGTCGATGGCCAACATCGCCGGCTACCGGGCGGTGATTGAAGCGGCCCACGCCTTCGGCCGGTTCTTCACCGGTCAGGTGACCGCCGCCGGCAAAGTGCCGCCAGCCAAGGTGCTCGTCGTGGGCGCGGGAGTGGCCGGGCTCTCGGCGATCGGGGCAGCCGGCAGCCTGGGTGCCATCGTGCGCGCCACCGACCCCCGCCCAGAGGTCGCGGATCAGGTGAAATCACTTGGTGGCGAATATATTTCGGTGGACGACAGCGAAGCCGAAGTATCCGCCACCGGCTACGCCAAGGAAATGAGCGACGACTACAAGGCCCGTGAGGCCCAGTTGTACGCCGAGCAGTGCCAGGACGTCGACATCATCATTACCACCGCGTTGATCCCCGGCAGACCCGCGCCGCGGATCATCACGGCGGACATGGTGGCCGCCATGACCCCGGGCAGCGTCATCGTCGACATGGCCGCCGCCAACGGCGGCAACGTCGAGGGCACGGTCAAAGACCAGCTCGTCGTCACCGACAACGACGTGACCATCATCGGCTTTACCGACCTGGCCGGACGGCTGCCCGCTCAGTCCTCCCAGCTCTATGGCACCAACCTGGTCAACCTGCTGAAGCTGATGACCCCCGAGAAGGACGGACAGTTGGTCCTGAACTTCGAGGACGTGGTCCAGCGGTCCATCACCGTGGTCCGTGACGGCGAATCCACCTGGCCTCCGCCGCCGGTCCAGGTCTCCGCCGCACCCGCCGTCGCGGCGGCTGCCACGCCGGCCAAGGAGTCGCACGCCAAGCAGCCGATGTCCAACAAGCGCCGGCTGACGACCACCCTCATCGCCGCCGCGGTGCTGTTCGGCCTGATCGCGATCTCACCGGCCGCCCTGCAGGTGCACCTGACGGTGTTCGCGCTGGCCATTGTGATCGGCTACTACGTGATCGGCCACGTCCATCACGCCCTGCACACCCCGCTGATGTCGGTGACGAATGCGATCTCCGGAATCATCGTGCTGGGCGCCCTGCTGCAGATCGGAAAAGAGAACCTCCCGATCACCGTGGTGTCCTGTGCGGCGATCCTGCTGGCCAGCATCAACATCTTCGGCGGCTTCGCGGTGACGCGACGCATGCTGGCCATGTTCTCCCGCAGCTGAGCCTGCGCACCCAAACGGAGGATCATCCCTTGTTCACGATAGAAACCGCCGCCAAAGCGGCATACGTCGTCGCGGCCCTGCTGTTCATCCTTGCGCTCGCCGGGCTGTCCAAGCACGAAACATCGCGGGCCGGGAACACTTTCGGCATCTTCGGCATGGCCGTCGCGCTCGTCGCGACCATCGCGCTGGCCATCAACGGACACATCGAGTCGCTTGGGGTGGCGCTGCTGGTCGGCGCCGTGGCGGTCGGTGCCGCGATCGGCCTGTGGCGCGCCCGGGTGGTCGAGATGACCGGCATGCCCGAACTGATCGCGCTGCTGCACTCGTTCGTCGGTCTGGCGGCGGTGCTGGTCGGCTGGAACGGTTACCTGTTCGTCGAGCACAATCCCGGCGGCGCCGAGGCCGCCACCCTGCGCGCGGAGGGCCTGGGTGGAATCCACTCAGCCGAGGTCGTCATCGGCGTCTTCATCGGTGCCGTGACCTTCACCGGTTCGATCGTGGCCAACCTCAAGCTTTCGGCGCGGATCAAATCCGCACCAATGATGCTGCCGGGCAAGAACTTCCTCAACGTCGGCGCACTGGTGCTCTTCGCCGCCCTGACGGTGTGGTTCGTGATCAACCCGACCATCTGGCTGCTCGCCGCGGTGACCCTGCTCGCCCTGCTGCTGGGCTGGCATCTGGTCGCATCGATCGGTGGCGGCGACATGCCGGTCGTGGTCTCGATGCTGAACAGCTACTCGGGGTGGGCCGCGGCCGCATCCGGCTTCCTGCTGAGCAATGACCTGCTGATCATCACCGGCGCTCTGGTCGGTTCCTCCGGTGCGTACCTGTCCTACATCATGTGCAAGGCGATGAACCGCTCGTTCATCTCGGTGATCGCCGGGGGCTTCGGCATCGAGGCCGGCCCCGCGGACGACAAGGATTACGGGGAGCATCGGGAGATCACTGCCGAAGGGGCCGCCGAGATGCTCGGTTCGGCCGACTCGGTGATCATCACGCCCGGATACGGCATGGCTGTCGCGCAGGCCCAGAACGCTGTCGCCGATCTGACCCGCAAGCTGCGCGCCCGCGGCGTCAACGTCCGGTTCGGCATCCACCCGGTGGCAGGACGTCTGCCCGGCCACATGAACGTGCTGCTGGCCGAAGCGAAGGTGCCCTACGACATCGTGCTGGAAATGGACGAGATCAACGACGACTTCTCCGACACCGCCGTGGTCCTGGTGATCGGCGCCAATGACACCGTCAACCCGGCAGCCGCCGAAGACCCGAGCAGCCCCATCGCGGGCATGCCTGTTCTGACCGTCTGGGACGCCGACAACGTTATCGTCTTCAAGCGATCGATGGCCTCGGGCTACGCCGGTGTGCAGAACCCGCTGTTCTTCCGGGAGAACACCGCGATGCTGTTCGGCGATGCCCGCGACCGCGTGGAAGCGATCCTCGCGGCGCTCTGACATCGCGTCGCGCTACGGCGGCGGTGGTCGGCGGTGGTCAGCGGTGGTCGGCACCGAGATTGCCGCTACGGTCGCGGGTGGCCGACAGCGCACAACCACCACCGCCATGTCGCGGGACAAACTGTGTCCACGCTGCGGAAGCGACTCATCCGTGTGAGTATTCGATGTGATGACGAACCGGTGTGCCAAAAGCCCGGAAGGCTGGCGGGGAAGTCGATACGCTGGGGCGCACATACCGGTGACTGACGTTTAGGGGGCGACGTGTCGTTTCTAGCCGTGGCTCCCGATTGGGTCACGTCGGCGGCGGCCGACTTGGAGCACATCGGTTCGGCGCTGAGTGCGGCCAATGCGGCGGCCGCCCTACCGACCACGGGTCTCGCGGCCGCGGCGGCCGACGAGGTCTCGACCGCAATCGCTACGCTGTTCGCCGGCTTCGGCCAGGAGTATCAGGCGCTGAACAGGCAGCTCGGCGCATTTCAGCAGCAGTTCGTGTTGTCGCTCGGTAATTCGGCCGGCGCGTATGCGAGTGCCGAAGCGACGGCCGCGTCCGTGCTCGACCCCGTTTTCGGCATCATCAATGCGCCCACCCAGCTGCTGTTGGGACGACCGCTGATCGGCGACGGCGCGGCGGGCACGGCGGCGGCGCCTAACGGCGGAGCCGGCGGCTTGCTGTACGGCAACGGCGGCAATGGGTTCTCGCAGACTCTGGCCGGAGCAGCCGGCGGGTCAGGCGGCTCGGCCGGGCTGATCGGTAACGGCGGCGCGGGAGGCACTGGCGGGACTGGCGCCGTTGGTGGGGCCGGCGGCAATGGCGGCTGGTTGTTCGGCAATGGGGGTTGGGGCGGCGCGGGCGGTGCGAACATGGCGGGTACCGGCGGAAACGGCGGAACCGGCGGTGTCTCCTACTTACTGGGTACCGGAGGCAACGGCGGTGCCGGGGGGCTTGGAAATAGTCCAACGTTGCCGCTCGGCTACGGCGGCACCGGCGGCCACGGTGGCGCTATTTGGGGCGGTCAGGGCTTCAGCGGTGCCGGCTGGGACGGCAGGACCATCTCCATGCCGACCGTCATGACCACCGAGCCGGTGGTCAATCTCTCGGTCAACGGCTACGGCAGCGGCCCGATCCTGGTCGACACGGGATCCGCCGGCCTGGTCATGCAGATCAAAGACATCGGCGGGCTACCAGGGCTTCTCAAGCTGGGCATCCCGCACGGGATCAACATCAGCGGCTACAGCGGCGGCCTGACCTACATCTTTGCCAGCTACCCCACCTCCGTGGACTTCGGCAACGGCATCGTCAGTGCGCCTTCGGCCGTGAACGTCGTGCTGTTCTCGATTCCGACATCACCGTTCGCGATTTCGGCCTACTTCACCGAGTTCTTGAAGAACCCGTTCGTCACCCCCTTCGACGCCTACTTCGCGTCAGCCGGTGTGGACGGCGTCTGGGGTCTCGGCCCGAACGCCGTGGGCCCGGGCCCCAGCATCCCGAACCAGTACCTGCCAGGCGACCTCAGCCAAGGGGCACTGATTGATATGAAGGGCGGGACGCTCGAATTCGGTCCGAACCCGGGACCGGTCAACTTCTCGATGACAGGCTCTCCGATCACCACCCTGTGGGTACAGGTCGGCGCCAATCCCGTAGTAGCCGTACCGTCGATCGTCGATTCCGGGGGCGTGTATGGAACCATGCCTTCATCGGTGATCGGTGGCGCCGGCAGCCTGCCAGCAAATACCGAGATCGTCGTGTACGCGAACCAAGCGATGACGCAAGAGTTGTATCGTTACAACACCAACGATTACCGCCCAACGGTAATAACATCAGGGCTAATGAACACCGGATACCTGCCCTTCTATCTCCAACCGATGTACACCAGCTACAGCCCCGGCGGCGTCGGCACCACTGTTGTTAACCAACCACCCCCATAATCTGCGGATTCCGTTTCGCGACCGCTAATTCCACCCCTGTCACCCCCCGCCGCTAGAGTCGGCCCCATGCTGCAGACGATCGCCGTACGCGGCTACCGCTCGCTGCGCGACATCGTGCTGCCCGTGGGCCCGCTGTCCGTGGTCACCGGGGCCAACGGCACCGGCAAGTCGTCGGTCTATCGCGCACTGCGCCTGCTGGCCGATTGCGGGCGCGGCGAAGTCATCGGGTCGCTGGCCCGGGAGGGTGGGCTGGAGTCGGTGCTATGGGCCGGTCCGGAGCAATTGGGCGGAGCCCGCAAACAGGGAAAAGCCCAGGGCACCGCCCGTACCCGTCCTCTGTCGCTCGAACTCGGTTTCGCCGCAGACGATTTCGGCTATCTTGTCGATCTAGGGATACCGCAGATGGCCGGTTACCGCTCCGCCTTCTCCCGCGACCCGGAGATCAAGCGGGAGGCGATTTTCGCCGGTCCGATCCTGCGGCGCGCCACCACCCTGGTGCGCCGAACGCGCGACTTCGCGGAAGTCAGCGGCGATTCCGGATTCGACGAGCTGTGCCGGACGCTACCGGCCTACCGCAGTGTGCTCACGGAATACGCTCACCCACAAGCACTCCCAGAACTCGCGGCCGTGCGCGAACGACTCCGCGGTTGGCGGTTCTATGACGGCTTCCGGGTCGATGCCGCTGCGCCGGCCCGGCAACCGCAAGTGGGCACCCGCACTCCCGTCCTCTCCGACGACGGCAGCGACCTGGCTGCGGCCATTCAGACGATCATCGAGGCAGGATTCGACGATCTGAGCCGGATCGTCGCCGACGCGTTCGACGGCGCCACCCTCGACGTCGACGTCAGCAATGGCCTTTTCGATCTCCAACTACAGCAGCGTGGCATGCTCCGCCCGCTACGCGCGGCCGAATTGTCTGACGGCACACTGCGATTCCTCTTATGGGCCGCAGCGCTGCTCAGCCCGCAACCGCCCTCGTTGATGGTGCTCAACGAACCGGAGACCTCGCTGCACCCCAGCCTCGTCGGCCCGTTGGCGGCGCTGATCCGGGTCGCCGCCGAGCACACCCAGGTTGTGGTGGTGACCCATTCGGATTCGCTGCGAGAGCTCCTCGACGGCGCGACGGAGATCGAGCTGTACAAGGATTTCGGCGAGACGCGAATCACCGGACAGAGTTTGCTGACGACGCCGCCGTGGGACTGGGGCAAACGTTGACCCGAGGTGGGCTGCACCTCGATTTGCGTGCAAAGTCTGCAGTCTGTGCAAACATGTGCACATGGCGAATCACATGGGCCTGCGCGAGCGTCGTCGCCGCCAGACCAGCGCGGACATCCGCGGAGCCGCCGTGCGCCTGGCGCAGGCACGGGGTTGGGACAAGGTCACCATCGAGGAGATCTGCGTTCAGGCGGGCATCTCGACCCGCACGTTCTTCAACTACTTCCCGAACAAGGAGGCGGCCATCGCCTATGGCCCCTCCGATCTGCCGGCCGAACTGGCCGATGAGTTCGTCGCCGCCGGCCCCGCGCCTTACTCGGTGGTCCTGGCGGATCTGATCACGCTGGCCGCGCACCATCTACGCGACATGCCCCCGCAACGCGAGCAGGCCGTGTGCATGCTCGACCTGGCCCAAACCACGCCCGCCGTGCTGGCGGCTTTCCTCGCCGAGCTGGAGCGATTTCAGAGCCAGCTCACCGAGATCGTCGCCAAACGCCAAGGCATGCCGCCCGACGACGAGATCCCGGCACTTATCTCCGCCTTGGCGTTGACGGCCGTGCGTTCGGGAATCGAGCGCTGGTCCAGCGGCAAACCCGAGGACGCCGACGACACGCCGATGCCCTACGTCGAGCGGGCCGCCGCCCTGGTCAACAGCATCTTCACCAAGTGAACGGCGTGACCGAAGACACATGAACTTGCATGATCTGCAAAAAGTGCAGATCATGTATCCATGGTCCGGCGGCGGAACTCGGCTATGCCTCGGTGTATCGGGATATCCGCCCACGTCAGGTCGGGCCGTTTTGGGCTGCAAGACGCACGGCCGAGCCGACTCAGGTTCAGACCTTCTGCAGCGCAACGCAACTCGAATCAACAGATCGGATCGCCGAGCCGGGAAGGGATCGCGTAGGTGCAGATGGCGAAGTTGGTGCGGAACGCCTGGTTGCCGCTGTTGATCGTGGCCGTCGTGGCGATCGGCGGATTCACCGTGCACCGGGTCAAGTCATTCTTCACCGCGGAGAACGCGGACACGTTGACCAGCCCGAAGGTCGACGACTCGAAACCGTTCAAGCCCAAGGTCGTCAAGTACGAGATCTTCGGGTCGGCGGCCCGCGCCAACGTGAACTACCTGGACCTCAGTGCGGAGCCACGTCGCCTCGACGACGCGCCGCTGCCCTGGACCCTGGTCTTGAGCACCACCGCCCCCTCAGTGTTTCCCAACATCTCGGCGCAGAGCGACGGCGACTACCTCGGCTGCCGCATCACCGTCGACGACGAAGTCAAGGACGAGAAAATTTCCAACGGCGTGCACGCACTGACCTCCTGCCTGGTGAAATCAGCATGAGCACCGCGCTCGAAGACAGACGGCCGGACAACACCGACACCGCTCCTATCCCCCGACACGCGGCGCGTCCTGCGATTCCGCGCTTCCTGCGGAAATTCGCGGTGCCCGTCATCATCGGCTGGATCGCGCTGATCGCCGTCCTTAACACGGTGGTCCCGCAGCTCGACGAGGTCGGCAAGATGCGCTCTGTCTCGATGAGCCCGGATGACGCGCAGTCAGTGATCGCGACCAAGCGGGTCGGCGAGGTGTTCAAGGAGTACAAGTCCAACAGCTCGGTGATGATCGTGCTGGAGGGCCAAAACGCGCTCGGCGCCGACGCACACGCGTATTACGACCAGATAGTCCGCAAGCTCGAGGCGGACAAACAGCATGTCGAGCACGTCCAGGACTTCTGGAGCGACCCGCTTACCGGGGCCGGCGCCCAGAGCAGCGACGGCAAGGCCGCCTACGTGCAGGTCTATCTCGTCGGGAACATGGGTGAGACCAAGGCCAACGACTCGGTCGAGGCTGTCCAGCACATCGTCGACAGCGTCAAGCCGCCCAATGGGGTCAAGGCGTACGTCACCGGTCCCTCGGCCCTGGAAGCCGACCAACACCTGGCCGGTGATCGCAGTTTGCAACTGATTACGGCGGCGACCTTCGTCGTGATCATCGCGATGCTGCTGATGGTCTACCGGTCGATCGTCACGGTGCTGCTCACCCTCGGCATGGTGGTTTTCGAGCTGGCCGCCGCCCGAGGCGTGGTGGCCTTCCTCGGCTACCACCAAATCATCGGACTCTCCACGTTCGCCACAAACCTGTTGGTCACGTTGGCCATCGCGGCCGCGACCGACTACGCGATCTTCCTCATCGGTCGATATCAGGAAGCCAGGGCGGTCGGCGAATCGCGCGAAGACGCGTACTACACCATGTTCCACGGCACGGCGCACGTCGTGCTGGGGTCGGGCATGACCATCGCCGGCGCCACCTTCTGCCTGCACTTCACCAACCTGCCCTACTTCCAGACCCTCGGCGTCCCGCTGGCCATCGGCATGGTCGTGGTGGTCCTCGCCGCCCTGACTCTCGGGCCCGCGGTCATCGCGGTGGCCTCGCGCTTCCGCCAGACTCTGGAACCCAAGCGCGCCCAGCGAATTCGCGGCTGGCGCAAGATCGGCGCCGCCGTCGTGCGCTGGCCCGGCCCGATTCTGGTGATGACGATCGGGATCGCGCTGGTCGGCCTGCTGACGCTACCGGGGTACCGGACCAACTACAACGACCGCAACTACCTGCCCGCGGACCTGCCGGCCAACGCCGGCTATGCGGCCGCCGACCGGCATTTCTCGAAGGCCCGGATGAATCCCGAGTTGCTGATGATCGAAAGCGATCACGACCTGCGCAACTCCGCCGACTTCCTGGTCATCGACAAGATCGCGAAGGCGATCTTCCGGGTGCCCGGAATCAGTCGGGTGCAAGCCATCACCCGTCCCGAGGGCAAGCCGATCGAGCACACCTCGATCCCGTTCCAGATCAGCATGCAGGGCGTCTCCCAGGAGATGACCCAGAAGTATCAAGAAGACCAGATCGCCGACATGCTCAAGCAATCCGACGAGATGCAGACGACCATCAACAGCATGGAGCAGATGCAGAGCATCACCACGCAGATGGCCGCCGACATGCACGTGATGGTCGGCAAGATGCATGCGATGACCATCGACGTCGCCGAACTACGCGACCACATGGCCGATTTCGAAGACTTCTTCCGGCCGATCCGCTCTTACTTCTATTGGGAGAAGCACTGCTACGACATTCCGGTGTGCTTCTCGTTGCGGTCGGTCTTCGATGCCCTGGACGGTGTCGACACCATGACCGACGACATCCAGAGCCTGATGCCGGTGATGGATCACCTCGACACGCTGATGCCGAAGATGGTGGCACTGATGCCCGAGATGATCCAGAACATGAAGAACATGAAGACGATGATGCTGACCATGTATTCGACCCAGAAGGGTCTGCTGGAGCAGCAACAGCGGGCGCAGCGCGATTCCTCGGCCATGGGGCGTGCGTTCGACGCGTCCAGGAACGACGACTCGTTCTACCTGCCGCCGGAGACGTTCGACAACCCCGAGTTCAAGAAGGGCATGAAGAACTTCATCTCCCCCGACGGCCACGCCGTGCGGTTCATCGTCAGCCATGACGGCGATCCGATGTCCGCAGAAGGCATTTCGCACATCGACGCGATCAAGAAAGCCACCTATGAGGCCCTGAAGGGCACCCCGATGGAGGGCTCCAAGATCCTCCTCGGCGGCACCGCGGCCACCTTCAAGGACATGCAGGAAGGCAGCAACTACGACCTGCTGATCGCCGGAATCGCCTCAATGTGCCTGATTTTCATCATCATGCTGATCCTGACCCGGAGCGTGGTGGCTTCGGCGGTGATCGTGGGCACGGTATTGCTTTCTCTCGGTGCATCTTTCGGGCTTTCGGTGCTCATCTGGCAACACCTGATAGGCATCGAACTGCACTGGATGGTGCTCGCGATGTCGGTCATCATCCTGCTGGCCGTCGGCGCGGACTACAACCTGCTGCTGGTGTCCCGGTTCAAGGAGGAGATCCACGCCGGCCTGAACACCGGCATCATCCGAGCCATGGGCGGGACCGGGTCGGTGGTCACCTCGGCGGGACTGGTGTTCGCCTTCACGATGATGACGATGGCGGTCAGCGAGCTCATCGTGATCGGCCAGGTGGGCACGACCATCGGCTTGGGTCTGCTGTTCGACACGCTGGTGGTCCGGTCACTGATGACACCGTCGATCGCCGCACTGCTGGGCAAGTGGTTCTGGTGGCCGCAACGCGTGCGGCAGCGACCGAAGCCGTCACCGTGGCCGAAGCCGAGCGAGGACGCTGCCAAAACGGATACGCTGACCACGGCCTGACGCGCGAGTGGCGACAGGATTCAGCCCACGACGTCAAAAACCGCCGCGGCCGACGTGACCGCCTTGTCGGTATTGCCCTCGTCGTGCAGCAACATGCGCACGCCGACCCGTCCAGACCTGCCGGCATGCGCGGTGCCCTCGACCCGGAACGGTCCCACCTTGCCGCGGGACATGAACATCACATGCCAGCTGACGACCTGCAGCCGGCGCGTCCCGGCGAGCTCGGCGGCGAGATCGGTCGCCGCGGTCTCCAGCACGACGTGTTGCGGCCCGATGTGCAGGGCCGCGTCCGGTGAGGCGTATTCGGCACTCAACGCGGGCAACATCCAATGCCCGTCCGCGCGCTTGGCGGCGCCGAAAGCGCCCCACAACGGCGGCAGGTCGGGCGAATCCTCGACGACCAGCTCGGTGCCCGAAACATCCATCCGGTCAAGGCCTTCCGGCGGTACGCCGATGATCGCGCCCTGGCCCTCGTTGAAGGCGATCACCCGATCCGGGTTGTCGGCGTCGACGATCTTGCACCGTCCGTAGCCCATCATGCGGCCCTGGTGGACGATGCCCGAATCCACGATCTCGATTCGCCTGACGTCGTAACCGGGATCGACGATCTGCACCGAGGCGATCACCGGGTTCGGCACCGCCACCATGTCGGTCTGACAGCCCTCCGGCGACGAGATCGCAAGCGGAGCAACCATGATGCCGCCCGCCTCGTTGCGCATGTCGCGGCGAATCGTCACCGTGTTGTCGGCTTCGCCGAGGTTCATCGACGAGTGGTTGCGCCCGATGTAGCGGTAGCTGAGCAGACCCGTCCAGCGCCGGTACAGCTCGTCACGGTAGGCGTCGGCATCGCCGAGCAACTCGCGGATGTCTCGCGGTTTGCCGGTCATTTGGCGCCCTGCTCTGACACGGTGTGCGCGGCGTCAGCTCGAACGGGATCGGCCCGCTTGAACAGCGTCCGAAGATGGGCCGACGTCCTGGCGCGCCAGTCACCCATTTCCGCGATACGCGCATCGATCATCTTGGACGGTGAAACGGCCACCTAGTCCCCCATCAGAGCTATACAAATATGGACAAGAGTGTAACGCTCGGAGCATGGGACAACCCGCGGGGGACGCTCAGACGGTGTTCACCTTCTGCCGCTACTGTCTGGCATCCTGCGGTATCGAGGTCCACGTCGAGGGCAACCGAGTGATCAAGATCTCGGCTGACAAGCATAACCCGCACAGTTGGCGTGACTTCTGCGCGAAGGGCCGCAATGCCGCCGAACTGGTCGAACATCCGCGCCGGATTGTGTCTCCGATGCGGCGGGTGGGCGATCGCTATGTCCAATCGACCTGGGACGAGGCGATGTCGGACATCGCCGCGCGGATGACGGCGTTGATCGAGGCCGACGGGCCCGATGCCGTTGGGGCCTACTACGGCAATCCGGCCGGATACTCGGCGTCCAATCTCATGTTCCTGAACGGTTGGCTGGATGCTTTGGGCACCCAGAACCGTTACGCGGTGGGATCGGTGGACCAGAATGCGGTGCACTTCGTCGCGGAGGCGATGTACGGGTCGTCGATCATGGTGCCCGTCTCCGACATCGACCACTGCGACTACTTCCTCCTGGTCGGCGCCAATCCAGCGGTGAGCGCCTGGAACTGGCTGGAAAGCGCACCCGGCGGGTGGCAGCGCGCACTGACGCGGCAGCGGCGGGGCGCCAGGATCGTCGTGGTCGATCCGCTGCGCACCGAATCCGCCGACAAAGCCGACATCCATATCGCGGTGCGCCCGGGCCAGGACTGGGCACTGCTGCTGGCGATGGTCAAGGTCATCATCGACGAAGGCCTCGAACACCGAACGGATTGCGCGCACTTGACTACCGGGATGACGGCACTTCGGGAGCTAGTCGCCGAAGCCCAGCTGGACGACCTGGCCCGCCGATGTGATGTACCCCGCCGGCAGATCGAAATCACCGCGAGGGACTTCGCCACCGCGCCAGCCGCCATGGTGGTGACGCGGACCGGAGTCTCGCTGCACCTGACCGGAACGGTAGGCGAATGGCTCGGCCAGGTGCTCAATGTCATCACCGGACGCATGGACCGCCCTGGCGGCCGGCGCTTCGAACCCGGCTATCTGGACGCGTTGAAGCTGGCGGGCGCCATCAAGCCGTCCGATCACCGCAGCCGGGTCACCGGCCGCCCGATGGTGGCCGGCGCCCATGCGTTGAGCGAGCTGCCTGCCCAGATCACCACACCCGGCCCCGGACAGATTCGCGCTCTGCTCATCGATGCCGGCAACCCCGTGGTGTCGGGTCCGCACGGTTCCGCCCTCGATCAGGCCCTGTCACAGCTCGACCTGCTGGTGGTCATCGACATGGTGCAGCGCGAAAGCCACCGCCATGCGCACTGGTTGCTCCCCAGCGTGCACTGGCTGGAACGCGACGACCTGCTCGCGCTGACCAGCAATCTGCACGACGAGCCGTACGTGCACTACGGCCGGCGCGCCGTCGAACCGCCCGAGGGATCGCGCGAGGCATGGCGGATATTCGTCGACCTGACCGTTGCCATGGATCGGCCGCTGTTCGGGGTGAAGGGCGTCAACGCGTTCATCAGGACCAGTCGCCGGCTGGCCCGCGTCACCCGACGCCCGGCACTGGAATTCTCCCCGCGCTGGATCAACCGGCTGCTGATCGCGATGTCACGAAAAGTCAACGGCCACAAGCTCAAATGGCGTGACGTGGTGGCCAGCGAGCACGGCATGGTGCTGGGCCCCCGGGAATACGGCCACTTCGCCCGCGCGCTGCGCACCCCCGACAAGCGGGTGCACATCGCGCCCGCGGCCCTGGTCGCCCGCGCCCGCGAGCTGCTCGCCGCACCGCCACCCGAGGCACCTGACGGCTACCCGTTCCAGCTCGGCAACCGCCGCCACCGGCATTCGATGAACTCGTTTCTGAACGACCTGCCGGGCCTGCACCCCGGCGGGAAGGGCAGCGCCGTGCTCATCCACCCTGCCGACGCGGCCGATCGCGGCATCGGCGAGGGCGACCAGGTGCGGGTGCACTCCCCCGTCGGCGCGGTGCAGGTGCGGGCTTCGCTGAGCGACCGGCCCCGGCGCGGGCTCCTCATCATGGCTCACGGCTGGGGGTCGCGGGTCTTCGACCCGCGGGGCGCGGCGGCACCACACGTCTTCGGAGTGAACCGCAACCTGCTGATCGACGGCGAACCCGTGGATCCGCTATCCCAGACTCCGGCGCTGAGTTCCAGCTACGTGGCGGTCGAGCTGGTCTCCGCGGACACCCCGACCGACATGACCGAGAGCCGACACCCGTCCGGTCCGGTCCGCCAGGCGTGATCGACGCCGGTGACGACGGCCGCGTCGCCGACCTGCAACGGATGCGCCCCGTCGCCCAGGACCAGTTCGACTGATCCGGACAACACGAGGTCGAGATCCACGGTGTCGGTGTGGTGCATCGAAAACGCTACGCCTGGGCCGTAATCGATCAACTTCCAGTTGACGGAGCTGGGCGGGACCCCGAGGTCGAGCGCGTCGGCGGCCCGCCCCCCGGGGGAGATCGCGGGGGCAGACGGCGTCGCGTAGAGCACGGCGAACAGGATGCCCTCGTACCCCGGAAAACCATTCAGCGTGACCGGGCCGTCCTGCGCCGCGCACGACCGGCCGGCGGCGTCGATGCCGGTGATCAGCAGCCGTCCACCGGGGGCGGAGAGTGGGCCTTGCGTCCCGTCCGGCAGCGAGACGAAATTGCGCGCTGACTCCTCTGTCATGCGCAGAACATTAGAGCAGTACAGTCACCGAACCGCTTCCAGCAGAGCATCGGCGGCGATGCGGCCGAGCTCGTTCGCGGCCAGCGGGCTGTCACCAGTAATGAGCTTTCGGTCTTGGTGCGTCTTGCCGGTCATGTCGTCGTTGCAGATACGCAGCCCCTGCTTGCCCAACTCCTCCGCGACGAGCCATGTCAATCGTCCTGGCAGGTAACCGATTTCGATGTTCGCACCGGCGTCGAGCGCATCGGGGAAAACACATACCGAGTAATCCTTGAAGGGCGATTCCTGGTTGTCCTGCGCGGCCGCCAGCAATGCGGCGGGGCCGTGACACAACGTGACGATGAACTTGTCGTTCTTCAGCGCCCACCCCAGCGTCTGGCCCACCGCGAGACTCTCGGGCAGGCCGACCATCGCGCCGTGACCACCGGGGATGAACACGGCGAGGTAGTCCGAATCCGGACCGAGCGCATCTGCAACCACATCGGACAGTTTCAGGGGCCGCTTCAGCTTCGGCTTAAGCGCTTCGTAGGTGCCCAGCACGGCCTCGTCCTCGCTCGGCATCGCCCACAACTCCAACTTGACCGGATAACCGGCGACCGTCGCGACGTCGACCTCGAAACCCGTCTCGATCAGGTGATGCAGCGGCAGCAGTGTCTCGACGGGATGGTTGCCGGTGGAGAACATCGTGCCGTTCTCCAACAGCACGTAGCGCTCTTCGGCCGCGATCATCAGCACCTTCCACCGCCCGCCGGTGTAGGCCTTCGGGTGCTGCACGCCGTCGAAATCGGTCTTCGGTTGGGTGTACTCACTCAACGAATAGGGCGAGGGAAAGAACGCATTATCCTCGGCGCTGTCGGGTGTGGGGTCTTTACTCAGCTGGTCGGCATCGGTAGGCATCGATGAGAACTGCCCCGGCAGCGCCACCGGCAAACGTCAACTGCGCGAAACCATGGTGAGTTCCACTTCAGTCGTCGCAGCAGGACACGACGTCGAGTCGGCACGCACAGGACGCCTGAATCCGCACATCGGCACGCGCGGCGGCCAGGCCGAGCTGCCGGCCGACGATGGTCGCCTCGGAGGAACGCCCGAGCCGTCGCAGACACTCGTGATAGCCATGCAGGCTCCATACGTTGCCCGGGTGCTGGCAACACCGCGCCAGCGTCGGGTCCAGACCGAGGTCGGCGGCGTACACCGCGGCGGCCTCTTCGACGCGGCCCTGCTCTAGCAGCAGCGCTCCGTAGGCATGCCGGGTGGGTTGCATCCAGCCCCACGGCTCGTCGTAGGGCAACCCGTCGTCGAGCTGCACTGCGCGTCGCAGATGTTCGAAGGCTTCGTCGAAAGATCCTTCGCGGTAGGCGATTTCACCATCGAGCAGGGCTTCGGCGACCTTGAGAATGTCACGGCTGGTGTTGTTGAACACGTACCGAGATTCCGGGATCCGCGCATAGGCGTCGGCGAAGGCGGCGCGCTCGGCGTGCGCCCGGGAGAGCTGCCCGGTGGCCGCAAACGCGACACCGCGCCCGTAGTGCACGGTCGTCGCGGTGGTGCAGTAGAGGTCTGGGTCATCCGGCAGTGGTTGAGCAATCAGTTCGTCCCACCGACCGAATCGCACCAGCACGTGGGTTCGCAACGGAACGAACGCCTCCAGCCAGTCGGCCATCGGCGGAGACTGGATCCGCAACAACTCAGGCGTCAGCTGCGCGGCCAGCTCGTCGGCGGCACCCAACGCGATCTGCGACTGGCCTTGAAACATCGCCGAGTACACGATGAAGTGCAGGTCGTGCGCACGGTAAAGCGAGTAGAAATTCAGTGGACCCTCGCGCTCAACGAAATGCCGATCTGCCTGTACCGCAGCACTATTCGCCAAGACCGCGCTGCGGTAGTCGCCGCACAATACGTCGATGTGGCTCGGCATGTGCTGCAGGTGACCCGCGTCGGGAACCAGGCCACGCAGCAGGTCCGCCGCCGGTAGGGCCACCTCGGGCGTCGGCGACATTTCCATGGTGTGCAGGTAGAGATGAAGGATGCCCGGGTGGGTACGCCCCTGCGGGCGGGCCAGCGCGTGCTCGAGGATCCGCCGGGCTTCCCGCACGCGCGAGCCCTCGGCGGGCGCGCCGGTGGTGGTGTCCCACAGCGCCCAGGCCGTGACATTGACCAGCGCGTCGGCGGCCAGGGCTTGCACGTCGATGTCGTCGGGATGGGCCGCGGCCAGCGCCGCCATCGCATCGGCGTAGGCAAGGCGCCCTGCGTCGAGGTCGTGGGACGGGAAGCGGGCTTGCAAAGCGGTGACCAACCCGCGTTCGACGGCACTGGCGCGGCCCTGACTGGCATTCGCGAGTTCCGCACGGGCACGCGACAGGGAAGACTCCAGCTCAACCGGGTCGAAGGCTTCCCAAGCCTTGTTGTAGTTGGGCCCGACCGAATAGGCGATCCCCCACCGTGCGATGGCCAGATCGGGATCGTGTTGCAAGGCGCGCTCGAAGCAGCGGACCGCCTCCTCGTGGTTGAAGGCATAGGCCCACACCAGGCCGCGGTCGAACCAGAGCTGTGCCTGCGGAGCGACGGTCTCGACCCGGCGGTGGTAGCTGCCGAGGTCGAAGTACCGCTGCTCGGGGGTCACGGGATGGTGAGGGCGATCTTGCCGACATGTGCGCCGGCCCGCATCACCCGCAGCGCTTCATCGAGCTTTTCCCAGCCGAAGACGTGACTGATGTGCGGTTTTATTTCAGACTCGGCGATCACCTGGCACACTTCTCGGTGAGTGCGCACGCTGCCGACCGTGATCCCGATGATGCGCAGGTTGTTCAGCATCACTTCGCCGACCGCGATGGGCGTCATGTCGAATCCACTGAGTACACCGATCACCGCGATCGTTCCGGCCATCCGGGTCGAGTGCAGCGACTGCGCCAGGGTGGCGGGTCCCCCGAGTTCCACAACGAGGTTGGCGCCGCGGCCGTCGGTAAGCCGCTTCACCTCCGCGTCCCACCCCGGGGTGGTGCGGTAGTTGATGAGATGCGTTGCGCCCAAAGCGGACCCGATCTTGAGCTTGTCGTCCGACGACGACGTCAGGATGGTGGTGGCTCCCAGCGCGGCAGCCAGTTGCACGGCGAACAGCGACACCCCACCGGTGCCCTGCGTCACCACCACGTCGCCCGCACCGATACTGGCCTCCGTCAGGGCGGCCCAGGCCGTCACCGCCGCGCACGGGATCGTGGCGGCCTCGACGTCGCTGAGATGTTCGGGTGTCGGGACCACACCGGTGGCCTCGGCGACGCGGTATTGCTGGAACCACCCGTCGCAGCTGTCGCCCGGCAATTCGCGCTTGTTCTCCGGTGTCGGCGGACCGTCCTGCCACCCGGGGTTGAAGGCGCCCATCACCCGCTGCCCGACACGCAGGTCTGCGACGTCGGCGCCGACGGCGACCACCTCGCCCGCTCCGTCGCTCATCGGCACCCGTGGCCAGGGCCCGGGTAGCAGACCCATCAGGTTGACGTTGTCGTGGAAGTTCAGGCTCGAGGCGTTGACCTTGACCAACACCTGTCCCGATCCGGGTTCGGGGACGGGGCGTTCCACGGCGACCGGTGCTATGCCGGGTCCGTTCATCACCATGGCCTGCTGACGGTCGGGGATACCCATGGCCGACTACCTCCTCGTCGATTCGGTTGCGCCACCGATCCGCTCGACGATAATCCGCCGCGCGGCACGGCCTTCCGGGGTGGGGGTCAAGGGGTACACATGCAGCAAGCCCGCCTGCTCGTGATACTCGATGTCGACGCCCGCGGCTGCGGCCTTCTCGGCCAACAGTCGCGCATCGGGATTCAGAATGTCTCGGGTGCCGCTGAATACGGTCAGCGGGCCCAGTCCGGTCAGATCCGCGGCGAGCGGGCTGACCCGCGGATCGTCGAGCGGGAGGTCGCCGCGCCAGCGGTCGGCGAAGAACTGCAGCGCCTCGCGTCCCAACCACGGGTCCGCCGGCTCGACCGATGCGATGGCCGGGTTGCGCAGCGACAGGTCGAGTACCGGCGAGATGAGCACGGTCCCGGGAAGGGCCACGCCGTGTCCGTCGCGCAGCAAGAGCGCCGCGGACAGAGCGATCTGGCCGCCGGCGGAGTCGCCGGCCAGGTAGACATCGGCGTACTGGACCGCCATCTCGACGATCGCGGGTACCACGTCGGCCGCGGTGGCCGACGGCAGCAAGGGATAGATCGGAACGATCACCGTGGCGCCCGCCTGGTGCGCGATCTGCGCTGCCAATTGCCAATGCTGACTGGTGATTTCGTTGACCCATGCACCGCCGTGCAGATAGATCACGGTGAGTTCGGGTGTCGAGGCCAGGGGTGTCAACGTGTAGATCGGCCAACTCGACCGATGCTGCAAGCTGATGTCCACCTTGGGCCGCAACCGCGGTGGCGGGCCGAAGGGTTGAGGATGCGCGGCGCGCTGTTGCAGGTGCGCGAGGGCGGCGTCCGCACCTGCGTACGGTCGGTGCCTCCCGGTGAGGCGAAGCAGTGCGGGCATCGCCCGGCTCCTCCAGCTGGTCATCGGTCGCCCCCCATCTCGGGCAGCGGTTGCCACTCCCGTGCCACTGACCCGGTCCAGCGTGGCGGGCGGCGTTGCAGGAACGCCTGGACGCCCTCGCGCGCGTCGGCGCCCCCATCACCCGATGGTGCAACTGTGTTTCCAGGTCGGCGACCTGGCGGGCCGTGTACCCGTTGCCCATGGCGTCCCAGAGCAGCCGCTTGCTCAGCGCCGCCGACATGGGCGCCACGTTGACGGCGATGTCGCGCGCGATCGTCATCGCGCAATCCAGCACCTGCGGTCCCGGCAACGCCCGGGCGGCCACCCCGAGAGCGACCGCCTCCCGCCCGTCGAAGGTGCGGCCGGTCAACAGCAACTCCGCCGCAACGGCGCCGCCCACCAGGTGTGGCAGCGTCCAATGCGACATGCAGTCTCCCAGGACACCCCGCCGCACCTGGGCCACAGCATATTTGGCGTCCTCGGCGACGATCCGGATGTCGGCTTGCAGTGCGATGGTCAGTCCTATCCCGATGGCATGGCCGTTGACCGCCGCGATCACCGGGGTGCGCAGTTCGAATGCCGCGGGCTCGGTCGGCGACGCGGTGAACGCGTCACCCGACGGCGAATCGAAAGGGTTTGTCGGAGCGGCGAAGTCGGCCCCCGCACAGAACGTGTCCCCCGCGCCGGTGAGCACGATCGCACGCACCTCGTCATCGTTGTCGCAGTCCCGGTATGCCTGATTGAGCAGCGCGCCCATCCGTGCGGTGTAGGCGTTGCGCCGCTCCGGCCGGTCCAGGGTGAGCAGGGCGACACCGTCGGCCACTGCGACGGTGAGATCGGCTCCCATCCCAGCGAACTTACCGGGTGGGTAGCCGAATACTTGCCTAATTCCAGGCACTATCGTGGGCGCATGAAAGAGCAGCCGCGATGAGTGTCCACAGCTTGGACACCGACTACCTCGTCATCGGCGCCGGTGCCATGGGGATGGCGTTCAGCGACACCGTCCTCACCGAGTCGGAGGCGCGGGTCGTCATCGTCGACCGGGCCCATCAACCGGGGGGACACTGGACCACCGCCTACCCGTTCGTACGTCTGCATCAGCCCTCGGCGTACTACGGCGTGAACTCACGGCCACTGGGCAATAACACCATCGACATCGTGGGCTGGAATCAGGGGCTCAACGAACTCGCGCCGGTCGGAGAGGTCTGCGCCTATTTCGACGCGGTCATGCAGCAGCAGTTCCTGCCGACGGGTCGCGTCGAGTACTTTCCGATGTCGGAGTACCTCGGCGGCGGCCGGTTTCGCACCCTCTCCGGCGCCGAGTACGTCGTCAACGTCCGCCGGCGCGTCGTCGACTCCACCTACCTGCGTGCCATCGTCCCGTCCATGCGGCCGGCACCCTATGCCGTCGCCCCGGGGATCGACTGCATTCCCCCGAACGACCTGCCCAAGTTCGCCGCGCGGGACCGGTACGTGATCGTCGGCGCGGGCAAGACAGGCATGGATGTGTGCCTGTGGTTGCTGCGGCACGACGTCGATCCCGACCGACTGACCTGGATCAAGCCGCGCGACTCCTGGCTGATGGACCGGGCAACCCTGCAGCCGGGCCCCACCTTCATCAAACGGTTCCGCGACAACTACGGCGCGACCCTGGAAGCGATCGAGGCCGCCACCTCGATCGAGGACCTGTTCGACCGATTGGAAGCGGCCGGCACGTTGCTGCGCCTCGACCCCTCGGTCCGCCCCCGGATGTACCGCTGCGCGACTGTGTCAGAACCCGAGTTCGAGCAACTGCGCCGCATCGACGATGTGGTCAGGATGGGTCACGTCCAGCGCATCGAGCCGACCGCAATCGTGCTGGACGAGGGGTCCGTCACTACCTCGCCGTCGGCCCTTTACATCGACTGCACCGCTGACGGGGCACCCGAACGGCCCGCCGTACCGGTCTTCGATGGCGACCAACTGACCCTGCAGGCGGTGCGCGGCTGTCAGCAGGTGTTCAGCGCCGCGTTCATCGCCCACGTGGAGTTCGCCTACGACGGAGATGCGCTGAAAAACGAGCTCTGCGCACCGATTCCGCACCCGGACCGTGATGTCGACTGGCTGCGCTTGACGCACTCGGACCTGCGTAATTTCGCACGTTGGCTCGATGATCCCGACCTGACGGACTGGCTCAGCTCAGCGCGGCTGAACCTGCTCGCCGAGCTGCTGCCACCGCTGTCGCACAAGCCGCGGCTGCGCGATCGAGTCGTGTCGATGTTCCAGAAGAAGTTGGACACGGCCAGCGAGCAGCTAGAAAAGCTGCTCAGTGACGCATGAAAAGGAGACCCCTTGCCGCACAACCATGAGGTCGACGCACCGCTTGTCGATGTTCCCGACGAGGGCTACGTCTACCAAACTGGTTGGCGGCTGGCCACCTCGGATATCGACGAGCAGCGCCGACTGCGCCTGGATGGCGTCGCCCGCTACATCCAGGAAGTGGGAGCCGAGCATCTGGCCGATGCGGAACTGGCCGAAGTTCACCCGCACTGGATCGTGCTGCGCACCGTGATCGACGTGTTGGAACCGATCGAAATCCCCAGTGACATCACCTTCCGCCGCTGGTGCGCGGGGCTGTCCAGTAGGTGGTGCGACATGCGGGTGCAGCTCGAGGGTGACCGGGGCGGCCGCATCGAGACGCAGGGCTTCTGGATCTGCATGAACAAGGACACCTTGACCCCGTCGCGGCTCACCGACCACTGCGTCGAACGCTTCGGCAGCACCACCGACAATCACCGGCTCAAGTGGCGGCCGTGGGTGACAGAACACGTCCAAACCGGCACCGACACTCCATTTCCGCTGCGCCGCACAGACATCGACCTTTTCGAACACGTCAACAACACCATCTACTGGCACGGCGTGCACGAAATCCTGGCGCAGTTCCCCGAATTGGAGAACAACCCGTATCGGGCCGTGCTGGAGTACCGCAGCCCGATCAAGTACGGCGAACCGTTGACCATCCGATCCGAACGCAGCGGCGACGCGGTGCGCATCGACTTCACCGTCGGCGAAGACGTGCGCGCGGTGGCCCTGGTGCGCAAGATTTAGTCGCGGTCAATCCATTGCAGCTGCGCGGCGCTGTGGTGCTCGCCTGCTGCCGGCGTCAGACGGTCGAGCCGGGCCATGTGCCCGGCGGACAGTTCGACGGCGTCGGCTCCGACGTTCTCCTCAAGGCGGACAACGCGCTTGGCGCCCGGGATGGGAACGATGGCAGGTCCTTAAGTTCGTAGGTGCAGTTACTTCGTGTTGTTACGTTGTGCTGTGACCCGGGTGGGTCGGGTGTGGCTGCATGTCTGGTTGCCGGCCTGGTGGTGCGGCTTGAAAGGACTGGCCGCACATCGAGGGCCGATTTCGCCGCCATCCACTCGCCGACGTGATCACCAGCATGCCCGGCATGGGATTTCGGCTCGGCGCCGAATTCCTGGCCGCGGTCGGTGATCCCGCCCCGATTGAATCGGCCGACCAACTCGCCGCCTGGGCCGGGCTGGCCCCAGTCTCGCGCGACTCGGGAAAACGCACCGGACGCCTGCACACCCCGAAGCGCTACAGCCGCCGACTGCGCCGGGTCATGTACATGTCCGCGCTCACCGCAATCCGCTGCGACCCGCACTCGAAGGCCTACTACCAGCGCAAACGGGACGAAGCCAAACGACCGATCCCGGCCACCATCTGCCTGGCGCGACGCCGCACCAACGTCCTCTACGCCCTCATCCGCGACAACCGCACCTGGCAACCCGACTCACCCCCAATCACCGAATCGGCGGCTTGACATCGTCATTGAGAGTCCTTTCGCCAACAGCCACGCCAACGCGACCTGCGCCGGCGTGGCGCCGACGTCGCCGGCGATAGCGCGCAATTCACCGGCGCTGCGCAGCTTGTGCTCGAAATTCCCGGCGGCGAAGCGCGGGTTCGTCACGCGGTAATCGGTGTCCGGAAGCCCTTCGGTGGACCGTATGGTCCCCGTGAGAAAGCCCCGTCCAAGCGGCGAGTAGGCGACGAACCCGATGCCCAGTTCGCGAAGAGCGGGCAGCACCGTGTCTTCGGGGTCGCGCGTCCATAACGAGTATTCGGATTGCACCGCGGTGATCGGGTGCACGGCGTGGGCGCGCCGGATGCCTGGGCGCCCACCTCCGGGAGAACGATGTACCGGATCTTGCCGACTCGCACCAATTCCGCGAGAGCTCCGACCGTGTCCTCGATCGGGGTGTCGCGGTCCAGGCGATGCTGGTAGTAGAGGTCGATGTGGTCGGTCTGCAGCCGTCACAATGACCCATCAAGTGCGGCAACGATATTGGCGGGACTGCTGTCGCGGCCGGTGCCGGCCGGTGTGCGAAATCATGCCGGACTTGCTGGCCAGCACCAGCCGTCTCGGCGGCCGCGTAACGCGCGGGCGAGCAGCTCCTCGTTCATCTAGGGGGTTCATACACCTCTGCCGTGTCGATCAACGTCGCGCCGAGATCGAGGGCGCGGTGCACCGTGCGAATCGACTCGGCGTCGTCGCTACCGGCGCCGGCGTACGCCCCCGACATCCCCATGGCGCCAAGTCCGAGTCGCCCGACTGTCAGATCTGCGAGCCGCGCTGGTCTCATGCCGTCATTGAGCCGGGTACCCTCGCGCTGATGGACCATCGGGATGCCACTCGACCGGCACGCAATGTCGCGGTGGACTTCCTGCGGGCATCAGGGGTGATCCTGATCGTGCTGGGGCATTGGCTGGCGTCGTCGGTGACCTACCGCGACGGACGCTTCGGCCGCCAGAATCCGCTTGTCGACCAGCCCTGGACGCAATGGTTGACGTGGGGTTTCCAAGCCGTTCCGACGTTTTTTATGGTCGCCGGGTATGCCACCGCGGTGTCGTGGGAGCACCGGCGCGGCCGCGACGACATCTCGCGCGAGGACTGGCTGCGGCACCGGCTGGCGCGGGTCCTGGGCCCCACGGCGGTATACGTCGCAGTGATTCTGGGTGTAGTGGCCGTCCTGCGCATCACCGGTATGGCCGGCGCCGTGGTGCAGTATGCGGGTTGGGCCGTGGCCATGCAGTTGTGGTTTCTCGCGGTTTACGTCGTAGTGGTGTCGTCGACACCCATCGCGCTTGCCGCGCAACGCCGTTGCGGCCTGTGGGCACCTGTCGCACTTGGCGTCGGGGCAGTTGTCGTCGACGTCGCCACCGTGGTGTACCACGTGCCACACGTCGGTCTGTTGAACTACCTGTTGTGCTGGGGAGCGTTCTATCAACTCGGAATCGCTTGGCAGTCTGGCCAGTTGGCCGGACTCAGGCCTGTCGTGCTGGCCGCGGGTTCGGGAATCGCGCTGGCCCTGTTGGTCGGCCGGGGGCATTACCCGGTGAGCATGATCGGCGTTCCCGGCCAGCAGGTGCAGAACACAACGCCACCAACTGTCGCGTTGCTGGCCTTCGGCTGCGCACAGATAGGGATCGGCACGGCCCTGGTTCCAGCCCTCAACCGAGCCCTCCGACCCCCGCGATTGCGGCGGGTGGTGTCCATCGTCAACGACAACGTGATGGCGCTGTACCTGTGGCACATGGTGCCTGTCGTACTGGTAGCCGTCGTGGGCTACCCGGCTGGGCTGTTTCCGCAGCCAGCGGAGGGAACCGCGGCCTGGTGGCTCTTCCGCATCGAGTGGATCGGCATCCTGGTCGTGGTCACGGCGGTCGAGATAGCGTTGTTGTTCTGGGGTCGACGATTGTTTGCCGCGCCCCTGCCCATGCTCACTGCGCCAGTCCCCGAAAGCTGGACCGCCCTGGTGCTGCTGACCGGAGCGGCCCTGACGACTTATGCCCTGGCATGCTTTGCCGCCGACGGCTTCGCCCCCGACGGCCGGTTTCCATGGGTTCGTGCGCTGCTGTTATTTACCGGATCGGCACTGGTCGGCGTTAGGGCCAGAAGACCATTGCATCAGTGACCTATGGCCCATCCGCGGACGTCGTCGGCTACCTAACCTCCGAGGCGAAGCGGAAGGAGCGGTGGCATGGCGAACCGCAGTACGCATCTCGGAATCGTCGTGGGCGTGGACGGCTCGCCGGGTTCCGATATCGCGATCCAGTGGGCCGCCCACGACGCGGCGTTGCGCGACGTTCCGCTCACCCTGGTTCACGCCGCCCGGACACGCAGCCAGCGTGAGCGCGGACAACTCGTGCTCGACGAGGCCCTGCGGATCGTCGGCACACAGGTCCGCGTGCGGTGCGAAATGCCCTGCGCTACAGCAGTTTTTGCCTTGGCCGACCTGTCGGAGCATGCCGAGCTGGTGGTGGTGGGCTGCCTGGGCGCCGGCGCACCGCAGCGACGTCAGCTATGTTCGCTCAGCTCGACACTGATCCACCACGCACGCTGCCCGGTCGTCGTCGTCCACGACGACGTCCGACTGACTTCAGAAAGCCTCGCGGCCCCGGTGCTGGTGGGCAACGACGGCTCGCCGGAAGCGCAATCGGCGATCGCGATCGCGTTCAACGAAGCCGCGATCCGGGGAGTGGGGCTCATTGCCGTGCAGGCACTCGACGACGAGGGCGCGGCGGAGTTGCTGGCCGGGTGGAGCGAACATTATCCGGATGTCGCGGTCCAACAGGCTGTCACACGCGACGATCCGACCCCCGAACTGGTGGATGGTGCCAGGACAGCGCAGCTCGTGGTGGTCGGCAGCGGTGGCAGCAGCGGGTTCGCCGAAATGCTGCCCGGTTCCGATGGCGCGGGTCTGGCGCTGTTGACGCACGTGCCGGTCATCGTGGCCAGGGCACAGCTGGCCCGGGCTCGCTGAGCGCTAACTCTGCAGAAACTCCAAGAGGTCGGCATTGATCGTGTCGGCGTGCGTGGTGATCATCCCGTGCGGCAGATCCTCGTAGGTCTTCAGAACTCCGTTGCGCAACAGCTTGGCTGACAACGGGCCTGCAGCCTGATAGGGCACGATCTGGTCATCCTTGCTGTGCATCACCAGTGTGGGCACGGCGATCTTCCCCAGCGCTGCGGTGAAGTCGGTTTGGGAGAATGCCACGATCCCTTCGTAGTGCGCCTTGGCGCCACCCATCATCCCCTGACGCCACCAGTTGGCGATGCTGGCTTCAGAGGACTGGACACCGGGCCGATTGAATCCGTAGAAGGGGCCCGATGGCAGCGCTCGGTAGAACTCGGAACGATTCGCGGCCAACTGTGCCTGCAAGTCGTCGAACACCTCCTTGGGCAGGCCGAGGGGGTTGGCCTCGGTCTTGACCATCAGCGGCGGAACCGCGCTGATGAGAACAGCTTTCGCGGCACGGCTCTCGCCATGGCGGGCCAGATAGTGCACCACCTCGCCGCCTCCGGTCGAATGCCCGATATGCACCGCGTCGTGCAGATCCAGATGCTCCACCACCGCGGCGAGGTCGTCGGCGTAGTGATCCATGTCGTGTCCGTCGCCAACTTGGGCCGACCGCCCGTGTCCGCGCCGATCGTGGGCGATCACCCGGTAGCCGTGCCCCAGGAAGAACAACAGCTGAGCGTCCCAGTCGTCGGACGACAACGGCCAGCCGTGACTGAACACCAAAGGCCGACCAGACCCCCAGTCTTTGAAGAAGATTTCGACGCCATCGTTGGTGGTGATCGTGGGCATGCCCGATCCTTTCGACGCTCATGCGGGGCCTTGACTATGTCACTTTTACCGACCATGCGCGCGACCGCTAATCGGCGGCGAAGTCCGGCAACAACCGCTGACAGACGGCGTGCGCCTCCTCGGCGGAGAGTCCGAATAACCGCAACACGTTTTCGGTCGCCTTGTCCGCCGCCAGCGCGCCGTCACGCTCCGGGTCGTTGCGCAACAACGCACCGAGGCCCAGCAGCGCACCGCCGGCCATCGCCAATGCGAACTCGGGGTCGTCGGTGTCAAACCGCCCGGCCTCCGCGGCCGCCTTGATATCTCGCAGCGCGCGAGGCGCCAGACCCCGATCCGACCATAACAACTCCACGCCGTTGGCCAGCAGGATCTCGCTCTCCCGCGGCCGCTGACGGAAAAGCCAGACGGTGAGCCGGAAGCTGGTTGCGAACGTCTCCGCCGGATCTTCAATCGCTTCGGTCAGCCGGTCAAGCAGCGCTCCGTGCGCATCCAGCACGTCGGCCACCGCAGCCTCGAAGAGCTGCTCTTTGCTCTCGAAGTGGTTGTAGAACGACCCCATTCCCACGTTTGCGGCTTGGGTGATCTCCAGCACGGGCACGTTGACCTTGCCCTCGGCGATCAGTCGTTGCGCGGCTTTGATGAGGGCCGAGCGGGTGCGATGCTTACGCCGCTCCAGGCGGCTGGGGCCCTCACCTGACATCGTCACTAGAGCAGTATGCCTCCGATTTGAGGAATTCGTCAGAACAGTTGACTTGCGACATCCAAGTATGTGACGATTTCGTCAGTTACTGATGAGAGACGGTGATGAATGTGATCGGATCCCCCGCGGATGCGCACCACGACTTGCACAGCGAGCAAGGTGGCCGCCCCGACGACCATTGCGGCCGATCCCGAAACCCGGTGATCAAAGTCGCCGACCTCGCGTGGCTGGAGTTCGAGAAGCCTGACCTCACCCGTTGCGAGGCGTTCGCGCAGGCATTCGGGTTCCAGACCGCCCATCGCGGAGCCGACGAGATCGCGCTACGCGGTACCGACGCGGGCGCGCCGTGCGTAATCGTGCGACGCGGCCGGCGCTCGCGATTCACCGCGGTGGCGTTCAGAGCCTGCGAAGAGGTGGACGTGCTGCGCCTTGCCGATAAGTCCGGTGCCGCTACCCGTCCACTGCCGGAAGCCATCGGTGGGCTGTCGGTCGATCTGCGGGACCCCACGGGCACGCGGGTGCGGGTGGTTGCCGGTATGCACGAACTGCCGGAATTGCCCGGTCAACAGCCGCCGATGTTCAACTTCGGCTCAAAAACTCTGCGAATCAACGACCCTCAGCGTCCGAGCCGGGCACCGGCACAGGTGCAGCGACTGGGGCACCTGGTTATGCAGTCGACGAAGTATCTGCGATCGCTGAACTGGTACCTCGACAACCTCGGGATGATCGTCAGCGATTTCCAGTACTTCGCAGGGCAGCGTGAGCGCGGCCCGACCATGAGCTTCATCCGATGCGATCGTGGGTCGACCCCGGCCGATCACCACACCCTGGCGTTGGCCTTGGGCCCCTCTAACCGCTACCTGCATTCGGCATATCAGGTCAGCGACCTCGATGCCTTGGCGGCCGGCGGCGAATACCTCAAAGATCGGGGCTATGTGCGCTCGTGGGGAATAGGGAGACACATTCAAGGCAGTCAAATCTTCGATTACTGGCGTGACCCGGACGGTTTCCTGGTCGAACACTTCACCGACGGCGACATGTTCGACAACACCCTGGAACCGGGCTGGGCGCCGTTGACCGCTTCGGGTTTGGCCCAGTGGGGACCCCCCGCGACCCGAGACTTTCTCGGCACCGACCCCAAATCAGCACGCCACGAGGTGGTTTCGATGATCGGTGCGCTCCGCCAAAGTAATGAGTTCGACTTCACCCGCCTGCGCGGCCTACTGAAAGTGCCTTCCGCATGACCATATCCGTACTGCACACCGACGACGGCTGGTGGGTCGAGACCGCCGCCGGCGCCGCCAGGATCGCCACCACCGCGACCAGCACCGCGCAACTGCTTTCCGACCACGCCGCGATCGAGGCCGCAGCCCTGGCCAGCGATGTGGTGCCCGTCGAGACCTTGGATCTCATCGCGCCGCTGACCCGACCGTGTCGGGTCGTCGCGCAGATGACGAACTTCCGGTCACACGTCAAGGACGCGGGGATGGATCCAGCATCGATTCCGCTGACGTTCTTCCGCAAGGCATCCGCCTCGATCTGCGGTCCCTCCGCCGACATCGTCAAGCCCGCACATGTTCGGCTACTCGACTACGAAGTCGAGATCGGGCTGGTAATCGGGCGCCCGATTCCGGTCGGCACCAAGATTTCCGACGCCAACCTCGCCGATTTCATTGCCGGTCTGGTTGTCACGAATGACGTGTCGGCACGTGACATCCAGCTGCCGCAGACCCAGTTCTACGAAGCAAAGTCCTATCCGACGTTCACACCAGTCGGTCCGAGATTGGTGCTACTCAGCGCCGATGAGCTCAAGCGCTTCGGCGATCTGCGCCTGCGGCTGCGGGTCAACGGTGAGGAGCGGCAGAACGCGCTCGTCGAGGGTGACATGCTGTACCGCCCGCTACAGGCGCTGCGGTCGCTCGCTCAGTTCCAGGAACTCGCGCCGGGAGACCTGATACTCACCGGGACGCCGGTCGGCACCGCGCTGAGCGCCCCGCCGAAGCCGCTGGAAATCATCGGGAACCTGATGCCGCCGGCGGTGAAGTGGAAGGCCTTCTTCAAGCGTCAATCCGGCAATCCGAAGTATCTGCAGCACGGTGACGTCGTCGAGGCCTCGGTAGCCACCGACGACGGGGCCATCGACCTGGGGATGCAGCGCAACACCGTGCGATACGCATGAACGCCAAGGAGATTCGTCATATCCCGGTCGTCATCGTGGGCGCCGGTCCAACCGGCATCACTGCCGCTACTCTGTTGGCGCAGTACGGAGTCAACAGCCTGATTCTCGAACGTTGGCCCGGGGTATATCCGCAGCCGCGTGCTGTGCACCTGGACGACGAGATCTACCGGGTCATCGCGCGCTTGGGCATTGCCGCGGAGTTCGCGGCGATCTCGCGGCCGACGCTCGGACTGCGGCTGCTGGACGATCACTTCAACGTGCTGGCCGAATTTCACCGTGACCCTAACCAGAACGTGCACGGTTACCCGCAGGCGAACATGTTCGACCAACCGGAGTTGGAGACGCTGTTGCGGGCCAACCTCGAGCGCTACCCGAACGCCGAACTACGCGGAAATGCGGATGTTACCGCGATCGCAGCCCACGGCAGTGGTGCACGCGTCACTTTCACCGACCGGACCGACGGCACCGTTCACCAGATCGATGCCGACTACCTGTTGGGCTGCGATGGCGCCAACAGCATCGTTCGAGCTCAAATAGGCTCCACTATGCGGGATCTGAACTTCGAGCAGCGGTGGTTGGTGGTCGATGTCGCTACCGATGCAGACCTGCGGCAGTGGGACGGTGTCTATCAGATGTGCGACCCGGCTCGTGCCGGAACCTACATGCGCATCGGAGATTCCCGCTACCGCTGGGAGTTTCGCCTGCTGGAAGGCGAAAGCGCCTGCGACTTCGACACACTGGACACGCTGCGCCCGCTCATCGCTCCGTGGACCCGGCATCTCGCCGACAGCGAAATGACCTTGTTACGTGTCACGGAGTACACCTTCCGTGCCCAGATCGCCGATCGGTGGCGCCGCGGCAACATCTTCCTCCTCGGTGACGCCGCACATCTCACTCCCCCATTCATCGGCCAGGGCATGTGCGCCGGGTTGCGCGATGCGTTCAACCTGAGCTGGAAGATCGCAGCGGTGCGCAACGGTACCCTTCCCGCCGACACCCTCGACACGTATCAGCAAGAACGTAAACCGCACTGCAGGGCCCTGATTCGCTTGGCGCTCAGCGTTGGCTGGGCGATGACCGGGGGCGGCCGGCTCGGTGATGCGACCCGACGCACGGTATTGCCGCGTGTCGGCGTCATTCCGGGATTGCGCAAGAAGATCGTCGACTCCACCACGCCGGCTCTGCGCCGCTCTGCCCTGGTGCACAGCACCCGCCGGCCCGGACAACTCGCCGGAAAAATGTGCCCGAATGCGCTGCTGGACAACGGTAAACGCCTGGACGACATCGCTGGGTCCGGCTTCGCGTTGGTCACCCGCATTCCGTTGGAAACAGCCGTTGAAACACAGCTAAGCGCGCGCGACATCGCCGTCATCCACGCAGACCCGCGAGGCCAACTCGACGTGTGGCTGCGTCATGGGCGGGCCGCGGTGGCCTTCATTCGTCCGGATCGCACCGTGATGTCCGCCGGTCGCGACGTAGCCCCGGTCCTAGCGACTGCAGCAACGCTGAGTCGCAGCGTCCGTCATTTATCCGTTCGGCCGTGAAAGAAAATCTAAGCCACTAAACGAACTTCGGTCTGCGGGGTGACCCAGCCCACAGGTTTGAGGGCTCGGCTGTTCGGAAACACTGTGGCTGCAGGGGATTCAACGAGACAACGCAGAAGTTGCTCTCGCACCCTGCTGGCTGAGCGCGTTCGAATACAGCGCGAGGTCGCCAATATGAGCAATTCATGCAGGAGGATTTCATGTCGGACAAGAGTGGCCCGCAAGAGGGCATCGAAGGCGTCGTCGAGGGTGTCAAGGGCAAGGCGAAGGAAGTCATCGGCGCAGTGACGGGCCGTGACGACGTAAAGCGCGAGGGCCAGGCCCAGCAGGACAAGGCCGATGCCCAGCGTGACGCTGCCAAGAAGGAAGCAGAAGCCGAAGCCGCTCGTGGCGGCGCCGAGGCGGCCGAACAGCGCCAGAAGGCCAATCAGTAGCTTTCGGTAGCTTTTGCGCGAATGGGCCCAGGCCGAATCTGGTCTGGGCCCATTCGCGTGCGCCGGTGGCTGGCGCAGGTGGTCAGCCCCGCACCGCCAACTCCGCAATCCGGGTCTGCCCGATATTGGCCAACAGTTTGTCGGCGTTGTCGAAAACTTGTGCCGCTCCGGCATCGTGCAATTCGGATGCGGATACTCCGCCGCTGAGCACCCCGATACACACCACCTTCGCACGTGAGGCGGCTTCGGCATCCCAGATCGCGTCGCCGACGAAGACCGCATGCTGCGCGGTAACCCCGGCACGTTCCAGCGCGACCTCGATGATGTCGGGCTTGGGCTTTGCGGTATCCACATCGGCGGACGAGGTCACCGCCGCGACCAGCTCGTCGCAATCGAGCACCTTACGCAGCAACTTCAATTCGTCGTCCGGCGCCGAAGTGGCCAGCACCACTTTGACTCCCAGATCGGCCACCCGGCGCAGCAACGCGCGGGCCCCGGGCAGCGGCCGCAGCAACGACGCGACTTCCCGGTAGTAGCGGGAGTGCAGATCTTTCAGCTGCTTCTGAGCGTCCTCTGGCGCGTCATCGGACAGTGATTTCACCAACGTCGAACCGTCCATACCGATGGATCGGTGGATACGCCATGTCTCGACGTCGATGCCGACTTCGGCGAACGCGCGTTGCCAGGCGTCGATGTGCAGATAGTTGGAGTCAACCAGCGTGCCGTCGATGTCGAACAACACCGCGGACGCATACCTGGTGGCGGTCGACATCAGAACAGAATCGCGATGGCTGCGAAGTCGGCCGCCAGCAGGGCCAGGGCCACCACGGGGACGATCCAGCCTCGGCGCCGCAGAGCGGTGAAGAACGAGGCGATGACCGTCAAGCCGGCGATGACGGGGGCGCCGTAGAAAAGCAAACCGTAGAGCACGCCGCCGGGGCCGAGGCTCGGACACTGCGCCGTGCTACACGCCGCCACGCTCATCGCGGCGCCGACCGCGAAAATCATAATCAGAGCGGCCGCCGGCACGGTCAGCGCGGCCAGTATCCAGTTGACCACACCGCGACGGGCCCGCCCTTGGCCGGCGTCGGCCTTCGTGACCGCCGTCGTCCCGTCTACCTGGGCGTTTTCCTCGCTGCGTAGGCTCATCAGGTTCGACTACCCAGGCTGATTATCCCGAAACATTGCCGCTGGCCCGCTACTCGCAGTGCGGAGGTCACCCACGAACGACTCGTAATTCTCTCTGCGCCGTTCACTGCGGCCGCGCAGCAGCGCCGACGGGTGGATTGTCGCCATCAGCATCGGCTCCCACGCCATCTCAAGGGGCGCCGGCAACCGCAGCCACTCGCCACGGTGGGCTGTGACGCGAAAAGCGCCGCCCAACAACGATTGTGCCGCGGTGGCGCCGAGGCAGATAACTACCTGGGGCTGCACCGATTCGATTTCTGCGATCAACCACGGCTGACACGCGACAACTTCCATGCGGCCCGGCTTGGCGTGTATTCGCCGCTTGCCCACCCGTTTGAAATTGAAACGAAATGCTTGACGGCGTTGGTCTGGTATGTGAGTGTCGGGTCGATCTCGGCGTCGTGCAGTGCCTGCGTCAGCAAGCTGCCTGCCGGTCCGACAAACGGAAGTCCTTGCTGGTCCTCACAATCCCCTGGTTGTTCCCCGACCAGCATCAGCCCAGCGTCGGGTTTGCCGTTGCCGAACACAGTCTGCGTGGCGTCCTCGAACAACGCGCAACCCCGGCAGTCACTCGCTCCTTGCTTGAGCGAACTCAGCCGCCGATCGGCCGGCAGGAAGCGCTGGGCACCCGGCTCGTCAACGCTGCTGGGCACGGCGATTGTATTTCTTGATCGCTTCCACCAGTTCGGATTTGGTCATCGTCGATCGGCCCCGCACGTCCAGCCGACGAGCGATCTGCAGCAGATGTTTCTTGCTGGCGTTGGCGTCGACACCTTCCTGCGAGGGCAGCGGGTTGCCCAGGCCGCCGCGTTCGGCCCGCGCGTCGGATGGACCTTTCTCGTCCTTGGCTTCCCAATGGTCGCCGACCTTTTCGAAACTGTGCTTCACCGCGGCATAAGCGACACGGTGGGCCCGCTCCTCGCTGTCATACTGCTCGGCGGCCGCATCGTGCGCCTTGGCGAAGGTTCGTTGCGCCTTGGCGCTGGAACGCTTGAGCGTGCTGGGCAATTCGTCCTTCTTTGCGGCACCGCTCTTGGTTGTCTTGGGCATGACATCACCTCACGGGTCAGGAGCCGGGGGGATTCTCGGCCCACTGTTGGGCTATCGCGTAGCCGAGTTGAAGAAAGTCCGCTCCGGCCAGCGCGGTGAATGTCCCGGCGACCAGGCGGGTGAACCGGGGCGCGAACACCAGGCCGATCACAAGAATCGTTGCCACCCACATGTCCAGGCAGAAGGGGCAGGTCAGCAGCTCGCCCATGCTGTGCCGGAACTGGGTGTCGTTGCGCGTCTCCTCGTGCAACTCGGCGGGTCCGGCGGTACCGGTGTACCGGGTGAAGGGCGCGCGCAAGGGGCTCGTGACGGCGTCTTTGGTAAGCGTTCGGGACAGCTTGTGGGTGCCGAGCGTGACGGTGATCAGGTCCTGCACCCGCCAACGCACGGGCAACCGGCGTCCGGTCAGCACCGCCACCAGTGTCGTCGCGCTCACCAACGAGCTGTAGATCACCAGCACGGCGAGATAGCCGCCCAGTGGGCGGGGATTCTCGCCGCGATATTCATCGGCTTCCCGCCGAGCGCGGTCAACCACGCTGGCGCCGTTCTTTTCTGCGGTCAATTCGGTCATCGAACTCCTTGGGGACGTTAGGGCGACACGCTCTACGCCTCGTATGGCGGGTAGCCCTGTGCCCGCAACGCGTGGGCCAGATGCGCCGCATTGCGGGCTGCCGCCGCAGTGGCCGAGGCGATTTCGTCGGGCACGTGGTCGAGGTCGTTGTAGTCGGTGCCCTGCATCGCGGGACCGTTCCAGTAGGTGCACCCCTGCGCCGGGACGCTGAACCCGATGTCGTTGAGTGCCTGGAAAAGATCTGCCACGACCTTGTGCGCGCCGTCTTCGTTGCCGACCACGCTGACCAGGGCCACTTTTCCGACCATCGCGGGCGTCCCGTGGTCGTCGGTGTTGGACAACTCGGCATCCAGGCGCTCCAACACGCGTTGGGTCACGCTGGACGCGTGTCCGAGCCATATCGGCGTGCTGATGAGCAGGATGTCGGCATCGAGTACCTTCCGCCGAATGTCGGGCCATTCGTCTCCGGCGCCCATGTCGGCCTCGACGCCCGGAGCGATGTTGTGGTCGACGCATCGGATGAGTTCGGACTCGACGTTCGCCTTGTTCAGTTCGCCGACAACCTGTTCGGCGATCAGCGCGCTGCTCGACGCAGCTGGACTGGGTTTGAGGCTGCACACCAGACCGATGGCGCGCAGCGGCTGATCACTCATGGCAACTCCATACCCGGCATATGGACCGGTAAACCGGGTACGCGACCCGGATCGACCAGTCCGCGGCCCGATATTGGATGCGCTGCGTGACTACCACCACCCCCGGCCGCCGAGCTGAAGCTGAATACGCTGCGGATGGTGCTCGCCCGAACCGTGCCGGCACCTAACCCTTGCGGGCCGCGGACTTTCGCGCTGGATTCTTCGGGTTCTCCTCTGCAGCAGCCTGTTTGACGGCACCCCGCAGTGATCGGTTTGCCGATCGAAGGTCGCTGTTGGCAGCCGACAATTCAGCGTTGTCATCCTCGAGGCTGAGGATGCGGGCGATACCGGCGAGGTTGACCCCCGCCTCTACCAGTGCGCTGATGCGTCGCAGTCGAGCCAAATCGTCGGCGCTGTAGCGCCGCGTCCCCCCGTCACTGCGGGCGGGCGTGACAAGCCCGTACCGCTCGTAGAGGCGTAGTGACTGCACTGCGACGCCAGAGAGTTCAGCGGCGACCGAGATCCCGTACACGCCCTGATCAGACGGCGGTTCTGCGTCGCCAGAACGAACGGTCATCGCGAATCTCCTCAGTCGTCGCTGGAAAAATTGTGTACCACACTTGCACCGACATGTCGACAGTGTTATAACAAATCTATGTTATGAGACATAGGAAATCGCGCTTTGAAATGGAAGATTGGAGTATTGAGGTGACTGCCATGCTGATGCGTACCGACCCGTTCCGTGAACTGGACCGTTTCGCCCAGCAAGTGCTCGGGACAGCCGCACGGCCGGCCGTGATGCCGATGGACGCGTGGCGCGTAGGGGAAGAATTCGTCGTCGAATTCGACCTGCCGGGCATTGAAGCCGATTCGCTGGACATCGACATCGAACGCAACGTGGTCACAGTTCGAGCCGAACGGCCGGGGGCAGACCCCAATCGGGAGATGCTGGCCGCTGAACGGCCTCGCGGAGTGTTCAGCCGCCAGTTGGTGCTCGGCGACAATCTCGACACCGATCGGATTACCGCCTCGTACCGCGAAGGAGTCCTGCGATTGCGGGTTCCGGTGGCCGAGAAGGCGAAGCCCCGCAAGATCACCGTCGGCCGCAGTGAGAGCCGCGAAGCCGTCAATGCCTGAGCGGCGGTGAACCGCGGCGGCCGTGGCGGTGTTTGTAGGTGCCACGGCCGCCGGTCTCACACCGAGGTTGCCTACGGCGACCCAATCCCGAGGAGGCCCTCAGACGATGACCTGGCATCTCGACGGCCAAACCACCGCGGTCGAAGAAGCCCTGGCCGGCGGGGCTCCACAGCGGGTGGGCTCGTTTCGGTTCTACTTCGCCGACCAACGCTGGGAGTGGTCAGAACAAGTCCAGCAGATGCACGGGTACGCGCCCGGCAGCGTCACGCCGACCACCGAACTCGTGCTCTCCCATAAGCATCCCGATGATCGTGGTCAGGTCGCGGCGACCATCGACGACATCCTGCACACCCACAATGCCTTCAGCACTCGCCACCTCATCATCGACACCGGCGGCCAGGTCCACCACGTGGTGGTGGTCGGCGACCGTATCGTCGACGATGGCGGGGCTGTGGTCGGCACGCATGGTTTCTACGTCGACGTCTCGACGTCGCCGGATCAAGACGTCGTCACCGAACGGCTGGCGGAGATCGCCGAGAACCGGGCCGGGATCGAGCAGGCCAAAGGCATGCTGATGCTGGTTTACGGCATCGACGGTGACGCGGCGTTCAACCTTCTCAAGTGGCTGTCCCAGGAATCCAACATCAAGCTGCGGCCGCTGGCCGAGCAGATTGCCGAGGATTTCCGGACTGTTCGGCACGCCGTTACAGCGCAGCCGGAGTTCGATCAATTGCTGCTGACAGCGCATACGCGCGTGTCGGTGCCTTAGCTCGACGCACCTTCGGTGTCGTCGAAAAACGCCCACTCGCCGTCGGCGTTCACTTCCATCCGCCACCCCAGTTCGGAGTTGTCGGCACGGGAGTCCACAAACCAGGCATGCGCGTCGTCGGCGCTTTCGATCTCTTTGGTGGCAACGACCTCGCCCCGCGGGTCGATAACTCGGTATTCAGCCATGGGTCCTGGGTTTCCCCAGTGGCTGATTTTCAACCGCGCTAGGCGCGTACGACGATCACCGGCATCCGGGCCGAGTGCACGACCGCGTTGCTGACCGAGCCGAGAAGCATGCCGGAAAGGGCACTGCGACCATGGCTGCCGACGACGACGAGTTGCGCCGACTCGGAGCGCTCGACGAGCTGGCGCGCCGGTCGATCGCACACCACCACGCGGCAGACCCTCACGTCGGGATAGCTCTCCTGCCAACCTGCCAGGCGCTCGGCCAGAGTGACTTCGGCTTGCGCCTTCACCTTGTCCCAGTCCAAGCCGGGTAGCTCAACCACTTCGAGATCATTCCACGCGTGCAGTGCGATCAACTCGACACCTCGGCGCGATGCCTCATCGAACGCCACCGCGGTGGCAGCCTCGGAAGCCGGTGATCCGTCGACGCCCAGCAGCACCGGGGCGCTCAGCGGGTGCGGCATCAACGGATCCTCGTCGTGGATGATCGCTACCGGGCAACTTGCATGACGAACCAGGCTTGCGCTCACCGAACCGAGCAACAATCGCGCGACCGCTCCCCGGCCGGCCGATCCGAGTACCAAAATGGCCGCGTCCTTGGACATTTCGATCATCGCGGACACCGGGGTGGAGTGCACAAGATCGGTTTTGATGTTCAGCTTGCGGTCGGTCAACACCGCCTCTTCGGCGATCTTGACCGCCTCGGCCAACACCTTGCGACCCTCATCCTCCTGCCAAACCCCCCAGGTCTCCGGGTATGGCATCGGTGGCCACGTCGCCACGTCGGTGTTCACGATGTGCACGACGGTCAGTTGGAGGTTCTTCAGTTCGGCGTCCCGCGCCGCCCAGACGACAGCAGCGTTGGAGGCGGGTGAGCCGTCCACACCGACGAGGACGCCGAGGCTCCCGTCCGTTCCTGTTGATGCTGCGGTCATTTCGTCCTACCTCCGGTTAGGCGCAGTTGGCCGGCATCGCCGCGATCATCGGCGTGTCGACGCCGATACGCCCGAGAGCGCTTGCGCTGCCGGGCGTGCCCAGCGGAGCATCCCGCCCTGGGAGAACCTGCTGGAAGAAGGCGGCGTTGTCGGCGAGGAACTGCAGCTCGTCGTCAGGTAGATCGCCTTCCCAGTGGATGGCGTCAAGCCGACATGCCGGTTTGCACGCGCCGCAGTCAACGCACTCTTCCGGGTTGATGTACATCGTTCGGGCGCCTTCGTAAATGCAGTCAACGGGGCATTCCTGCACGCAAGACTTCTCAGCCACGTCCAAGCATTCCTTGCCGATCACATGGGTCATACGTCAACGCTATAAAGCGATCGGCGCCAATCGCGTCGGTCGAAAGCCACTTGTCGGCAGGGACCAAAGGCCCTTGTCGCCTATGAACGAACCACGATCACCGGCACTTTGGCGGAATGGACCACCGCAGAGCTCACCGAGCCCAGCAGCATGCCGGGAAATCCCCCGCGACCACGACTTCCGACAACCACCAGCTGCGCTTGCTCGGAAGCCTCGAGCAGCCATTTCGCCGGCGTGTCACACACCAGAGAGCGCTGCACATGGACATCCGGGTACTGTTCCTGCCACCCGGCGAGGCGTTCAGCGAGTACCTCTTGCCCTTGATTTTCCCTGTCCTGCCAATCCATCCCGAGCGCCGGGAACACTCCGACGTCACTCCACGCGTGCAGGGCAATCAGTTCGACGCCGCGGCGGGAGGCCTCCTCGAACGCCAGAGCCGTCGCGGCTTCCGACGCCGGGGACCCGTCGATGCCGACGACCACCGCTTTGCCAGCGTCGGGTAGGGCGTCTTCTCCAGTTCGAACAACAGCCACGGGGCAGTGGGCGTGCTGGACGAGCGCCGAGCTGACCGAGCCCAGCAGTAGGCGGCCGAGTGCGCCGATTCCCTGGCTCCCCACTACGACCAGCTGCGCCTGTTTTGAGGCTTCGATGAGTGTCGAAACCGCATTGGCATAGGCTAATTCGGTACGTACCTCAGGTGGTTCAGATCCCTCGAAGCTCTCCGACGCCGTCTTGCGGGCGTGTGCAAGAACGCTGTCCGCGATGTCCTTCTGCCAATCCGGCATGTCCTTATAGAGCTGTCCGACCGGCCAGCCGACGACGATGGGGGCGACCACATGCAGCAAGGTGACCGGCACCCGGCGCAAAGCTGCTTCGCTGGTTGCCCATTTGATGGCCGCGTCAGATTCCTCCGAGCCATCGACAGCCACCACTATTCCGTATTTCGTTGTTTCCGCTGACATCTCATGCTCCTTGCCGTTGCAGCCCCCATCCTACGAGGCTCGGTGCCGTCGGTGTAGGGCCTAAAGGCGCACAGATGATTTCGAAACACCAACTAGAAGGGCGGAGGTTCGTCGGACTCGGATGGGCGCAGCGGTCGGGGGGCTTGGAGGGTGAATTTCGGGGCGGAGAGGTGTGCCAGGTTCTGGGCGCGTTCGGCGTTGACGCGGGCCTGGCGGTGTTGGGCACGGGTACGACGGCGGATGGGCATCATCAGTCCCCGGGGGCCGTCCGCCGGTGGTGTGGAGGTGGCCGGGATCGGCTCGGTAGGGCCGCACAGGGAGGGGAAGCACAGCCTGCTGCCGGGGCGGGTGGTGTAGGTGTGCCCGGTGGGTGCGGTCCAGATGATAGTGGCATCAGGAAGTTGGCGGTCGCGCCAGCCGCGCGTTCCGCTCCAAAAGGTTTTCAGCAGATGGTGTTTTCGGCACAGGCAGCGCAGGTTGGTGCGGTGGGTGGGCCCGAACGGGTAGGCGATCGCGTGATCGATATCGCAGGCATCAGCGGGGCAGTCACAGCCCGGGAAGCGGCAGGTCATGTCGCGGGCGCGGATGAAGCGGGCCAATGCCGCCGACGGCCGGTAGCCCGGGCTGGGTCGGGGGCAGCAGTCGATCGGGGCTGTCTTGGCGCCGGCGGCAATCAGCGCGGCCAGCTGAGCCGCCGGCACGACGGGTCCGCCCAGGATCTGGGCGGAAGGCCGGCTGAGCCCGGCCGGCTCGGGGTCAGGCGCCGGGCGTAGCGGGTTCTCGCGGTCCACCCGCTGGGGCTGCTCGCCGTTGAGGTGCGGGTCGGGTGGGGTGCAGACGGTGGTGGATTCGGCCACGACGTGGATGACTACCGCGGCCGCGCGAGCGTCGGGGATGCGGGCGGGACAATCGGGATCGGAACATTGGCAGGCCAGCTGGTCGCCGTCGGCGGCCAGCACGCCCAGCGCATCGGCGCGACGCTGGGCCAACGTACGGGGGTCGGCGGGGCAGACCTGGTGGGCCATCTCGCTGAGTCGGCGATCCAGGATGACGGCGTCAGTGCTCAGCAGGGTGCCCCACAGCTGGGCGGTACCCGAACCATCGGTGGAGGCGGTTATGACCACCTCGCGTGAGCGCGCGCCGCTGCGGGCGCGCCGGACCGCGGCGGGGTCGTAGCGCCCGATGATGGCATCAATGGCCCGGGCGGTTTTGGGCTGGGACATTGGCCCGTAGCTCAGGGCGTCATTAGCCAACACGGCGTCTACGAGACGCAACACCACGGGGTCTTTGATCAATTCGGTGTGCCAGATGATGGCGATGACCAGCCGCAGACTCAGCCGGCCCTGTGCGAACAGCGCTCCGACGGCGGGTAGGCGGGTGCGCAGGGCCAGTGCTTGATACATCTGGTGGGAGGCCAGACTGTGGCTGATGTTCAGCGCTGCTCCGACCTGGGCGGCAATGGCATCCCAGTTGTCACAAGACCAGCGCGCTTGATCGGTCGCGCCCACCGCGCGCCGGGCCACCAGTTCGGCGATCGCGGCGAACCGGCGAGCGGCGGCCAGCGCCTCATCGCGGGTCGCCGCGGCCATGGCGTCCACCACGGCAGTATCGTCAACCTCCGACAACTTATCGAACATATTTTCGAATCATAGCGGCCGACGCCGACCACGGCCGTCACGCCAAGCCAACCTGTGGAGAAAACGCCAACTGTGGATAAGCCGGTCTCACCTTTGAGTGGACGACCCGGCACAGCGCTGCAGATGCGCTGTATTAGTGTGACTCGCAGGCGATTCCGTCGTTGTCACGGTCCAGCTTGGGCGCATATGCCGGGTCACCCCTGGGAATGTTGTACCGGCCGTCGGCAGCTGCCGCCTTGCAATTGGCGTAAGGCGGATCAGCCTGTGCTGCGGGCGCGGCGATCATCCCGCCGACGCCGAGCATACTGAAAGCGGCCGCTGTGGCCAGCAGAACGCGAATCATCACTGCAACAACACCTTTCCTGCGAGTTAGCGGAAGACTAGCGACGACGCCGGGAGCCGCGGGCAGGATTGAGGGAAGTCTTCGTTTGATGAGCACACTTTTCGGCTCACGCACCGCCATTCCTGAGATCGCCGATCGAGGCGATAACCCCGGAAATCTGCCCTTCAGTGAGTCTTTCGCCGTCAAAGACATGATTCAGCAGGACCCGAAGGTCCAGCATCTGCTGCAGATAGACCAAGCACGGCGGGCAGTCCTCGATGTGTTTGGCCACAATCGCGCCCCACTCCCCTGGGTGTGAATCGACCAGATCGTCGACGAGCCGGACGAACTCGACACAATCGATCGCGGGAACGGTGTAATCGTGGACGGTCATCGTTGGTACCGCTTTTCCAGTTGATTACGAAGGTTCCCCCGCGCGCGGTACGGCAATGCCCGCTATGCGTCCGGCGAGAGTTCCAGCACCTCTGATGCCTCTTCCGACGACATGCCGATGAGAGCCCGCAGGATGATCAGTTGTCGTTGCCGCGCCGGCAGGGCGTCCAGCGCGGCACGCAGATATCCCACCAATTCTCTTGCCACAGTGCGCTCTTCCGGGAGAAACCGCCTCGACGGCGGCACATTCCAATGCCCGGCGTCGGGGTGGCCGGGCGGATGCATCCGCCCGGCCAACGGATCGGCGTCCTCGGTGGCCAAGACTTCGTGCTCCCGAATCCGCCACTGGCGATTCCGATGTCACGACACGCTGTTCCTGACGATGCCGAACAACCAGGTGAGCACCGACGAGCGCCCCTCGAACGCATGGCCGGACTTGAGCACCTGCACCCACGCCTCCTGCACCGCCCCTTCGGCCACCGCGGGTGAATTCACCATGGCGCAAGCGAAATTCACCATGGGCCGGTGGTAGTCGCGGACCAGGTCGCCAACGGCATCCCGCCAACCAGATGCTCGGGTCCGGTACCCTCGAAAGACGCCAACGGCGTCAAGGGCATCCGCCCAGTTCCCAGCGCAACTGGGCTCCCGACGGCGACTGCACCGGGATGAACGCCGCCTCACGGTAGCGGCGGCTGGCGGGCGTCCTGCTCGCATACCCCTTGCCACCGGCGGTGCGAACCTCCAATGCGGCACTGGCGCTGGCAATCTCGGCCACCGTGAGCCGCAATGTCAGCAATTCCTTCTTGCTGGGCGCGCGCCGGCCGCCGACCGCGGCGGCCAAGCGGGCCAACATGGTGTGCGCCCAGACCAGCCGGTCCGCGATGTCGTCGACCTCGGCAGCGAAAACCGCGTTCACTCCGGTCAACCCGATCCTGGCCTGTCGCACCGTCGTCTCAGCCAGACGGACGCACATGGCCGACTGCAGGACGAGGAAAGTGGGCCGCACCGTACCGAGAAACGCCTCGAAGTCGGTGGACAGTACCTGGCTGTCCGGAACGAAAACGTCGGCCAATTCCAGATAGGACGAGGCGGTGCTATCCATCGCCAACAACGTGAAGTGTTCGCCCACCGTGACCCCGGGACTGCTCAACGGCAACGCGACGATCACCTTCGCGCCGTCGTCGGTAGCGGCCGCAGTGACCAGCAGCGAATCGTCGTGCAGGTTCGAGGCCCACCGGATCGGACCACTGATCCGGTAACCGCCCGGCACCGGCGAAGCGGTGAGCTCCAGTTGACCGCAACCCGCCAACGTCTTGAAGGCCGCCGCCATTCCGGTCACCCCCACCGAGGTCCCGGCCAACAGCGGCGCGGCGACCGCCAGGCTGAACGGCGTTGCGGCAGTGAGTAGATACTCGACCGTCATGCGGTTGTCTCAGACCGAGAACCCGGTGCTCATACACTGCCCGGAAATCAGCCTGATCACGTCGGCCATCTCGGGTAACCGGCCGTCGGCATTGCCGGGCGCGCCGACACCGAGCAGTCCCGCGGCTCCCAGACCCGCGAACCTACGGCGGGCGGTGGCCTCGCCGGTCCAGCGCGCCGGCGTGGGCACGCAGGTCTGATAACAATTCCGGATCAAGCAAGCCGATCGCGGCATCGGTCGTCTTGGTCATTGTGCCTGCCTAGCCGATGGAAAGAACGGAGTCGACAGCTACCGGACGCGTGAATGTATTCACCACGGGCGACCATACGACGGCGTTGTCGTGGAACTCGTTCAGGGTCGCGTCGTCGGCGTCGCCGGCCAGAGTACGGTCCTGGCCTTGAACGTCTTCTTGCCGGTGGCGGGGTCGGCCTTGGCGTTACCAGACAGCCGGTCGAGACCTGCAGCGTCGATGACGAGCGCGTCGGTCATGCACTTCCTCCTTGGCTGCCCGAAGATCTGGTCAGAGAGTTAGTGCCGGGCACTTCCAAGAACGTGACGGTGACCTCAGTCACATGGTTGCGTCACGAAATCGATCAGCTCCTCCACCCTGCCGATCAGCGCCGGTTCCAGGTCGTTCCAGTCGCGGACCTGCGACCTGATGCGCCGCCACGCTGCGGCGATGTCGGCCTGGTTGGCGTGCGGCCAGCCCAGCACCCGGCAGATGCCGTGCTTCCACTCGATGTGCCGCGGCACGGTCGGCCAGGACTGCAGGCCGAGCCGCTGCGGCTTGACGGCCTGCCAGATGTCCACGTAGGGATGCCCGACGACCAGGGTGTCCTCTCCCCCGGGACCTCTGCGCACCGCCTCGGCGATGCGCGACTCTTTGGACCCGGGCACCAGGTGGTCGACCAGCACGCCGAGCCGGCATCCCGGGCCGGGCCGGAACTCGCTGACGATGCCCACCAGGTCGTCGACCCCGCCGAGATGCTCGACCACGACACCCTCGATCTTCAGGTCATCGCCCCAGACCTGGGCGATCAGCTCCGCATCGTGGCGGCCCTCCACATAGATCCGCCCGGCGCGGGCGACCCGGGCCCGAGCGCCCCGCACCGCGACCGATCCGGACGCTGTACGGGCCGGGGCCGGGGGCGCCGATCGACGCGGTGGAGTCAGAATCACCGGTTGACCGTCGAGCAGATAGCCGGGGCCCAGCGGAAATCCCCGGGTCTTGCCGTGCCGGTCTTCGAGGTCGACGCGGCCGTATTCGACGCGGACCACCGCGCCGACGTACCCGGTCTGCGCGTCCTCGACGACCATACCCAGCTCTACCGGGTGCTCTACCGAACGAGGCTTGCGCCGCCCACCGCCGGCCAGGACATCTGTTCCATAGCGATCAACCACCCGGCCATACTAGGGAGCCGGCACCCGGATCACCTGCGCGGCACGCCGCGACTACGCACGAAACTGGTTGTCCATCACGATATTCGGTGTCCGTCGGTGGTGAAGAAATGCAGGTGTCCGGGTTGCGGATGCAGGTACACCCGACTGCCCTTGCACGGCGGGTCCTGGCCGTCGGTCCGGGCGATGATGGGCTTGCTGATCACCGTGTCGGCCCCGGTGATGCGGCCGTACAGGTAGGCGTCCGCGCCCAACTCTTCGACCACGTCCACTTCCATCTCGACACCGACACCGACACTGCCCAGCTCGAAATGTTCGGGTCGGACGCCGACGACGATTTCCGAAGCGGTCCCGGCGATCTCGCGCGGCAGCGGGATTTCCCAGTCACCCAGCGAGACAGCCGATCCAACTACTGGGAGAGTGAACAGATTCATCGCCGGCGAACCGATGAAACCCGCGACGAACACGTTGTCCGGTTTGCGGTAGAGCTCACGGGGCGCCGCGCATTGTTGCAGCACCCCGTCCCGCAACACCGCGACGCGGTCGCCCATGGTCATGGCTTCGACCTGATCGTGGGTGACATACACCGTGGTGGTGCCGAGTTGGCGCTGTAGGGCAGCGATCTGGTTGCGGGTCTGCACGCGCAGTTTGGCATCCAGGTTCGACAGGGGTTCGTCCATCAGGAACACCTGCGGACGGCGCACGATTGCCCGTCCCATCGCCACCCGCTGGCGCTGCCCACCGGAGAGATCTTTCGGCTTGCGTTCCAGGTACGGCTCCAGATCAAGCATGCGCGCCGCCGCCAACACCCGTTCGCGGATCTCGGTTTTCGGCGTTTTGGCCACCTTGAGCGCGAAGCCCATGTTCTGCGCGACCGTCATATGTGGATAGAGCGCATAGTTCTGGAAGACCATCGCGACGTCGCGGTCCTTGGGATCGAGGTTCGTCACATCGCGCTCGCCGATCCGGATGCGTCCGGAGTCCAGCGTTTCCAGTCCCGCCAGCATCCGCAACGATGTCGTCTTGCCGCATCCCGACGGCCCGACCAGGACCATGAATTCGCCGTCGCCGACGACGAGATCCAGGCTTTCCAGAGCGGCCCGATCGCTACCCGGATAGCGCCGTGTCGCCTGCTCGAAACTCACCGAAGCCATTGCGGCTAACCACCCATCCCCGTCACGGCGATGCCGCGGACGAACGAACGCTGGGCGAGAGCGTAGATGATCACCAGCGGCAACAGGATCAGAATGGAGGTCGCCATCAGCACGGGCCAGCGGGCAACGTATTCGCCCCGTAACCGGACGAGGCCGAGGGTCAGGGTGGCCAGACTGTTGCGCTGGATCATCAACAGCGGCCACAGGAAGTCGTTCCACACGCTGACCCAGGTCAGCACGGCCAGCACCATCACCGCCGGTCTGGCGTGCGGCAGCAGAATGCGCCAGTAGATCTGCCACGGCGAGCATCCGTCGAGAATCGCTGCCTCCTCGAGATCGGTCGGCAGAGTGCGGAAGAACTGCCGCATCAGGTACGTGCCGAACGCGCTGCCGAACAAACCCGGCACGATCATAGCCCAGGGTGTGTCGACCCACCCCAGCGTCCGCATCACGATGAACTGCGGGATCACCGTCACCGTCAACGGCACCATCAAGGTGCCCAGATACAACAGGAACAGGGTGTCGCGGCCGCGAAAATTCAACCGCGCGAAGGAATATCCGGCGAGCGAGGAGAACATCACCTGGCCGCCGGTGACGCAGCCGGCGTACAGCACGGTGTTGAGGAACATCCGCCAGAACGGCATCAGGTCGAATACTGTGGAGTAGTTGGACCAGCTCGGACTGGACGGCAGCAGCCGGGCGTCGCCGATCTCGCCCTCCTTCTTCAACGATCCGGAGATCGCCCACAGAATGGGAAACAGCGCGCACCAGGCAACGACGATCAACGCCGCGTAGGACGCCGCGGCACGCAGAACGGCGCGCTTAGCTGAGACCACGGGAGGACTCCCACGCGCGCCGGCGGGTGATACGTAGCTGCAGCACCGTGAGCACCAGCAGGATGGCGAACATCACCCACGCCAGTGCGGAAGCGTAACCGAATTCCAGGAACGAGAACGCGTGCTGGAAGAGCATGACGCCCAACACGTAGGTACCGGTCTCGGGTCCGCCGTTGGCGCCGGTAAGAACGTAGACGAGGTCGAATGCCTGAAACGCGTGGATGATCGAGATGACCACGACGAACGACATCGCACCGCGGATCAATGGCACCGTGATGGACGCGAACTGCCGGACCTCGCCCGCACCGTCGATTCTGGCTGCCTCGTACATGTTTTCCGGAATGCCCTGCATCGCCGCCAGCAGAACCACGGTGGCGAACGGGACGCTGCGCCAGACGCTCACCATGCACAACGCCACCATGGCCCAGTGCGGTTCGACCAGCCACGGAATCGGACCGATCCCGACCCAGCCGAGCATGATGTTGAGCAACCCGTTGTCGGTGTTGAACACGAACTGCCAGACGACCGCCATCACCACCGATGAAATTGCCAGCGGTAGGAACACGATAGTGCGAAAGATGCCGATACCCTTGACTTTTCGGTTGAGCACACCGGCGACAATGAGGCTGATGAGCACGGTCGGCAGCACGGTGCCCAGGCTGTAGATCACCGTGTTGCGCATCGCGATCAGAAACAGCGGATCCGAGGTGAACAGCTGACGGAAATTGGCCAGACCGACAAACTTGGCCGGAGTGAACACGTCCCATTCCTGAACGCTCATATAGAGCGAGAAACCCAGCGGAAACAGCATGAAGAGCAGCACCGCGGCCAGGTTCGGTGCAACGAAAAGCCGTCCGGCCCAGGCTCGTCGGCGCCAGGGTCGGGTTCTCGCCGGGATGGGTGCGTCGACCGCGCTCACGGATTTCGCAGCACCTCGTCGACGGAATGCGACAAGCCGGACAGTGAGGTTGCCGGCCGTGCACCGCGCAGCACCGGGCCGAAGTTGCGGTCCATCAGGGCAACCACCTTCTCCCACGCCGGTGTGATCGGCAGGCCCTCTGACACCACCGGTCCGTCAGTGAGCACCGCGAGGTTGCCGACCCTACGGTGTGAGTCGGCGAACCCGGGCGAGCCGATCGCCGACCGCAGGACGGGAACGAATAGTCGAGACTCACCGATCAGGGCCTGGCCGGCGGGGCCACTGGCGAACTTGAGGAACTCCCACGCCTGCTCCTTGCGCTTGCTGGTGGCCGCGATGGCAAGGCCCGTGACCCCGATGTTCGAGCGGGCGGTGTGCCCGCGCGGTCCCAACGGCAGCGGGGCGACGTCGAAATCCAGGCCGTCGGCCCGATCGAACGTCTGGTAGCGCCAGTGCCCGCCCAGGGCTATCGCGGCCTTGTTCACCGAGAAGAGGTCGGCGTTGGACATCGACTGTTGGTCTGACGCGCCGGGCGCCACCTTGTGCTTGTTGATCAGGTCCGCGTAGAACTGCACCGCCTCGATGAACGCGTCGTCGTCGAAGTTCAGGTGGGTGGGGTCGGTCCGCGGGGACGACCACCGCACGCCGTTGTTCATTGCGAACAGGCCGGCCGAGTAGAAAGACACCCAGGCGTTGACGAATCCCCACTGCGTGACCCGGCCCGAGCGCTCACGCTTGGTGAGAGCCTTTGCCGCATCCAGGAATTCGGTGAAACTCCAGCTCTGCTGCCAGGTGCGCGGCGGCGGGGGCACTCCGGCGGCGTCGAACAGGGCCTTGTTATAGAACAGATAGTTTCCCGACCACTGCTCCGGGAAGGCGTACTGGCCGCCTTCCGGACCGGCCGGGTAGGTGAAGGTCCGGTAGAGCGAGTCGATGCTGTCCGCCTTGAGCTGGGCAGCGAAATCGGCATCGCGCGCCAGTAGCGGGTTCAGGTCCAACAGCACACCACGGTCAGCGAGCTCGGCATAGGTGAGTTCCCACGTCATCAGCACGTCCGGGCATTTTCCACCCGCGCAGAAAGTCGAGAGCTGCTGCATCACGCCGGGTCCCGACAGCAGCGCCCGGACCTTGATGTCGGGGTGCCGGCGCTGGAACTCGTTGACGACTCTCATCCGCGGCCGGACTTCGTCGGGATTCGCGGCGAAGAAGAAGGTCAGCGCGTCGTCGGCGTCAGAAGCGCAAGCCCCAGACCAGGGTGACAGGGCCAGCGCGCCTGCGCCCTGCAGCAGGCTGCGCCGTCCAAACGGCTTCTCGATCATGGTGCTCCCGGAACCGGCCCGTTGCCGCACTCCCATGGCGGTGTCTGATGTTCTTCATAGCCGACACTCCTGTGCGCTGCCTGGGATGCGCCACTATCCCGGTGAATTCTCAGGACGGCGACTTCAGAACGGCCTGCTGTCGCTGCTCTGACCAGCGCTATCGCGACGCATTGAGCACGCGGGAAAGTAGCGGACCGCGTCGATCTCGTTGCCGCGCCAGGCCACATCGGCGAAGACGATGCCACGCCCGTGATCGGAGGCCACCGATACCGCCACGGTGGATCCCGCGCCGATCACCTTGGCCCAGTCGGCACCGTGCAGATGCTCACCGAGTCCAGCCAGGTCCAGTGCGTCATTGTCACCCAAAGTGATTGCGGCAGCGGGCGACAACCGCTCACGCGCGGCAGAGTCGTCGCCCCGCGCAACCGCCCGCAGAAAGCCCTCCACCAATCTCTTGTGGCGTGCGCCCACCCGGCGAAACCCGGTCATGAAGCCGACGGCGCCCCGCGGACCCTGATTGCCCAGCAGGCCTTTGGCGAGTTGCACACCCGGCCCCAACGCCCGGGATCCGGTTCTCAGGAACTGCACCATCATGGCTGGCAACTCCCAATAGGCGCGCAAGTGCGCAACCTTCCACTCCCCGCCTACCTCTCGCAGGTCATACCGCAGGAACGCCGGAATGAACATGGTCACCGCATCGCCCATCGCGACCTCGAGTTCAAGATCGCGAAGCACCGTGGGACCCGAAACGATATCGACATCACGGTGGAAGGTGATGCCGCGCGGCCCGATGAACGTGTCGTAGAAACGGTAGATGGCGTCGTGCCCGACGTGTGGGCTCGATCCCACGGGGTCTTCGACGCGGCCGTCGTCGGTGAACACCCGGACCCACGCGTCACGGTCATGCACCGAAACCGCGCGCGGTGAACGCTCTACCGCGGCCAGCAGGTCGTCCCGGTGGGATGTCGTCATGGGTGCTTTCCGATCAACTCGATATTGGCGTTACGCGTCTTGTGAAGCATGTGGTCGATCGCAGCGGCCGACACACCGGCCGTCAAATCCAGCAAAACCCGGGGAACCAGGCCGGCCCGGGCCGCGTCATGTGCGGTGCGGCGCACACAATGATCCGTGGCCAGACCCGCCACGTCGACCGCGTCGACCCCTTGTTGCCGGAGCCAGTCCGATAAGGACATCCCGTTCTCGTCGACGCCCTCGAAGCCGCTGTAGCCCGCGCCGTAGGCGCCTTTGCGGAAGACGGCTTCGATGGGCTCGGTGTCGAGTTCGGACGCGAACTCCACCCCGGCGCTGCCGGGATCGCCCGCGAGATAGTCGCTGATCGACCGGGACACCGCGCGCGCGCCGGGGACGGGCAGTGCCCCACCCTCGCAGAAATCCTTCTGCACGTCGACAATTATCAACGCCCGCACGCCGTACACCCTATCGCCGAATTACCGAGGATCCGGCGGGTTTGTGTGCTGGCCGGCCGGGGAACACAGCGCCCATGTTGATCCGCAGAATCGCCCGACCCATGTTGTCAGCTGTGTTTATCGGTCAGGGAGTGGACGCCCTGCTCAACCCGAAACCCGCGGCTCAGGCCGCGCAACCGACGGTGAGCGGCTTGCAGTCGCTGCCGGACTCGGTGAGCAGCAACATCCCTGCGGACGCCGAGACGTTCGCCCAGATCAACGCTGCCGTGCAGATCGGCGGTGGGGTGCTGCTGGCCGCCGGCAAGCTGCCCCGCTTGGCGTCGGCAGCGTTGGCGCTGACGGTGATCCCGGGAAACCTTGGGACACATATGTTTTGGAACGAAGCCGACCCGCAGCTCAAGGCCGACAAGCGGCGCGCATTCCTGGCCGATGTGAGCTTGCTGGGTGGGCTGCTCATCGCGTCCGCCGACACTGCGGGCAAGCCGTCATTGGGCTGGCGAGGGCGCCGTGCCGCCGAGCGACTTTCCGGCAAGGTGTCCGGCGCGCTGCCGGGGTCCTCGCACGAGGTGCTCGACTCGGAGTTGGGTGAAAAGATCGTGCACGGGCTGCAGGCCGGTGCCGAGCGGGGCCGCGAACTGGCCAGCACTGCCGCCGAGAAGACCGCGCCCTACGCCGAGGCCGCTCTGGAACGCGGTCGCGAGCTGGCCAGCACCGCAGCCGAACGCAGCGCCCCCTACGCCGAAGCCGCCCTGGAACGCAGCCGTGAACTGGCCACCACCGCGGCCGAGAAGAGTAGGCCCTACGCCAAGAAGGCCCGCAAGCGCAGTGAAAAGCTGGCCCACCGGGCCGCCGACCGCGGTGCCGACTACGCCGAACTCGCCCGCAAGCGGAGCGAGAAGTTGGCCGACACCGCCCGCGAGCGTGGCCTGGAACTCGCCGAAACCGCCCGTGACCGCGGCAGCCGGTTCGCCGACACGGCGGTGACCCGTGGCAACGAGTTGGCGGAGACGGCGCGCGACCGCCTCGACGACCAGCTCAGCACCACGCGCAAGCGCTGGGGACGCTAGGCGGTTCTGGCCAGGAAGGCATCGATGACGGCGTTCACATCGCGGTCGTCGATGTCGATAACGCTGCCGGGTTCGTCGGCGCCGAGCGGCTCCTGTGTGTCGAGTTGCGTCTGGAGCAGAGTCGCTGGCATGAAATGACCGGGCCTGGCGGCCAGGCGGGCGGCGATGAGTTCGGGTCGACCCCGCAGCTGCAGGAACTGCGCTGACGGGCTGTAGCGGCGCAGCACGTCCCGGTATGCGCGTTTGAGCGCTGAGCAACTCAGCACTCCGTCGGGGTGCGCTGCCAGCCACTGGCCGACCGCGGCCAACCAGGGGTAACGGTCGTCGTCAGTCAGGGGTTGGCCGGAGGCCATCTTCGCGATGCTGGCGGGCGGGTGCAAATGGTCGGCGTCCTCGAAAGGCACGCGCAACCGCCGGGCCAGCGCGGCGCCGACGGTTGACTTGCCCGACCCGGACACCCCGATCACCACGACTGCGCCGCGCGAGCTCACCGAGGTTCGACTTGACTGCGATTCCATTCCATCCAGCCGGTGCCGGTTCGGCCGTCGGTGGTGGTGACGTCGACCCACGCGCGCGGAAAGTGGCTCACCCGCCCGTCCGCGCCGACCAGCCGGACCGGTGCGTGCGCACGAATCCGCACGTCCGCGGTGATCTCGGCGGGAATGAGTTCCAGCGTCTGGTTCTCAGGTAAACCGTTGGCGCCGAAGGCTTCCCGAATGTCCACCGTCGTCAGATCGATGATCTTGCCGGCGCCGTCCTGCGCATAACCGATACTGAACGCCGGGGTGTTCGGAATCTGGATCCGCACACCGTGCAGATGAGTTCCGCCCTGAAGGTGCAACGCGGTCCACATCCAGTCCATCGACCACCAGTCCCGCACGCCCCAGGAGTGATCGCGTTGCCCGGGCACCGAATTGATCTGGTAGCGAGCATGTTTGACGGTAACGGTGCCCGAGACGGCACACGGGATCTCATAGCGCGTGGTCAGCCGGTACTGGTAGGGGATGCCGCCGGTGGTCCACACCAGGTTCATCGCGAGATCGACCGGCTCGCCCGCCGCGCCCCGCAGCAGGGCCGAAGGGTCTTGGTAGGACTGGCCTTTGGCCTTGATATCGACCCGGTAGGTCCGTAGCGGCGACTCACTGTGGTGAGCGAGTTGCAGGCCGTCAGCCTGCGCCGTCCAGGCATCCGGCGGCATCGGTATCTGGTAGTCGACGACGACGGTGGGCTCGTCGGGTCCGCACACCAGCGCGTGTATCCACGCCATCTGCTGGTTCGGTATCAGCCCGATGCGGAACCAGCCGCCCAATCCTTCTGCGGCATCGACGAAGTCGGCGTACCAGCTTTCGCTCCACAGCGGCTCGTCGGTGGGCGGGTGAGCTCCTTCGTCCTCCGGCACCGGCCGCAGCGGCTCCGGGGCGGCGGCGTCCGGCAGAATAGCCAGCGCGTCAATATCCAGCACATGCTGGCAGTGCCGCTCCAGCATCGTCATGAACAACCGGTCACCCCGGTCGGTACGCTCGACCAGCATCGACGAGACGATCGCCATCATCACCCCGAAGAAGCTCTGGTGCCGCACCCCGTCACGGACATCGGAGACGCTCACCGGAGCCTGCGGCCCGAGCGCCTCGTGGTAGGCCTGCAACAACCCCTCGTACTGTTCGCGGCGCTCCGCAGCCGGCAGGGCGCAGCCCACGAAGTAGGCGAGGTCGGTGAACGCTGGGCCCCAGGAGACCGTCTGCCAGTCCACCACGGTGAGCGCCCGGGTGGCGCCCGGGGCCCCGAACAGCAGGTTGTCCAGGCGGTAGTCCCCGTGCACCAAGCCCTGGATGCCGCCGCGGGTGGCCTCCTCAGCCAGGTACCCGTCGAATGCGGATACCAGGCGCTCGCAGACGGCGAGGTGCGCCGGCGCGATGTGATCGGCGTACCGCTCGATGAAAGCGGTGTACAGCGGTGTGATCATCGCCTGATTGAGCGGTGATTCCCGATTCAGCCACGGCATGTCAGCGAACGCCATGTCGCCTAACAGGGGGCCGTGCAGCCGACCCAGCCCGGTGACCCCGAGGAAAGCCTGTTCGGTTGTAGCGCCGGCGATTTCGTCGCCCACCGTGGCAAGCCCGGCGTCATCGAGCAGCAGGTCGAACACGCCGGTGGAGACGTTGATGGCGGCGTGATAACACGGCGCGACCGCCCCGCCCAGGCGCGGGGCGATGTCGTGGTAGAAGCGGACTTCGCGCTCGTAGAGGCCGAGCGCCAGTCCCGTCTGCCGGCTCACCGGATCGGTCGCGGCGACCTTCAGGACCACCGACGACGGGCGGGGCTTGGTTTCCGGTTCGCTGTACGTCAACCCGATGCGGTAGCACTCGCTCATCTGGCCGGTGCCGATGCGCTCGGCGGTGAACTGCGAAATTGCGCCGGCGCGAACGGTGGCGGTCAGCCACTCGGGGGTGAGGTCGCTGGGCCGCTCGATGGCTTGGTCGGTGTTGGAAACCATGGGGTCAGCGTGCCAGGTCAGCGTGCGAGGGTGAAGCCGTCCCAGGCCAATCGGCGATGATGGTGCGGGTCGAACTCGATGCGCGACTTGCGATCGAAGACCATTACCGCACGTTCGTCGTGGGTGTAGACCGGCCAGTCCTCACCCGGCACGCCAGACCTGCTGAACGACCGCCACCGTCGTTGCACGTCGTTGCTGACCCGCAGCGCGGGACCCCGGTCGGCCGCCGCGGTCAGCAGTGCCCCGAACCGGGTCCGGTAGATGTCGAAAACCGCGAAGAGTTCGGTCGCGTGGGTGGCGCCGAAGCCCGACCACTGCAGTGTCCGCGGGGCATAGTCGTAGCGGTACAGGTAGGTGGGAGCGTGGTGGGTGTGGGCCTCGGCGATTTGCCAGGCCGCCGTGCTGAATGCGAAATCGCCACCCAGCTGGATGCATGCCTCCGGTTTGGGATACTTCGGGTAGGCGGCGGTAATACGTTCGCGCGCAGCCGGTTCCACTTCGGCCAGCAGCGCTTCGACCATAGTCTTGTTGGTCGGCAGCATGCCTAGGAAACGGGTGAACAGACGCCCCTCTTCGGCATTGGTCCCCACGATGAGCGGTACCTGATGCGCCCGCCCGGAACGCATCGCCTCGACGGGATCGATCGGCACCACGTCGTCGCCGAAAACGGGACCGATCGGGAAGGCGCCCAGCCGTTTCTGCATGCCCTGGTCGATCAGCCGGTGCTGGGCCTGGATCAGTTGGGCCGCCGACGCCCGCATGACCGCGTTGGCGGCGTCCCTGCTGCGCGCGCCGAGCAGTTCGGCGAAGCGCGTGGCGAATTCGGCGGCCACTTCCGTCGAACGCGTCATCCCGGCCGCCGGACTTTCCGAAATCGCCCGGTGGAATAACCCCGCCGCCTCGGGCACGGCCAGCAGCGTGGCCGTAATGTGCGCGCCGGCGCTCTCGCCGAAGATGGTGACGTTGCCGGGGTCGCCGCCGAAATTGGCGATGTTGTCCTTCACCCAGCGCAGCGCCATCACCAGGTCGCGCAGGTAGAGGTTGCCGTCGATGGTGACGTCCTGGGTCGACAGCGACGACAGGTCCAGGCAACCGAGCGCGCCCAACCGGTAGTTGACCGACACGTAGACGCAGCCACGGCGGGCCAGCGCGGCGCCGTCGTAGAGTGGCGTCGCCGAACTGCCCAGGATGTAGCCACCACCGTGGATGAAGACCATGACCGGCATAGGCTCGGATGCGCCGGCTTCGGGTGTCACGACGTTGAGGGTCAGGCAGTCTTCGCTCATAGGCTGATAGCGACCCACCCCGAGCATGGTGTAGCGGCGCTGCTGCGGCGCGCAGTTGGCGAAACCGTGGCAGTGCCGCACCCCTGACCAGGGCTGGACGGGCTGCGGCGCACGGTAGCGCAATGGGCCCACCGGCGGCCTGGCATAGGGGATCGAACGCCAGCGATTGACCCCGTCGCGGGTGAAGCCTTCGACGGTACCGGCGGTGGTGCGGGCGCGGACGATGCGCTCATGCATACTTCGACGTTAACCGACGCACCGAGGGGACGGCGCGCGCAGCGCCTGAAAGCGGTGTACGGCGGCTAGCCTGACGGGATGCGGATCGCCGCGCTCGTCGCAATCCCGTTACTGTTTGCCGGGTGCGCGCACATTGGTGGCAACAATTCTGGGCACCCGACCGCCACTCAGACGGCGCCGCCATCGCCGGCATCGGGCGCCCCGGCTGCCGGTGCCCCGGTCGCGGCCGTGATCGCCTGGGTGGAGGCAGCTCACCCCGCTGACCCGGCGCGCTACCAACTCGACGCGAATGTCGCGTTCAGCGCTAACGGCGGCAAAGCGAAATGCACGACGGATGCCAAGCACACCGCCGGTCTGCTGTCGTGCCTGATCGCGCTGACCAATCCCCCGCCCCGACCGGACACCGCCTACGGCGAATGGAAGGGCGGCTGGGTGGACTTCGACGGCACCCACCTGCAAGTCGGATCCGCCCGTGCCGATCCGGGATCGTTTCTGGCCGGCACCGGAACGACATTGGCCGATGGAGACTCGTTGTCTTTCGGCGACTTTCGCTGCCGCGCCGACCAGAGTGGCCCGGTGTGTGTCAACTACGCGCATCAGTCGGCGGTCCGGTTCAGCGCCGCGGGTGTTCAACCGTACGGATGCCTGCGGTCGGTGCCCCCGCCCGACGGTGTGGGCCTGGCGTTCAGCTGCCCGTGACGGACCCCGCGATGATTGCGAAATGCTTAGTCACTGGCGGCACTGTGTCGCCCTGATGATCGACGCGATATTCAGCGACGAGCGCCAGCCGCTACCCCCCGGCGCCCACCCTCTGTGCTACGTGCCCGAGCCGAACAGCTGGCCGCTCTGAGTTTTTCGGCTCAGCCGGGGGTGCCGTTGCTACCGAACAACAATCCACCCAACCCGCCGTTGCCGCCCGCTCCGGCAGCACCGTCGGGTGTGCCCGGCCCACCGGTGCCGCCGCCCCCGCCGTCGCCGCCGTCGCCGATCAAGGTGGTGGACCCGCCGTCGCCGCCGGCGCCCCCAGCCCCACCGGAACCGGTCGCGGCTGCTCCCCCGGCGCCGCCGCGGCCACCCGCTGCACCGTTGCCGAAGACCCAGCCGCCGGCTCCGCCGCGGCCGCCACGGGCTCCGTCTCCGCCCGCGTCCCCGGCACCGTCCGCCCGCCCTCCGGCTCCGCCCGCGCCGCCCGTGCCGCCGTCGCCCAACAATCGCGCGCCGCCGCCGTTGCCGCCCAAACCGCCGTCACCGCCGGCGCCCGCGGCCTGGGAAAGCGCGTCGCCGCCTGCCCCGCCGGCACCGCCGTTGCCGAACACCCACCCGCCGGCGCCGCCGTTGCCACCGACACCACCGGTCTCGCTGAAGTGACCGCCGCCCAGGCCACCCGATCCGCCGGTGCCGCCCGCCCCGATGAGTCCGGCGCTGCCACCGAAACCACCTGTCCCGCCGGTGCCGCCGGCCGCGCTGGATCCGCCTGCGCCGCCGCTGCCGCCGTTGCCGAACAGCAGCCCACCGGCGCCGCCGCCGCCTCCGGTACCGCCCAGCCCGCCCGTCGCGGCCGGGGCCGTCGCTGCAGCTCCCTGGCCGCCGGCTCCGCCATCACCGATCAACCAGGAATTGCCACCGGCACCGCCGGCGCCGCCGTTACCGCTGGTGGTTGCGATGCCGCCGGCGCCACCGGCTCCCCCGTTGCCGGCCAACAATCCACCCCAGCCGCCGGCGCCGCCGGTACCCCCACCGTTGGAGCCCAAGCCACCGGCTCCTCCGATCCCGCCCGCGCCCAGCAGAATCGCCTGACCACCCGCGCCGCCGAGACCTCCGATTCCGGCCGGCGCGGCGCCGCCGACTCCCCCTGCCCCACCGTTACCGAATAGCCAGCCGCCGTTGCCCCCGGTGCCACCGACGCCGCCAGTGGCACCCTGGCCACCAGCCCCACCGTTGCCGAACAACCCAGCCGCACCGCCTCTTCCGCCCGCGGGGTGGACACCGCCGCCGGATCCGCCGGACCCACCGTTGCCGAACAACAGGCCCCCGGCCCCGCCGTCCGCGCCGGTTCCTGCGGCGCCGTCGGCGCCGTTGCCGATCAGCGGGCGCCCCAACAACAGCTGAGTAGGCAGGTTGATCAGGTTGAGCAGGTCGTTGAGGGGGCCCAGTGCAGCCGCGCCCGCGGCCTCGGCACCGGCATAGGAGGTCGCACTGGTGGCGAGGGCCTGCACGAACCGGGTGTGGAAGAGGCGCGCCTGCGCACTCACCGCGTGATAGCCCACCGCATGCCGGCCGAAGATTGAGGCGACGGCCGCAGACACTTCATCGGCGCCGGCGGGAAGAATCTCCGCGATGCATGGTGCGGCAATTGCGTTGGCGGCGTTGACCGCTGATTCGATCGACGTCAACTGTGTTGCCGCAGAGTCCATTATCTCCGGCATCGCGAACATAGACGACATTGCGCACCTCCCCCGGCCCCGCCGGATGTGAAGCACAGGGTATCGCGGTCAGGGCTCCAGCACGCGGATTTCGCCGGTGGCGCCGTCGACTTCGACCAGCGCCCCTTGCGGCAAAGACCGGGTGGCGCCCTGTACGTCCACCACACAGGGGAAGCCGAACTCGCGGGCCACTACGGCAGCGTGCGACATCGGCCCCCCGAGTTCGGTGACTACCGCCGCGGCGTAGCAGAACGCGGCCGTGTAGCCGACGTCGGTGACCTCAGCGACCAGGATCTCGCCGGGTTGCAGGTCGTCGATGGTCTCGGGGCGCACAATCCGGACCCGGCCGCGTACCCGCCCACCACAGACCCCGACGCCACGCAGGGTGTCCCCGCCGGCCAGCACGGCGGGCGAGGAAGCGGTCGGCTCCCAGTGGCCGCTGAACACCGTGGGCGGCACGACGGCCACCAGCCGGCGCTGCTCGGCACGGCGCTGCGCCACCAGCTCAGACACATTGGCGGGCAACGCATCGAGTTCGTCGACCAACAGATAGAACACGTCGTCAACGGATTCAAAGACCCCGGATGCGGTCAGCCGGCGGCCGTACTCGCGCAGCAGTCCGCGCAGCACCCAGATCGCCCGGACCATGCGGTCGCGGCGCACCTCACGGTCGCGCAGTTGTCGTGCGGCGAGCAGGGCAACAGGCTTGGCGCGCAACGGAATCGGAGCGTGTCGTGGTTCGGGCGCCGGCGGGGCGCTCAAGGCTTTGGTGACCATCCGGATCAGCAACTCGGGATCATCGGCGTAGCTGGTCGACAGCATCTCGACCTCGGCCGGACCACGGTGTCCCATCAGCGCCAGTTCGTCGAACACCGCACGGTGAAACTCCGGCGCCTCCACGGCCAGCTTGTCCAGGCGCTCACCGGGTTCGGCAAGCACCCGCAGCACGGTCGGATCACGCCGAGCCGCCGATGCCAGTCGTTGCACCGCCTCCACTGATCGGGCACTGACCAATTCCGGACCGGCCGACGGAGCGGTCTCGCGCCCACACAATCCGCGCAACAACACGTTGAACGCCGCGCACAACATGAACGATCCCGAGGCCAGCAACCACCCGTGCACCACATGGTCGCGAGCCAGCAGGATCAAGCTCGACAACCGGCGGTCATCCAATCGCGTCACATCGTCGCCGACCAGTTGCTCCAAACGATCGATATCGGCGCGGTAGTCGTGAGTGTCGAGCGGGGAGCCCGCGCTCAAACCCACCAGATTGACCCCGAACACGCCGATATTGCGGATGGTGCGCAACCGCCGTCGGATCGGGTTGGTTTCCGACGGCGGCCGCTCCTCACCGAAGATCGGGAGGGAGGCCATGCTGGGACCGAAGAATCCACTGTTGCTCACGATGGTCGCGGGCTTGGCGAACGGCACGGTTTCGGCCATGAAGTGAGCTGAGGTGATCGCTCCGTAGAGCCGGTGGGCGAACACCGCGACGGTGCGCATCGCGATTTCCTTCTGCACTATCCCGCCGGGCCGCAACCTCTCGGCAATGCCCACACCGCCGGCACGCAGGCCACGAACGGTCACCGAGGCCGACGACGGGGAAAAGGGACCAGGTAGTGCCTCGGACAGGTTGGTGGCCAGGAAGGTGGGAAAGCGCGGGTCGATCGGGGTGTCGAACTCACCGTTCACCCCTTCGGGGCCGGCCAGTTTCGGCTCGACCCCGTCGTCGGCCGGCGTGTCGACCGCGGGCAGGTCCTGGACCGGGGCCAGCCGCCAGGGCAGCGCCAGCACGAGGTCGCCCAATGCAACTCGGCCGCGCACTGCGAGCGAAAAGTCCTCGAGGCATTCCTGCGCCGTCCAGGCCGGCTCGAGATGCCACTCGTCGCGCAGCCGGCCGGTGTCCATCAGCGGAACGGCGAGCTCAGGGCCGATCGGCACTGACGGGCGCCGCAACGCCGCCGCGACCTGTCGAACCGATGGCGTTCCGGCAGCGGCGAGATTCACTGCCCCGCTGATGATTTCGTCTTGCAGCACGGCCTGGTCGAGCAGCCGGAGCGCGTCGTCGGTGTGTACAACCTGGATGCGGCGTTCCGCGGGCCCGCGCAGCACCACCGGCAGTGCGGCGAAGGCACGCAATCGGTTGTCGACACTGCGGCCTACGACGAGCGGGAGACGGATCGCCACCCACTCGAACCCGGAATCGGCCAGCATCCGCTCCACCCGGGCCGCACACCGCCCCTCGCGCGTCGTCGGGTCCAGCGGGTCGTCCTCGGTGGCCGGCTGCGGCTGCTGGCCGTAGACCTGCGCGCAGGACGTGAAAACGATCCGCCCGCTGCCGGCGTCGGACATGGCGTCCAGCAGGTTGGCGGCCCCCAGGATATCGTCGGAACCCCGCGCCGGGATGCAGTGTGCGACAACGGTGACTCCGGCGACCGCATCCCGGACCGCATCCGCGTCCCGGATGTCGGCTGCCACGAAACGAGCTGCGCTGGGCCAGCTTTCCGGACGACGGCGGGCGATGCCGGTAACCTCGTGGCCCTGGCTCAGCAGTCTGGCAACCAGGCCGCGGCCGAGCACGCCGGCGGCACCGGTGACGGCGATTCTCACTCGTCGTCATCCATGAACGCAGCGTTGACCAAATCGTCGAGGTCCATGTCCGCGAGGTCCTTGGCGCTCGACGCGTCGTTCGGTGTCCCCGCAGCGCCGTTGCGGTCGCCGTCCTGCTCGTTGGCCAGCGCCAGCAGCAGATCCAGCACGCCGGCCTGGCGCAGTCGCTTGACCGGAATGGATGCCACGACGCGCCGCAACTCCTCTTCGCCGGGCGCCGCGGCGGGCTGCGTGTCTGTGTGTGCCGCGCCGATCAGCTCCCGGTGGAAGTAACCGGCCAGCGCCGCCGAGTTCGGGTAGTCGAAAATCAGCGTCGGCGAAAGCCCCAGCCCGGTAGCGGCTTTGAGCCTGTTACGCATCTCCACCGCGGTGAGCGAGTCGAAGCCCAGCTCCTGGAATGCCCGGTCGGGATCGATGGCTTCGGGCGTCGTGTTGCCCAGCACCGTGGCGATGTGCGAGCGCACCAGGTCCAGCAGCACGGCGTGCTGTTCTTCCTCGTCCAGCCCCTCCAAGCGCTGCAGCAGCGCCGACTTGGATTTGGCGGCGGCCAGTGAGTCGTCGACCTGGCGCCGCGCGGGCGCGTTAATCAGGTCGACGAACATCGGCGGCAACGTTCCGGCGTCGAACTTGGCGCGCAGCGCCACTAGGTCGATGTGCGCCGGCAACAGGAACGGCTCGTCGACAACCAAAGCGGTGTCGAGCAATTCGAGCGCTTCCTGCGAACCCATCGCCACGATCCCGTCGCGGGCGAACCGGGCGAGATCGGCCGCGCCGAGCGCCCCGGTCATGCTGCTGGCCTGATCCCACAGCCCCCAACCGAGTGAAACGGCCGGCAGCCCGTGCTGCCGCCGGTGCAGGGCCAGCGCGTCCAGGAACGAGTTGCCGGCCGCGTAGTTGGCCTGACCCGACGCGCCGGCCAGCCCGGCGATCGAGGAAAACATCACGAACGCCGACAGTTTCAGGTCGCGGGTCAACTCGTGCAGGTTCCACGCCGCATCCACCTTGGCCCGCATCGCCGCGTCGACCCGTTCCGGGGTCAACGACGTCACCACCGCATCGTCGAGCGTTCCCGCCGCGTGGATCACCGCCGACAGCGGACGCTGTCCCTCGATGTCGGCCATTACCTCGGCCAGCGCCGCCCGGTCGGCCGCGTCGCAGGCAACGACTCGCACGTCAGCGCCGGCCGCCGCGAGTTCGGCGGTCAGCTCGTCGGCGCCCGGGGCCTCCGGGCCGCGACGACTCACCAGGACGAGGTGTCGCGCCTGGTGTTTGTGCACCAGGTGCCGGGCCAGCGCCGAGCCGGCCATGCCGGTTCCGCCGGTGATCAGGACGGTGCCGTCACCGACGCCGGAGTTCATGGTCATCACGACCTTGCCGACGTGGCGCGCCTGACTGAGGTAGCGCAACGCGGCCGCCGCCCGACGCACGTCGAACACAGTGGCGGGCAAGGGTTGTAGGACGCCGGTTTCGAACAGTGCGGCCAGCTCGCCGAGCATTGACCGGATGTGGTCGGGCCCGGCTTCGAACAGATCGAAGGCGCGGTAGCGCACGCCGAGCGCGGCGACCTCGTCGGCGTCGCGGATGTCGGTTTTGCCCATCTCCAGGAAAATCCCACCCGGGGCAACCAACCGCAGTGACGCGTCGACGAATTCGCCGGCCAGCGAGTCCAGCACGACGTCCATGCCGCGTCCGCCGGTGGCGGTGCGGAAGTGGTCCTCGAAGTCCAGGCTGCGCGAGTCGCCGAGGTGAGCATCATCAAAGCCCATGGCACGCAGAGTGTCCCATTTGCCCTTGCTGGCGGTGGCAAACACCTCCACACCCCAGTGCCGGGCCAGCTGCACGGCCGCCATGCCCACACCGCCGGCGGCGGCATGCACCAGCAGCCGCTGTCCGGGCTGCACGTCGGCCAGGACTTTCAGCGCGTAGTACGCGGTGGCGAAGACGACCGGCGCGGTGGCCGCCTCGGTGTCCGACCATCCGGCCGGGATCTTGATCAGCAACCGCTCGTCGGTGGTCGCCACGGCCCCGGTGCCTTCGGGGAACAATCCGGTCACCCGGTCACCGGCCGCGAACAGTGTGGCATCAGAGGCGGTTTCGATGACCATTCCCGATGCCTCGACCCCCATCGCCGCGGCTTCGTCGGGGTAGAGGCCAAGCGCGATCATGACGTCGCGGAAGTTGGCGGCCATGGCGCTGGTCGCGATGCGTACCTGCCGCGGTCCCAGGGGGGCGTCCGCGTCCGGAATGGGCTCCATGCGCAGGTTTTCGAAGGTTCCGGGGCTGCTCATGCCCAGTCGCCAGGGCACGTCGCCGGGAGGCGCCAACAATCCGCGCACCGCGCGGCTGCCGTGCACGCGCGCGATGTGGATGGTGCCGTTGCGCAGCAGCACCTGCGGCTCGCCGACGGCGAGAATGCCGGCCGCTTCGTCGTCGGTGATGGCCACATCGGTGTCCACCAATACGATTCGGCCGGGATGCTCCGTCTGAGCCGAGCGCACCAGGCCCCATACCGCGGCGCCGGCCAGATCGGTGACGGTCTCACCCGGTAGCGCCATCGCGCCCCGCGTCGATACGACCAGCACCCCGGAGCCGTGCTCGGCCAGCCATGCCTGCACGGCTGCCAGCGCGTGGTGAGTGGCCGTGTACACACCGGCCAGAGTGTCGCCCGCGACAGGTTGCGACTCGAACACCTCGTAGGGCGGGGTGCCCGTCGTCACCGACGATGGCGCGGGTGACCAGTTCACCTCGAAGAGCCGGTCGCCGGCCGATCCGGCCAGGGCAGCCCTGAGCTGCTGCTCGGTCACCGGACGAGCCACCATCGAGGCCACCGACAGCACCGGCAACCCCAGCGCGTCGGTCAGCTCCACCGACACCGACGACGGCCCGGTCGGGGTGATGCGAGCCCGCACCGCCGACGCGCCGGCCGCGTGCAGGCACACGCCCTGCCAGGCGAAGGGCACCAGTACGCCGTCGGAGCGTCCCAGATCGCTGTCGGCACCCGCGATGAGGGCGTGCAGCGCCGCGTCCAGCACCACCGGGTGCACCCCGAATCCCGCGGGCGACAGCCCCGCGGTGTCGGGGAGGTTCACTTCGGCATACAGGTCGTCACCGCGACGCCACATCGCGGTCAGTCCCTGGAAGGCCGGGCCGTAGCCGTACCCGCGCTCGGCCAGCTGCTCGTAGGTGCCGGTGACGTCCACCTGGCTGGCACCTACCGGCGGCCAGCTGGACAGCTCCGTGATCGGTTCCGGCGCTTGAGAATTCACCAGTCCTTCGGCGTGCAGCAGCCAGCCACTCTCGGCCCGCGAGAAGATCGAAACGCCACGGGAACCGGACTCGTCGGCGGCATCGACGACGACTTGCACGGCGACCGAACCGGATTCGGGCAGGATCAGCGGAGCGGCCAGCGTGAGCTCCTCGACCGTCGTGCAGCCGACCTCGTCTCCGGCGCGGATGGCCAGCTCCACGAAACCGGCGCCCGGGAAGATCGCGACGCCACCGACCGCGTGGTCCCGCAACCAGCCGTGCGTCGCGGCCGACAGTCGGCCGGTCAGCACCACACCACCCGAGGCCGGCAGGTCGACCACCGCACCCAGCAGCGCGTGCTCACCGGCTGCCTGACCCAGGCCCACGGCGTCGACGGCGGTACTGGCGCTGGAGAGCCAGAACCGGCGTCGCTCGAAGGCATACGTCGGCAATTCGACGAAGTTCGCCGGCCCCAACACCGCCCGCCAGTCCACCGGGGTGCCGGCCACGAAAACGTGAGCCAGCGCGTTGATCAGGGTCGCGGCTTCGGGCCGGTCCTTACGCAGCGCGGAACTGGTGGTGATCGCGACGTCGGGCAACGACTCCTCGATCGACGCAGTCAGACCGCCGCTCGGACCGACCTCTAAAAACCTTGTCGCACCGGCCGATTGCGCGTAGCGGATGCTGTCTTCGAACCGTACCGCTTCCCGGACATGGCGCTTCCAGTAGGCGGCCGACGCGAAGTCGTCGCCGACCGGTTGTCCGGTCAGGTTCGAGATGACTGGAATGGTGGGCTGCGCGATCGGCAACCCGGCCGCGACCGCGGCAAACTCGTCGATCATCGGATCCATCAGCGGTGAATGGAATGCGTGGGAGACGGCCAGTTGGTGGACCCGTCGGCCCTGCACCCGCAGGCGTTCGGAAACCTCGAGCACCTGCTCCTGCGCACCCGAAATCACCAGTGACGCCGGACCGTTGATCGCGGCGATGCTGACTTCAGCGGTCAGGAGCGGCCGCACCTCTTCCTCGGTGGCCTGCACGGCCACCATCGCCCCGCCAGCCTCCAGCCGCTGCATAAACCGTGCCCGGGCGGCGACCAGGACGGCGGCGTTCTCCAGCGACAACACCCCGGCGACGTGCGCCGCGGACAGCTCACCGACGGAGTGCCCCATCACGAAATCGGGCCGCACGCCCCAGGATTCCAGCAGGCGGAACAGCGCAACTTCGACAGCGAACAACGCTGGCTGCGCGAACTCCGTTGTATTGAGCACACTTTCGTCGTGACCCCACATCACCTCGCGCAGCGGTCGCAGCAGGTGTCGGTCCAGTTCGCCGACAACGGTGTCGAACGCCTCGGCGAACACCGGGTACGTCGCATGAAGACCCATACCCATACCGAGCAGTTGGGAACCTTGGCCGGGAAAGACGAACACGGTCTTGCCGCCGGGCTGCGCCACACCGCGGATGACGGCACCGAGATCGTCGTCGGCCAGCTCGGACAACCCGCTGAGCAACTCGTCCCGGCTGCCACCGACGACCACGGCGCGGTGCTCGAACGACGATCGGCCGGCCAATGTCCAGCCGACGTCCAGGGGATCGAGTTCCTCGCGCCGGCCCAGGTATTCGGCAATCCGTCCGGCCTGGAAACGCAAGGCCGCGGCGGACTTGGCCGAGACCACCCACGGCAGCACCGCCGGTTTCGGCCCGCGAGTTTCGACGGCCGGTGCGGCGGGACCGGATTCGATGATCACGTGGGCGTTGGTGCCGCTGATCCCGAACGACGACACCCCGGCCCGCCGGGCTCGCACCGCTTCGGCCGGCCAGGGCCGCGGCTCGGTGAGCAGCGCCACCGATCCCGTCGACCAGTCGACGTGCGGGCTGGGCGCGTCGACGTGCAACGTGGCCGGCAACACCTGGTGACGCATCGCCTGCACCATCTTGATCACCCCGGCCACACCCGCGGCGGCCTGCGTGTGGCCCATGTTCGACTTGATCGATCCAAGCCACAACGGCTCTGCGCGTCCCTGGCCGTAGGTGGCCAACAACGCCTGCGCCTCGATCGGGTCGCCCAGCATCGTGCCGGTGCCGTGACCCTCGACGGCATCCACGTCGGTCGCCGACAGACCCGCGTTGGCCAGCGCGGCGCGCACCACCCGCTGCTGGGAGGGACCGTTGGGGGCGGTCAGGCCGTTGGACGCGCCGTCCTGGTTGATCGCCGACCCACGCACTAACGCCAACACCGGGTGCCCGAGTCGCTGCGCGTCCGAAAGCCGTTCCACCACCAGCATTCCGCCGCCCTCGGAGAATCCGGTGCCGTCGGCGGCGCCGGCGAATGCCTTGCACCTGCCGTCGGCCGAGAGGCCCCGCATGCGGCTGAACTCGACGAAGATGTCGGGGGTCGCATTGATCGTGACACCGCCGGCCAGCGCCAGGTCGCACTCGCCCGACCGCAGCGACTGCACCGCCATGTGCAACGCCACCAGGGACGACGAGCAGGCGGTGTCGACCGACACGGCGGGCCCTTCCAGCCCGAGCACATAGGCGACCCGGCCCGAGGCAACGCTGGAAGATTGTCCGGTCAAGCGGAAGCCCTCCGCGGCCTGGGCGGCGCCGATGCCGTAGCCCTGGGTGTACACCCCGGCGAACACTCCGGTCGCGCTGCCCCGCAGCGAGCCTGGCTCGATGCCCGCCCGTTCCAGCGCTTCCCAGGACAATTCGAGGTACAAGCGCTGTTGCGGGTCCATGGCCAGTGCTTCGCTGGGTGCAATCCCGAAGAAAGCGGGGTCGAAGTCGGCGACGCCGTCGACGAATCCCCCGGTTCGCGTGTAGCAGGTGCCGACCACGTCGGGATCGGCGTTGTACAGACCAGCCAGGTCCCAGCCGCGGTCGGCCGGGAAATCCGAAAGCACGTCGCGGCCCTGGATCACCATGTCCCACAGGTCCTCGGGCGAATACACCCCACCGGGGTAGCGGCACGACATGCCCACGATCGCGATCTGATCCTCACCGGTCACGCGTACGGCCGGGGTGTGGGTGATCTCCTGGGGCAATCCGGCGAGTTCGGTACGGATGTAGGTGGCCAGGCCACTGGGGGTCGGGTAATCGAAGATCAGGGTGGGTGACAGCGAGAGCCCGGTGGCTGATTTCAGCCGGTTACGCATTTCGACCGCGGTCAGGGAGTCGAAGCCCAAGTCCTGGAAAGCTTTATCGGGATCGATGGCTTCGGGGGCGACGTTGCCCAGCACCGTGGCGATGTGGGAGCGCACCAGGTCCAGCAGCAGGGCGTGCTGCTCGTTTTCCGGTAGCCCGTGCAACCGGTGCGCAAGCGCCGATTTCGACTTCGCCGCGGCCAGCGACTCGTCGACCTGGCGCCGGGTCGGTGCGTTGACCAGGTCGCGGAACATCGGCGGTACAGCTACGGCGTGGGCGCGCAACGCCGCTAGGTCGATCCGGGCGGGCGCCAAAAACGGCTCATCGACAATGAGGGCGGTGTCGAAAAGTTCCAGTGCCTCTTGCGACGACAGGGCCAGGACGCCTTCGCGCCCCAACCGGGCCAGGTCGGCTTCGTCCAGCCCGCCGGTCATGGCGCTGGCCTGATCCCACAGTCCCCAGCCCAGCGATATCGCCGGCAACCCGTGCGCCCGACGATGTGCCGCCAGTCCGTCGAGGAAGCAGTTGGCCGCCGAGTAGTTCGCCTGTCCCGACGAACCCACCAAGCCAGCCATCGACGAAAACATCACGAAGGCCGAGACATTCAGATCGCGGGTGAGCTCGTGCAGGTTCCACGCGGCGTCCGCTTTGGCTCGCAGCACCGAATCGATCCGGTCCGGTGTCAGCGAGGTGACCACCGTGTCGTCCAGCACGCCGGCGGCATGAATCACCGCGGAAAGCGGCCGCTGCACCGGGATGTCGGCGATCACCTTGGCCAGCGCCGGGCGATCGGCAGCGTCACATGCCGCCACTTGCACCTGCGCACCCGCGGCCTCGAGTTCAGCCGCCAGCTCGGCGGCACCGGGTGCGTCCGGGCCGCGCCAGCTGAGCAACACCAGATGCCGAACGCCGTGCTGGGTCACGACATGGCGGGCCAACGCCGAACCCGCCATGCCGGTGCCACCGGTGATGAGCACCGTGCCGCGGGCCCACAGGCCCGGCAATGTCATGACCACCTTGCCGGTGTGGCGGGCCTGGCTGAGGTAGCGCAGCGCCGCCGGCGCGCGCCGGATGTCGAACGTGGTCACCGGCAACGGACGCAACACACCCGCGTCGAAAAGTTCGGCGAGATCGAGCATGAATTGGTGCATCCGCGGCCGGCCGGGCTCGAACAGGTCGAAGGCGCGGTAGCGCACACTCGGGTATTGCTGCGCGATGACTCCGGGGTCACGGATGTCGGTCTTGCCCATCTCCAGGAACACGCCACCCGGAGCAACCAAACGCAGTGAGGCATCGACGAATTCGCCCGCCAGCGAGTCCAGCACCACGTCCATACCCGCGCCACCGGTGACCGTGCGGAACTTCTCCTCGAAATCCAGGCTGCGCGAGTCCGAGATATGGTCGTCGTCAAAACCCATGGCGCGCAAGGTGTCCCACTTGCCCTTGCTGGCGGTGCCGAACACCTCCAAACCGAGATGCCGGGCCAGCTGGGTGGCAGCCATGCCCACCCCACCGGCGGCGGCGTGGATCAACACCCGCTGCCCCGGCTTGACGGGTGCCAGGTCCATGAAGGCGAACCAGGCGGTGGTGAAAACCGCCGAGATGGCGGCCGCTTCGGCGTATGACCAGTGCGACGGCATCGGCAACAGCAGCCGGACGTCACCGGGGACCAGGGTGCCGCTGGTGTCGGGGAAGAAGCCGTACACCGAATCGCCGACCGCGAACTCGGTGACCCCGGGTCCGACCTCGACCACCACGCCGGCGCCCTCGCCACCCAGCAGTGCTTCGTGGGTAAACATCCCCAGCGTGATCATGATGTCGCGGAAGTTGGCCGCGATGGCGTGCAGGGCTACACGCACGTAACCAGGCTCCAGCGGTGCCTCGGCGTTGGGCACCGGCTCCAGGCGAAGGTTTTCGAAGGTGCCCGCACTGCTCAGGCCCAGCCGCCACGGTCCGTCGCCCGGCGGCTCCAGGATGTGATCGACCGCGCGGCTGCCCCGGACCCGCGGGGTGTAGATCTGTCCGCCCCGCAGCAGCAACTGCGGCTCACCGACGGCCAGCGCTGCGGCCACAGCCGAATCATCCAATGCCACGAGGGAATCGATGAGCACCAGGCGGCCCGGATTTTCGGTCTGCGCCGAGCGCACCAGCCCCCAGACCGCCGCGCCGGCCAGATCGGTGACGTCCTCTCCGGGCAGCGCCATGGCCCCGTGGGTCGCCACCACGAGAACACCCGTCTCATGGTCGGTCAGCCACGACTGCACCGCAGCCAAGACGCGGTGGGTGCGTTCGTAACTTGCCGTCACCGGATCTTCGTCACCGGCAACCGATTCGAAGATCTCATAGGACGTCGCGGCAGCGCCGGTGGATGTCGCCGGTGTCCAGACGAGTTCGAACAGCCGGTCCGGACCCGAGCCGGAAAGCGCTGCTCGAAGCCGCTTTTCGTTCACGGGGCGAGCCACCATGGCAGCCACCGAGAGCACCGGCAGCCCCAAGCCGTCGGCCAGTTCGACCGAGACCGCGGAGTCGCCCGCGGGCGCGATCCGCGCCCGCACCGCCGAGGCGCCCGCGGCGTGCAGCGTCACGCCCTGCCAGGCAAACGGCAGCACGAGTTCGGCGGCCGGGTTGGCCAATACCGCGGCGTGCAGGGCGGCATCGAGCAACGCGGGATGCACCCCGTAGGCGGCCGAACCCCCGGCCGGATCCGGCAGTGTCACCTCGGCGAACAGCTCCGGCCCGCGCGACCACAACGCGGTCAGTCCGCGAAACGCCGGCCCATATCCGTACCCGTGCTCGGCCAGTCGCTCGTAGCCACCGGAAAGATCGATGGCGACGGCGCCTTTCGGCGGCCACTCCGACAGGTCGGCGCTCGGCTCCACGGCTCCACGGCTCAGTGTGCCCTCGGCATGACACACCCATACCGAACCGCCGTCGACGTCAGTGTGCGAGTAGATCGACACAGCACGCTGCCCGGTGTCGTCGGCCGCCGCTCCCACGATCACTTGTACCGCAACGGATCCCGATGCCGGGATCACCAGCGGGGACCGCAAAGTCAACTCGTCGACCACCGAACAACCGACCTCGTCGCCGGCGCGGATCGCCAATTCCACGAAGCCGGTGCCGGGAAACACCACCATGCCGGAGACGGCGTGATCGGCCAGCCATCCCTGCACACTCGGAGCAAGCCGACCGGTCAGGACCACGCCGCCCGAGTCGGGCAACTCCACCACCGCACGCAGTAGCGGATGCTCGCTGGCCTCGAGTCCAAGACCAGAGGCGTCGGCTACGCTCCCCTCGCTGGAAAGCCAGAATCGGCGCTTGTCGAAAGCGTAGGTCGGCAGCTCGACGAACCCGGCGCCGTCCAGCAGACCGCGCCAGTTCACGGCTACCCCAGCGACGAATGCGGTGGCGGCCGAGGACAGGAACCGTTGCAGTCCACCGTCTTCGCGCCCCAGGGTGGGCACCACGACGGGTTCGGTGTCGCAGGCGGCGGCGGTGCCCTCGATGCCGGCGATCAGGGCCGGGTGCGGACTCGATTCGATGAACACCCGGTAGCCGTGCTCGCAGGCACTGCGTACCGCCTGGTCGAGTTGCACGGTCTGACGGATGTTGCGATACCAGTAGTCGGCGTTCAAACCGGCGGTATCCAAACGACTTCCGGTGACGGTGGAGAAGAAGGCGATGCGCGATGAGGACGGTTCGAGTCCGGCCAGCACCTCGGCGAGATCGCGGCGAATCGCTTCGACCTCGACGGAGTGCGAGGCGTAGTCGACGTCGATCCGGCGCACTCGGAGCTCGCGCTCGACACAGGCGGCGCTGAGCTCGTCGAGTGCGGCCACCTCACCGGATACCACGACCGCCGCCGGTCCGTTCACGGCAGCGATGTCGAGGCGATCACCGAACGGCGCCAACAGCTCTCGCGCCTGTTCGGCACCGCAAGCGATCGACACCATTCCGCCCGGCCCGGCCAACCCGGTCAGGAGTTGGCTTCGCAGCGTCACCACTTTGGCGGCATCGCGCAACGACAGCGCCCCAGCGACGTAGGCCGCGGCGATCTCGCCCTGCGAGTGACCGATGACGGCGTCCGGGCGCACGCCGATCGACCGCCACAGCTCGGTCAGCGACACCATCACCGCGAACAGCACGGGTTGGACGACGTCGACGCGGTCCAACCCCGGAGCACCGGGTGCGCCACGAAGCACGTCGATCAGCGACCAGTCGACGAATTCGGCGAAGGCCGCGGCGCAGGCCTCGATCTGCCGAGCGAACACCGGTGCGGAGTCCAGCAATTCGACGGCCATGCCAGCCCACTGCGACCCCTGGCCGGGGAAGACGAAGACGGTCTTCCCGGTGGGCTGGGCCGCGCCCCGGATGTACTCCCCCGGCTCGTCGGCCGCGAGATCGGCCAATCCGGCCAGCAGCCGTTCACGGTCTCCCCCGACGATGACGGCCCGATGCTCGAACGAGGTACGGCCCGCCAACGACCAAGCGACGTCGGCCACATCCAGATCGTCACGCCCGCCTATGTATTCGGCCAAGCGGGAGGCCTGGGCCGTGAGCGCCGAGGCCGATTTGGCCGAGATCGTCCACGGCACCGCCGGGCGCCGCGGCACAGCCTCGTGGGGCTGTTCGACCGGCGCCGACTCGATGATCACGTGCGCGTTCGTGCCGCTGATGCCGAATGACGACACCGCTGCGCGGCGGGCACCGGCGGCTCCTGCTTTCCAGGGCTGGGCCTGAGCGAGCAACTCGACCGAACCCGCCGACCAGTCCACGTGCGGCGACGGTTCGTCGACGTGCAAGGTCGCCGGCAACAGCTCGTGACGCATGGCTTGCACCATCTTGATCACGCCCGCCACACCGGCCGCGGCCTGCGTGTGCCCCATGTTCGACTTGATCGATCCCAGCCACAGCGGTTGCCGTCCTGCCTCCGTGCGTCCCTGTCCGTAGGTGGCAAGCAGCGCCTGCGCCTCGATCGGGTCACCGAGCGTGGTGCCGGTGCCATGGCCCTCGACCACATCGACGTCGGTGGCCGACAAACCGGCGTTGGCCAGCGCCGCGCGCACCACGCGCTGTTGGGAGGGACCGTTCGGCGCCGTCAATCCGTTGGAGGCGCCGTCCTGGTTCACCGCCGTGCCCCGCACCACTGCCAGCACCGGATGCCCCAACCGCCGCGCGTCCGAAAGTCGTTCCACCACAACGATGGCACCACCCTCAGACCAACCCACTCCGTCGGCGGCGCCCGCGTAGGCCTTGCAGCGGCCGTCGGGAGCGAGGCCGCGGTGACGGCTGAACTCGACGAAGACCGTCGGGGTGGCGTTGACCGTCGCACCACCGGCCAGCGCCAGGTCACACTCTCCCGACCGCAGTGATTGCACCGCCATGTGCAGCGCCACCAGCGACGACGAGCACGCGGTGTCCACCGACACCGCCGGCCCTTCCAGGCCCAGCACGTAGGACACCCGACCGGAGGCGACGCTGGACGTCATACCGGTAAGCCGGTAGCCCTCGATCTCCTCAGCAAACATCCCATAGCCCTGAGCAATGATTCCAGCAAACACACCTGTGGCGCTGCCACGCAAGCCGCCCGGATCTATTCCGGCGCGCTCAAGGGCCTCCCAGGACAGCTCCAGCAGCATCCGGTGCTGAGGGTCCATCGCGAGCGCCTCGCTCGGCGCGATGCCGAAGAAGGCGGCGTCGAAGTCGGCCACGCCGTCCACGAAGCCACCGGTGTTCGCATAGGTTTTGTGCGCCGCGTCCGGGTCCGGGTCGAAAAGTTGACCGACATCCCAGCCGCGATCGGTCGGAAACTCCGCGATGACATCGCGGCCCTCGGCAACCATCTGCCACAAGCCGTCCGGGGAGTCCACGCCCCCGGGGAACCGGCACGACATTCCGACGATGGCGATCGGCTCACTGGTCCGCTCCAGCAGCGCGCGGTTGGTCTTTTTCAGGCGTTCGACCTGGACCAGCGCTTTCCGCAATGCTTCGGTCGCATGCTGGAGCTGATCACTCATTACTAACCCCTCGCCTAATTTGGTCGTCTCTGACCCGCCGGATGCGGCTCTCGCCGAGTCATAGAAGGTGCTGCGCGAAGCGACCGCTTGGTGCAGCATTCCGACCCAAGAATCTCGCTGGTGAGTATCGCCAACTTCGGCAGGATTTCAAAAACGTCGAATACTCCCAGCAGCTTGCAGGAGAACGGACGGGCACCCCGCGTACCGTGAGCCTTCTGTACTCCCTTGTACACCCGGCCCGCCGTCCATTTCGCGACTGTACCGGTCCGGCCGGGCCGTGCGTGCCGCGTGCGCCTCAGACTCCCACGCGACGCCAGCCGTCGGCGGCCCTGGCAGCACGCAGCAGCTCGTCGCACAATTCACGCAGTTCCCTCGCCGCCGCGCCTTCGTCCAGCGCGGTGACGACGTCCTCGGCCGCACATCTGACCTGGTAGACGCGATCGGACAGGTCGGCCGCCTCCTCCGCCGACAGCACCACCGCGTCAGCGGGAAGCGCGGCCGCTTCGCCGCGGGAAATCATCGCCCGTTGTTCGTAGGCTCGCTGCCGACACGATTGCCGGCAGTACTGGCGGCGGCGGCCCATTCCGACATCGGTGACATCACGACCACACCAGCGACAGGGCTGGGGACGAACGCGACGACTCACGCCTGACGACTTTAGTCCGATACCGGCCGTGATCCCGGTATCATGGACAGTCGCGTCGCGCACCGCGCACGACCGTGCCTAACCGGGAACTTGTGCAGACGGCCTTAACGTTTGCTTAGACAGATCCAGAATTACGGGAGCAGCAGAAGCTCGCCGGACCCAAAGGAGCAGCGCCAATGGCTGATCGTGTCCTACGAGGTAGTCGCCTCGGAGCCGTGAGCTATGAGACCGACCGCAACCACGACCTGGCACCGCGCCAGATTGCCCGGTACCGCACCGAGAACGGCGAGGAGTTCGAGGTTCCGTTTGCCGATGACGCCGAGATTCCCGGCACGTGGCTGTGCCGCAACGGCATGGAAGGCACCCTGATCGAAGGTGACCTGCCCGAGCCCAAGAAGGTCAAGCCGCCGCGTACGCACTGGGACATGCTGCTGGAGCGCCGCTCGGTCGAGGAACTCGAAGAGTTGCTCAAGGAGCGCCTGGAGCTGATTCGGTCGAAGCGCCGCGGCTAGATTCTCACGTGTGAGCGCGGCTGGACCGGGTGCGGTCGCGCCTGCTTTCAAAGCCCCACTGCGCGACCTTGACCAGGGCCTCGCGGATGTTGGAGCCGCTCATCTTCGACACACCGATCTCGCGCTCGGTGAAGGTGATCGGCACCTCGACGACGACGAATCCGGTGTTGACGGTCCGCCAGGTCATCTCGATCTGGAAGCAGTAGCCCTTGGAGTCGACGCTGGCCAGGTCGATCGTCTCGAGCACTTCGCGGCGGTAGGCCCGGTAACCGGCGGTGATGTCGTGCACCCCGACGCCCAGGGCCAGGCGCGAATACGTGTTGGCGGTCCACGACAGCGCCCAGCGTCGCCACGGCCAGTTCCGTACGGCGCCGCCGTGCACGTAGCGTGAGCCGATTGCGAGATCGGCCCCGGCATCGACGGCCTCCAACAATCGGTAGAGCTGTTCGGGCGCATGGCTGCCGTCGGCGTCCATTTCGACCAGGACCGAGTAGCCCCTGCCCAGTCCCCAGGCGAAACCTTCCAGGTAGGCCGCGCCGAGGCCGTTCTTGACAGTGCGGTGCATCACGTGGATGCGCTCCGGATCGGCCGCCACCAGCTCGTCCGCGAGCTGCCCGGTGCCGTCGGGACTGTTGTCGTCGACGACCAGGATGTGAACATCGGGGCAGGCGGCAGTGACGCGCCGATGTATCAGCGGCAGGTTCTCCCGCTCGTTGTAGGTGGGGATGATCACCAGGACGCGCTGGCTGGGGCTGTTACCCGCACCCTCGTGCGCAGGCTGGCCGGTGGTCATGTAGCTCCTTCATCTCGCCCGATAGGGGTCCGCTCACCCTCGTCGGACGGGGTGCCGTTCGCAGTCTCAACGTGTGCGTTCGTTGATTCGTTCGCCACTTTCCCGTCGTCCGTTTCAGCTGACGGCGTATCGGAATCATCAGGTTCCTCCGCCGGCCCCGACCGCCTTCGCAACCGAAAGCGCCCGAGGCGTGGGAACCAGCCGGAGGAAGAACTATTGTGCCGTATCGCGAAGAGAACCACCGCGCCAGCTGCCCCGACCAGTACCCACTGCAACATCGGGGCCCAGCGCGTCGCCGGCGTCACCCTGGTCTTGAGGCGGACCTGAGTGTCGATGTAGTCGGGCACGAAGAAATCCGTGCGCTTCAACTCCGCCCCGTCCGGTGCGATGACGGCGCTGATCCCGGTGGTGCCGGCCACCAGCACGTACCGGTCGTGCTCGACGGCGCGGACCTTGGCGAACGCCAGTTGCTGCTCGCTCATCGTCTTGGTGAAAGTGGCGTTGTTGCTCGGCACCGTCAGCAATTGCGCGCCGTTGAGGACGGAGTTCCGCGGCGCGCGGTCGAAGACCACTTCCCAGCAGGTGGCCACCCCGACCGGGACGCCGGCGATGCGCACCGTCCCGGTACCCGGAACAGGGACGAAGTAGCCGGCACGGTCGGCGTAGCCGGAGAGATGGCGGAAAAACCACCGCATGGGCAGATATTCGCCGAAGGGTTGCACGATCGCCTTGTCGTGCCGATCGGCGGGTCCGGTGCCCGGGTTCCAGACGATCATCGTGTTGGTGTATTCCGGGTTGTCCTTCGCCTGACCCGGCTTCGCGAGCAGCGTGCCGATCAGAATCGGGGCCCCGATCGCGTCGGCGGCCTTGGAGATCTCCTGGCCGGCGTCGGCGTTGGCGAATGGATCGATGTCCGAGGAATTCTCCGGCCAGATGACGAAACGGGGCTGCGGGGCCAGCCCGGCGCGCACGTCTTCGGCCAGCCGCAGTGTCTGACCGACGTGGTTGTCCAGCACCGCGCGGCGCTGTGCGTTGAACTCGAGCCCGAGACGCGGCACGTTGCCCTGCACGATGGCTACGGTGACGGTGGGTTCGCCGCCGGACCCTGCGCCGGCGTGCCGCACCTGCGGCCAGACGAGGGTGGCGGCCAGTAACACCAGGCAGATGCTGATGCCGGGCAGTAGGACGGCCGGTGGTTCGGCTGCGTAGTCGGCGGGCCCGGCGCTGCCTCCGGTGGTGAACCACTTGCCGATCTCCAGCGCGATCGCCGTCACGCTGGCACCCAGCAGCACCACCGCACAGGACAACAAGGGCACACCGCCGAGTTGCGCCAATGGCAGCAGCGGTCCCTCGGCTTGGCCGAAGGCAATCGAACCCCACGGAAAACCACCGAACGGAACAATCGATTTGAACCACTCCTGGGCACCCCAGAGCACCGCGAACCAGATCGGCCAACCCGGCAGCGGCCGCACCACGACCGCGCACAGCCCGAACAACGCCGGGAAGCAGGCCGAAGCCGTCGCCAGCACCAGCCAGGGCATGTCGCCGACGAGCGCGCCGATCCACGGCAACAGCGGCACATAGAACGCCAGACCGAACAGGAAGCCGTAGCCGAGCCCACCGGCCGGTGTGGTGGCGGGATTCTTGAGCACCCAGCTCAACAATGCGATCGCGACGACGGCGGCCCACCACCAACTCAGCGGCGGGAAGCTAGCGTACAGAAGCAGACCGGCCGCGAGAGTGACGAACAGTCGCCCCAGCCGGGGGCGCAGCCGATCCCAGACTGCCGGTGCTCGCCCAAACCCGCGGCGGACCGATTGCCGCAGCCGGGCCGAAGCGCCGGGCCGAGCGGCTGGCAAATCTTCGGGTGCTTCACCCAGCACATCACTTGTTGTTTGCTCCGCGCCTGGCGTGCCGTCAGCCATAGATGACCGCACCCCGGTGCACGGTCTGGCGGCACTGCGGCAAGGTGTCGTTCTCGTCTAGGCGGGGAAGCGCGGGGACCCGGGACCGCGGGTCGGTCGACCAGCGTTGGACGGCGTCGCGAGGTGCGCTGACGTCGAGCGGGCCGGCGTCCCATATCGCGTAGGAGGCGGGAGCCCCGGGAACCAGGCTGCCGGTGAGGCCGTCGCGGGTACCACTGGCCCGCCAGCCGCCGCGGGTTGCGGCAGCGAACGCGGCCCGCGCCGACACCCCGCTTCCCGGGGTGCGGTGGTGGACCGCGGCGCGCACCGTGGCCCACGGCTGGAAACCGGTGACGGGCGCGTCAGAACCGAAGGCTAGGGGCACGCCTTGCGATGCTAACAGCGCCAGCGGGTTGAGCCGGCTGCCCCGGTCCGGACCGAGTCGCTGCGCATACATTCCACCGTACCCACCCCACAGCGCGTCGAAATTGGGCTGCACACTGGCGATGACACCCCATGCTCCCAGCTTGGCGGCCTGGTCGGCGGTGACCATCTCCAGGTGCTCCAGCCGGTGTCCGCATCGGGCGACGGCGGCCAATCCGAGGTCATCCACGACCCGCTCGATCGCATCCACGACCGCCGAGACCGCCGCATCGCCGATGACGTGGAAGCCTGCGGTCACCTCGGCTTCACTGCAAGCGCGGACGTGCGCCTCGATCGTTTCCGGGTCGAGATGGCGGGTGCCGGTGCAGCCGGGCGCGTCGGCATAGGGTTCGTGCAGCCAGGCGGTGTGCGATCCCAGAGCACCGTCGATGAACAGATCACCGGCCAGCCCACGGGCGCCGGTCTCGGCCATCAGGGATCGGGCGCGCTCCGCGGTGGTCACCGGTTCTCCCCAGTAGCCGATCACTTCGACGCCGTGGTCGAGGTTGCGCAGAGCGAGCCAGTCGTCGAGCCCGCCGATCTGCGGTCCGGCGCACTCGTGGACCGCGACGATGCCCGCCGCGGCCAGCCCTTGTAGCGCCGCGAGGCGGGCTTCCGTCAGTTGGTCGGGCGTCAGCAGGCTGCGGGCGACCGCGCGCACCTGGTGATGCGCGTCACCGGTCAGCGGCTGTTCGGCGGCGAACCCCGCCGCCGCGGCCAGCCCGGGGACGAGCCGCCGCAAACCGGAGGACGCCAACGCCGAATGTACGTCGATACGGGTCAGATAGGCGGGTCGGTCACCCAGAACCCCGTCGAGGTCCTCGGTGCTGGGGGCGGTGTTCTCCGCCCACGTCGACTCGTCCCAGCCGTGGCCCCACACCGGCCGCCCCGGGTGCGCTGCCGCGTGGTCGGCAACCATCTGTAGGAGCTGCGCCGGGGAACCGGCCGCACGCAGTTCCAGCCCGCTCAGGGCCAAGCCGGTGGCCGTCACATGGACGTGGCTGTCCACGAATCCGGGCGCCACGAACGCGCCGTCGAGATCCTGCACATCGGCGTCGGGAAATTGGTTGCGCCCCACTTCATCGCTGCCCAACCAGGTGATCACATCACCGCGCACCGCCATGGCGGTGGCGTCGGGATGACTGGGACTGTGCACCCGGCCGTTGACGAGCAGCGTGGTAGACGTCACGGCAAAACCCTAGATGGCGGGTCGGCGTGCGGACTGCTACCGGGGCGGCTGAGCGGTGCCCGGAGCGCGGGTCAGGGTCGGCGGCTCGCCGTCGATGACGTCGATCACCTCGCCGTCGATGTAGTCCTGGCGCGGCACGCCTGGCGGCGTGGCGCCGATCAACGGAACGCGGCGCAAGAACCCCCGCATCGCCACCGCCGTGAGACTAGGACGCGCGACCGCCCGGATCGGCGGCACCAGCAGCAAGAGCCCCAGCACGGTGGTGGCCAAGCCGGGAATGACGACCAGCCCGGTTGCCATCGCGGTCAGCGCGCCGTCGCTCAGCGCGTTGCGCGGCTCCTGCACACCGGATCGCAACTGCATGAATTGCCGGGTGAGCTGGAATCCGCCCATCGGGGCACCCAGGCCCAGCCCCAGAACGAGGGTGCCCACCAGGACCGCCACGGTCCAGCCGACGCCAATTGCCGCCGCCAGCCCGATCGTGACCATGAGCTCGACGACGGCATAGATGAGAAACAGCCGTCCAACCATGACAGGCAAACGTCCGCGTCGCACCCAGGAGTTCCTCGAACGGTCGCGGCGCGGCTGCAGTTAGATGACGCTATGACGACGATTGAGCTGAACACGCCTGCTGGACCGATTGATGCGCTGTTGAATGTTCCCTCGGCCGGGCAGGGAACGTGGCCGGGAGTGGTGATAGTCCACGACGCCATCGGCTACGGGCCGGACAACGAGGCGGTGTCCGAACGTGTGGCTCGAGCGGGCTATGTGGCGCTCACACCGAACCTGTATGCGCGGGGCGGCCGGGCGCGGTGCATCACCCGGGTGATGCGCGACGTGCTGACCAAGCACGGCCCCGCCATCGACGACGTGATGGCGGCCCGGGAGCATCTGCTCGGCCTACCCGAATGCTCCGGACGCGTCGGCATCGCCGGCTTCTGCATGGGCGGACAGTTCGCGCTTGTGCTGTCCACCAAGGGGTTTGGCGCCTCGGCCCCGTTCTACGGGACCCCGCTGCCGCGCAAGCTCAGTGAGACGCTGGACGGCGCGTGCCCGATTGTGGCGAGCTTCGGCCGCCGCGACCCGCTGGGCATCGGCGCGGCCGAGCGCCTGCGCAAAGTGACCACGGCCAAGAACATCACCGCCGACATCAAGTCCTACCCCGGCGCCGGGCACAGCTTCGCCAACCAACTGCCCGCCCAGCCGCTTTTGCGTGTCACCGGATTCGGCTACGACGACGCGGCCGCCGAAGACGCCTGGCGGCGGGTGTTCGCCTTCTTCGGCGAGCACCTGGGATGACGCCGATGCGGTGGGCCGCCGCAGCCTGCTCGGTTGCCCTGGCTGCTGCCGGGCTCGTGCCCGGGCAGGCCGGCGCCGAGCAGTTCACCCCCGCCGAGCAGCAGATCGTCTCGATGCTGCCGCCCGGCTACACCGCTTCCTCGTGCAAGCGGGCCACCAATGCGTTTCCTGCCGCCGTCGCCAGTCTGGACTGCGCCGATGATCTGCACTCCGAGACGCCGGACTATGCGCGCTTCACGCTCTACGACTCCTCCGACGCGCTGACTGCCGACTTTTTCACAAGCGCCGAGAACATGTTCGTGACGTCCTGCCCGGGCGGAAACGCCTCACCGGGCACGTGGAACTACGGACCGCAGTTGGCCAGCCCCGGCGGCAAGATCGTCTGCGGCACCGTCGAGGACCAGGCCGTCATCGCGTGGACCCGCGACTCGCAGCTGCTATTGGCCACGGTGAACGGCGGGCCCGACCTCGGCGATCTCTACCAGTGGTGGCAGCGTTACGGCGCCGAGACGGGTTAGCTCGCCGCCTCGAACTGCGACTATGCCACGCGCAGCTCGAGTCCGACGTTGTTCTCCATGCCGCCGCGTAGCGTGCTGAACAGTCTGAAGATCTTGCCGATGATGCCGTAGCGCTTGACGATCGCGTCATAGACGAGCTTCGTCTGCGACTTGTCGAGGATGGCTGCGGTGCCCTCGACGGCATCGCTCTTGGGGCGGCCGCGCATGTCACAGATGGCCAGTTGCACCCGTGGCGTATTACGAATCCGCTTGACCTTCCACGCTTTTCCTTCGGTGATGACCAGGAGGCGGTCGCCGTCGGCTGCGGCCCAGACGGGAACCGGCTTGGGCCGGCCGTCTTTGGTGAAGGTGGTGAGCAGGATGTATTGCGCTTTAGCCAGGTCGGCGAAGGAGGGGGTCACGTTGTCAACCTAGTGCCGCGGCGCGCCGTTGACATCTCCGCGCACCACCTCCTAAACGAAAATCTTTTTCACTCAACGTGCGTTCTGTCAACCGTCGTCACCGGACGTCAGGTGACTGCCAGCCCCGGGGACCTCCGCGACCGCATTGTGCGGTTCTGTGTGGGCGGGTTGGGTGTGGACCTTTAGCAAACAATTTCGTTGATGGATCTGGGCATTGCCGGTTCGACCGCGATGGACGTGATGGCACCTCGGCCGGGCCGGGCTGCCCGAGGAGATCGCGCCAATCACGGCGTATCTGGCGTCTCAGCGCTACGGCTACGTCACGGGTGCGACGGTGAACGTGGACGGCGGCTCCGATTTCGTGTGAAGCGACCCTGCGCGAGCTAACCCTCCAGGTCGCCCTCGGTCTCCAGCAGGACCTGGCGTAGTCCGTCGAGCGTGTCGGGCTGCGGCTCGGCCCACATACCGCGACCGGCCGCCTCCAGCAGCCGCTCCGCCATGCCGTGCAGCGCCCAGGGATTGGACTCGTCCATAAACTTGCGGTTCTCCGGGTCCAGCACATAGCGCTCGCTGAGTTGCTCGTACATCCAGTCGGCCATCACGCCGGCCGTCGCGTCGTAGCCGAACAAGTAGTCGACGGTCGCGGCCATTTCGAACGCACCTTTGTAACCGTGCCGGCGCATCGCGGACATCCAGCGCGGGTTGACCACACGGGCCCGGAATACGCGGGTCGTCTCCTCCGATAGGGTGCGGGTCCGGATGGCGTCGGGTCGGGTGTTGTCACCGATGTAGGCGGCCGGAGCCTGGCCGGTGAGCGCACGTACGGTGGCGACCATGCCACCGTGGTACTGGAAGTAGTCGTCGGAGTCGGCGATGTCGTGCTCGCGCGTGTCGGTGTTCTTGGCGGCCACCGCGATTCGGCGGTATTGGCGATTCATGTCGTCGACCGCTTCGCGGCCGTCCAGGTTGCGGCCGTAGGCGAATCCCCCCCAGGCGGTGTACACCTGCGCGAGGTCGGCGTCGTCGCGCCAGTTGCGGCTGTCGATCAGCTGCAGCAGCCCGGCGCCGTAGGTGCCCGGTTTGGAGCCGAAGATCCTTGTGGTGGCGCGCCGTTGGTCGCCGTGCTGGGCGAGGTCGGCCTGCGCGTGGGCGCGCACGTAGTTGTCCTCTTCCGGCTCGTCGAGCGCTGCGACGAGCCGGACCGCGTCGTCGAGCATGGTGACGACGTGCGGGAAGGCGTCCCGGAAGAATCCGGAGATCCGTACGGTGACGTCGATGCGCGGGCGCTCCAGCTCGGCCAGCGGAATGGCGGCGAGGTCGACGACACGTCGGGACGCGTCATCCCAGACTGGCCGCACCCCAAGCAGCGCAAGCACTTCGGCGATGTCGTCGCCGGCGGTGCGCATCGCCGAGGTGCCCCACACCGACAGGCCCACCGACTGTGGCCACTGCCCGTGATCGGCGCGGTAGCGTTGCAGCAACGAATCGGCAAGCGCCACGCCGGCTTCCCAGGCCAGCCGGGAGGGCACCGCCTTCGGGTCGACGGAGTAGAAATTCCGTCCGGTGGGTAGCACATTGACCAGTCCGCGCAACGGCGATCCCGAGGGTCCCGACGGGATGAACCGACCGTCGAGTGCCCGCAGCACCTGCTCGATCTCGGATGCAGTGCCGGCCAGGCGGGGCACCACCTCGGTGGCCGCAAAACGCAGCACCGCTGCGACGTCGGCGTCGTCGGTGAGACCGTCGACCGCCGCCGGGTCCCAGCCGGTTTCCTGCAGCGCCGCTACCAGCCCGCGTGCCGCGGCCTCCGCCTGGTCGACGGATAGCCGTTCGTCCGTGCCGTCCTCGGCCAGCCCGAGCGCTTGCCGCAAACCCGGCAACGCATGCGCGCCGCCGAACAGCTGGCGAGCTCGCAGGATGGCCAGCACCAGATCGAGTTCGCCCTCATCCGTTGGCTTTTGACCGAGGATGTGCAAGCCGTCGCGGATCTGCACGTCTTTGATCTCGCACAGCCAACCGTCGACGTGCAGCAGCATGTCGTCGAAGGTGTCTTCTTCCGGACGTTCGGTCAGGCCGAGGTCATGGTCCATCTTGGCGGCCCGGATCAGCGTCCAGATCTGCTGGCGGATGGCGGGCAGCTTGGCGGGGTCCAGCGCGGCGACGTTGGCGTGCTCGTCGAGCAGCTGCTCGAGACGTGCGATGTCGCCGTAGGTTTCGGCGCGGGCCATCGGCGGGATGAGATGGTCGACGAGGACCGCGTGCGCCCGGCGCTTGGCCTGGGTGCCCTCGCCTGGGTCGTTGACCAGGAACGGGTAGATCAACGGCAGGTTGCCCAGTGCGGCGTCCGACCCGCAGGCCGCCGACATGCCCAGCGTCTTACCTGGCAGCCATTCCAAATTTCCGTGCTTGCCCAGGTGCACGACGGCGTGTGATCCGAAGCCGGCATCCAACCAGTGGTAGGCGGCCAGATAATGGTGACTGGGCGGCAGGTCGGGGTCGTGGTAGATGGCGACGGGGTTCTCGCCGAATCCGCGGGGCGGCTGCACCATCAGCACTAGATTGCCTGATTGCATTGCGGCGATGACGATTTCGCCGTCGGGATCGTTGCTTCGGTCGACGAACAGCTCTCCGGGTGGGGGCCCCCAGTGCCGGGTTACCGCGTCGGTCAAATCGGTGGGCAGGGTGGCGAACCACTCGCGGTAGCCGGCAGCCGACACCCGGACCGGGTTGCCGGCCAACTGCGCCTCGGTGAGCCAGTCCGGGTCCTGTCCGCCCCGTTCGATCAGTGCGTGGATCAGCGCGTCGCCGTCGCCGGATTCGACGCCGGGCAGATCGCCCACCTGGTAACCCGCGTCGCGCATCGCCCGCAGCAAGGCGATCGCGCTGGCTGGGGTGTCGAGGCCGACGGCGTTACCGATGCGCGCGTGCTTGGTGGGGTAGGCCGAGAACACCAGCGCCACGCGCTTGTCTGCGGGAGCGACGCGCCGCAACCACGCGTGTCGGACCGCCAGGCCCGCCACCCGGTCGCAGCGCTCCGGGTCAGCGACGTAGGAGATCAATCCGTCGTCGTCAATCTCCTTGAACGAGAACGGGACTGTGATGATGCGGCCGTCGAACTCGGGCACCGCGACCTGGGTGGCGACGTCGAGTGGACTCAGTCCGTCGTCGTTGTCACTCCATTGTGCTCGGGAACTGGTCAGGCACAGTCCCTGCAGGATCGGAATATCCAGCGCTGCAAGGTGTTCGACGTTCCAACTGTCATCATCTCCCCCGGCCGACGCCGCCGCGGGTTTGACTCCCCCGGCCGCCAGCACGGTGACCACCATGGCGTCGGCCGACCGTAGGGTGTCCAGCAGCTCAGGCTCGGCGGTGCGCAGCGAGGCACAGTAGACCGGCAGCGCACGCCCGCCGGCCCGTTCGATCGCCTGGCACAGAGCCTCGACGTAGGCGGTGTTACCGGCCAGCTGCTGGGCGCGGTAGTAGAGCACCGCGATCGTCTGACCCGTCGTCGGAACCGACGGACGCTCCAACACCCCCCAGGTAGGGGTGGCCACCGGCGGCGTGAACCCGAACCCGGTCATCAGCACCGTGTCGGACAAGAACGCGTGCAATTGGCGGATATTGTCGACGCCCCCGTGAGCCAGGTAGATGTGCGTCTGCACCGCGATGCCGGCCGCGACCGTAGAGCGACCGGTCAGGTCGGCGTCTGCGGCCTGCTCGCCACTGACCAGCACGGTGGGCACGCCGCTGGCCAGCACGGTCTCGATGCCGTCCTCCCAGGCGCGGTAGCCCCCCAAGATCCGCACCACCACAATCGAGGCTTCGGCCAACAGGTCGGGGAGTTCGACATCGGACAGCCGCGCCGGGTTGGCCCACCGATAGTTCTTTTCACTGGACCGGGCGCTGATCAGGTCGGTATCGGATGTCGACAGCAGCAGGACGGTTGGCTCAACCACCCTTCATTCGTACAGCAGCGCCGTCGAGCTTCCGAATCAGCAGTAGGGTTCGGGTATGAGCAGGGCTTTCGTCGTCACCTTCGCGGTCGGGTTGATCATCGCTCTGTTCGGCCTGATCTGGAGTCTGCAGGGTTTCGGAGTGCTCGGCGGCAGCCCGATGAGCAACACCACCACGTGGTCCGTCATCGGTCCGATCACGGCCCTGATCGGCGCCGGCGTTGCCGTCTTCAGCTGGCGGAAACTGTCATCCAAATAGCCCTACTTCTCCGTTACGGAGAAGCTGACGGTGTGCCAGCCGGTCGCGCCATCGGGCACGGGATCAGTCTGCTGTTCCGTTTGGACAGCCCCGGTGTTGTCGATCGCCCGGACCGTGATGGTCTGCTTGCCAGGGGTTTTCGCGAGCCACGGAAAGCTCCATAACCGCCAGGTCTCGTTGGAATAGCTTGCGCCCAGTTCAGCGGGCCGCCATTCCCCGTCACCGATGCGGACCTCCACAGCCTGCACCCCGCGATTCTGCGCCCAGGCAACCCCGCCGAACACCACCGGCCCGAGCGGCACCTTCTGACCGCTTCTCGGCACGTCGATCCGGGACTCGTTTTTGACCGGCGCCTGCGCCGCCCAGCCCTGCCGCGTCCAGTAAGCCTGTGCTCTGTCGAATCGGGTCAGCTCCAGATCGACGACCCACTTGGTGGCCGACACGTAGCCGTAGAGTCCGGGCACCACCAGGCGGGCCGGATAGCCATGTTCGACGGGCAGCGGCTGACCGTTGAGGCCGACGGCCAGCAGCGCTTCCCGGCCATCGGTGAGCGCCTGCACCGGCGTGCCGGCGGTGAACCCGTCGACCGACGTCGAAAGCACCATGTCGGCGTCCTTGTGCACCCCGGCGGCGGCCAGCAGATCCGCCACCCGGTAACCCGTCCAGATCCCCGTCGAAATCAATTTCCCGCCAACAGGATTTGATACGCAGGTCAGCGTGGCCACCGTTTCGACGATGTCGAAGCGGGCGAGGTCGTCGAAGCTGTACGTGCTTTCACGGTCGACCATGCCGTGAATGCGAAGCCGCCAGTCGCCGTGACTGAGTTGAGGAACAACGAGTGCGGTGTCGATCCGGTAGAAGTCGGTGCTGGGTGTGATGAAGCGCGGCAGCGCAACACCTTTCGGTTGAACCTCTGCAGGTACGGGAGGTACCGATGACCTCGGTGTGGGTAGCACAAACGTCCTGCGGTCGGCAGCCACCGAATGTGCCAGCCGACCGATTACCGCACCGGCCACGCCGCTGACCACTCCGAATCCGAGCACGCCCAGAACGATCAACCTGCGCCTGCCGGCATCCGTCCGGTTAGTGCCCTCGTCCGGGGCATCGGTGCCGGGTTCGAGTCGACGGGTGAGCATCCGCAGGACCAGCACGCCGCAGGCGGCGCCCGCGATAGTCGGGATGGTGTGCAGTGCGGTCGCACCTTGCCGCGACAGCACGGCCGCACACCCGAGAAGACCGCCCGCGGCGATCACCGCGCTGCCAAGCGGTCGGCGCCGAGTTTCGAGGGTGCCGGCGATCGCCGCCAGAGTCGCGATCACCACAAGCACAACGACGGCCAGGAAGGGCTTGTCCAGGGTGCCGAGTGTCTGGATCGCCCACTCCTTGACGGGCCCCGGCGTGAGGTCGACGACGGCTGAGCCGACGGCGGTGCGCGCATCTGCCTGCCCGCCGAACGGGATGCTCGCGAGCTGGGCGACACCGAGTGCGACGGATGCGGCGGCGACCCCGGCAAGCATCCGCTCGTTCGACCGGGCGGCAACCATCGTCGCAACTTTACCCGCGCTGCGACCTGGATTCGAAACCTGTTGTAGCGCAATCGAATAGGCGGCTGAGCTGACCGGCGCCGCGGTACCGGCTCAACGTCGTGGAACAAATTGCGTCCAACCCACAGACATCAGGCCCAACCCGGCGTAATCTGCACATTCATCCGATTCACCGAGGCGTCAATGACGACGGAGGATAGTGATGTCGAACCTGTGGGCAATCCCGGACCTGTTGACCTCAACGGCAACGGATCTATCCGATCTCGGATCGGCGCTGACGCGAGCCAATGCGGCGACGTCGGCCCCCACCGCTGAACTGCTGCCCGCAGCCGCCGACGAAATCTCGGCGGCTATCACCTCGGTGTTCACCGACCACGCGCGGGCCTACCAAGTACTCAGCCGCCAGGCAGCGGCGTTTCACGACCAGTTCGTCCGGGTATTGAGCGCCGCGGCCGGCTCGTATGCGGCCGCGGAGGCGGCTAATGCCTCACCACTGCAGACCATGCTCGACAACGTGCTGGGTGTCGTCAATGCGCCCACCAACGCGCTGCTGGGACGCCCGCTGATCGGCAACGGCGCCGACGGCACGGCGGCCAGTCCTAACGGTGGGGCGGGTGGATTGTTGTTCGGCAATGGCGGCAACGGATTTTCCGCGACCACCGCCGGGGTGACCGGTGGCGCCGGCGGTGCCGCGGGGTTGATCGGCAACGGCGGCGCCGGCGGGGCCGGCGGAGTGGGCGCGCGCGGCGGAGCGGGCGGCGCAGGTGGATATCTGTCTGGCAACGGCGGGGCCGGCGGGGCCGGGGGCGCCGCCGCCCCGGCATTCGGTTCGAGCACACAGGGTGTCAACGGCGGGGCCGGAGGCGCCGGTGGCGCCGCCGGGTTGTGGGGTGCCGGTGGTGCGGGTGGTCGGGGCGGTAGCGGAGGAACGTACACCACGCCACTTCTCGGACAAACTATCCGTCTGGCCGACCTGGCGCTGGCCGGCGGTGACGGCGGTGATGGCGGACGCGGCGGTTGGCTGTACGGCGCAGGCGGAGCTGCCGGCCAGGGCGGAGCCGGCAGTCCGGGAGTGGCCCTCGTCAAAATCCCCGGCGGGGGTAGCCCCGTCGCTTTCACGTTCTCCGTCACCAACAATCTCGGCAGCACGGCTAACGTGAACCTGTTTGGCGTTGGAGCTTTCTCCTATACGCCTTCCGTCGTGCCACCACTACAGCCAGGTACCACCGCTTCTGTGTCAATAGCGGTCCCGTTGGGCTCGACCGGAGGCACCCTAAACGTGCTCTCCGATGTCCCGGGCCAGTCCGGCCATGCCGGCAACGCCGGCGCCCGCGGGTTGCTGGGCTAGATCCAGCGATCGGTAGCGTGAAGCGATGACATCCTCGGTTGCCGGAAAAGTCGTCGCTATCACCGGAGGCGCGCGCGGGATCGGCCTGGCCATCGCCACCGCCCTACACCGCGTGGGCGCCAAGGTGGCCATCGGCGATATCGACGAAGCCGCCGCCGACGAAGCGCGCGACAGGCTGGGTTTGCCGCTGGCGTTGAAGTTGGACGTCACCGATCGGCCCTCGTTCACCGAGTTCCTCGACACAGTGGAGAACCGACTCGGGCCACTGGACGTTGTGGTCAACAACGCCGGCGTGATCACGGTGGGCAGCGCGGTCGAAGAAGCCGACGACGCCACCCGGCGCCTTTTCGACGTGAACGTCCACGGCGTCATCCTCGGCACCAAACTTGCGGCGCAACGGATGCTGCCCCGGCGCCGCGGACACGTCGTCAACATCGGGTCGCTGGGCAGCGTGCTCCCCACCGAAGGCATCGCAACCTATTGCGCCACAAAGCACGCCGTGCTCGGCTACACCGACGCCGTCCGCATGGAGAACCGGGGCAAGGGCGTGCACTTCACGGTGATCATGCCGACGCTGACCAACACCGACATGGTCGCCGGTGTCGGGCATGCCAAAGGCTTCAAGAACGCCGAACCCGAAGACGTTGCACGGGCGGTCGTCGGCGTGATCGAAAAGCCGCACCCGCGGGTCGCTATACCCCGCTCGTTGGGTCTTACGGTGTGGGCGCAGCGCCTCATGCCGCTGGGTGTCGCCGAAGCGCTCGGCCGTGCCCTGGGTTCCGGGCGGGTATTCACCAGCGACCTACAACGCGACCAGCACGATGTCTATACCCGGCGGACCGGACTGGCGTGAGCCTGTGGTGAGCACACGCATCGATTTGGGCCCGACGTCGCTGTTGTGGCGCTGGGCGGGTGACATGCGGATCGCCTTCGAGGGCGGTACGGCCGGGCTGATGCAGACGATGCATCCCGCCATCGGCCAGGGTCTCATCGACCACTCGAACTTCTTCGACGATCCGGTCGACCGGGTGTTCCGTTCGCTGCCAGGCATTCTCGGCACCATCTATGACGGAGCCGAAGCGAACGAGACCGGACACAGGGTGCGCGATTTCCACCGGGAGATCAAGGGGCAGTTGCCCGACGGGCAGCGGTATCACGCGTTGAAGCCGGAGACGTACTGGTGGGCGCACGCCACCTTCCAGGTGATGGTGCACCGACTCGCCGAGTACTGGGATGTGCACCGGCTCACCGATCGCGAGCGCGAGCAGCTCTACCAAGAGGGCTGCGAATGGTATCGACGATATGGCATTTCCGAATCGGTGCTGCCCCCGACTTTGATCGAGTTCAACCGGGAATATCAGCGCTACTGCGCCGAGGTGCTGCAGCCGAACGCGGCGTCGGACTTTCTGATCGAGTTCATCCAGCGCACGGCGATCCCCGACATGAGTGCCTCGCCGGACTATCCGAGCACTCCCCTGCTGAAACCGATCATGGACGCTCTGCTGCCCACCATGCCCGTCCGCACCGCGCTTGCTCCGCCCATGCGCCTGGTGATCTTCGGTGGCCTGCCGCCAATTGTGCGCGAGCGGTTCGGGATTGGTTGGTCCGGCGTCGACGAGACCAGTTACCGCGCGGTGCGCGCGACCATCAGACAGGGTTGGCGCGCCATACCCGCAGCGCTGAAATGGCACGATGCGGCCCGTAAGGGCTGGTTGCGGGAACTGGGCAGCGTCCCCCGCCGCCTGTAGTCGACGTTCAGGCTGTCCGCACGTCGAAATCGGCGAGCTCGGGGTGACGCAGCAGTTCATGGTGAGTCTCCGGCGTCCACGGGAACAGCTCCGGCAACCCGTCCTTGCCCAGATACCAGCTGTTGCAGCCACTGACCCAGATCGTTTGCGGCATAGCGGCTTTCATGTCTTCGTTGTACTGCTTGGTAGCTGCCTCGGAGGGCGCGGCGGCAACGACCCGGCCGGCGCGCAGCTGCTCGATCCACCACATGACGTAGTCCGCCTGATCCTCGGCGATCGGAATCAGCGACTGGTTGCCGATCGGCGAGTGCGGTCCGATCATCATGAACAGATTGGGGAATCCCGGTACCGCGATGGACCGGTAGGCCCTCGGACCGTCGGCCCAGGCCTCGTCCAAAGTGAGCCCACCTTCACCGATGATCTCCATCGGCCGCACATAGGCCCGGGCGTCGAACCCGGTGGCGAACACCAGCAGATCCAATTCGTGCAGGATGCCGTCGGCGGTGACGATGCCGCGCGCCTCGATGTGGTCGATCGGCTCGGTGATGATGTCGACACCTGGCTGCTGCACCGACCGGTAGAAGCGCCCGGCCATCACCTGCCGCTTGCACATCGGCTGGTAGTTCGGCGTGAGTTTGGCGCGCAACTCTGGATCCCGCACTGAAAGCCGCAGGTTCCACCGACATTCGGCAGTGGCGAGCCGGCGTTGCCAGCCCGGCTGGATCGGGGCGCGGCCGAACACCAAACGGAAGAACCATCCCCAGAACAGGTACGGCAACCGGTTCAGGGCTGTGAATCGTGTCAGCATCTTCTGGGTAAGCTTGGAATAGCGGGGGTTGGGCAACGGGTAGATCCATTGCGCGGTGCGCTGAAAGACCTTGAGTTGACGCACCTTGCCGCCCAGCTCCGCGGTGATCTGCACACCGGTGGAACCGGTCCCGATCAGGCCGATCCGCTTGTCCGGCAACGATACCGAGTGATCCCAGCGCGAGGAGTGGAACGCCGGCCCGGCGAAGGTGTCGCGTCCGGGAATGTCCGGATAGCGCGGCACCCGCAGCACTCCGGTGGCGGTGACCAGGACATCGAAAGTCTGCTCGCCGTCGGGGGTGGTGAGCCGCCACTTCCCGTCGTCGTACTCGGCCCGGGTGATGGTGCTGCCGAACCGGATGTGCGGACGAATGCCCCGTTCGTCGGCCACCTGCTGGAAGTACTGCTGAATCTCCCCTCCCGGTGGTAGCCAGTGCGACCAATTCGGGTTGGGTCGAAACGAATACGAGTAGTAGCGTGACGGAACGTCACACGTGAGCCCGGGATAGGTGTTGTCGCGCCACGTGCCGCCGACGTCGTCGGCCTTCTCGAAGATGGTGAACGATTCGATGTCCGCGTCCTGCAGCTTGGCTGCCATACAGATACCGGACATTCCGGCGCCGATGATCGCGACCTTCAGTGCACGCTGCTTCACGACAGCCTCCCCGTGTTTCGCTGACGTGCACGTTACGCCGATCGGGCCGGCGTACCCAGAGATTCGCGGGTTCGGCCGCCGTCATCACCCGGTTGTCGGCAAGCGTTGTTGATCTGGATCCACACGGGCGGCGGTCTGCCAGGCCACACGCACCTTCTTGGCGGCGGCGCCGGTGAACCGGCGTGTCAGGCCGCGGCCCCCGCGCTGCAGGCAGTCCCGCAGACCGTGGCCTCGATGGCGGCGACCGTCATGCCCTAAATCGGGTTGAAGCCGCACACCGCGTCTTCGAGAACCAGCAAACCGTCGAAAGTTTGGTCCATCCTGTCCTAGCGCCGCCAACGATTGCAGGTCACCCGATGGTGCACGACGTCGCCGACTGGCTCGGCCCGACCCAACGCCGTTGACCACCTCTGGCACCAGTTCGGCTGCGTAAGAGAGGATCTCGGCGAAGTCATGGGGCGGATCGAGACCTGCTCTTAGCGTAGTCGACTACTAAACTTCGGGGCGGGCAAGCACTGCGATGCGCGCCGCGACCTCCCGCGTCACCCGTTGCGCCTGGTCGCCGTCACCCGACACGTAGCGGTCAGCGACCGCGTCATACTCGGCACCGGCGATCGTCCCGTGATCAGCCGTCAGCCCCAGCAGGTCCACCGGCCAGCCGACGTTCTCGAGCGCCGCGGCGAACCTGCGACTGGCGCTGACCGGGACCACGTCGTCAGCCAACCCGTGCAACAAGGTGAACGGCGCGCCGATGTGGTCAGCGGACACGAGTTCTGTCACCGGTATTCCGGAAATCGGGTCGTTCGCCATGAAGGCTCCGGCGAGGCACACAGTGTGGGAGATCTCCACGTTGTGGTGCTGCGCATCCAGGGTCAGGCCCGCTGCGGCAGCGCCACCCAAGGACCATCCGACGAGCAGGATTGCGCCCGTAGCCCGCTCGCGGGCGAAGTCGACCGATCGCAGCAGGTCGGCGCGTCCGCCGTCGTCGGCGTGAGAATTCCAGTCCGGCACCACCACGGCGGCGCCATAATCGGCCAATGTCGCGGCCAGCGGCCGGACGGCGGCGCGGGCGTCGCTCTGCATGCCATGCCACACCAGAATCGTCGGTCGCGCCGGATCGCCGAAGACATCGGCCAGGCGCCCTGGGGCATACTCCACCGTTCGCACAGGCATCGGTGTGCCCGCGGGGCGGGTCGTCAAACCCCGATCGGTCACGCTGGGTTTGGCCGTACCGCCGGGCTGCTTGCCGGTCAGTAGCCTGGACGGGTGGCCAGAATCCGCGACTCCGACGCCTGCCCGGGAGCGTTGCAGGTGCATGAAGCTGCGGATGGAGCGCTGGTGCGGGTGCGAGTGCCGGGCGGCATGCTCTCTGCCGGCCAGTTGGCGACGCTGGCACGCATCTCAAGTGAATTCGGGTCGGCGACGTTAGAACTCACGGGGCGGGGCAATGTGCAGTTGCGGGCCGTCGCCGATGTCGTGCGAGTCGCCGAGGCGATCGCCGGGGCTGGACTGCTGCCGTCGGCCACCCACGAACGCGTACGCAACATCGTGGCGTCGCCGCTATCCGGCCGCGTCGGAGGCAATGTCGACCTGCGACCGTGGATCGGTGAACTGGACGCGGCGATCTGCGCCGAACCCCGACTGGCCCAACTGGGCGGCCGGTTCTGGTTCAGTCTCGACGATGGCCGCGGCGACGTCTCGGGTTTGCACGCCGATGTGGGCGTTCACGTGTTCCCCGACGGCCCGGTATTGCTGTTGGCGGGCCGGGATTCGGGCGTGCGGGTCACCGACGTCTGTCAGAGCCTGGTCGACGCGGCGCTGCGATTTCTCGATGTGCGGGGAAATGCCTGGCGGGTAACCGAATTGAACAACCCCGGTGATCTGGCGCCGGGGGCCGTTCCGGGTGCCGAATTCCCTCCCTCCGGCAGGGCGCCGGTGGGCTGGATTCCGCAGGACGACGGCCGCGTCACCTTGGGAGCGGCCGTGCCGCTCGGAATTCTTCCCGCCCGGGTCGCCGAATTCTTGGCCGCCATCGAGGCGCCCCTGGTGATCACGCCCTGGCGGTCGGTGCTGGTGTGTGACCTCAGCGAGGAGGTCGCCGATACCGTGCTGCGGGTGCTGGCGCCATTGGGCCTGATCTTCGACGAGAACTCCCCGTGGCTGTCCGTCAGCGCGTGCACCGGCAGCCCCGGCTGCGCCCACTCCGCCGCCGACGTCCGGGCCGATGCAGCGCAGGCGCTCGACGCCGACCACCCGGTGCACCGGCACTTCGTCGGGTGTGAACGCGCATGCGGCAGCCCGGTGTCCGGTGAGGTATTGGTCGCCACCGGCACGGGTTACCGGCTGCTGAGGTCTTAAGGTGAGCGGGTGCTCGACTACATCCGCGATGCTGCGGAGATCTACCGGCAGTCGTTCGCGACCATCCGCGCCGAAGCCGACCTCAGCCGATTTCCCGCCGATGTCGAACGCGTGGTGGTCCGCCTGATCCACACCTGCGGGCAGGTCGACGTCGCTGACCACGTCGCCTTCACCGACGACGTCGTCACCAGGGCGCGTGCCGCTTTGCGGGCAGGCGCGCCGGTGCTGTGCGACTCGTCGATGGTGGCCGCCGGGATCACCAGGGCGCGGCTGCCGGCCGGCAACGAGGTGGTGTCGTTGGTGGCCGATCCGCGCGCGGCCGGTTTGGCCGTCGAGCAAGGAACCACCCGTTCGGCCGCCGCGGTGGACGTATGGGCGGAGGAGCTGGATGGGGCGGTCGTCGCCATCGGCAACGCACCGACCGCACTGTTCCGCCTGCTGGAGCTCGTCGACGACGGCGTTCGGCCGCCGGCGGCCGTGCTGGGCGGACCGGTCGGTTTCGTCGGCTCCGCCCAATCCAAGCAGGAACTCATCGCACGCCCGCGCGGGATGGCGTATCTGCTGGTGCAGGGCCGTCGCGGCGGCAGTGCCATGGCCGCCGCAGCCGTCAACGCGATAGCGACCGAACGCGAATGACGGGCACGTTATGGGGGGTCGGGCTGGGGCCCGGTGATCCGGAGCTGGTGACCGTCAAGGCCGCCCGGCTCATCGGCGAAGCGGACGTGGTCGCCTACCATAGCGCCCGTCACGGCCGCAGCATCGCGCGCGGCATTGCCGAACCGTATCTACGGCCGGGTCAGATCGAGGAGCACCTGGTGTACCCGGTGACCACCGAGACGACCGACCATCCCGGCGGTTATTCCGGTGCGCTCGAGGACTTCTACGTCGCAGCCACCGAACGAATCGCCGCACACCTGGCCGCCGGTCGCGACGTGGCACTGTTGGCCGAGGGTGACCCGCTGTTCTACAGCTCCTACATGCATCTGCACACCCGCCTAACGCAGCGATTCAAAGCCGTGATCGTCCCGGGCGTGACGTCGGTGAGCGCCGCCTCAGCCGCTGTCGCCACTCCCCTGGTGGCCGGCGACGAGGTGCTCTCGGTGTTGCCGGGCACGCTGCCGGTAGCCGAGTTGACTCGCCGGCTTGCCGATGCCGACGCCGCGGTCATCCTCAAACTCGGCCGTTCCTATCGCAATGTACGCGAAGCGCTTTCGGCTAGCGGGCAGCTCGATGACACGTTCTACGTGGAGCGGGCGAGCACCCCGGGCCAGCGCGTACTGCCCGCCGCCGAGGTCGACGAGACCGGCGTGCCGTACTTTTCGTTGGCCATGCTGCCGGGTGGACGGCGCCGATCGGGGGTTGCCGGCACGGTTGCCGTGGTGGGTCTCGGGCCCGGCGGCACAGAGTGGATGACACCGCAGAGCCGACGCGAACTCGCCGGGGCAACAGACCTGATCGGCTACGCCGGGTATCTGGATCGGGTTCCGGTGCGCGACGGGCAACGCCGTCACGCCAGCGACAACACCGACGAACCGGCCCGGGCCCGGCTGGCGTGTTCGCTGGCCGAGCAGGGGAACGCCGTGGCGGTGGTGTCCTCCGGCGACCCGGGCGTGTTCGCGATGGCCACCGCGGTGTTGGAGGAGGCCAAACAGTGGCCGGATGTGCAGGTTCGGGTGATACCGGCGATGACGGCCGCTCAGGCGGTGGCCAGCCGGGTGGGCGCGCCGCTAGGGCACGACTATGCGGTGATCTCGCTGTCGGACCGGCTCAAGCCGTGGGACGTCATCGCCGCGCGCCTGTCGGCTGCGGCGGCCGCCGATTTGGTGCTAGCTGTGTACAACCCGGCATCGAAGTCGCGGACCTGGCAGGTGGGCGCGATGCGGGATCTGCTGCTGGGCCATCGCGAACCGGGCACGCCGGTGGTGATCGGCCGCAACGTGTCCGGACCGGATGAGGAGGTGCGGGTGGTGCGGCTGGCCGACCTGAACCCCGCCGATGTTGACATGCGCTGCCTGCTGATCATCGGTTCGTCCCAGACCCAGTGGCATGCAAGCGATTCCGGTGATCGGGTGTTCACGCCGCGACGCTATCCGGGCTAGCTCTGCAAAGCCGTGGCCACGATGCGTGCGGCGTCGGCGACGAACGCCTCGTTGGGTTGTGCGTCGTATCCGCCGCCGATGATGTCGGTGTAGATCGCGACGACGTGCGGCACACCGGCCGGCGACCACACCACGCCGACATCATTGGCCCGTCCATAGTCGCCCGAACCGGTCTTGTCGATCACCTTCCAGTCGGCGGGAAACGCGGCGCGGATCCGCTTGGCACCGGTGGTGTTGCGGGCCATCCAATCGGTCAGCATCGTCCGCTTGTCGGGCGGTAGTGCGTCGCCGAGGACGAGTTGCCGGACCACAACGGCGATTGCCTGCGGAGTGGTCGTGTCGCGCTCGTCGTTCGGCGGGTCTCGATTGAGTTCGGGCTCGAGCTGGTCCAGCCGACTGGTGTTGTCGCCCAGGCTGCGCAGGTAATCGGTGAACCCCGCAGGTCCGCCGACCTGCGTGAGCAACAGGTTGGCCGCGGTGCCGTCGCTGTAGCGGACGGCAGCGTCGCACAACTGTCCGACGGTCATTCCGGTGTCGACATGCTGCTCGGTCACCGGTGAGGTCGAGTTGATGTCCGCTTTGGTGAAACTGACCGTCATGTCGAGATGGGCGAGCGGATACTGGTGCAACACCGCGGCCGCCAACGGCGCCTTGAACGTGGAGCAGAACGCGAACCGCTCGTCGGCCCGGTGGGCAATCGGTGCCGTCGTGCCGCTGGCAGGCACATACACGCCCACCCGGCCACCGTAACGCCGCTCCAGCGGGGCGAACTGTGCCGACAGGTCCCGCGGCTGCACCGACGTGGATGTCGATGCCGCGGCGTGTTTGTCAGCGCCCGACGGAGAACAGCCGGCCAACGGCAACAGTGCCGCCACTGCCAGCATTTCACGTCGCCCGAATCCGCCGTTCTCCCGCAAAGCCACGCCGCAGTATCACACACAGCTCTCGGCGCAGCCGTGTTCCAGTCCGGGCGCTTAGTTGTGCAAGTCACACCCGTTCGGCCGTCACGTTCAGCTTTACCGCGGTTTCGAGGATCTTCGTTCAGCGGATTTCGGTGACCCAGCGTGCAGCTGCGGCCACGGTGTCGACCGTCCTGGCTCCCTGCGGCAGCGGGGGTCGGGCCACCATGATCACCGGAACATGAAGTGCCGTAGCGGCATCCACCTTGCCGCGGGTCATCTCACCGCCGCTGTTCTTAGTGACCAGCGCGTCGATGCGGTGCGCCTCAAGCAACCTCAGCTCGTCGTCGTATGCATAGGGTCCACGGGACAACAGGAGTTGGTGGTGACGTGGCATGACTTGGTCTTCTGGTGCGGTGACGGCGCGGATCAGAAACCACGCATCGCTGTCGGCGAATACGCTCACCCCAGAGCGTCCGGTAGTCAGGAAAATCCGCGAATAACGCTGCTGCGCTACTTCTTTCGCGGCGTCCAGGTCTGAAGCAACGACTGTGGCCGCGGCCGGGTCCCACGGCGGGCGGACCAGCACCAGATGCGGAATATGCAGTGCGGCGCACACTTGCACGGCGTGGGCGGTCATGGTTGCCGCGAACGGATGGGTGGCGTCGACGACGGCCTCGATGCGTTCGTCCTGCAACCACCGGCGCAGCCCGTCGATTCCACCGAATCCGCCGATACGCACCGGACCCACCGGCAAGGCGGGGTCGGGGACTCGGCCGGCCAGCGAGCTGACGATGTCGAATTGAGGATGAAGGGCTTTTGCCAGCGCCCGCCCCTCAGCGGTGCCGCCGAGCAGCAGCACCCGCATCAGTGTGCGCCTCCCCGCCGCCGTGCGATCGAGTACAGATAACTGTCGGTGAACCCTTCGGCGCCGAGCACGTCACCGACGATGATGACGGCAGTCTTGGTGACCTTCGCCTCGCGCATCTGCCCGGGGATATCTGCCAAGGTGCCGCGCAGCACGATCTCCTGCGGCCAGCTCGCGAAAGCCACTACAGCTGTAGGTGTTTCGGGGCCGTAGCCGCCACCAAGCAGCTTGGGAACGATATTGTCGATCTGCGCAGCGGCCAGGTACAGGACGAGGGTGGCACCGGATCGGGCGAGCACGGTGAGGTCTTCGCCGGGCGGCATCGGGGTGGACAGGGTCGACACCCTGGTCAGGGTGACAGTCTGCGCAACGCCGGGGACGGTGAGTTCCCGTTTCAGCGCGGCGGCTGCGGCGGAGAAAGCCGTTACCCCCGGCACGATCTCATAGTCGATACCCAAGACGTCCAGGCGCCGGCACTGTTCGGCGAGTGCGCTGTAGAGCGACAGGTCGCCGGAGTGTAACCGCGCCACGTCGTGGCCGGCCGCGTCGGCTTGGGCGAGCTCGGTGATGATCTCATCTAACGTCAGGGGCCCGGTGTCGACGATCTTGGCATCGGAGGCGCATTGCGCGAGCAGGTCTTTGGGCATGATGGAGCCCGCGTAGAGACACACCCGGCAGCGCTGCAGGAGCCGGTGGCCGCGCACGGTGATCAGATCGGCGGCGCCCGGGCCGGCACCGATGAAGTAAACCGTCACTGCTTGGTCACCGACCACTGCGTCACGGGGTATTGCGGTCGCCACCCGGTAAAGCCGCCAAGCGGTTCACCCTGGTAATGCTGAAACCGCCGGAGCTTGCCGCCGCGCAAGGCATAGTGCTGCGCCAGAACGGCTTCGGATTCAGCCGTCACCGCGTTGGCTACCAGGCGCCCGCCTGCGGACAAGTGATCCAGGCAGGCGTCGAGCAGTCCCGGGCGGGTTACACCACCGCCCACGAAAATTGCCGAGGGGTGCGCCGCTCCGGTGAAGTGATCTGGCGCTGCGCCGCGCACCTCGACGCTGACGCCGCTGGCCGCGGCGTTGAAGCCGATATTGAGCCGGCGCCGTTCGTCGTTTTCGAACGCCACCGCGGTGCAACCAGGCGCGCTGCGGCACCACTCGACGGCGATGCTGCCCGCACCCGCGCCGACATCCCACAATCGCTGGCCCGGCCGAGCGTTCAGGGTCGCCAGCGTCAGCGCCCGGACGCCATGTTTGGTGATCTGCCCGTCGTGGATGAACGCGTCGTCGGGCAACGACGCCGTGCGGTCTTCGGGCAGGTAGCGAATCGCGATCACATTCAGATCGTCGATGTCGCCAGGTGCCGTGTGCGCCCATTGCCGTGCGGTGCCGCCGCGGCGGCGCTCGTTTGGTGCGCCGAGAAGTTCCAGCACGGTGAACTCCGAGTCGCCGCGTCCATAGGCGTCCAGCGCCGTCGCCAGCGCCTTGGGTGTGTCCTTGTTGCGCGCCAGCACGATCGCCTGTCCGCCGCGGCGGATCGCGGTGTGCGGCTCAGCCGTGACCAGGCTGATCACGTCGGTCTCGTGGACGTTCCAGCCCAGTCGGGCACAGGCCAGGGTGATCGACGAAACGTGCGGCAGAACACGGACCTTGTCCGCGCCGAACAGGCGGACCAGTGTGCCGCCGATGCCATGCAGCAGCGGATCGCCGCTGGCGACGATGTGAATGTCTGGGCCGTCAGCCGACAGCGCCTGTAGTGCCGGCAACATGGGTGACGGCCACTCCCGTCGCGGCGCTTCAATGGTGTCGTCGACGAGCTCGAGCTGCCGCTTCGAGCCGTAAATTACGGTAGCACTTCGTAATTCGGACTTGGATGCCGCGGAAAGCCCAGGCGTGCCGTCTGCGCCGATGCCGACCACGATGATCATCGGGGCATCCTGCGCCAGATGCGCTGCGGCAGCAGCCGCAGTGTGAAGAACATGGGCCGCAGCGCCCATGGTATCCAGACAGTGCGTCGCCCCTTGGCCAGCGCCCGCGTTGTGGCGGCGGCGACTTCTTCGGGGGTACTGGACAGCGGCGCCGGCGTCATTCCTTCCGTCATACGCCCAATCACGAATCCCGGTCGCGCAATCAACAACCGCACCCCACTTCCGTGCAGTGCGTCGGCCAACCCGTTGGCGAAACCGTCCAGGCCCGCCTTGGCCGAACCGTAGACGTAATTGGCGCGGCGCACCCGCACCCCGGCAACCGAAGAGAACACCACTAAGGACCCTTGTCGAGCGGAGCGCATGGCCGAGGCCAGATGCGTGAGCAGACTGACCTGGGCGACGTAATCGGTGTGCACGATTTCGACGGCGTGGGCTGCATCGTGTTCGGCGCGGCCTTGGTCCCCGAGGATCCCGAAGGCCAGGACCGCGGTGCCGATCGGACCGTGGTCGGCGATGAGCGCCTGCACCAGTGGGCCGTGCGAGGCGACGTCATCAGCGTCGAATTCCAGGGTGTGCACGGCTTCGGCTCCCGCGCCGAGGAGCGCGGACTTCTGGTGCTCCAGCTGGCTGGAGTTGCGCGCCGCCAGCACCACGATCGCTCCCGGCGCCAGCCGCCGCGCGAGTTCAATGCCGATCTCGCTGCGACCGCCGAAAATTACCAGCGGACCAACGCGGGTGTCGTCCACGGCTGTGATTATGACCTGCGCTAGCGTGAAGGGCGATGGCCAAGACCACGACCCGTCTCACCGACGATGCGCTGGCGTTCCTTTCCGAACGCCATCTGGCCATGTTGACCACGCTGCGCACCGACAACTCCCCGCATGTAGTGGCCGTGGGCTTCACTTTCGACCCCAAGACCCATATTGCCCGGGTGATCACCACCGGAGGTTCTCAGAAGGCTCTCAACGCTGAGCGAGCCGGAGTCGCGGTGCTCAGCCAGGTGGACGGGGCGCGGTGGCTCTCTCTGGAGGGCCGGGCGTTGGTGAATAAGGAACTTGACGCGGTGCGCGACGCCGAGCTTCGTTATGCCCAGCGCTATCGGACGCCCCGCGCCAATCCCCGGCGGGTAGTAATCGAGGTCCAGATCGAGCGGGTACTGGGCTCGTCGGATCTGCTGGACCGGGGCTAGCTTTCGCGACGCCGACTCACGGGATGGTGTAGTTCACCCATGCCCCGCCGGCCGGCCCGGCAACGCTGTGCAGGCCGGAATTCTGCACGCCGGTTCGTGGGAGTCCGAAGCTGAAGCCGGGCGGGCACGCCGCCGGGGCACCGGCGAACGTCACCGGGCCGGTCACGACCCAGGTTCCGGAAGCGTTCTGGCAACCCGCGGGATGCGCCGCGCCGCACGGCGCCGCCACCCAACGGCCGTCCGTGCCCTGCAGGGCGCAGTTGCCAACGCCGGCGTGCGGTTCGTCCGGCGCCCAACTCCACAGCGTCCCCTGGATGCGACCATCCTCGGGCAGGAGTTGGTCGAAGCCGAACAGATTGACGCCACAGTTCGTCATCGACTGCGCTTTGGGTGGTGTGAGAGCTTCTGGGTCGGTAGGAGGTCGGCTTGGGTTAATGAGGGCCGAGATGAACGTGGAGTCTTCGTAGTAGCGGACGATGCTCGTGGCATAGACCGAGGGGCCGTACGTCGCATCGCATTTCGGGTAGGGCTGGTAGTCGAACGTCGAGCCGCTCTCCACCTCCTCGCCCCGCCAGTTGAAGACGGTACTGCCCCACACCGGAACACAGGTGCCGCCGCTTACCAGCACGACCTGGGCGCCTGCGGAACGGACGTCGTTTCGCGAGACGGTGCGAGGGAAAGCGGCACAACCGGTCGGGGTGATGTCGGCCGGGTTGGGATGGAAAATTAGGCTGGTGCCATTGGGGCGCCGCAACTGACGCTCCAACGTATCGAGAGCCGATGCGTACGCTTTCGGATCCTTCAAAGCGTCCTCGACGAGGATCAGCACTACCTCGGAAGGATGCGAGTTCAGCCAATCCGCGATCGACGGAAGCACTTGAGTGAGTAGCGGTTCCGTGGTGCAGCCAAGGTTTGCCTGTTCCGGGGGACGTCCGTGGCACACGCTGACTTCGCGTCCACCGAGCTGGCCGATCTGAGGAATGTAGTGAAGATCCAGTTCGATACTGCGTGCGTCGATATCCAGCTGCTGTGTCATTGACAGCTGTTGATTGGAATCCGCGTGCGACGGAGTGAACTCGTGGGCCAGACTGTTGAACGAGTTGTGGGTGCCAACCCATTGCGCGTTTCCGAATGGCACCGGGTCTCCTAGGGCGTATTGGAACTGCGCCGTGCGGTGTACCCACGACTGCAGGTACGCGACGGTCGCCGCTTGGGTCACCTTGGCGGACAACGGCACCTGGCACAGGTTGTCGGCCACCCCGGCGCGGCGACATTCCGCGGCGACCGCGTCGGTGAACTTTCCGGTGCCGACGCAGGGAAATGCGAAGGGGCTGATGGCATTACAGGGTGCCGTGGGAGAAGGTGGAGTCGGCACATCGTTGACGTCGGCGGTCCCTGGCGGCGCCGACGCCAGGGCCAGCACGAACGCACAAATCACGACGGCGGATTTCAACCACCTGGCGCATGGGGCGCTTGACATGCGCGAAAGATTGACACGGCTGGGTGGCTCGGACGAGAAATGTTGTCGAACCGTGCGAGTGTTGAAATCACTTTGTTAACTTCGGCCACTCTGACTTACTGGTTTCCCATAGACCCCTTCTGCATCTCTAGTCTCTAGAACGGACGGCACTGCGACTGCCCGGCTTGCAGCGACAGCGGGGGCGCGCGCGTGAATTGCGGGTCGGTGGCCGTCGGGCTAGCGTCGCCAGGATCTGATGACCAGAAAGGGGCAATCGTGTTCGTCGACCCTGCTCTTCTGCACCGGGGCGGTAGTGAAACTCAACGGGCCGGTGACCACGCACACCAAGCGGCGCAACAGCTTTCGAGGATGGAGTTACTGCCGCAGATGTTCGGCGACTTCGCAGCCGCGGAGACTCTTCATGCCCTCACCGGGTCGGTCCAGGTTCTGCATACACGGCTGTTGCTGCGACACAGGGAATTCCTCGGTGACGTGAGCGACAGCGCCTTGCTGGCAGCGGCGGAGTTCATCGACATGGACAAGATCAACGCCGCGAGCGTGCGGGCGGTGTGGTGCACCTCCGCTACATAAGCCTCGTGCTTCTGGTCGACGAGGCCGGGGGCGACCCGTGGGCAATCAATGGAAGCCTTCAACGCGGTCGACCCGCGCCGATCGCGGCACTGGCCAAGGCTTTTCATGACGCGGGACAGCTCACGCGCGAGGCCGAGTCGGCGTTCAGCGAAGCGCGTCGTCGCTTCGAGGCGGCATGGAACCGCGAGAACGGTGATAACCCGATCAACGACGCGGCCGAGGTGCAGCGCGCGACAAGTTCGCTGGGCGTGCAGGCAGGGCAGCTACCGCAGATCGCCGTCGACCTGGAATCGGTGGCGGCGGTGCTGGCGGAGTCGCAGCGAGCGGCCGCCGGCCGGGTCCACATGTTGGAGATTCAACTGGAGGCCATCGACCGGCAGCTTGGCGAGGCTCACTCGCTATTGAACTCACGCGGCCTGCCCTTGACGCAGGAAATGGCGCTCGACGACGTCATCAACGACCTCGAGCAGCATGCCATCGGAGCCACGACCGCGGCACTGCGCGAGATTGAACACATCCGAGAGATGTATTCAGACTTGTTGCACCGAGTGAAGACTCGGATGCGGGTAGAGGGTGGCTACGACGGGGCGGTTGCAGCACTAGACGGCCCGGAGACTGCGACGCCCGAATCGCCCATCCAGGCCGAACGGGACGTGCACGCCGCACTTGCCGGTGACCAGTCGGCGGCATCGCGGGTTAATGCTGTGCTGAACTCAATCACCGCCGAACAGCTGGCCGGAAAGGCGCCGCTGACGCCGGAGCAGGCATCAGCGTTGAGCCAGTTGCAGGCTCAACAGCACGGGATGTCGATCGATGCCCTGTCGACTGCCGAGCAACGCCTCGGTGACCAGCGAGAGATGATTGCCAACTCGTGGCAGTTGATGAGTAACCCCGCGCTTGCGTTCCCACGGACCGAGCTCAAACCTGGTGCCGTGCAGGGGACCGACATGGTGAAAGGTGGTGAGGCTCAACTGCCGAAAAATCTGCAGGGCTTGAACTGGGCCTGGCCCGCATACCTTCCGCAGCTTGACGTGATCGCGAAAATCATGAAAGCCGGCAATCCGGCGTTCCAGGTGAATACAGACCTCGATAGGCGAATGATTCGCCACGCTGCCAAAGTTATGGACCTCCTCCCGTGGCAGCGTGATCTCGAAATCACCAATGTCCACCAATCGACGGACGAGATCATGGGCTCGGTCGTCGGGAACATCTTTAGGGCGGTATCGCCGGATCACCCGGTGGTGCACGACATGGTAACTGGTTCCGAAGGAAAGGCATTTCTTGACAACATGTCTCGTCACTTCTGGTCAGACGGCGGCAAGAGTGCCGCCTCACTTTTCAACTGGGTAGAAGGTGCTGCGTGCGGACCCGAGGCGAAACTTGCCGCCGAGACAGCCAAGGGCTATGGGTTGTATCTGGGAGAGCACGGCGCCGACTTGCTGAGTCTTCGCGGCGGTCACTCGATGGGCGAGGTGAACCCACAACTAGTTCGGAGCATGGCGCACGGACTCACACCCTACATAAGCAACATCGCCGGAATTCCTGGTGGTTCGGCAGTTTTCGGCGATTTTCACGACTCGCCTAATGAACTGGAAAGCGGCAAGATGCCTTTCGCAAAGCGTGTCTTCTCGGTTCTCAGCACCGACAAAGAGGCATCAGACTACTTCAACGGCGCTGCCGACCGCGAGGCTCTGATTGCCGAGGCAGCTTACGCCCGGGAATTAGCAACGCACGCAACGAATCTGTCCAGCTACAACGAAAACCTGCACAACGCCATGACGTTGCGTGGGTTGGTCAATTTGGGTATCGACAGCGCAACCCGGGCCGATACGGTCAACCACACCCTGAGCCAGGACGCGGCACAGCAGACTGCATACGACCATCGCAAGTCCGCCTACGAAGCCGCCGCCAGGGCAATTACCGGGGTGGTGGGCTTAGTACCCGATGGCGGGTCCATTATCGGTACCGGACTCGGGGTGCTGGCCATCGTTGCCGAAAAAGACTTCCTTGGACCGGCCCCTACCGCATCATCCCCCAGCGACTACTCCATGCCCTACATGTCCATCGGTGCAGCCGACCGCGAGATCCTCAATGCCGTCATAGCGTCCGGGCAGCAGGTGACCATTGAGCCGAACTTTCTGATCGATGGCAGGATCGGTACGCCGGACGAATTGGCTAGCAGAAACCCGAATCTGACGTCCGCTCACTACGATCATGCTCTTAACGAGGCCTTGACCGACCTGTTCGCGCAGGATTCCGGTAGTGCTGCCGGCCGGCCATTCATGCCTGATCAGGACATGATGAATCGCTACAATCAGTTCGCCAAAGACTCAAGCCGTTAGCGGACAGGAGTGAGGTGGCGTCTTGCGCACGGTGAATAACTAAGTCATTCGAACGGAGATAGCATCCCAGAGGCCTTACGCGCCACTGGTTTACCGCCCCTGACGCGATTTAGGCATTCGGAAGGACGCGATGAGCGGAGACGACGACCAGCTGAGGATCATCCTCGGCCAGCTGTCACAGGTGTTGGGGATACCGCCGCCGCCGATGATCACGCCCGATCAGTTGGCGACCGGATCTTCGAGCATCAGCCAACTGCTACGCGCCCTCGGCGCCGCGGCTAACGCTGGCGACCCTGGCGACTATGGCGAGGCACTGGCCGGACATGACGAGCGCGAAGCCAAGACGTCCGATGCGCTGGCGAAGTTTCCGGCCAACGAGGAGCAGGCCGCCGCGCAGCTGGCCGGTGTCGGAGGTTCCGGCGATATGAGCCAGATGCTGCAACAGATGCCGCAAATGGCCTCCGGCATCGCCGGGGGCATCGCCGGGGCCCTCGGGGGCGTGCTCCAACCATTGAGCCAAATCCCCCAGCAGCTTGCACAGGCCGGTCAGCAAGCCATGCAGGCAGGGATGGGCATGATGCAGCAAAGCGCAGGCGCGGCCCACGAGGCACCCGAAGAGCTCGTCGGCGCCGAAGGCGACCTGGGTGGCGGAGGTGGTGACTTCTCCGCTGGCGGCGGTGGTGGTGGCAGCGGAGGTGGAGGTATCGAGGGGACCACACCGACGGCGATGCTGGGACCCCCGCCGACGCCCTCGGCCGGCACCGTGCCTGCCTCTTCGCAGGCCGTCACGTCGATGCCGGCGGCCGCACAAGAGTCGGCGCCGGCCCAGCGCGGGGCGATGGGCGCAATGCCGATGATGCCGCCGGGAGGCATGCACGGCGCAGGTGGTGCGAGTGGTGAGACCAAGCCTGACACCAAGCGCATCGTGGGACCGACGGTGAAGAACGGGGCACCCGTGCAGGGACGCATCACTGCGCCGCCGCCTTTGCCGACGGTAACGAAACATGTCGACGGCAAGCCGGTAGCGACTCGACGGATAGCGCTGCCCGAAGTCAAACGAGATGACGAGGTCCGCTGACAAGGTGTTCAGCTAACTCGTCAACGGCGTTTGGCAATGTTCAAGACCTTTAGTCGAGCGTGTGGCAAAGTCTGACTGGCGAATTCTTGCAGGAACGATACTATCCACGCGTGTCGAATGTGCCTCCCCTACAGCCTCCAACACCGCAGTGGCAACCAGCAGCGAGCCGCCCGCCACGCGGGCTGGCGATGGTGTCGGTGGGCATTGCTTTAGTCGCGGTCGGTATCGCCATCGGTGCGTGGTTTCGGCCGCCACCGAAGAACGAGCCTCCTCCGGCGCCGACGTACTCAAGTCAGGAGGTCGCGGATGCGAAGTCGAAGGTGTGCGCTGCTTATGGGCTGGTTCGGAAGGCCCTAGCCGCGACGGGTAGCCGAGATGGCGGAGCAGACCCCACAGCCATTCTCGCGGTCGCGACAAGTTCCCGACAGGCGCTCGAAGTCGGTAGCCGGTACATAAGCTCCACGCTGCAGGAGGCGCCGGCAACTGCGGTTGATCTAGCGGAGTCGGTTCGCAAGCTGGCAGGCCTCTATCAAGCAATCGCCATCAACTACCTGGCGGAGGTCGATGAATCAGAGATAGAGCCGTTACGACGTGCGGCAGAACAGCCTTCTCTAGATATTGACAGGTTGTGCAAGTGAGTGAATTTCCCCCGGGGAAATGGTCGCTACTCATAGTGGGCGAGCAGTGGCCTACGAACCACGACCTCGAGGCACTTCGGCTTGGTCGAGCGAACCGCGACAGAGCCTATATTAGTTATGTGAATTTTGCAGACTTACTCCACAATGCACAATTATCTTCGCTCGCTGACCAACGTGGAATAACAATCGATGATCTCCACCAGTCATTTCAGAGCGGAGAAAGACAAGCCCTCCAATTATCTCAAAAAAATAACGTCAAAAGACGTGCTTACGATACTGCTTACGAAAACATTCTTAATCTTCGAAATGATCTGACCGCTTTGGCCGATGAAGGAAACCGCGCCATAGAAGAGGTTGCCCATTCTGAAGTGCCGGAGCAACTAAAGGTGGCGCAAATCTCCTCACTAATTCAACATTATAGAGCGCTGGCAAGCCTCGCTGCGGCCAAATACGGCAGCAATATTATCGACGCAATGCAAGAGATATTGACCGCCGAAGGCTTAGGTCAGTCAGCTCGCGAATTCGCCCGTGGCAAGGGGGTCGATATTCCCGAACTTTTCAGGCGAAGATACAGCTCAGAGAAATTAGAAAGCGAGGTAAGTACGAGGCTGCGGGAACCTTCAGATATTGCCGGCATCCCAGACAATCAGTCGACTAAACCCAACTCGCCGGCTCCAACACAAGCAGTCGAAAGCAAGAACAGGGGCACCGTCCAGGCCAACCTCAACTCAGGGTCGAACTCTGTTCACATGGAAGCCTATTCGCGTAATCCCAACGTGGGTTCAGAAATTCCCATCAATAGCTCGACGCGACCGCGAATAGGTTCCGCGGCACGGCAATCGCTCGCACAGTTACCTCTGCTAGGTTCTCAAGGCGGTGGGGCTAGTACGCCAGTATCTGTTCCTGATCACCCTAGGATTCCCTCCGCAGCAGCGACCTCTGTGGAAGCGCCTGCACCGCTCGCCCCTTCCAGGGCGGCGCCAATACCCTCAATTTCAGGCGCCCCCACCCCACCCATCTCCCCCACCGAACTCGCTCAAAGCTTCAACAAAGGCATGGAATCTGGCGCGCCATTATCCGCAGCCGCGCATGCCGTGCCATCGACTCCGATAACGTCGACCGAGCCGCCGATTTCCCATGCCGCGCAGACGATCCCAACCCCAACCGTCAATTCGCAGGTGCACGTGCCGGTGACTGATGCTCCGCCGCCAACCCACCATGCACCTCCTCCAGAAGCGCCACCGCCGACCCCGATAGTTGCAGCACCGCAACCTATTTCGCCGCCCCAACCGCCGCAGCCCGTGGGCCCGCTGCCGACTTACGGCTCCGACCTACGCCCACCGCTCTCGACAGCGGTCACCCCGCCGGCGCCAGCGAACACACCGCTACCGCCGCCGGCCACACCCACTTCCGCGCCGGTGACGCCGTCCGCCGGCCAGTCCGCCGCGAATCAGCCCGCAGTCGTACGTCAGACGACCTCGTCCACTCCCCCGTCCCCACCATCGACGCCTGGAACCCAAGCCGTCGCAGCCACTGCGACCGGCGCCGCATTAGGAACAGCTTCGGCCGACAACACCGCGCGAAAACGCTTGCAGCGCCTGGTTACCGCCGTCGCACGCCAGCAGCCTCGCCTGGCCTGGGCGGCCGGAGACCACACAGATAACACCACTCTTCTCGTCACCGATCTGGCAGGCGGCTGGATCCCGCCCGGAATCGAACTGCCGTCAGCGGTGAGCCTGCTTCCGCCGGCACGCCGCTGCGCCGACTTGGAAGCCCTACTCGGCGCCGCCACCGTTACCGCCAGCTACACCCCGCTTCACCATCTGTCCGACGACGGTGATCCGATCCCGACATCGACGCGACCCCGATCAGCCCCCGACGTCAAAGATCTCGGCTGGGAGCTCAGCCAGGCCACTCAATGGCGCGACGGCCTACCTCGGCTGGCCCACACCCTCGCGAAAGCCGCCTCAGCCGGCACCGGCGTTCTGGACTCCGAGATCGACCTGCTGACCGAACACCTCGGGGAAACCAGCAAGAGGGTGCTGGACAGCTATCCCGACAACGTCGACACCCATGACGTGGGCAACTGGCAACTGCTCGCCGCTATCGATGCTTTGGTCGCTGGCGACAAGGCGGCCGCCAATTATCACCTCGCTTGGTTTCTCGCCGCCAAAACTGGCGACCACTGATACCGCATGCGCTATCACGTTCCAGACCCGGTTGGCCCGAGAAATCCCGTGACAGTAGTGACTATTGGGACTTAGCGGGCCCCACGGAGAATCGCTCAGGACACCGGCACTACGACAAGATCGTGCGGCTGATTGTTGACCGACAATGCACCGTCGGCGGTCACCACCACGATGTCCTCGATTCGAGCACCCCAGCGGCCCGGGAAGTAGATGCCGGGCTCGATCGAAAACGCCATACCTGCGGCCAGCGGCAGATCGTTGCCTGCCACGATATAGGGCTCTTCATGCACGGACAGCCCGATCCCATGCCCGGTACGGTGTACGAAATAATCCACAAGGCCCGCTGCGGCCAGTACATCGCGCGCCGCGGCATCCACCTCAGATGCCGACACACCGGGACGGACCGCATCGAACGCCGCGCGTTGCGCTGCCTGCAGAATCGAATACTGCTGCGCAATAAGAGGACTCGGCTCACCGATGCTGTATGTGCGGGTCGAATCCGAGTGATATCCGGGAGCATACGAACCGCCGATGTCGACGACGACGATGTCGCCCTGCGCCAACGCTCGGTCCGAGTAGCCATGGTGCGGGTCTGCGCCATGCGGACCGGATCCGACGATGACAAACGCGACCGAAGAATGCCCCTCTGCGACAATCGCTTCGGAGATATCGGCGGCGACGTCGGCCTCAGTCCTGCCTGGCACCAGGAACCCGGGCACCCGTGCGTGTACCCGGTCAATTGCAGCCCCAGCTGCGCGCAATGCCTCGATCTCAGCCGACTCCTTGACCATCCGCAGCTGACGCAGCACATCGGTCGCCAGCACCGGCATCACGCCCAGCTCGGCAGCCAGCGGCAACAAGTGCAGCGCCGGCATGGAGTCGGTGACGGCCACCGTGACACCAGAGCCACCCGACGCGGCCCCCACCAACGCATAAGGATCTTCCCCGTCGACCCAGTCCCGCACGCGCAGACCCAGTTCAAGGGCCGCCGAGTCCTTCAAAGACGCCAACTCCAGCCGTGGCAGCACCACCGTCGGGTCACCGACAGCAGGCACCACCAGGGCCGTCAACCGCTCAAAAGTCTCCGCGCGTGACCCGAGCAGGTACCGCAGATCGTAGCCCGGTGTAATCACCAAACCAGCCAGGCCGGCCCGGGCAGCCAGCGAAGCGGCAGCACTTAGCCGTCGGGCATACACCGTGGCCTCGAATCGGTCAGCGTCCATGGCAGCCAGGCTAACCGGACGGCCTGGCAGGATTACCGGCATGCCCGCACCCCTGTTGCTGTTGGACGGCGCCAGCATGTGGTTTCGCTCGTACTTCGGGGTTCCGTCCTCGATCAAGGCCCCCGACGGTAGGCCGGTGAACGCCGTCCGCGGGTTCATCGACTCGATGGCCGTGGTGATCACGCAGCACAAGCCGACCAGGCTGGCAGTGTGTCTCGACCTCGACTGGCGCCCCCAGTTCCGGGTCGATCTCATCCCGTCGTACAAGGCGCACCGGGTGGCCGAGGAAGAACCCAACGGTGAGCCCGATGTAGAGGAGGTGCCCGACGACCTCACTCCGCAGGTCGAGATGATCATGGAGTTGCTGGACGCCTTCGGGATCCCGACGGCCGGTGCACCCGGTTTCGAGGCGGACGACGTGCTGGGAACCCTGGCCGCTCAGGAACGCAACGACCCGGTGGTCGTGGTCAGCGGCGATCGGGACCTACTGCAGGTGGTCGCCGACGAACCGGTGCCGGTGAGGGTCCTCTACCTGGGCAGGGGCCTGTCCAAGGCCACATTGTTCGGACCGGCCCAAGTTGCCGAGCAGTACGGGGTGCCCGTCGACAGGGCCGGCGCTGCCTATGCCGAACTCGCGCTGATGCGCGGCGACCCGTCCGACGGTCTGCCGGGCGTGCCCGGCGTCGGCGAAAAGACCGCAGCCACCCTGCTCGCCACGCACGGCTCGCTCGAGCAGATCGTGGCGGCCGCCGAGGATCCGAAGTCGAAGATGGCCAAGGGAATACGGACCAAATTGAAGTCCGCTGCGGACTACATCGAGGCCGCCGGAACTGTGGTGCGAGTGGCCACCGACGCGCCCGTCACCCTTTCCAGACCGACCGACAAGCTCCCGTTGCACGCGGCCAACCCCACGCGTACGGCCGACCTGGCCACCCGGTACGGCGTCGGGTCCTCGATCTCGAGGCTGCAGAAAGCGCTCGACGTCCTGTGACTACTGGGGCCGGCCAACCTCGTACGTGCCCTTGTCGTCCTGGAACGTCACGGTCACGTGCTTGTTCGCGCCGTCAATGCTCACGGTGCAGTCGAAGGTGCCGCCCTTTTTCACCACCGGGTCCGAACCGCCGTTGCATTTGACGTCTTTGACGTTCTTGGCGCCGTAACCGTTGGTCTCGTCAGTGAGGATCGACTGCACATCGGTGTTGGCTTTGTTGACGTTCAGTTTGGTGGTGACGAAGAACCCGGGCACCACGAAACCGAGGACCAGAATGACGATCACGAACAGCAGCGCGATCCCACCGATCACAGCGCCGAGGAACGCCTTGGAACGCTTAGGCCCCTGCGGCGCCGGGGCGTAAGGCTGCTGCGGGTACTGACCTGGCTGACCCGGCTGACCCGGTTGGCCCGGCTGACCGTATTGCGGCGGCTGACCGTACTGGGGCGGCTGACCGTATTGCGGCGGCTGACCGTACTGGGGCGGCTGACCGTACTGCGGCGTGGCGCCGTACTGAGTGGCTTGCGAACCGAAGTCCGAGCCGTACCCGGGTGACTGCTGCGGATATGCAGGCTCAGCCGGCTGCTGGTATCCGGGGTACTCCGCCGCCGGGTACGACTGGGCATGCCAGGTCGCGTCCTGACCACCGGGTTGCTGTTGCCACGGCGAGCCCGCCATGGTCGGGTCCGAGGAACCCCCTGGCGGCTGCCATGACTGGTTTGGCCCCTGCGGTCCACTCATCGTTGCTCCTCAGTCTGATGTGTCCTCGCCACCGTCGCCCCCGGTGGCCCCTGTACGCATTCCGGATGTAACCGTAGCTCCGGCCTAGCCTACCCGGCGTCAACTGCGACGACGCCGCGCCGAATGTCATTGATAGCGCGCTTGGCGGTCGACCGCATGTCGGGGTCGGGCGCCGCGTTGCGCACCTGGTCAAGCAGGTCGAGCACCTGGCGGCACCAGCGCACGAAATCACCCGCTGACAGTGGAGATCCGGAGCCGTACGCCTCCGCCGCCGCCAACGCCGCCGCCAGGTCACCGGTGCGCGCCCAGCGGTAGATCACCTGGACGAAACCGTCATCGGGTTCGCGGCTCTGCCCGATGCGGTGGGTCTGCTCGTCTGCGCGCAATGCCGAAGACAGGCGCGCGGTCTGTCCGAGTGCCTGCCGCAACCGCGGCGTCGGGACGTCGGTGCCGAACGGGGCACCCGGCCCGTCAGCCCCGCGGGCTTCGTACAGCACCGCCGACACCACCGCCGCCAACTCAGCCGGCTTCAGCCCGGCCCATGCGCCGGTGCGCAGGCACTCGGCCACCAACAGATCGCTCTCGCTGTAGATCCGCGCGAGCAACCGACCGTCGTCGGTGACGTGGGGATCCGATGACGGTCCCTGGATGAACTCACGCTCGGTGAGCAGGCCGACGATGCGGTCGAAGGTGCGCGCCAGGGAGTTGGTGGCGGCAGCCACCTTGCGCTGCAGCTGCGCGTTGTCGCGTTCGATGCGCAGGTAACGCTCTGCCTGACGGACCTGCTCCTCCAGATCGGGCGCATTGTGCGAGGGGTGCCGGCGCAACTGATCGCGCAACGAAGACAGCTCCGGGTCATAGTGCGCATCCTCTTTGGAGCGGCGGCCCGCAGGAATGGTCAAACCCTCGACGGCCGAGCGCAGCGCGGAGGCGAGATCGCGCCGCACCCGCGGCTGGCGGTGTTCGACCCGCTTCGGCAACGTCATGGACCCGACCGGCGGAGTCGCGCCCGAATAATCGGCCGACGAGATCCGGCCCGCCCAGCGATGCTCCGTCAGCACCAGAGGTCGCGGATCGTCGCGGTCGCGTGCGGTTTCCAGCACCACGGCCAAGCCACCGCGCCGCCCGTGGTTGATGTTGATGATGTCGCCGCGTTTTAGGGCGGCCAAGGCGTCGCTGGCTGCTTGGCGACGGTGCAGCCGCGACGCCCGGGCCTGGGACCGCTCCAGTTCGCTGATCTGCGCCCGCAACCGGGCATATTCGAGGACCGCGGCCTGGTGCCCGCCCAATTCGGCGGCGATCTCGTCGAGCATCGTCTTGCCGCGGTCGATGCCGCGCACCAAACCGACGACGGACCGGTCGGCCTGGTATTGAGCGAAGGACTGCTCCAGCAGCCGATGGGCCTGTTCCGGCCCGAGTTGATGCACCAGGTTGATCGTCATGTTGTACGACGGTGCGAAGGAGCTGCGCAGCGGGAAGGTGCGGGTGGATGCCAGTCCTGCCACCTCCGACGGCTCCACGTCGGGATGCCACAGCACGACGGCGTGCCCTTCGACGTCGATTCCACGCCTGCCGGCACGGCCGGTCAGCTGGGTGTATTCCCCCGGGGTCAGCGGCACGTGCTGCTCGCCGTTGAACTTGACCAGCTTCTCCAGCACCACCGTGCGGGCCGGCATGTTGATGCCCAGTGCCAGCGTCTCGGTGGCGAACACGGCCCGGATCAACCCCGCGGTGAACAGCTCCTCCACGGTGTGGCGGAACGCCGGCAGCATTCCGGCATGGTGGGCGGCAATGCCGCGCAGCAGCCCCTCACGCCACTCGTAATAACCCAGCACCGCCAGATCAGCGTCAGCCAGGTCGCCGCAGCGATGCTCGATGACCTCCGCGATCTGTGCCCGTTCCTGTTCGTTGGTCAGCTTCAGCGGCGAGCGCAGGCACTGTTGTACCGCGGCGTCGCAGCCGGCACGGGAGAACACGAATGTGATGGCGGGTAACAGCCCGGCTGAGTCCAGCGATGCGATGACATCCGGCCGAGCCGGTGGCCGGTAGAAACGCGGACGGGCGGGACGTCCGGGGTTGCGCCGACGCGGCTGCCAGTCCGACATCCGGTCGGCTTCCCGGCGATTCGCGATATGGCGCAGCAACTCAGGGTTGACGTGCGGCTTGTCGTTGCCCGAACCGTCAGAGCGGTAGTCGAACAGGTCGAACAGCCGCTTGCCGACGAGCACGTGTTGCCACAGCGGCACCGGACGGTGCTCGTCGACCACCACCGTGGTGTCTCCGCGCACCGTCTGGATCCAGCCGCCGAACTCCTCGGCATTGCTCACCGTCGCCGACAGGCTGACCAGCCGCACCTCATCGGGCAGATGCAGGATCACCTCCTCCCAGACCGGGCCACGCATCCGGTCGGCCAGGAAGTGCACCTCGTCCATCACTACGTGCGAAAGACCTTGTAGCGCTGTCGAATCCGCATAAAGCATGTTGCGCAGCACCTCGGTGGTCATGACCACCACGGGGGCCTCGGCGTTGACAGACAAATCACCGGTCAGCAGCCCGATCTTGTCCTTGCCGTAACGCAGCGTCAGGTCGGTGTGCTTCTGGTTGCTCAACGCCTTCAACGGCGTGGTGTAGAAGCACTTGCCGCCGCCGGCCAGCGCCAGGTGCACGGCGAATTCACCGACGACCGTCTTGCCGGCACCGGTGGGCGCGCACACCAACACACCGTGACCGCCTTCCAGTGCCGCACAGGCACGCCGCTGGAAGGCGTCGAGGGGAAAGGCCAGCTCGGCCGCGAACCGGGCCAGCTCGGGCAGGCCGATCTCAGGTGACGTCGTCATGAGTTCCGCCGATCACCGACGGCGCCGGTATCGGCGAAGGTGGTTCGATGACCGATGCCTCGTCATCGGGTATCGCCGCGGCTTCCCGCTTGGCCTTCCGCCGGTCATGTATCCGGGAGATCTGGATCGCGAATTCCAGCAGCACCGTCAGCGCCAAACCCAGCGCGGTCATCGAGAACGGATCGGAGCCTGGCGTGAACACCGCGGCGAACAGGAACATCGCGAAGATCAGACCGCGCCGCCAAGACTTGAGCCGTTCGTAGGTCAGCATGCCGGCCACGTTGAGCATCACTATCAGCAGCGGGAATTCGAAGCTGACGCCGAACACCACCAGCAGGTTGATCAGAAACCCGAAGTACCGGTCGCCGGACAGCGCGGTCACCTGCACGTCGCTGCCGACGGTCAACAGGAAGCCCAGTGCCTTGGCCAGCACCAGGTACGCGAGGAAGGCCCCGGCGACGAACAGCAGCACGGCCGGAATCACGAACGCCACCGCGAAGCGGCGCTCCTTCTTGTAGAGCCCGGGCGTGATGAACGCCCACAGCTCGTAGAACCACACCGGGCAGGCCAAGACGATCCCGGCAGTCATCCCGACCTTCAGCCGCAGCATGAACTGGTCGAACGGCGCGGTGGCCAGCAGCCGGCACTGCCCGTCCGCGCTGATGCTCGCTCGCGCCGACTGAGGCAACGCGCAGTACGGGTGCCGCAACCACTCACCAAGGCTTTCCAGCCCGAAGATCGGGTGCGAGTACCAGACGAAACCGAATGCCGTGGTGGCCAAGATCGCGGCGATCGATATCAACAACCGGGTACGCAGCTCGGTCAGATGATCGACCAGCGACATCGTCCCATCGGGGTTGACTCGGCTGCGCCGATTACGCGGGTTGAGTCGTTTGAGAGGACCAAAAGCGCGCGCTGAAACCCTGGGACCTTTCACGACATTCGGTCAGAAGTGCGGACGGGCTACGCCGGCCGCGCTTCGGTGTGGCCCTGCTCGGCCGGGGCTGGCGGCTCGACACGCTGAGCCTGCACCGGGGTGGGTGCCGCAGCGGGGGTTTGAATCGACGAGTCGGTCTTGTTCTCGCTCTGCAGCTCACGGACCTCGGACTTGAAGATGCGCAGCGACTTGCCCAACGAGCGTGCCGCATCGGGTAGCCGCTTGGCACCGAACAAGACGATCACCACGACAGCGAGGATCAGCCAGTGCCACGGTTGAAGACTGCCCACTTTGATTACCTCCAGACGTTCACCCGATGCTACCGCAGCAGGGGGACCTGTCCGGTACAAGCGAAGGGTTCCAGCGCCGCGCGCCGCTGCCCCTAGGGCCTCAGAGCTGCTCAGAACTACTTTGCGCCGCCTGATATGCCTCGACGCCCGCCACCGCCGCCGCACGCACCCGCTGCCCGAGCGACTCCGGCGCCAGCACCTGCACGGCCGATCCCAAACCGAGAATGAGCCGGGTCATCCAGTCCTCGGAGGCGTAGGTCATCGTCACGTCGCAGGACCCGTCGGGCAACTCCCGTGGGTCCCGCAGCGGGTAGTACTCGAACATCCACGATGCCGACGGGTGCAGCCGCAAGGTCGCCGACGGCAGCGCCGGATCGCCGTCGAACAACGAGGTGTCGGGCGGGGACTGCAGCACCGGTTCCGGGGGCGCCGCCGGCTCGCCCAGCTCGGTGGCGTCGACGATGCGGTCGAAGCGGAACAACCGAACCCCCTCGGCCTCGCGGGACCATGCCTCCAGGTAGCTGTGGTCGCCGACCAGTAGGACCCGGATCGGGTCGACGACGCGGGTGGTGAGGGTGTCATGCGATGCGGCGTAGTAGTCGATCGTCAGCGCCCGCCTGTCGCGGACCGCGGAGCGCACTGTGGCGGCGGCGCGACTTTCCAGCGGGGCTGGGTCGTCGACCGCCGCTCCCGCGTCGTGGTGCCCCGCAGCACCGGCCGCCGCGGCGATCTTGGCGATCGCGCTGCGCGCCGCCTCCGGATCGACCACACCGGGAATGTCGGCCAGGGCCCGCAGTGCTACCAGCAGTCCGGTGGCTTCCGGCGACGTCAGTTTGAGCGGTCGATCGATGCCCGCGGAGAACGTCACGTTGACCGTGTCGCCGGAGAACTCGAAATCGATGAGATCACCGGGGTCGTAACCAGGCAGGCCGCACATCCACAGCTGTTCGAGATCGATTTGCAGCTGTTCTTCGGAAACGCCGAGTTCGGTCGCCGCCTCGGCCTTGGTGATACGCGGGTTGGCCTGCAGATAGGGCACCATATTGAGCAGCCGGACGAGCCGGTCGGACACGGGTGTCATGCGCGCGGCTCCTGAGCCGCCGCCCGCAGTCTGGCCACCACATCCTCGCGTAGCGACGCCGGCTCCATCACGATCGCATCGGCCCCATAGGCGGCAATTTCGCGCGCCAGCCGGTCATTGAATCCGATGTCCAGCTCGAGCACGTCGCCGTCGCGGCCGGCCAATTGACGCCGGCCGATGGTTTGTCCGGCGCGGCGGAGTGCGGTGGCCCGCCCGTCGGCAACCCACACGGTGGCCAGCGCTCCGGTGGGACCTTCGGCGACCGCGTCGGCCACGATCCGCTTCAGGTCGACACCGTCAGGCACCGTGACCGCGCCAGACTTCCCGATCGGCGTAACCTCGGGGCCGATACGGGAGAGCCGGAAGGTGCGGGTGGCCTCGCGGTCGCGGTCATGACCGACCAGATACCAGCGGCCCTTGTCGGTGATGACGCCCCACGGTTCGACGGTGCGTATGGTGAAGGGCGCGGAGCGCGACGACCGGTGCGGGAACTGCACTGCCTGCCCAGAGTTGATGGCAGACAACAGGATTCCCAGCGCCTCTTCGGAATGCCGCTGGCTGGGTACGCCGGCCGGGGACGCGATGGACACCGGGGCGTCCGGGTCCACATCCACGCCCGCCGCGCGCAGTTTAAGCAACGCGCCCTGGGTGGCGGTGATCAACTCGGGTGATTTCCAGAGCTGGGTGGCGACCGCCACCGCGGCGGCTTCCTCCCGGGTGAGGTCGACGGGAGGCAACGCGTAGGCGTCGCGGTTGATGCGGTAGCCCTCCGTCGGGTTCAGGTTGGAGACCTTACCGACCTCGAGGGGGATGCCGAGGTCGCGCAGCTCGTTCTTGTCGCGCTCGAACATCCGGGAAAACGCCTCCGCGGACGGGCTGTCGGCATACCCGGCGACGTTGGACCTGATCTTGTCGGCGGTGATGTAGCCCCGTGTGGACAGCAGGGCGATGACCAGGTTGACCAGTCGCTCGACTTTGTTGATGGGCATCTGGTTCAGGTTAAGGGCTACATGCTCGCGATCAGTCGCTTGACCCGCTCGTCGACGGCCCGGAACGGGTCCTTGCACAACACGGTGCGCTGCGCCTGGTCGTTGAGCTTGAGGTGCACCCAGTCAACGGTGAAGTCGCGGCCGGCGGCCTGCGCGGCGCTGATGAACTCGCCACGCAGCCTGGCACGGGTCGTCTGCGGCGGGCGGTCGACGGCGTCGGCGATCTCCTCGTCAGTGGTCACCCGAGACGCCAGACCCTTGCGCTGCAGCAGGTCGAAGACGCCACGACCGCGCTTGATGTCGTGGTAGGCGAGGTCGAGTTGAGCGATCTTCGCGTCGGACAGCTCCATGTTGTAGCGGTCCTGGTAACGCTGGAAGAGTTTGCGCTTGATCACCCAGTCGATCTCGGTGTCGACCTTCGCGAAATCCTGGCTCTCGACGGCGTCGAGCTGGCGGCCCCACAGGTCGACCACCTGCTCGATCTGCGCGTTCGGTTCCCGGGTCTGCAAATGCTCGACGGCGCGGCTGTAGTACTCACGCTGAATGTCCAGAGCACTCGCCTGACGGCCGCCGGCCAGGCGGACCGGCCTGCGACCGGTGGTGTCGTGGCTGACCTCGCGAATAGCGCGGATCGGGTTGTCCAGCGAGAAGTCTCGGAATGCGACCCCGGCCTCGATCATCTCCAGGACCAGCGCCGCGGTGCCCACCTTGAGCATGGTGGTGGTTTCGCACATGTTCGAGTCGCCGACGATGACGTGCAGTCGCCGGTACTTCTCGGCGTCGGCATGCGGCTCGTCGCGGGTGTTGATGATCGGTCGGCTGCGCGTGGTGGCGCTGGAGACACCCTCCCAGATGTGTTCGGCACGTTGGGACAAGCAGAACGTGGCGGCCTTGGGGGTTTGCAACACCTTGCCGGCCCCGCAGATGAGCTGGCGGGTGACCAGGAAGGGCAACAACACATCGGAGATGCGGGAGAACTCGCCGGCCCGGACGATCAGGTAGTTCTCGTGGCAGCCGTAGGAGTTACCCGCCGAGTCGGTGTTGTTCTTGAACAGGTAGATGTCACCGCCGATGCCCTCGTCGGCAAGCCGCTGCTCGGCGTCGATGAGTAGGTCTTCGAGGACCCACTCTCCGGCGCGGTCATGGGTGACCAGTTGAACCAAGCTGTCGCATTCCGCGGTCGCGTACTCGGGGTGGCTGCCCACATCGAGATACAACCGTGCGCCATTCCGGAGAAAGACATTAGAGCTGCGACCCCACGACACCACCCGCCGGAAAAGGTAGCGGGCCACCTCGTCCGGAGACAGTCGGCGATGCCCGTGAAAGGTGCAGGTGACACCGAACTCGGTCTCGATGCCCATAATTCGTCGCTGCACGTAATCGAGGGTACTTGTTGTCGATTTGCGGTGGTGTGCATGCCACGCCCTCAGATGGTGACAGGTCATGCGGTCACCGGCTCGAGGGGTGAGTATTGGATATGATGACCGTGCCCCCCTGTCGGGCCTCCCGGGGCGTCAGAACTGGTCCTCCGGTGCGGAATGTGACGAACCATTTCAGAGAATCTGCGCGTACAAGCACTTAAGCGCTATCGCGTGCTCGACATGCCACCCGACCGCCTGGTGGCCCGGATACCCGGTCTTGCAGCCAGGTCGCTCGGGATGCCGATGGCGACGGTGTCGATCGTAGGCCAGAACGACATCTACTTCATGGCCACGCACGGCCTGTCGGACATGGCGCACATACCGCGGGACGAGGGGTTGTGCGCATCGGCAGTCATGGACACCACCCCGTACGTCGTGCAGGACGCGACATCAGACAGCCGCACCGCCGAAAACCGATTCGTGCGCGCGCACCGGGTCCAGTTCTACGCGTGCGCCCCGATCGTGACGTTCGACGGGTTCAGCCTGGGAACGGTAGCCGTGATGGACACCGAGGCACGCGCGGTGTCAGACGTGCAACTCTCGGTACTGCAGGACTTGGCGGCGATCGTCATGGAGCAGCTCGACCTGCGTCTGGCCTCGCTGGACGCGCTCGGGGTGGAACGGGGTCTGCGCAGCGCCGCCGAGGACGCCCGCGACGACGCCCGGTTCCAGCGCCACCACGCCCAGCAGGCCCGGGACACCGCCCAACGGGAGCGCGATGACGCGCGTCAGGACCGCGACGTCGCGATCAGGGATCGCAACATCGCGGAATACGACCGAGACCTGACCGAGGAGTATGCGGCGGTCCTGCAGCGGACTCTGCTCCCACCGATGTTGCCGACCGTCGAGGGCGCCTCGCTGGCTGCTCACTATCACCCGGCCTCGCCTCGTCGGGTGGGCGGGGATTTCTACGACGTGTTCGCACTCGGTGAGGGTCGGTGGGCATTTTTCATCGGCGACGTCGAAGGCCACGGCGTCGACGCAGCTGTGGTGACGTCGCTGATCCGGTATACGTTGCGATCCGCGGCCCTGCACTACCGCGACCCGGTCAAGGGGCTTGCCGAACTCAACTCGGTCCTGCTGCGAGAGCTGCACCCGCGCCGCTTCTGCACGGTCCTGTTCGGAACCCTGCAACGACGATCGGACCACGAGGGCTTCTCGATCACGATCGCCACCGGCGGGCACCCGCCGGCACTGCTGCTCGATCCCACGAACCGGACGGCGGTCGAGGTGCGCTCCGACGAAGGAACGCTGGTCGGCCTACGCGCCGATGCGAAATTCCACACCTGCGACGTAGTTCTGCGTCCCGGCCAGACCCTGCTCTTCTACACCGACGGCATCGTGGAGGCCCGGCGCGGCGCGAACCCGTTCAACGAGGACAGCCTGGCCGCCTTCGCCGCCGAACATGCCGGAGCCGATGCCACGGGGCTGATCAACGAACTGGCCACGTTGATCCCCAAGTTGGGGCCGCAGGACGACATCGCCCTGCTGGCGATCAGCGCCGACTAGAGGCCGACCCTGGTGTCGAACCTACGAATATAAAAGTTAGGCTGTCCGAAAACTTGCTCGATGAGTCCTCGGAGGGCTGGCTGAATGACGGCGGCTGTATGGATGGCAGCACCGCCAGAGGTTCACTCGACGCTCTTGGGCCAGGGTCCCGGTCCAGGTCCACTGCTGGCGGCGGCGGCAGGGTGGCATTCCCTGAGCGTCGAATACGCAGCCGCGGCGGATCAGATCAGCGCACTGATGTCCGCGACCCGGCCGGCGTGGGAGGGATCCGGCGCGGAATCGTGGACGGCCGCGCACGAGCCCTATGCGGCGTGGTTACTGCAAACCAGCGCCGACAGCTTGGCCAGGGCCGCTCAGCACGAGGCTGCCGCGATCGCGTATTCCGCCGCGCTGGCCGTCATGCCGACCCTGCCCGAGTTGGCCGCCAACCACGTCACGCACGCGGCACTGGTCGCGACCAACCTCTTCGGTATCAACGCCATCCCGATCGCGCTCAACGAAGCCGACTACGTCCGGATGTGGATCCAGGCGGCCACCACAATGACCGTTTATGAAGCCACTGCGGGGGCAGCGGTCACATCGACGCCGCCATCAGCACCACCTCCGCAGATCCTCCGCTCGACAGCCGAAGCCCAGCCGGCGGCATCGCTCGATCCGGTGCGGATCGCGCTCAATGCGCTCGAACCGATCCTGAACAGCTTCGGCATCAACCCACTCATCCGCAATCCGTTGGTCTCTAACGTCGTGACCACCTTCATCGCCGATGTGCTGGAAAACTTCGGCGTCTATTGGGATCCCGCCGCCGGAATGCTCAACGGCCTCGACTACGAGTACTACGCCGATGCCACCCAACCCATGTGGTATCTCGCCCGGGGCCTCGAGCTGATCGGGGACTCCATGCAGATGTCACAGAATCCGGCGCAGGCTGTGCAGTACATGTTGGCCCTCGCCATCTTCGATTGGCCCACCCACATAGCCCAATTGGGCACGGCGATCAGCCAGTCCCCGCTCCTGCTAGCCGCGGCCGGCGGCGCCATGGCGTTGCCGGCCGTGGCGACCGGTGGGCTTGCGGGACTGGCCGGATTGGCGGGTGTTCCGCAACCGGTCGCCGCAGCCGCGCCGGCACCCACCCTGGCTGCGCCCCACTCGTGGCCGGTCGCGGCCATGAATTCTCCGGCACCGGCTTTGGCTACGGCCCCCGCCTCCGCCCCAGCGCCCACCACGACCCCCGCCCCGGCTCCGGCCTCCGGCGGCGCGGGGCTACTGTCGCCGCCGGCCACCGGTGCCGGCTTCACCCCTCCCTACGTGGTGGGGCCACCCGGCATCGGGTTCGGTTCAGGAATGTCCGCCGGCGCGAGCGCCGCTGCAAAGAAGAAGGCTCCTGAACCGGACAGCGCATCAGCCGCGGCGCAATCCAAGGCGGCGAACCGTCGGCGGGCACGTGCAATGCACCGGCAGCGGATGACCCAACGCCAGTACGGCGACGAGTTCATGGACATGGAAGTCGAGGTGGAGCCGGAGTGGGAGGAGCCACCGGGGACTGCCGCGTCGCATCAGGGTGCCCACCGGCTCGGACTGGCGGGCACGGTCGGCAAGGACGCCGTCGCTGAAGCGACCGGTTTGGCGAGCCTTGACGACGATGATTTCGGCGGTGGGCCGACCATCCCGATGTTGCCGAGCACCTGGCGGCGATCAGACCACCCGTAGCTGGCGATCGGCGATCAGTCGCGTACTTCCCAGTCGCTTCGATCCATCTCGGTCTCGAATACCGGTCTACGGCCGGCACGAATGCAGGCTTGGCGAAAAACCTCCCCCATGGCATCTGGGGCGACCCAGCCCCCGTCTGCCGTCCACCAGTTCTGGAAGAACACAATGACGCACTCGTCGTTGAACCGTGGATAGATGTGGGTGCTCAGCGCATTCCAAAACGTCACCGGGCCATCGCGCCGCATGATCAACATGCCCGGCACATGACGGACCAGGCGACGGGGGGCGCCCCACACGAAGCGGCGCAACCGAACGTATGGGTAAGCGGCGACGTCGAACGGCCGCTCCCGCCGATTGCGGATCAGCGTGATCGTCCCGTCGCGGTTGACCTCGCAGCGCTGGGCAGCGAGCCGCTGTCGGACCTGGGCGTGCAGGTAAGCCACCGCAAGCAGCGACAGCGGGAGCACCATCATCGCGCGGAATTTCTCATACTCAGCGCCAGGCAGCGTGTACCCGGTGGCTGCGGCCGTGCCCACCAACAGGATGAACGGCACGGCATACAGCAGCACGATCGATGACAAGACGCCTGCCGCCGTCTTGCGCGCTTTGAAGCGCACCGAACCCACGACATCGCAGGACCGCACAACACATTTGTCGCGGATTCTCCACCGCCACGGCGGGACGTGGAACCTGGACGCATGCCACGTCGCCGAGTGCACGGCCTCGGTATGTGGATCGACGTCTTTGATCCCGCATGGCTCACCTTCACGGCTTCGCGCACGAAGATTCTCGACGAGCTCGACGCTCTCTTCTGCACCCAGACGCAGGGCCGCGCAGAGTCGATTGATCTCATCAGCGAGCTGCTCGTCATCGAGGCTGGCCACACTCCCGATAGGGCGACGGCCCTGCTCGCGCGCGACTTGCGCATCAACGAGCGCCACCAACCGCATTCTCATTTCGCCGTACCGCAAGTCAACCTCACCTGCTGCGTCTCCGAGCAGGCGTTGCCTGCTGCCGTACCGATGCAGCGAAGATGTTATGCAGCTACTCGCGTCAGCGCTTCCAAATTCGTCGGCCGTGCCAGCCTAGGACGACGAGTCGCCCTCAGATTCTGCAGGCTTGGCGGGGCTTTCGGGCTCCGGAACGCTCTCCGCGGCCTCGGTCTCGGCGGCGCCGGAATCTGTCTCCTCGAGCAGTGATTCCAGCGCGGCGCGATTGATCCGGCGGAATGCGCGCCGCGGCCGGTTGGCGTCGAGAATCGCGACTTCGAGACTGGCCTCGCCCAGAGTGGGCTGGCCGTTGGTCGCGCTGTCGGAACTGTTGGCCCGCAACGCGTTCACCGCGACCCGCAGCGCGTCGGCCAGATCGGCGTTCTCGGTGTACGACTCCTTGAGCGCGTTGATGATCGGCTCGGTGGTACCGCCCATCACCACGTAGTGCGGCTCGTCGGCGATCGACCCGTCGTAGGTGATCCGGTACAGCTCAGGCGCTTTGGTCTCGCCGTAGTGTGCGACCTCGGCCACACACAGCTCCACCTCGTAGGGCTTGGCCTGTTCGGTGAAGATGCTGCCCAGCGTCTGGGCGTAGACGTTGGCCAACTGCCGGCCGGTGACGTCGCGGCGGTCGTAGGCGTATCCCCGGGTGTCGGCGAATTGGATTCCGCCGCGCCGCAGGTTGTCGAACTCGTTGAATTTGCCGGCCGCGGCGAATCCCACCCGGTCGTAGAGTTCGCTGATCTTCTGCAGCGACCGCGACGGGTTCTCCGCCACGAACAGCACGCCACCGGAGTAAGCCAAGACCACGACGCTGCGGCCGCGGGCAATGCCTTTGCGGGCGAGCTCGCTGCGCTCGCGCATCGCCTGTTCAGGTGAGATGAAATACGGGAAACTCACTTCTCACCGCCGTCAGGGCCGAAAGTGTCCGCACGGGAACGACTTTCGATGACGCTGCGGGCTATCTCAGCGATCCGCCGTTCGGGAATCTCCATTGCGCCGTCGGCGTCGATGGTGACCGCAGTCGGGTAGATACCGCGGACCAGGTCCGGTCCTCCGGTGGCCGAGTCGTCGTCGGCGGCATCGTAGAGCGCCTCCACCGCGACTCGTAGCGCCGAGTCCGCATCGGCGACTTGGGAGTACAGCTTTTTGATCGACGACTTGGCGAATATGGACCCCGAACCCACCGACTGGTATCCCTCTTCCTCGATGTTCCAGCCGCCGGCGGCGTCGAATGAGACGATGCGTCCGGCCGAGTCACTGTCAGCGGCGTGGATGTCGTAGCCAACCAGCAGTGGCAGCGCCACCAGCCCCTGCATCGCGGCCGGTAGGTTGCCGCGGACCATGATGGCCAGCCGGTTCACCTTGCCGGCGAAGGTGAGCGGTACGCCTTCCAGCTTTTCGTAATGCTCGAGTTCGACCGCGTACAGGCGAGCGAATTCGACCGCGATGGCGGCGGTGCCGGCGATGCCGGTCGCGGTGAAGTCGTCGGTGATGTAGACCTTGCGGACATCGCGGCCGGCGATCATGTTGCCCTGGGTGGAGCGGCGGTCACCGGCGATCAACACACCGCCGGGGTACTTGAGCGCCACGATGGTGGTGCCGTGCGGAAGCTGGTCACCCACCATTGGGCCGCTGAGTCGCGCGGGCAGCAGATCGGGTGCCTGGCGACGCAGGAAGTCGGCGAAGGACGACAGGTCTACGGATCCGGGTTGTATTGAATTGATGGACAGGCGATCGGGCAACGACCAGGTCACTGTCCGCCCTTTTGGACGTAAGCCCGCACGAAGTCTTCGGCGTTCTCTTCCAAGACGTCGTCAATCTCGTCGAGCAGATCGTCGGTCTCCTCGGTCAGCTTCTCGCGACGCTCCTGGCCTGCGGCCGCCGCGCCGGTGATGTCGTCGTCGTCGCCGCCACCACCGCCACGTTTAGTCTGCTCCTGCGCCATCGCCGCCTCCTGCTTCGTCATGCGCCGCGGGCGTGTGTCCGGTCGCCCGATGGCTTTTCTTTACCCTACCGGTCAGCACCGACGTTTCCCGGCTCAGCTGGTCAGTTGTTCCACCAATTCGACGGCGCTGTGCACCGAGTCCAGCAGCGCACCGACGTGCGCTTTGCTTCCCCGCAGCGGCTCCAGCGTCGGAATCCGCACCAGCGAGTCACCTCCCAGATCGAAAATCACCGAGTCCCAGCTCGCCGCCGCGATGTCGGCCCCGAACCGGCGCAGGCATTCACCACGGAAGTATGCCCGGGTGTCCGTGGGCGGGTTATCGACCGCCGCCAACACCTGCTGTTCGGTGACGAGCCGCTTCATCGACCCACGTGCCACCAGCCGGTTGTACAGACCCTTATCCAGCCGGACGTCGGAGTACTGCAGGTCCACCAGGTGCAGGCGGGGAGCCGACCAGTTCAAATTCTCCCGCTGCCGAAACCCTTCGAGCAGCCGCAGCTTGGCCGGCCAGTCCAGCAGCTCAGCGCACTCCATCGGGTCACGTTCGAGCAGGTCCAGCGCCTCGGCCCAGGTTTCCACCACGTGGGACGCGCGCGGGTCCGGGTCGCGGCTGTCGACCAGCTTGGCCACTCGATCGAGGTAAATCCGTTGCAGCGCCAGCCCGGTCAGCTCCCGGCCGTCGGCCAGGGCCACGGTTTGCCGCAGCGAGGGGTCACGGCTGATCGCGTGGACCGCGTGCACCGGCCGGGCCAGCGCCAGGTCGGCGAGATCGATGCCTTCCTCGATCAGGTCCAGAACCAGCGCCGTAGTGCCGAGCTTGAGGTAGGTCGACGTCTCGGCCAGGTTGGCGTCGCCGATGATGACGTGCAACCGGCGGTAACGGTCGGCGTCGGCGTGCGGCTCGTCGCGGGTATTGATGATGCCGCGCTTAAGAGTGGTCTCCAGCCCGACCTCGACCTCGATGTAGTCCGAACGCTGGGACAGCTGGAAGCCGGCCTCGTCCCCCGATGCACCGATGCCGACCCGACCGGAACCGGTCACCACCTGGCGCGACACCAGGAAGGGCGTGAGCCCGGCGATGATGGACGAGAAGGGCGTCTGCCGTGACATCAGGTAGTTCTCATGCGAGCCGTAGGACGCGCCCTTGCCGTCGACATTGTTCTTGTAGAGCTGCAGCTTCGCGGCTCCCGGCACGCTGGCGACGTGCCGCGCCGCGGCCTCCATCACGCGCTCGCCGGCCTTGTCCCAGATCACCGCGTCCATCGGGTCGGTGCACTCAGGCGCGGAGTACTCCGGGTGCGCGTGGTCGACGTAGAGTCGCGCACCGTTGGTCAGAATCATGTTGGCCGCGCCGACCTCGTCGGCATCCACCACCGGTGGCGGGCCGGCCGAGCGGCTCAGGTCGAAGCCGCGCGCGTCGCGCAATGGCGACTCGACCTCATAATCCCAGCGGGTTCGCTTGGCGCGTTGGATGCCGGCGGCGGCGGCATAAGCCAGCACTGCCTGAGTCGAAGTGAGGATCGGGTTGGCGGTCGGGTCGGACGGCGATGAGATGCCGTACTCGACCTCCGTCCCGATAATCCGTTGCATGAGTTAAGACTACGGTCCCGCTGTGGCCCCGGATCAGCAGCGGGTAGCTCGCGACGAAATCGGCGCGGCCGCCCACCATTAGTGTGAGCCGCCATGAGGCCTTCACTGCGCTCGCCGGCACGCCGGGCGACGGTAACCGACGAGGCTGAAAGCTGGTTTCTGCAACGCGGTCTGCCGTCGGTGCTGACGAGGCGGGGCAGATGGCGACGCCTGTGGTCAAGGTCGGCGCCGATGTTGGCGGCCTACGCAACCCTGCACTGCTGGACCTTGCCGATCCTGTTCATCACAAAGGGCAAAGACGTCGTCATCGACGACAAGCCCACGCCCGAGGAATGGACGCTGCTCGGACTAATCGGATTCGCGCCGGTGGCGATGGTGGTCGTGGGGTGGCTAGTGTCACGCCTGGCTGATCGTCGTGACCGCGCGCTGGCGGCGACGGCGGCGATTGTTGTCGTCGGGGTCGTCATCGTCATCGAGAGCGACCCGTCGCATCTTCCGAACGCGATCATCACCGCGGTGGTGCTCATGGTCTTGACCGGCTTCGGCGTCGGATCGGTGGTTGGCTGGGCAACACGCATGACGCTCTCGCACCTCACCACGATCGGCGGTCTGGCGGTTCGCGCCCTGCCAGTGGTCCTGCTGACCACGCTCGTGTTCTTCAACGGAAACGTCTGGCTCATGTCGGCGACCATCAGCGGTGATCGTCTGGGGCTGGCGATGTTCTTCCTCATCTGCATCGCCGCAGCCTTCGTGGTCTCGGCGACCACCGAGCGGGTCAAACCGATGCTGCGATCGCCCGCGGCGGTGTCCCAAGACTCCGAACGCCTGGCCGGCACGCCGTTCGAGACGATGCCGGATCCGCCGTCCATTCCAGCGTTGAGCCGGCTCGAGCGCATCAATGTTGTCTTCGTGCTGGCCGCTTCGCAGTTGGCCCAGATCGCCGTGGTCGCCGCGCTGACGGCCGGCATATATGTGACTCTCGGCCTCATCGTGCTGACACCCGCTCTGCTCCAGGAGTGGGCCCGCACCACGGACAGCAATTCCACCCTGCTGGGTCTGACCGTCCCGGTCCCCGATTCGCTGATCCATCTGTGCCTTTTCCTGGGCGCGTTGACGTTCATGTACATCAGCGCCCGGGCGGCCGGCGACGACGATTACCGCTCCAATTTCGTTGACCCCCTAATCGGTGATCTGCACGCCACTCTGACCGCGCGCAACCGCTACCGAACCCGGATGGTCGCCGCGCCGGTGACCACTGTTGACGCCGCTGACCTGGGTGATTAGGTTCACCCTGGTGTCAGCCCCTCAAACTCCCTCGTCAGCCCAGCCAGAAGCGGGTGACCTTTCCGGAAAACGTTACGGGGAAGTGCTTCTCGTAACGCCCGGCGAGGCAGGTCCGCAAGCCACCGTCTACAACAGTTTTCCGCTCAACGACTGCCCCGCCGAGCTGTGGTCGGCCTTGGACGCTCATGCCATCGCGACCGAACACGGCGCTGCCACGGCGCTGCTCAACGGCCCTCGCTACTGGTTGATGAACAGCATCGAAAAAACGCCGCAGGGCCCGCAGATCATCAAGAACTTCGGCGGTATCGACATGATGCTGCAGGCCACGGTCCTGCTGGCGTCGATGAACCCGAACCCTTACACGGTCAATCAGGTCAGCCGCAACACGGTCTTCGTCTTCGACGCTGGCCAAGAGGTCTACGAATTGCAGGACCCGCACGGCCGGCAGTGGGTCATGCAGACGTGGAGTCAGGTCGTCGACCCCACGCTGTCGCGCGCGGACCTCCCCAAGCTCGGCGATCGGCTCAATCTGCCGGCAGGCTGGACCTACCACACCAGGGTGCTTCCCGAGACGCTGCGCGTAGACACCACCACGCAGGCTGCCGAGGTGCTGCAGGACGACCTGACCAACAGCTATTCCCTAGTGAGTTAGCTGTCCGCCATCCAGCTCCGATGTTTCACGGCAGCCTTCCGCCAGCGTCTTAGCCTCAGCGCGCTGATGCGCGATCATCAGACCGCGGTCCACATGGCGCACCCACGGTTCGACCACCTCGATGTCGAATGAGTCCACTGCCTTGATGCCGACTACCCGACCGGCGGAGCTGGGCGTAGGTGGAAATCATGTGTTCCGAAACGTAGCCGCATGCGCGCGACGCCAGCCGCGCGCACCGACAGGCGTCCCTCGCCGACTTACAGGTACTGCCCCAGGTTCGACTCGGTGTCAATGGCCCGCGACGCGCTCGAACTCTTCCCGGTGACCAGGGTGCGGATGTAGACGATCCGCTCACCCTTCTTGCCCGAAATCCGCGCCCAGTCATCGGGGTTGGTGGTGTTGGGCAGATCCTCGTTCTCGGCGAACTCGTCGACGATCGAGTCCAGCAGGTGCTGGATGCGCAGACCCGGCTGGCCCGTCTCCAGCACCGACTTGATCGCGTTTTTCTTCGCGCGGTCGACCACGTTCTGGATCATCGCCCCGGAGTTGAAGTCCTTGAAGTACATAACTTCCTTATCACCGTTGGCGTAGGTGACCTCCAGGAACCGGTTGTCGTCGATCTCGGCGTACATCCGCTCGACGACCTTCTCGATCATCGCCCTGATGCAGGCACCGCGGTCGCCGTTGAACTCGGCAAGGTCGTCGGCGTGCACCGGAAGCGTCTCGACCAGGTACTTCGAGAAGATGTCCTGCGCGGCTTCGGCATCCGGTCGCTCGATCTTGATCTTCACGTCAAGACGGCCGGGCCGCAGGATGGCCGGGTCGATCATGTCCTCACGGTTGGAAGCGCCGATCACGATGACGTTCTCGAGCCCCTCCACCCCGTCGATCTCCGAGAGCAGCTGCGGCACCACGGTGGTCTCCACGTCGGAGGAGACGCCGGTTCCGCGGGTGCGGAAGATCGAGTCCATCTCGTCGAAGAAGACGATGACCGGGGTCCCCTCGGATGCCTTCTCGCGGGCCCGCTGGAAGATCAGCCGGATGTGCCGCTCGGTCTCGCCGACGAACTTGTTGAGCAGCTCGGGGCCCTTGATATTGAGGAAGTACGACTTCGCCTCGCGGGCGTCGTCGCCGCGCAAGTCGGCCATCTTCTTGGCCAGGGAGTTGGCGACGGCCTTGGCGATCAACGTCTTACCGCAACCGGGCGGGCCGTAGAGCAGCACACCTTTGGGTGGACGCAACGCGTACTCGCGGTAGAGCTCCTTGTGCAGGAAGGGCAATTCGACGGCGTCGCGGATCTGCTCGATCTGCCGCGTCAGGCCGCCGATGTCCTCGTAGCTGACGTCGGGAACCTCTTCCAGCACCAGGTCTTCGACCTCGGCCTTGGGGATGCGCTCGAAGGCATAGCCGGCCTTGGTGTCGACCAGCAATGAGTCGCCCGGGCGGAGCCGGCGCGGCCGGGTGTCGTCGTTGAGGGAGTCAGGGTGGCCTTCCGGCAGGTCCTCGGCGACCAGCGGCTCGGCCAGCCAGACAATGCGCTCCTCGTCGGCGTGTCCGACCACGAGGGCACGGTGGCCGTCACCGAGCACCTCGCGCAGCGTGGAGATCTCGCCGACCGACTCGTAGGTCCCCGCCTCGACCACCGTCAGCGCCTCGTTGAGCCGGACCGTCTGGCCCTTCTTCAAGACGGAGGTGTCGATGTTCGGCGAGCACGTCAGGCGCATCTTGCGGCCCGAAGTGAACACGTCGACGGTCTCGTCGTCGTGCGTGCCGAGCAGGACGCCATATCCGCTGGGCGGTTGTCCCAGCCGGTCGACCTCCTCGCGCAGCGCCAATAGCTGTTGACGGGCCTCTTTAAGAGTGTCCATCAATTTAGAATTGCGGGCCGCGAGCGAGTCGATTCGGGCCTCGAGTTGATGCACGTCGCGCGCGGAACGCGTCGAGCCCTGGTGGGCAACCGCGTTGTCGAGTTGCTCGCGCAGGGCCGCGGCCTCGCGCCGCAGCTGTTCGAGTTCGGCAGCATCGTCGCTGGACAAGGGGATATCGCGTGAGGTCTTGAAGGCTTCAGAACGCTCTGATTCACCCATGTTGCGCTCCTTTCCCGCACCAGGAATAGGTGTGGCGGATACCCTCAACGCTACCGGTCAACCGCGATTGATGTGGGCAGTCAAATGCCGTTTGAAAGTTACAAGTTGGGTCACGCTGGTAATCTCGGCTTCTATTCGGGCCGAGCGAAAGGACTTCTGTGACCGTGAAATCCCTAGCCACAGGCGTTCTGACCGCCGCCTCCGCACCTCTCGCGGGCCCCTATGTGACGTGCAACGCAATCTGCTTCACCGCCCGTTACTGAGCGTGTTCCGGATGCCCGGCAACGTCTGTGTAACACTCGGCGCCGCCGCTACCGCGGCGGTGGTGATGGTGACAGGTTGTTCGCACAACAACACCGCGCGGCAGCTGGACTCGGCTCAGACACCCGGACCACCGCCCACGTCCATCACCGCTGCGGCGCCGCCCACCGCTCCCCTGCCGCCACCCGAAGCGCTCACTGATGTGCTGGCCCGCCTCACCGACCCCGCCGTTCCGGGCAGCAACAAGCTCAACCTCGTGCAAGGCTCGACGCCGGAGGCAGCCGCGGCGCTGGACAGGTTCACCAACGCCGCACGCGACGGCGGCTACCTGCCGATGAGGTTCACCGCGAACAACGTCGCGTGGTCGGCGACCGATGCGTCATGCGTCATGGCCACCGTGGTCGTGACCACCGCCAACCCGGACCGCCGGGAATTCACCTTCCCTATGGAGTTCACGTCGAGCCCCGCAGGCTGGCAGCTGTCGCGCAAGACCGCGGAGATGCTGCTGGCTCTGCAGAACTCCAGAAGTTCGGCGACATCGTCCCCCGCGCCCGCCCCACCGGCCCCGCCACCGGGCTCCCCTACGTCTCCGAGTCCGGAGGCCGGACCCACGGTAACGGCCTCGCCGACGCCCTGATGTGGATCGGCTGGCTGGAATTCGACCTGCTGCTCGGCGATGTGCACTCCCTCAAGCAGAAGCGGTCGGTGATCCGGCCCGTCATCGCCGAGTTGCAGCGCAAGTTCAGCGTGTCGGCGGCCGAAACCGATTCGCACGATCTGCACCGGAGGGGCGGGATCGGCGTCGCCATGGTGTCGCGTGACCGCGCCCACGCGGTAGATGTGCTCGATGCGGCCGAGCGCCTGGTTGCCGCGCACCCAGAGTTCGAGTTGTTGTCGGTGCGGCGCGGGTTGCACCGAAGCGACGACTGATCAGCCGTCCCGGCCCACGCGTTTGCGGCCCAGCGGCGCCGGGGCGACAGCGCCGGGAGCCAGTCGGCGGGTCGCGACGAGGAATGCCGTGTGCCCGCGCATCGTGTGCTGGGGCCGCACGGCCAGACCGACGACGTTCCAGCCGCGCTGCATGGTCTCCCAGGACCGTGGCTCAGTCCAGCACTGCTGAGCCCGCACGGCTTCGACCACCTTGGAGAGCTGCGTGACGGTGGCGACGTAGATCAGCAGAACACCGCCGGCAACCACCAGCCGCGACACGGCGTCCAGCACCTCCCACGGTGCCAGCATGTCCAGCACCGCGCGGTCGAAGGAGTCGTCCGGCAGTGCGGAATCGGCGAGGTCATGGATGATCAGCTGCCAGTTCTCCGGCGGCTCGCCATAGAAGTTCGAGACGTTGCGCCGCGCGTGTTCGGCGTGGTCGGCGCGCGCTTCGTACGAGACCACCCGACCCTGCGGCCCGACCGCCCGCAACAGCGAGAGGGTCAGCGCGCCGGATCCGGCACCGGCCTCCAACACTGCGGCACCGGGGAAGATATCGCCTTCGTGGATGATCTGCGCGGCGTCCTTGGGGTAGATCACCTGCGGCCCGCGGGGCATCGACATGACGTAGTCGACCAGCAGCGGCCGCAGCACCAGGAAAAGGGCGCCATTGCTGGACTTGACGACACTGCCCTGTTCGAGGCCGATCACGGCGTCGTGCGCGATCCGCCCGCGATGGGTGTGAAATTCGGCGCCCGGCGTCAGGGTGATCGTGTAGTGGCGGCCCTTGGCGTCGGTGAGCTGGACACGCTCGCCGACAGTGAACGGACCGGTTGCTGACACGGCGTATAGCGTGCCAGCCGACTCGCCGCCGGTGCTGGCCGGGGTTGTCCATGATTTGTCGTAGTCCCGTCCTAGGCTGCGAGTATGTCGGACCAACCGGAGGCGCGCCCGCGGCCGGCGCTGTCGCCGTCGCGAGCCGCTGACTTCAAACAGTGCCCGCTGCTGTACCGGTTCCGCGCCATCGACCGGTTGCCGGAGCCGCCGTCCACGGCGCAGCTGCGCGGCTCGGTCGTGCACGCCGCTCTCGAGCAGCTCTATGGGCTGCCGGCTCCGCAACGAGTACCCGACACCGCTTACTCGCTGTTGGACGCCGCGTGGGAGCGGGTGATCGCCGGCGAGCCCGGGCTGGCCGACGTTCTGCACCCGGACCTGCGCACCGAACTGCTTGCCGATGCGCGAGCCCTGCTGTCCGGTTACTACCGGTTGGAAGACCCGACGCGGTTCGAGCCGCAAAGTTGTGAGCAACGGGTAGAGGTGGAACTCGCCGACGGCACGCTATTGCGCGGCTATATCGACCGGATCGACGTCGCGGTCACCGGCGAAGTGCGCGTCGTGGACTATAAGACCGGCAAGGCGCCGCCGGCCGCACGCGCTCTTGCCGAGTTCAAGGCGATGTTCCAGATGAAGTTTTACGCGATCGCGCTGCTTCGTTCTCGGGGCGTACTGCCTGCCCGGCTTCGGCTGATCTATCTGGCCGACGGCCAGGTACTCGACTATGCGCCCGAACACGACGAACTGGTGAGGTTCGAGAAGACGCTGATGGCGATCTGGCGCGCAATTCAGACAGCCGGCCAGAGCGGAGATTTCCGGCCCAGTCCCTCGCGTTTGTGCGACTGGTGCCCGCACCACGCGCATTGCCCGGCTTTCGGCGGGACACCCCCGCCTTACCCGGGCTGGCCGGAGTATGCACGCCAGGCGGCCTCGCGGCCGACCGAGCCGGCAGCGTAGGGCGTTTCCGGCTCAGGTGGACCCGCCGGCCCGGTCTTCCTCGCGTTTCTGCTTCTCGGCGTCGGCCAGATCCTCGACTCGATCCGCCTGGCCGCGCTTCGCGGCGGCCTCGCTGCGCTTCGCACTGGCGTCTTCCAACTTCGCTTCGGAGGCGCGCGAGGCGACCGTCTCGACGGTGTCGGTTCGCTCCGCTACCCGGTCTCTAGCCGACTCGGCGGCCTGCGTGCGGCTGGCGGCGACCGATTCGGCGCGCTTCTTGGCTGCCTCGATGCGCTTGCTTGCCGACTCCGCCGCTTCGCGTTTGCGATCCTGCGCGGCGTCACGCACCTCGTCGAGCTGCTGAACCGTGGCCGCGCGCGCTTGCCGCTGATCCTCGACCGCCTGCTCGCGGGCCTGGCCGAGTTTGGCGTCCGCCTGCTCATTGCGGATCGCCGCCCGCGCTTCAAGCGTCACGGCCCGACCAAGCGCGTCGGTGCGCTCCACGAGGGCCGTGCCGCGCCTGACCAACTCCGGATCGCGTAGCGCATTGCCGACCGTGGTGTCGAGCACGCCCAGTGCACGCTCGTAGAACAGGCGCGCGGGCGCTTCGGCCCGAATGCGATTAACGAATCGATTTTCTACGACCTGCAGCGGATAACGGGCAAGTTGATATTGGAAGCGCAGTACGGCGAATGGCACTTCGGAAATTGTCATGGTTGCACTCCTAGACGTTGTCTGAGACGTTCTCGGCGTGGCGCCGAAGGCGCTCCGCTTCGGTTTGGTCGGTGGCCGCCGCCTGGGCGTCGCTGCGAAACTCGGCAGCCGCCTGGGCTACGTCCTCGGCCGCGTCTTGCATCCCCTGCCGTTCTTCGGCCTTTGCCTGCTGGGCTTCTCGCTCTGCGTCAAGATCGGCCTGCGCCTGGTGCGCCGCAGCGGACCGCTGGGCCACCTGCTCGGCAGCCCGCTTTTGCTCTGCCTCTTGCGCGGCGATGGTGTTCTTGGCCGATGCGGTCTGCACGTTCATTTCGATACGTTCTTGATCAGCCTTGGCCTCGGCTTTGGCTTTCGCAGCCCGCGCTTGTTCTGCCTCGGCGTCGGCGACCGCCGCAACGGTGTTGGCTTCCCTGCGCTCCTGGGCCTGCGTCTGCTCGAGTTGCCCTTCTGCCGTAAGCGAATCGTTATTGGTGATTGCCCCGACTACCTCTTTCGCCTTGCCTTTCGCCGCATCAACCAAGCCCTTTCGCGCCTGGTTGGCCGGATTGGGATCACTCATCGAACATCTCCTCGCGGCAGCTAGCCATAAACGTTTCTCGGTGTCGCAAAGAGTGGTTCCACGCGCGGGCCAGCCGAAACCTCCCCCGCGTCCCTAATTCGATTGCCGGGCAAAGCCCTTCGCTTTACACGCGGCGATGTCCATCCAGCGACGGTGGCTAGTCGAGCGGCGACATCTCCTGCAGCACCGTGGGGATCAACTCACTCACGGTCGGGTGGATGTGCATGGTGCGCGACAGCGTGGTGTACGGCGCCTTGGCCGACATGATGTCCAGGACGCAGTGCACGGCCTCGTCGCCGCCTACGCCGAAGATGGCGGCGCCGAGGATCTCGTCGGTCTCGGCGTCGACGACGACCTTCATAAAGCCTTGCGTCTCACCCTTTTCGACTGCGCGCCCGACTCGGGTCATCGGCCGTTTGCCCACCAGCACCTTGCGGCCGGCAGCGCGGGCCTGGTCGACGGTCATCCCGACGCGCCCCAACGGTGGGTCGATGTACAGGGCGTAGGTGGTGATACGGTCGCTGACCCGGCGCGGATCCTCGTCGAGGAGGTTGGCCGCGACGATCTCGAAATCGTTGTAGGAGGTGTGGGTGAAGGCACCTTTGCCGTTGCAGTCGCCTAGCGCCCAGATGTGGTCGACGTTGGTCTTGAGCTGATCGTCGACCACGATGTAGCCGCGGGCGTCGGTCTGCACTCCGGCCGCCCCCAGGCCCAAGTCGTCGGTGTTGGGCTGGCGCCCCACCGCCAACAACAGGTGGCTGCCCTGCACGGGATCGGCTCCGGAATGCGGAGTTAGTTCAAAGCCGTTGCTTACCTTCGTAACCCGCACGTCATTGGCACCCGTGACGACATCGATGCCCTCACCTTCGAGGATTTCCCGGATGGTGGCCGAGACGTCCTCGTCTTCACGGGAGGCGAGCCGTGGACCCCGCTCGACGACGGTTACCGGTGCGCCGAACCGCCGGTACATCTGCGCGAACTCCAGGGCTATGTAGCTTCCGCCGACGACGACGAGATGCTCCGGCACCGTATCCAGATCCATGATCGTCACGTTGGTCAGGTAGTCGACGTCGGCGAGGCCGGGGATGTCCGGGATCACCGCTCGGCCACCGACGTTGAGGAAAATACGGTCACCCCGGAGCAGTTCGTCCCCGACCCTCACGGTGTGCGGGTCCTCGAAGCGGGCATGCCCGCGAAAGAAGGTGGTGCCCTCCATGCGATCCAGCCATGTTTGGACGCCGCGGCGGTCCTTGAGCATGATGTCGTCTTTGCGGGCCTTGACTTTCGCCATGTCGACAGTGACCGGTCCGGTCGCGACGCCGTACTCGGCACCCCGACGGGCCAGGTGTGCGGCGTGGGCACTGGCCACCAACGTCTTAGTCGGTATGCATCCGTAATTCACGCAGGTCCCGCCGACGTGTTGGCGCTCGATGACCGCGACCCGCTGCCCCGCCGCGCTCAGCCGCCCGGCGAGCGGCGGTCCAGCCTGGCCGGCTCCGACGACGATGGCGTCGAACTGCTGCGCCCCAGTCACAGAGCGGCCGCCGCGGCGACGATGGCGAACGCGCCGAGGACGGCCACGGCGTCTTCCAACAGCGCGATCGGCAGGTCATGGCCGCCATTCTTGGCGACTAGCGCGCGGCGGGCCTGGTAGCCACCCACAGTGCCCAGCACCGCGCCGACGATGCCGGCGCCCAGGGCAGCCCATTTGTGCCCCCAGGCGGTGCCGATGACCGCGGCGGCGAACCCGCCCATGATGAGGCGCACGGCGAACACCGGCGGCGCGGTACGCGGCGGGGTCTTGGGCAGCTTGTCGTTGACCAGTTCAGCGATGGCAAGCAGGCTCAGGATCACCACTGTCACCAGGTTGCCCACCCACGACGCCCAGGTACCGTGCAGGTTGAGCCAGCTGAGAAAGACGGCCCAGGAGACCGCGGCGGGAGCTGTCAGGGACCGCAACCCGGCGACAACCCCGATCAAGAGCGCGAGAAGAAGTACGAGAACCTGCGTCACAGCGATCCCTCCTGGGACAGACGTACAGCCTGGCGACGATAGTGGGAAGGACCGCAGGAAGCACGGTTGTCCCAGCGGGACGCTAACACAGCAACGGCCCAGGCACAGGCTCAGAAACGGCAGAACCTGATGTCGGATGCCAGAATCGCCTTGGCCCCGATGGCGGCCAGCTCGTCCATGATCCCGTTGACACCGCGGCGCGGTACCAGCGCCCGGACCGCCACCCAATCCGGATCGGCGAGCGGAGCGATGGTCGGCGACTCGAGTCCGGGCGTGATCGACGTGGCCTGGTCCAGTGCCGAACGCGGGCAGTCGTAATCCAGCATCAAGTACTGCTGGCCGAAAACCACACCTTGGACCCGGGCGACCAATTGATCGCGCGCGGCGCTGGATTGATTCTGCGCCCGTTCGATCAACACGGCCTCCGAATCACACAGCGGCTCACCGAATGCCACCAGGTTGTGCAGGCTTAGCGTGCGACCCGAACCCACGACATCGGCGATGGCGTCGGCGACCCCGAGTTGCACCGAGATCTCCACCGCACCGTCGAGCCTGATCACCGTCGCGTCAACCCCCTTGGCAGCCAGATCTTTTCGCACAAGATTCGGGTATGCGGTGGCGATCCGCTTACCCGCCAGGTCGGTCACCGCCCAATCCCGTCCGGCCGGACCGGCAAAACGGAATTTAGAGGACCCGAAGCCCAGCGCGAGCCGTTCACGCACTGGCGCATCGGAATCCAGCACCAGGTCACGGCCGGTGATTCCGAAATCGAGTTCGCCCGAACCGACATAGATGGCGATGTCTTTGGGTCGGAGGAAAAAGAATTCGACGTTGTTGACCGGGTCGATGACGGTGAGATCTTTGGGGTCGGTGCGACGGCGGTAGCCGGCCTCGGAAAGGATCTCCGACGCCGGCTCGCTCAGCGCCCCCTTGTTGGGCACCGCGATTCGCAACATGCTCACAGCTTCCGGTAGACGTCGTCGAGGGACAGCCCCCGGGAGATCATCAACACCTGCGTCCAATAGAGCAACTGGCTGATCTCCTCGGCCAGCGCCTCGTCGGGTTCGTGTTCGGCCGCCAACCACACCTCGCCGGCCTCTTCCAGGATCTTCTTGCCCAGCGTGTGCACGCCCGCGTCCAGTGCGGCCACCGTGGCGCTACCGTCCGGCCTGGTACGCGCACGTTCACCGAGCTGCGCGAACAGCTCCTCGAAGGTCTTCACGACCAGCGATTGTTTCATGTGCCGGCGAATGCCGTGCGGGGCTACTCGAATGCCGTCCGCCGCCCGGCTGGTCGGCCCCACGGGCCAGGGTGCCGAGATCGCCTCACGCGTAGGTTATGGACGAGGTTAGGGGACTGACAACGATGCTCATCGATCGCGACACCGCCATCGGCCTGCGGTGGCCGCAACAGCGGTTTCAGTGGTCACCCACGGATGTGAGCGGCTACCACCGCGCTGTGTGCCGGTTCGACGCCGGCGACGCTGTCCTGCCCACCTTCGCCATGACGGCACCGGGGGTGTTTGGGGTGGCCTCGCCGGACTTCCTGCGCCCACAGCCACCGGAGATCTGTTTCCCGGGAATCCAACTCAACCGCGGCAATCTGCTGCACGAAGAGCAAGAAGTGGTGGTGCACCGACCGATCCCGGCGCAGGGCCGCTCACAGTCCTGTGGCGAAGTGGTCGACATCGAGGATCGTGCGGGGGCGGCGGTCCTGGTCCAACGGGCGGTGCTCGTGGATAGCAATGGCGCTCCCTTGATCAGCGCGACTTCTCGCATCCACGCCCGGGTCGAGGGCACTCCCGTCGGTGCCAATGCATACGCCGCGCACCCGGTACCGCCGTGCGAGCCGACCGCCGTGGCCGACATTCAGACGGTGTCCGACCAGGCGATCGAATACCACAAATACATTCACGGCAGCAGGATGACCAACAATGTGCATACCGACCGGGCGTTCGCGGAGGCGGCGGGTTTCCCTCGAACGATCCTCCAAGGTGTCTGCACGTACGGGATCGTCTGCGGTGCGTTGGTGCGGACGTTGCTGGCCGACGATCCGACTCGGGTGCACCGTTACTCGGCGCGGTTTCTGCGCGTGGTATTCCCCGGTGACCTCCTGCGCACCCGCATGTGGGCCGACGGGTCTCGGTGCGTATTCGTCACGTCGGTTCCCGAGCGAGGCGACGTCCCGGTCCTGTCCGGCACCTTGGACACGGAAACGTCGTCGACCTGATGCCGACTACTTGAGGCTCAGGCGGGTCATCACTAACGCCGAGAGTTCGCTGGCACTCGGTCCACGCATCAACTCCATGATGGTGATCTTGGTCCCGAACTCACGCTCCAGCCACGCGCCGATTTCGACCGCAAGCAGCGAATCGAGATAGTCCGTCAGCGGCATGTCGTCGTCGAGTTCGTCGCGGGGAATGCCGAGCATCGCGGCAACACGAGCCTTGATCGCCCCCGCCACCGACTCACCGCCAGTTTGTCCCGGCTCAATGCCCAGCCGCTGACCACGGAATCCGGTGTTCCCGGAGGCATCTGGCGAAGTTGGGCCGGGGTCGCCGATGTGCTCCCACCCCGGCTGGCTGCGAGGGTCCAGGCCGTAATGGCGAAAGAACTGCGGCCAGTCCATCGGCAACACACCGATCTGCGGCAGGCGAGTGGCCCACAGCGTCGTCATGGCAGCAAACGCCTGGGTCGAGGTCAACGATCGCATTCCGGTCATCGCGACGATCCGGCCGACCTCCTCATGCCTGGCCAGATAGCCGACGTCGGAGACGGCCCCCCAGTTCACCGAGAGCGCACACTGTCCGCGAGCCGACCTGGCGTGGGCGAGATGGTCGAGGAAGGCGTTGGCCATCGCGTAGTTGCCCTGGCCTCGATTGCCGATCATCGATGTCGCAGACGAGAACAGTACGAACGCCTTGAGCGGCAGATGTGAGGTCAGTACATGCAGATGCCAGGCACCAATTGCTTTCGGCGCCAACACCTTAGCGATGCGAGCCGAGTCCAGGTCGGCGAGCAGGGCATCGTCGAGAACCATCGCGCAGTGCAGCACCCCACGCAGTGGTGGCAGGTCGCCCTCGATCCGGTCGATAAGCGCAGCGACTGAGGCGCGCGAGCTGACGTCGGCCGCCTCGACCTCGACCTGGGCCCCGCGTCGCCGTAAGTCGTCAATCGTGGCAGCGCACTGCTCGTCCGGCACGCCGCCACGCCCCACCAACACGACGTGGCGCACCCCGCCATCCACCAGGTGTTCGGCCATTGCCAGGCCGAAACCTCCGAGGCCCCCGGTGATCAACCAGGTTTCGTGCCCGAACGGCGGTTCCGGGGCCCGCACCACGGGGAAATCGCGCTCAGCCATCGCCAGAACGAGTTTGCCCACATGCCGAGCGGCCGCCAGGTGCCGCATCGCCGCCGTGGTCTGCGACGGATGAAAGACGCGGTAGGGCAACGGGTGCAGGTCGCCGGCGGCGAAGCGTCCCATCAGCATCGCCAGCTCGCGGTGGACATCCGCGGGCCGGTCCACCATCAACTGACGCAGATCGAAGCTAAAATACGCGAGATTGTTCAGGAACGGACGCAGCCCGAGGCGGCTGTCGTTCAACAGGTCTCGCTTACCGAGCTCCACAAATCTGCCGTAGGGCGCCAAGGACGCGATGCTGCGTGACACCGACTCCCCCGCGATGGAGTTCAGCACGACATCGACCCCGGCGCCGGCGGTGACTGACCTGATGTGGTCGGCGAAATCGCATGAGCGCGAATCGAATACGTGCTGGACACCGAGCATCTGCAACAGTTCGCGCTTCTCCGGGCTGCCTGCTGTCGCAATCACCTCGGCACCCAGATGGCGTGCGATCTGCACGGCCGCCATCCCGGTGCCGCCGGCCGCCGCGTGAATCAGAACCCGTTCACCGGCGTCCAGCCGGGCGAGTTTGGCCAAGGAATACCAGGCGGTGAGGAACGCGATGGGCACTGAGCATGCCGCTTCGAAACTGAGGTTCGCGGGCTTGGCGACCACCCCGGTAGTCGGCAGCGTGACGAATCCAGCCGCGGATCCCTGCAGTGCGCTGATCGCCACCACTTCATCACCCACAGCGATGTCGGACACGCCGGCGCCGACCCGGGTGACGGTTCCTGCACACTCGATGCCGAACCGGTAGCCTACGGCGGATTCCAGCGGCGGCACCTGGCCCAGGGCGGTCATCACGTCAAGGAAGTTCAGACCCGTGGCCGCCACCTCGATCTCCACCTCACCGATGTCGGGCTTACGGCGACTGACCGTGTCATAGTGCAGGTCGTCCAATGATCCCGTGGTGGCCGCGGTGAGTTCGAATCCGATACCGGGCGCCACGTCGGCAGCGGACACCGTTGCTGGCTTCACTGCCGCGGGAACCAGCCTCCGGACGAACCGAGTACCGGCGCGCAGCGCGATTTCACGTTCGTCGTCGGAGTTGCACAGTTCCGCCCATATCGCGTCCGCGTCTTCCGGCGACGGTTCACGATCGAGATCGATTACCGCGTAACGCAATTGCGGTAGCTCAAGGCGCACCGTAGCGACCAGCCCCCACGCAGGCGAGCCGAAGAGGTTGACGTGGTCGTTGCGGAAGGAATGTGCCCCGCGAGTGAGCGCATACACTCGCGGCCGATCGGAGTCATCGGTGCGTCGAGCGATCTGAAGCAGATCGACGAGTTGCACCGACGCCTCGGTCAACGCCTGGTCCAGCGGCAGCTCGGCGGCACCGCGCACGTCGACGATCCCGACCGGTTTCACCGTCTCGACAAGCTCGTCAGAAACGATGTCCGACAAGACGGCCCGGCCACCGTCTGACTCGATTCGGGCAGCCAGCTCCCCCGCCACCGGATCGGTGCCGGTCAGAATCAGCCAGTTTCCGACGGGTCTCGAAGTGGGTGTGCCCTGCTGCTGATCTACGGCGTCCCAAGGCCGCCGCGCCAGCAGCAGTGTTTGGGAACCAGGACCGGCATGGTCCGGATCCCCGAAAGCGGCGACATCTCTAAAACCGTTGTCGCGGAGGAGCTCCTGCCATGCATCCGGATCCAGCAGCGGACCGTCCGGCCGCACGTGCAGGTCGCTGGCGGTCCACCACCCTGCTGTCAGACCGAAAGTGAGGTCGAGCCAGGCAGTGTCCGGAGCGGCTTCGATGAGCAGCAGCGCACCTCCCGGCGCGAGCACTCTGTGCAGCCGGGCGAGGGTGCTCCGCAGGTCGGTGGTGGCGTGCACGACGTCGGCAGCCACTACCAGATCGAACGATCCAGGGGGGAATGCCTCTGCCGGCAGTTCGTCTTCGAGATCGAGCACCCGGTAGTCGATGAAATCGTAGTCGCGGAAGCGTTCGCGCGCGGTTGCGACGAATCCCGCCGACACATCGGTGAAGACGTATTCGCAGCGCTGCGGCGGCAGTACGGGCAGCAGGGCTGCAGTCAGCCCACCGGTGCCCGCGCCGACTTCCAGGATGCGCAGCGTTCGGCGCGGATCGGCACTCTCGGCGAGCCGCTGCGTAGTGTCGCGGGCCAACATGTTGTAGAGCCGGGCGATCGGCGAACTGTGATAGATGGGTTCGATGTCCGTTGCCGCGCCCGACCCGAACAGCAGTTCCAACGGGTCGACCGCACCGGTGAGCACCTCGTGCAGCCGACTTCCCGTGCGCTGCAACAACAGCAACTCCCACGCGCATTCGGCATAGCGGTTGAACATTTCGGCCCAGAGCTTGCGCGGGTCACCCTGGCGCTCTGGCGAATCGGAGTCGGCGCGCGGCGTCCGGCGATACCGACCCGCCCGCTCAGTGAGCGAACCGTCCTCGACGAGAAGTCGCAACATGCCGCGAAAGGCGCGGTGATACCTGGGCAGCAGCGGGCCGAGGTCCGCCACCGTGAATTCGGTGGTCGGGTTCATGCGGTCAAGACACCCAGTCACATACGCGGCGCAAAGGGCGCGTACGTCCCGCTGATACTCGGTGGCGTAGACGTGTCGATCGAGGCGTGCGGCGAACCTGCGCGCATTGCGGTCGAGCTCGTCGGCCAGATCGGCGGGCCCCAATGTCAATGCGCTGCAGTGCGGTTGTGTGTACGTCCCGGATTGCTGCCAGACGAAGCGGTAGAAGTCATCGTCGATACGGCGGCCGGGTGCCGCCGACCGCGGGACCGCCCTGCCGGTCAGCGGGGTGAATTCTGCGAGCAACTCCCCCCGCTCATCCAGCAGGTAGATGTCGACAACCAAAGTATCGCCGCGCCGGCGGGGCCGGGTGTAGCTCCACGCAGGCATTGCGTCGTCGCGGTGAAGACGGACCCGCTCGATTCCTGTCGGTAAGTAGCTGATCGGCAGCAGCTCATCGGGCCGGTGAGGCGACGGGTGCAGTATCGCGCTCTGAAAACAGGCGTCGAGGACGGCAGGATGCAAGACATACCCGCTCAGATGGTTTCGCAATATTCGCGGTAGCCGGATGCGGGCCAGTGCCTCACCGATTCCTACGTGTAACCGGTCGATTCCGCAGAACGCCGGGCCATAGGCATACCCTTTGTCGGCGAGTTGACTGTAGATGTCCACTGCCGCATAGGATTTCGTGCAGCGACTCAAGATCGCCCCGACGTCGTACTCTTCGGTTCGCCCCGCGGCTTCCGGGTGGAATCTCCCCCGGACGTTGCGTATCCAACCGTCACCGCGCAGTGCGCGCTGGTGAATCTCGAAGACTCCTTGTCCAGGGTCGAGTTCGAGCCTGGACACCTGGGGTTCGTCGGAAAGCACACAGGCCCGCTCGAACTCTACGAACTCCAAGGCGCACGGTCTTCCGGTCAGTTCGCGCGCCGCATGCAGCGCGGCTTCGACGTAACAGGCCCCCGGCGCGATGACCGATCCGAGCACGTGATGGTGACGAACCCACGACAACCGGTGGTCGTCCCAACTGATCTCCCAGGACGGCCGCGTACCATCGACTCGTCTGAGCATCGGATGTTCCTGTCCAGCAGTACGATCGCGGCGGGACAGCGGACTCTCGTTCCAGAATGACTGACGCGTCCAGACCGTCCTCGGCAAGTCCAGGACAGGGGCTCGTCCTGGATAGCGCTGTCGCCAGTCGATCGGGTTGCCGGTGGTGTAAAGCGTGGCCAATCCGTTGAGGAAACTCTCCCAGTCGTCCTTATGCCGGACCAGTGACGGCACCACCACTGCCCCGGTGGTGATTTCGTTGAGGGAGTTGGCCAGCACCGGGTGCGGTCCGACTTCCACGAAGGTGTGGTAGCCGTCGGCAACCAGTGCGCGGACCGCCTGTTCGAACAACACCGGATTGCGGAAGTTGTCCCACCAGTAGTCGGTGCTCAGTTTGGGACCGTCGATCCTGCCGCCGGTGGCAGTCGAGTACATCGGAATGGTCGTCTCGTTGCCCTGCAGCCCGGCCAGCGACTCGAGCAACTCGTCGCGCAACGGATCCATGTCGGGACTGTGGCAGGCGCAGTTCACCTGCAGCAGTTTGGTATAGACGCCGCGGTCGTCGAGTTCGGTTGCCACGGCCTGCAAGGCCGCTCTGCGGCCCGACAGGGTGGTCGAGCGCGGGCTGTTGACCGCCGCCACCCACAGCTCGTCGGGCTGACGCAGACAGAGCTCGCGTGCTTCGGCTGCGGGCAGAGCGACATACATCATTCCGCCGGAAGCGTCGGCCTTCTCTTGAATCCGGGCCCGGGTGCAGATGACCCGCAGCGCATCGGACAGGCTCAGCGCTCCCGAAACGTACGCGGCGGCAATCTCGCCCATGCTGTGCCCAAGCACGGCACCGGGGTGCACCCCCCAGGATCGCCACAGATCGACCAGGGCGACCTGCACCGCGAACATGGCCGGTTGCAGACACTGGGTTTCTGCCACCCGTGACGAGGATTCGTCGGCAGTCAACAGGTCGAAGATCGACCAGTCGAGGTACTGGCCGGCCAGCCGGTCGCAGTCCTGGATTGCTGCCCGATACACGGACGAGGTTTCCAGCAGCACGCGCCCCATCGCGTACCACTGCGGACCTTGGCCGTTGAACAGAAACGCGATCTTCCTGCCGCTGCGCGGCGCATGTCCGCGAACGACATGCCCCGCTTCGATTTTGGCAGCCGCCTCAGCGGCGTCGATAGCCACCACGGCCATCCGGTGCTCGTGGTGGCCGCGTCGCAACGCTGTCGCCGCACCCAGCGATTCCAGGTCGGGTGAGCCCGTCTGCAACAGTTCGGCGTACTTCGCGGCTAGGGCGTCGAGGGCCTCCTCGGTGCGGGCGCTGATCGTCAACACGCGCGGATGCCGGGGCAGGGTCGTCGGCGGTAGCTTGCCTTCATCGGGGGCTTCGGTCACGACGACGTTGGCGTTTGTGCCACCGAATCCGAACGAGTTGACACTGGCGACGGCGCGAGAATGGCAATCGGGCCACGGTTGGGGACTCGTGGCGACGGCGATGGGCAACCCGGAGAAGTCGATATCGGGGTTGGCGCTGCGGAAGTGCAAGCTGGGAGGGATTCGCCGATAGCGCACGCACAGGGCTGCCTTGATGAGACCGGCGATACCGGCGGCGGCCTCCAAGTGGCCGATGTTGGTCTTGATCGACCCCAACAGCGCCGGTCCGTCCCTTCCGCGACCGGTAGCCAGCACCCGCCCGAGTGCGTTGGCTTCGATCGGATCACCGACCGGGGTGCCGGTGCCATGTGCCTCGATGTAGCCCACCTCGGCGGGCGCAATTCCGGAGGCCGCCAACGCAGCCCGGAAGTTCTCTTCCTGTGCCTGTCCGTTGGGTACCGTGATTCCCTGCGTACGTCCATCCTGATTGACCGCGCTCCCCCGGATCACCGCATACACCCGATCACCGTCCGCGCGTGCCCGGCTGAGCGGCTTGAGCACCACGATGCCGGCACCCTCACCGCGTACATAACCGTTGGCTGCCGCATCGAACGCGCGCGACCGACCGTCCGGCGACAGCATCGCGGCCTGACTCAGGGCGATGCTGAATTGTGGTGTCAGCATGAGGTTTACGCCACCGACAACGGCCAGTTCGCTTTCGCCGCAGCGCAGGCTCTGTACCGCGGCGTGTACGGCAACCAGGGACGAGGAGCAGGCCGTGTCGATCGTCATGCTGGGCCCGCGCAGGTCGAACGTGTAAGACAATCGATTGGACAGGATGCTCATGAATGTGCCGGTGGCCGAATGGGGTCCGAGTCCCTGCAGTTCTGCCGGCGCTGATTGCAAACCGCCGTAATCCTGGCTACAGGCGCCCACGAACACGCCGGTTCGCCCACCCGCAAGATCAGCGGGGACGATGCCCGCATCCTCGAGCGCTTCCCAACAGACTTCGAGCAACAGGCGTTGCTGAGGATCCATCTGTTCGGCGACGCGCGGCGATATGCCGAAGAACGCCGCGTCGAACGCATCGACGTGATCGATGAAGCCGCCCCATCGGGTGTTCATCCGGCCCGGCTGTTGTGGGCTCGCCGAGTAGAAGCGGTCAGTGTCCCACCGGTCGGCGGGGATCGGCCCGATCGCGTCGACGCCTTGCCCGAGGGCCTGCCACAGTAGCTGGTGGTCGGTGATACCCCCGGGCAGTCGGCAGCCGATCCCGATGATGGCTACCGGCTCGTCGGCCGTCGCGCTCACGATGACTCAAGCTCCCGGAGGGCTACCAGTACCTGTGCCGTGGTGAAAATGTCCTGCGGTGCCTGGAACTCCCGGTAGCCGTCCGTCTTCGGATACGGATAGTCACCACCGCACCACGACCCGTCGGCCCGACGGCGCTCCAGCAGCCAGGAGACAGCGCGGCCCACGGCGGGCGCGTCGGCACGCACACCCGCGCAGGCCAGGGTACCGAGAGCCAGCGCCGTGTGCAGTTCGGTGGACGCCGTCTGGCCCGCGCCGTCGGCCCGGCTGAACCAACTTCCGTCGCGCCGCTGCCGGGCCAACACAAAATCGCGAGCCGCGGCGACCTGCGGATAACCGGCGAACCTCATCAGAGCCGCCACCGTAGGCCGCAGCAGGTAGTAATACGACGCGTAGTAATACCAGTTGATTCCGAAATGGCCTTCGTAGTGCTGCTTGCTCACAAGGAAATTCAGCGCTTCGTCGAGGTGCATCGGTTCGATATCCAGACCATCGAGCGCCAGCAATGCGAATCCGGTTACCGAGGATTCCAACTGGAATGCTCTCGGGATATGGCTGTGCGTTTCCTCCCACGCCCCGTCTGTCCGTTGTCGTTCACGCAGAAAGAGCGCCTTGACCCGCGCCTCATCAGTTCGGCCGAGCAGCGTCAGCGCCGTGACGTACTCACTGCTCGTTTCGGTGCAGTACCGGTCCGATGCGATCTCGGCACCGCCCCAACTCAGCATTCCACTCGGTTTCTCCTGTTTTGCAAGGAATTTCAGTGCAGGTTCGACGATGTCAACCACTTCGAGGTGGATGATGTCCTGCCACAGCGCAATCGCCTTCAGGGCGTTGACCGTGTCCCATTCCCGGAACATAGCCGAAGCAGGGTCGTCCGCAATCGAACCGTCAGGTTGCAGACAATGCCGGAAATAGTCCACCGCATCTGCGACCACTCGATCAATGGGTACATGGCGAAGCCCAACAGCCGTCGAGAACATCCCGGATTCCTCTGGCACGCGGTGTGTCGATCGTCGCCAGGATACAACCTAGGGCGGCGGTTTGAACCTACGCGAGAAGCATCGATGTCTGTCTCGCACGGTGCTAGCCTGGCCTTGTTTTTTCGCCGAAGACGGGTTGAGGAGCAGTGGTGCGACATCACGGCGACGCCAACGGACGTCAGCAGCACCAGGCCATCACTCTGTGCGATCTCTTGGACTTGCGAGCGGCCGAGCACCCCGATCGAGACGCCCTCGCCTTCCCGGATGCGACGGTAAGCTACGCCCGCCTGGCTGAACGCGCCGACGCGGTCGCGAGGGGATTGCTGGCGCTGGGAGTGCAGCCCGGCGAGACCGTCGGTATCTTGTTGCCGAATTCGCCGGACTCCATCGCGGTGTTGTTCGGCGCGATGAAGATCGGCGCCGTGCCGGTGCCGATCAACACCCGGTTCAAGACGTACGAACTGACCGAGGTGATCACGCACTCGCGGATGCGCCTACTGGTCACTCAACCGGCGCTGCTCGCGGCCGTGGCAGCTTCGCCCGGTATCGCGCCCGGCCTCCAGATCGTATCGCTCGGCTCCCCGGATGCGTCTCCAGGGCTATTGTCCGAGAGGGATTTTCAGGCCGGAGCCAACCGGATCGAGGCGGGGTCGGTGCGCCGTCGACAAGAAAAGGTCACGGTGCACGACACCGCCATGGTGATATACACCTCCGGCACCTCAGCCAGCCCCAAAGGGGCGATGCTGAGCCACGAAGCGTTCCTCGGTGTGGCCACGGGTACCGCAGACTCCCGGTTCTTTCTCACCGGGCAAGACCGGGTGTGGAATGCGTTGCCGCTGTTCCATGTCGGTGGCATCACCTTTGTGATCACCTGCCTCTACGCCGGCTGCTGCTGCTGCCACGTCGGCTTCTTTCGCCCGGCCACCGCTCTGGACCATTTGGAATCCCAACGCTGCACCGTCGCATTGCCCGGTTTCGAGACCATCTGGCTTCCCGTGCTGAGCCAGCCCGACTTCCCCGCGCGGGATCTGTCCAACCTGCGGCTGGTGATGGCGGTGGGGGTGCCGGAACGGCTTCGCGACATGGCAAGTCGGCTTCCCACCGCGGTGCAGGTCTCGTGCTTCGGAATGACGGAATGCGCCGGCTTCTTGGCGTTGAACCAGCAGACCGACACCCCGGAGCAGCGCATGACCACCGGCGGACACCCGCTACCGGGCATGCAGTGTCGTGTCGTAGACCCGCACACCGGCCGAGACGTGCCGGCCGACACCGAGGGCGAACTGCTTTTCCGCGGTCCCCACTGCTTTGACGGCTATCTGCACGATCCCGAACTCACCGCTAGGTCATTCGACGACGACGGGTGGTTCCACACCGGCGACGTAGCCATGATGGATGGCGACGGCAGAATCACTTTCGTCAGCAGACTCAAGGACATGCTGAAGGTGGGCGGTGAGAACGTATCCGCAGCCGAAGTGGAAGGTTTCCTGCTGCGCCATCCCGCGGTGCACATCGCCGCAGTCGTCGCCGCTCCGGACGACTACTACGTCGAAGTCCCCGCGGCATACCTCGAATTGAAACCCGGAGCGACGGCGACCGAACAGGAGATCATCGACTTTTGCCTGGGCAACATCGCCACCTATCGGGTACCCCGGTACGTCCGGTTCGTCGACGAATGGCCGATGTCGGGCACCAAGATCAAGAAATACGTTCTGCGCGAACGTATCCGGAGCGAGCTGGTGGAAAAGAACATCGTCCGGGCACCCAGACTCGAGCCGACCCGAGACGCGCCGGGTCACTTCCGTTGACCGGGCCGCCGGCGATCCTGCGGCTGTATCGATCGCGACTGCGACTGCTCGCGGCGGCCGCGCTCGGCGATCCCATTGCGCGGGTGCTGGGCATGCCGCGGGGCTGCGACGGTCACGCGCGATATGAGCGGATACGCGCGAAAGGCGATCTGGTTCGTGGCCGGAGTGGTCTGTGCATGACCGCTTCGCACCCGCTGTGCAATCAGGTGCTTCGCAGTGAAAAGTTCGTTGCCGCACCGACATCGGCGGTGCGGTTGAATCTCAAACCCCTGCCCTGGCAGCGAAGCGGCGTGTTGGCGCATCCGCTCGACGACTCGTTGGCCGCCGCGAACCCACCCGAGCACACCAGGCTGCGTAAACTCGTGGCACCGCATTTCAGCCCGGAAGTCCTGCGGGCCCGGCGTGCGTTCGTCGAAGACCTGGTCGACCGGCAGCTTGATCGGCTCGACTGTGGTGAACCGGTCGACCTGATAGACGAGTTCGCGATTCAGGTGCCGAGCAGGGTGATTTCCGAACTTCTCGGCTTGCCCCATCAGGACCACTTCTTGTTCGCACGGTGGGGGGTGGAATTCGCTGCCACGATCGACGGCGCGCGCGGCCTGCGCGACCGACGCCGCATCCACCGTCTGCTCGCGGAAATGACCGAGTACTTCGCCGCCGTCGTCGCCGACCGCACCCGTCATCCCGGCGAAGATTTGATCAGCAGCCTGATCGACGCGGTGGCAGCGGACCTGCTCACGGAGGTCCAGTTGCTCGCCACCTGCCAGGCGCTGCTGATCGGCGGCTTCGTCACAACCTCCAACATCATCGGTAACGCCGTCGTGGCGCTGTCCCAAAACCCCCCGCAGCGTGCGGCTTTCACGGCGGATGTGGATCGCGCGGGCCGGCTGGTCGAGGAGGTGTTACGGCTGCAGGCGCCCGCGCAGTACAGCGTTCGCCTGGCGCGGGAGTCAACGACGCTGGCAGGTCACGAGCTGCACCCGGGCACCCCGGTGGTCACCCTCCTCGCGGCGGCCAACCGCGACCCGGCGGTGTTCGCCGACCCCAACGCGTTCGACATCGGCAGGCCCAACTCCCACGAGCATCTGTCCTTTGCCGCCGGAGCGCATTATTGCCTAGGCGCCAGCCTGGCCCGGCTGGAAGGGACGATCGCGCTACGGGCGCTCTACGCGCGCTACCCGGATCTCACAATCGCGGGTGACGTGAGCTACTTCCCGTCCCGTGTCATCCGGGGGCCCCTGCACCTGCCTGTCCGCTGCCGCTGAACCGTCGAGCTCAGTCCTCCGGGTTGTAACCGAGGTTGGGAGCCAACCAGCGCTCGGCTTCCTGCAGCGTCCAGCCCTTGCGCCGCGCGTAGTCGGCGACCTGGTCCTGAGCCAGCCGGCCGACCACGAAGTATTGCGACTGGGGGTGCGAGAAATACCAACCGCTGACGGCGGCGCCGGGCCACATCGCCATCGACTCGGTCAGCTCGATGCCGGTCCGCTCCTTGACATCCATCAACTTCCAGAGCGTCACCTTCTCGGTGTGCTCCGGGCATGCCGGGTAGCCGGGGGCAGGACGGATGCCCCGGTACTTCTCACCGATGAGCGCGTCGTTGTCCAGGTGTTCGTCCGGCTGGAATCCCCAGAATTCCTTGCGGACCCGCTGGTGCATCCGTTCTGCGAAAGCTTCGGCCAGCCGGTCGGCGATCGACTCCAACAGGATCGCGCTGTAGTCGTCAAGGGCAGCCTTGAACTCTGCGATCTTTTCCTGGCTGCCCAGACCCGCGGTGACAGCGAAGGCGCCGACGTAGTCGGCCAGACCAGTGTCCTTGGGGGCGACGAAGTCACCCAGCGACCGGTTCGGGATGCCGTCGCGGTGCGCGCCCTGCTGGCGCAGGTTGTGCAAGGTGGTCAGCACCTGGCTGCGGGTCTCATCGGTGTAGACCTCAATGTCGTCCCCGACCGCGTTCGCCGGGAAGAACCCGATAACCCCGTTGGCCGTCAGCCACTTTTCCTTAATGAGGGTGTCGAGCATCTCCTGGGCGTCGTCATACAGCTTGCGGGCGGCCTCACCCGAGGCCGGGTTGTTGAGGATGTCAGGGAATCTGCCCTTCATCTCCCAGGCGTTGAAGAACGGCTGCCAGTCGATGTACTCGCGCAGTTCGGCGAGGTCGTAGTTTGCGAACTCCCGCACGCCGAGCCCCTGAGCGGGCTCCGGCGGCGTGTAGTCGTCCCAGTCGATCGGCGTCCGGTTCGCGCGGGCCTTCTCCAGAGGCAGCATCGGCCGCTCGTTCTTCTGGGCGTGCCGTTCCCGAAGAGATGCGTAGTCCTTCTCGGTGGCCTCCAGCAGGGCCGGCCGTTGCTTGTCGTCGAGGAGCGCGGCGGCGACCGGCACCGAGCGGGAAGCGTCCTTGACCCAGACCACCGGACCGCTGCGACGTGGCGACACCTTCACGGCGGTGTGGGCGCGCGAGGTCGTCGCGCCGCCAATCAGCAGCGGGATCTCCAGGCCCTCGCGTTCCATCTCAACGGCGAAGTTGACCATTTCGTCCAAGGACGGCGTGATCAGGCCGGACAGCCCGATGATGTCGGCGTTGTGCTCCTTCGCCGCCTCCAAGATCTTGCTCGCGGGCACCATCACCCCGAGGTCGATCACCTCGTAGTTGTTGCACTGCAGGACGACCCCGACAATGTTCTTGCCGATGTCGTGGACGTCGCCCTTCACGGTCGCCATCACGATGGTGCCGTTGGTGTCCTTCGCGGAGACGTTGGACTCTTCCTTCTCCGCCTCGATGAACGGCAGCAGATACGCCACGGCCTTCTTCATCACCCGGGCCGACTTCACGACCTGAGGCAGGAACATTTTGCCCGAGCCGAAGAGGTCACCGACGACGTTCATGCCGTCCATCAACGGGCCCTCGATCACCTCGATCGGGCGACCACCCGCGGCGGCGATCTCGGCCCGCAGTTCCTCGGTGTCCTCGTCGACGTGCGCGTCGATGCCCTTGACGAGGGCGTGCGTGATCCGTTTGCGGACCGGCAGGCTGCGCCACTCCGCTGCGGCGGGGTCCTCGGACTTCTCGGACTTGTTGAACCGCTCGGCGATCTCCAGCAGCCGCTCGGCGGCATCCTCACGACGGTTCAGCACCACGTCCTCGATGCGGTCCCGCAGTTCGGGATCGATCGAGTCATACGGCACCAGCGCACCGGCGTTGACGATGCCCATGTCCAGTCCGGCCTTGATGGCGTGAAACAGGAACACCGCGTGGATCGCCTCACGCACGGGATTGTTCCCCCGGAACGAGAACGACACGTTGGAGATACCGCCGGAGATGTGCACCCCGGGAAGGTTCTCCTTGATCCAGGCGCATGCCTCGATGAAATCGATCCCGTAGGTCGCGTGCTCCTCGATGCCGGTCGCCAGCGCGAAGCAGTTGGGGTCGAAGATGATGTCCTCGGGCGGGAACCCCACCTCCTCGGTCAGGATCCGATAGGCGCGCCCGCAGATCTCCTTGCGGCGCTCCAGGTTGTCGGCCTGCCCTTTTTCGTCGAACGCCATCACCACCACGGCCGCGCCGTACTTGCGGCACAGCCGCGCCTCACGGATGAACTTCTCCTCGCCCTCCTTCATAGAGATCGAGTTGACGATCGGCTTGCCCTGCACGTTCTTCAGGCCCGCTTCGATGACGTCCCACTTGGAGGAGTCGATCATCACCGGGACGCGGCTGATGTCCGGCTCTGCCGCGACCAGCTTGGTGAACCGGTCCATCGCGGCGACGCCGTCGATCATGCCCTCATCCATGTTGATGTCGATGACCTGCGCGCCTACCTCGACCTGCTGCAAGGCTACCGACAACGCGGTGTCGTAGTCCTCGGCCTTGATCAGGTTGCGGAACCGGGCGGAGCCGGTGATGTTGGTGCGCTCACCGATGTTCACAAACAGCGAGTCGTCGGTGATATTGAGCGGCTCCAGGCCCGAGAGCCGAGTGGCCACCGGAATCTCCGGCAGTTCGCGCTGCGGCTTACCCTCGACGACCTTGGCGATCTCGGCGATGTGCGCCGGCGTCGTTCCACAGCAACCACCGACCAGATTGACCAGGCCGGCCTCGGCGAACTCGGCGATGTAGCCGGCTTGCCGCTCCGGGGACTCGTCGTACTCGCCGAAGGCGTTGGGCAGTCCGGCGTTGGGGTAGCAGGAGACGAAGGTGTCCGCGATCCGTGCCACTTCAGCGATGTAGGGCCTCATCTCCGGCGCACCCAGGGCGCAGTTGAGCCCCACCGCAATGGGTTTCGCGTGCCGGATCGAGTTCCAGAACGCCTCGGTGACCTGACCGGACAACGTCCGTCCGGAAGCATCGGTGATGGTGCCCGAGATGATCACCGGCCAGCGGCGTCCCCGGTCCTCGAACAACGTCTCGACGGCGAACACCGCCGCCTTGGCGTTCAGCGAGTCGAAGATCGTCTCGATGATGAGGATGTCGGCACCGCCGTCGACCAGGCCGTTGGCGGCCTCGAGGTAGGCGGCGACCAGCTGGTCGTAGGAGACATTACGGGCGCCCGGGTCGTTGACGTCCGGCGAGATCGACGCGGTCCGCGTCGTCGGCCCCAGCGCGCCTGCCACGTAACGGGGCTTCTCGGCGGTGCTGAACTCGTCGGCAACCTTGCGGGCCAGGGCGGCTCCGGCGTAGTTCAACTCGTACGCCAGCTCCTGCATGTTGTAGTCCGCGAGCGAGACCGCGTTCGCGTTGAAGGTATTGGTCTCCAAGATGTCCGCGCCCGCCTCTAGGTACTCGCGGTGGATTCCCTCGATGATGTGCGGCTGCGTCAGGCTGAGCAGGTCGTTGTTTCCGACCAGATCGCTCGCCCAGTCCTTGAACCGCTGGCCGCGATAGCCTGCCTCGTCCGGCCGGTCCCGCTGGATCGCTGTGCCCATCGCGCCGTCGATCACCATGATCCGCTGGCGCAGCGCAGCCGTCAGTTCCTCGGTGCAGTCCGGGCGGATGTCCGTCGCGAAGCTTGACGCCGGAGCATTCAGAGAGGCGTTCACGTACGTTCCTTCCATAACGGAAGGCGTCCTTGACTCTGTCGAGCGTGGCGGTTATTCGGGGACCGAGGTCCCCGGATAACCGTTGCAACGCCTCTCGACCAGAAAAGTCTACGTCGTCGCGCGACATTCGGACGCCCACCTTGACCGGGCCCGCTTGCTGGTCGCGGTGCCCCCAGGCGCCAGCTCGCGGATCGGGTCGGTCATGTTGTAGTTACCAAAGCTAACCAAATTGCAGCCGCAGGTATTTCGTCTCGACCGCGTCGGTGGCGGATGTCGACTTCGTCGAGGCTCAGACCGGCGGCTTCAGTCACATGCCAAGGATAGTCGGCCCGCCCGTGGCTTCCGGCCCTCGTTGACATTGCCACCAGGGTTGCGGCAGATCCGCGAATCGCGACCGTCGTGGCAAATTCGCCGGGTCATCGCAGCGGCGCGCCGTCCAGCGCCCGCGCGCCACGCCGTAGGCTTACTGGGTGACTTTGCCGGATCGTGGGCCGGGTGACGACGACAGACTGCCCAACTTGCACAACACCGTCGTAGTGGCGGCTTTCGAGGGCTGGAACGATGCCGGTGACGCAGCCAGCGACGCAGTGACCCACCTGGCTGCTATCTGGGATGCGCTGCCGATCGTCGAGATCGACGACGAGGCCTACTACGACTACCAGGTCAACCGTCCTGTCATCCGTCAGGTCGACGGCGTCACCCGGGAGTTGGAGTGGCCGGCGATGCGGATATCGCACTGCCGCCCGCCCGACAGCGACCGCGACGTGGTGTTGATGCACGGGGTCGAGCCGAACATGCGCTGGCGCACCTTTTGCGACGAGCTGCTGGCCGTCATCGACAAACTCAACGTCGACACCGTGGTCATTCTCGGGGCGCTGCTTGCCGACACGCCGCACACGCGGCCGGTGCCGGTGTCCGGCGCGGCGTACTCGTCGGAATCGGCGCGGCTGTTCGGCCTGGAAGAGACCCGCTACGAGGGTCCGACGGGCATCGCCGGGGTCTTCCAATACGCCTGCGTGGCGGCCGGTATCCCGGCGGTGACGTTCTGGGCGGCGGTGCCGCACTATGTGTCGCACCCACCCAACCCGAAGGCGACGGTGGCGCTGTTGCGGCGGGTGGAGGAAGTGCTCGATGTCGAGGTGCCGCTGGGTGACCTGCCGGCCCAGGCCGAGGCGTGGGAGCAGGAGATCACTGAGATGGCCGCCGACGACGAGGAACTGGCCGAATACGTGCAGTCGCTCGAGCAGCACGGCGACGCGGCGGTGGATGTCAACGAAGCGCTGGGCAAGATCGACGGTGACGCGCTGGCCGCCGAGTTCGAGCGGTATCTGCGACGGCGCCGGCCGGGATTCGGGCTGTAAGCGGGGCTGGCTGGTGCGGTTTGGCGGGTTGGCACCGGTAGTGCTGACGAGCGCCCGCGTGTTGCCAACGACACGCCAGTGGGGGCGGCACTTTGCGGGCGCTCGCGAATCGGGCACTCGCGACGTGGACACTCGCGACTAAGGAAGCTCCTCCGCACCGGTGCGCAGCATGGCAACCACCGGAGAGGGTGGGCCCACCAACGCCGCGGTGATCCGCCGGCTGACCCAAGGTAGCCACGCCAGACGCAGCGCGGTCCGGCGCGTCCATAGCTGAAACGGCGACGAGGGCAGGAACCGGTTGGCCGCGTCGCAACCCGCTTTCTGCTTCTCCTCGACCTCCGGGCGCCACAGTTGCTCGTAGAAGTCCAGCGCCCGCTCCACCGATGACGTACGGCGCAGCTGCTCGGCGAGCACGTAGGCGGCGCCCACCGCCAGTGAGGCACCCTGGCCGGCCAGCAGGGAGACCGCCGAGCAGGCATCGCCGATTAGCACCACGCGGTTCTTGTGCCAGTGCGGCATGACGATCTGCGCCACCTCGTCGTAGTAGATCTCCTCCGGCGGCGGGCATCGCTGCAGGGCTTCAGGCACCACCCAGCCCATGTCGGCATAGGTGGCGCGCAGCGCCGCCCGGGTGTCCTCGGGCAGCTGCCGATCCGGCGCGCGATGCGCGGCGAAGACGGCCACCTTGCCATTGCGCAAGGAGTAGAACCCGATCTGACGGTCGATGGTGTCGGTCAGGGCCACGTCGTCACCAGCAGCCTCGCGGATGCTGGCAGCGTCCAATACGAAAGCGGCGGTGTGGAATCCGAGATAACGCAGGTACTGCGCCTCGTCACCGAACACCAGGGCGCGCACGGTGGAGTGGATTCCGTCGGCGCCGATCAGCAGATCGGCGTCCAGCGTCTGCCCGCAGTCCAGAGTCACCGTCACGCCGTCGTCGTGATCGCGGACCCCGGTCACCGCGGCGCCATAGCGCAGTTCGACATTGTCGGGCAGGTTGTCGCGCAGCACCTTTTCCAGGTCAGGTCGCATCACGCTGCACAGTCGACCGCGCAACGCCCGGTCGATCTTGACGTAGGACACGGCGGCGCGGCAGCGACCCCGTTCGTCGACCAAATTGGCTTCGTCAAAGTTGTAGCCGACGTCGCGGATCGCGGGCAGCAGTCCGATCGCCTCGGCCGCGTCGTAGCCGGCGCCGAAGAAGTCGATGAGATAGCCGTGGGCGCGGGGCCCGGCTGCGCGTTCCAGCAGCACCACCTCGGCGCCGAGGGAGGACATGCGTTCTGCGGCGGCCAGCCCGGCAATCCCCGCGCCGCAAACGACGACTTTCACGACGGCTGCTCGGCTATGACTTCTCCAGCTCCTCGGTGTATGCGCTGGTGGAACGGCCGAGCGCGGCAACCTGGGCGTCCAGCTTCGGCATGATCTCGGCTGCGGTCTTGAGGATCGCCGCCTCCCCGATCCGGGTCGACAGCAGCGGTTTGAGCCAGCGCATCGCACCCACCCAACTGGGGCAGTACACCCGGATCTTGCGCCCCTCGATGCCCTTGACGAACGCCGCGGCGCACTTGTTGACCGAGGTGGTCCCGTTCAGCGGCGGAGGCAGTTTGGACAGCATCTCGTCGAACGCCGGCAGATCGCCCTTGGTGTCGCGCACCAGGGCCGTGTCGATCCAGGACATGTGGGCCGACCCGACGGTGACGCCCAGATGCGCCACCTCCAGCCGCAGGGAGTGCGCCAGGTGTTCGTTGCCCGCCTTGGACATGTCGTAGGGCACCATTCCCGGAGCGGCGGCGTAGGCGGCCAGCGACGACACGATCAGCACGTAGCCGCGGCGGTCGATGATCGACGGCAGCGCGGCGCGAACGGTGTAGAAGACACCCATCAGGTTGACGTCGATGACCCGCTTGACCGCCTCGGGATCGACCGTCAGCACCGAGCCGTAGCTGGCGATGCCGGCATTGGCCACCACCACGTCGATGCCGCCGAATTTCTGTACGGCCTGGTCGGCGGCAGCCTGCATGGCCTTCAGGTCGCGTACGTCGGCGACGACGGTCAGCACCCGGCCGTCTCCGCCGAGTTCAGCTGCGATCGACATGAGCTCGGCTTCGCCCAGGTCGGTCAGGACCAGCTTGGCGCCCTTGTTGTGCAGCCGACGGGCTACCTCGGCGCCAATCCCGCGCCCTGCGCCAGTGATGAGAACGACCTTGCCCTGCACCGATGTCATGGCGCAAAAGGTACCACCGCGGACTTACAGCGCGACTCCGAGCAGCGCGTCGACCGCGGTGGCCACCTGCCTGGGCGCCGCCTCGTCGTGGCCGCCGTACTCGAGCGCGTCAGTCGTCCAACCATCCAGCGCCGCAAGCGCTTTCGGCGTATCAAGGTCGTCGGCCAGATACCGGCGGACCCGGGCCAGGACGTCGGCGGCATCGGGACCGGCAGGCAACGAGGTGGCGGTTCGCCAGCGGTTCAGGCGGGCGTGCGCATCGTCGAGCACTTGCTGGCTCCAGAAGCGGTCGGCACGGTAGTGCCCGGCCAGCAGACCGAGGCGCACCGCCGACGGGTCGACGCCCTGGGCGCGCAGCTGAGACACCAGGACCAGGTTGCCCCGGCTCTTGGACATCTTGTGCCCGTCCCAGCCGATCATCCCGGCGTGCACGTAATGACGGGCAAATCTGCGTTCGCCGCTGACACATTCGGCGTGCGCGGCGGTGAACTCGTGATGCGGGAAGATCAAATCGCTGCCGCCGCCCTGAATGTCGAGTTCGCTGCCGATGCGGCTCAGCGCGATGGCCGCGCATTCGACGTGCCACCCCGGCCGGCCGGCTCCGAACGGCGCCGGCCAACTGGGCTCGCCGGGCCGGTTGACACGCCACAGCAGCGCGTCGAGTCCGTCGGTCTTGCCCAGCCGGCGCGGATCGCCGCCACGCTGTTCGAACAGGTCCAACATGGTCTCGCGGTCGTAACCCGATTCGTAGCCGAATTGCTGGGTAGCGTCGGCGCGGTAGTAGACGTCCGGGTACTCGCCCTCGACGACGTACGCCGCCCCGGAGGCAACCATTTTCTCGACGAGTTCGACCATCTCGGGGATAGCCTCGGTGGCCCCGACGTACTCGTGCGGAGGCAGCACCCGCAGCGCCGTCATGTCCTCGCGGAACAGCGCCACCTCCCGGTCGGCTAGCTCGCGCCAGTCGACACCGTCGCGGTCGGCACGCTCGAACAGCGGATCGTCGACGTCGGTGACGTTCTGGACGTAGTGCACGTCGTGGCCGATATCCAGCCACAGGCGGTGCACGAGATCGAACGTGAGATAGGTGGCGGCGTGGCCGAGGTGCGTCGCGTCGTACGGCGTGATGCCACACACGTACATGGTGGCCTTGCTGCCGGGGGTAACCGGGCGGATCTGCCGGTCAGAAGTGTCGTACAGCCGTAGTTCGGGGCCGCGTCCGGGTAACGCCAGGACCGGCGGAGAAGACCACGACCGCATGCGTCGACTTTAAGCCCGGCGACGATGCGCCCCGCGCAGCGGGGCGAGAAGGAGTCGGGCAATCCGACCTAAGCCCGGCGACGATGCGCCCCGCGCAGCGGGGCGAGAAGGAGTCGGGCAATCCGACCTAAGCCCGGCGACGATGCGCCCCGCGCAGCGGGGCGAGAAGGAGTCGGGCAATCCGACCTAAGCCCGGCGACGATGCGCCCCGCGCAGCGGGGCGAGAAGGAGTCGGGCAATCAAGCGGCACGAGGCTAGCCATCCCGACGCGCCGTTTCCCGGATGAGCTGGGCGCGAGAGGCAAGGCCCAATTTGGCGTAGACGTGTGTCAGATGAGTTTGCACCGTGCGCGGCGAGATGAACATCCGTCCTGCGATGTCGTTGTTGGCCAGTCCCTCGTTCACCAGCCGGACCACCTCGCGCTCAGTCCTGGTCAGCGACGCCCACCCCATGGTCGGGCGTTTTCGCCCGCCCCGACCCCGGAGTGTGTAGGAGATCACCTCGGCGATCGGGGAATTGGCGCCCGCAGCCCAGGCGGCATCGAAGTCCAGTTTACCCATTGATGTTCGAATCTCGGCGAGAAAAGATTCGTGGTCGGCACGGCGCAACGGGAAGCTATTTTCACCGATTCGCCGACGCAGGGCGTGCGCCGCAGCGAACATGCGCGTCGCGTCCCGGTAGTTGCCGTCTTCTGCACTGCACTCGGCTTTGCATTCGAGCACGTGGGCAATCCCTACCATCGCCTCGCTTTCCGCGCCGTAGGCCAATGCCTCGTCGACGTCGCGTCCGGCTTGTTCGAAATCACCTTCCGACCGCGCGACGACGGCACGAGTGGCCAACGCCTGCAGCCGGTGCCAGCCCGCGGTCGTCGCCACCGCCTTGTCCGCCCACCACCGGGCGGCCGACAGGTCACCGCCGAGGTAGGCGACCTGCGCGATCGGCACAACGTTGATCGGTCCCTGCCCGCTGCTGCCGATGCGCTGTCGGACCAAATCGGCCGCGTCCCGTGCGGTCTCGACATCACCCGCGGCAATGGCCGCGACGGCCAGGGCTACACCGGCCGCGCTCTCGGACAGTCCCCCGAGCTCCGCCGCGGCGGCGACGGCGTCGCGAGCGGCATCACCAGCTGCACGGTCATCACCCAGGTAGGCAAGTGCATGGGCCAAACCCATCAGGCTCAGCACCACATACATCTTGTCCTGGGCGATCTCAGCCTCCACCCGCACCTCGCGCAGCTGTGCGGCAGCCTGGTCCAGCTGCCCGCGCATGATCATCGACCAGGCAAGCCACGTCCGGCACCGGCGCGACTCGACCCGGTCACCGATCTCTTCGGCGAGTTGGCCTGCTTCTGCGGCGGCGATCCCCGCTTGCTTCGGATCTCCCGCCATGACCGCTCCGTAAGCCTGCACCGTGAGGCAGCGGGCAAGTATTCGGCGGTCGTCCATAGTCCGTGCGATCGCGGTAGCTTCAGCGAAATACGGCTGAGCGATCTGCGCCTGGTGGGCGGTGTTGTAGCCACAAGCGGTGAGCGCATTCGCCAGTAGCGCCGGGTCGTCGAGGTCGCGAGCGATCGCCAGGGCCTGCTGCGCCTGCGCCAGGCTGTCGTGGCCACTGGTGTAGGCGGTCAGAACAGACTTGTCGGCCAGCGCTCGGGCCCGCACCGACAGCGCCCGGTCCGGATCGTCTTCGCCTTTCTCGAGGATGGCGTCGAACCAGGCACGTCCCTCGTCGGCGCGACCACGCCCGCGCCACAGCGGTTGCAGCGAGGAGGCCAATCGCAGCGCCGACTCGACGTCGGACGTTTCCCGGCTCCACGTGAACGCCGCACGGAGATTGTCGATTTCGGCGTCGGCCCACTCGATCAGCCGCTCGTCGTCACGGTGTCCGGGCTCCGGTGACACCGTCGCCAGCGTGGTGAAGTGGTCGCGGTGACGTTCGCGCAGCATGTTCGTCTCGCCGGATTCGCCCAACTTCTCCGCGGCGTATTGCCGCACCGTTTCCAGGAGCCGATAGCGAGTTTGTCGCCGACCGTGGTCCGCGAGCACGAGCGACTTGTCGACAAGCAGAATCAGGAGTTCCAAGACCTCGCCGCGCGGCAAGTCGGTTCCCGATGCGACCGCCTGGACGGCGCCGAGATCGAAGCCGCCGTGAAACACCGACAGGCGGCGAAAAAGGATTCGTTCGAGATGCGTCAGCAGCTCGTGTGACCAATCCACGGACGCACGCAACGTCTGGTGGCGGCCGACGATTGCGCGGGCGCTGCCGGTGATCAGCCGGAAGCGATCGTGCAACGTGTCCAGTATCTCGGCCAGCGATAACGCCCGTACCCGGGCCGCTGCCAGCTCCAGGGCCAGTGGTATGCCGTCGAGGCGGCGGCAGATCTCGGCCAGACTTTCGGCATCTTCAGCGGTCACCGTGAACCCCGCGCGAGCCTCAGCGGCACGGTGGGAGAACAGTTCGACCGCTTCGTCGCCCAGCGCGAGCGACGGCACCCTCCAGCTGACTTCGCCGGCTGCGCCCAGCGGTTGGCGGCTGGTCGTGAGCACCCTCGATCTGCCTCCCGCGGACGCGAGCGCGGCGATCAGCGATGCGCTCGCGTCGAGCAGGTGCTCGCAGTTATCCAGAATCACCAGCGCACAGCGCTCGCCGATGAATTTAGCCAATATCGCAGTTGTGGTCGAGCTGTCCGGCGCGTCGGGTAGTCCCAGTGCGCGCGCCATCACCATCGGCACCATGCCCGGGTCGCGGATCGGTGCCAAGTTCACGAACCAAACCCCGTCGCCGAACCTGTCGGCTACCTGTGCGGCTACCTCGATCGCGAGCCGGGTCTTTCCCACTCCGCCCGCGCCCGTCAACGTCACCAGGCGGTGGGTCTGCAGCAAACACCTCACCTCGGCAAGCTCCGTGGTACGACCCACGAAGCTGCTCGTTTGAACTGGAAGTTGCCGAGGCATGGGCGGATTCGATGCGACGCGGGGCGGGGCTTCGTCGGCGAGTTCGGGGTGGCACAGCCGCACCACCCGCTCTGGCCTGGCAGAGTTCGCGAGCGGGTGAGCGCCCACATCGCTCAGCCACGCCGCGTCAGGTAGTCGATCCTGCACCAACGCCGCGGTGGCTGCGGATATCAGCACCTGGCCGTCACCGGCGAGGTCGCGCAGCCGCGCAGCGACCCGCAGGGTCGGCGCGGCGTATTCACCTGCGTCGCAACGATGAACCTCGCCGGTGTGTATCCCGATGCGAACCTGAAGTTTCGCCGAAGCGCCCAACCGCAGAGCGGCTGCCACCGCATCACTGGCGCGGGCGAAGGCCGCCACCGAAACGGCAGTCAGGGCCGGCTCCACGTCCGGGTCGGGCAGTTGCACACCGTCGTGGTCAGCGACGGCCTCGGCAAAGACACGGCTGGCTCGTTGGGACGCAATATGGTCAGCCGATAGCACGGTCACCGTTCCGGTCGGCCTACGCCTACTCACACCGCTCCACCTCGTCAGAGCCGAGTCCACGTCTCGCTCGTGCGCGCCGACTCGGGACGGTCGGCGTGGCTAGCACCTTCCGAATCCGCCACCGCGCACGGCTGGTTACCGCTTTCCGTTTGCCTTCAGCCGGAAACCTACGCGGTTTTGCCGATGATGTCTGTGGGCGCGGTGCAGGATCATCGACTCGCACGGCGACCACAGGAGAACCGATGACGACCGACATCACTCGTCGCTCAGATCGAGCGAGCGTCGCAAACCGAGAGCAGCCTTATGAACCCGACGAGGTAGCAGTCACCTGTCCGGCCACCGGGGAAGCGCTCGGCAGCGTCCCGGTGGCGAGGCCCCATCAGGTACAGGCGGCGGCGGCACGGCTGCGCGACGCCCAGCCCGCGTGGCGACATCTCGGTGTCGGGGGCCGCGCCCACTGGCTGGGCAGGTGGCGCGACTGGATGCTGGACCACCGTGACCAGGTGCTGACATTGCTGCAACTGGAAACGGGCAAGTCGTGGGCGGATGCCGGCGTCGAGATCGCCGCCGTGCAGATCATCAACTACTGGATCGACAACGCCGACGCCTTCTTGGCAGAACGGGCGGTGCGACCCTACGGCGCGGCCAACGCGGCCAAGAAGCTGACGATCGCCTACGAGCCGTACCCACTCGTCGGGGTGATCACCCCGTGGAACGGTCCACTTTCGGTGCCGCTTCTCGACATCCCAGCGGCATTGATGGCGGGTTGCGCCGTGCTGTCCAAGCCCTCAGAGTTCGCGCCGCTCGCCTGGCAAATGGTCGTCGACGGCTGGAAAGAGATCGGAGCCCCGAACGTGCTCGACGTGGTGTTCGGCTACGGCGAAACCGGTGCGGCGCTGGTTGACGTGGTCGATTACGTCATGTTCACCGGCTCGGTCAACACCGGCCGACGCATCGCTGTGAGCGCCGCGCAGCGGTTGATCCCATGCGACTTGGAGCTTGGCGGCAAGGACGCGATGATCGTCTGCGCCGATGCTGACATCGACCGAGCGGTCGACGGCGCGGTCTGGGGCGGCTTCGCCTACTCCGGTCAGGTCTGCATCTCGGTTGAGCGGGTCTACGTCGAGGCGCCGGTCTACGACGAGTTCGTGCAGAAGCTGGTGGCCAGGACAGCGCAGCTGCGCCAGGGTATGGACGCCGCCCACGACTACTCCTGCGAGATCGGCGCCATGACCACCGCACAGCAGCTCGCCATGGTGACTCGCCATGTCGACGATGCCGTCAGCAAGGGAGCCAGGGTGCTCATCGGCGGCAAGTCGGCCGGTGGGCCCGGCCTCTTCTACGAGCCGACCGTGCTCGTCGACGTCGATCACACGATGGATTGCATGCGTGAGGAGACTTTCGGACCGACCCTGCCGGTCATGAAGGTGCGTGACGCTGCCGAGGCGATAGCGAAAGCCAACGACTCGAAACTCGGCTTGTCGGGCAGCGTGTGGACTCGCGACAAAAGCAAAGCCAACGCACTTGCCCGGCAATGGAATACCGGGACGGTGAACATCAACAACGTGATCACCGGCCTGTTGCAGTTCGGTGTCCCAATGGCCGGGTGGCACGAATCCGGACTCGGCTCGCGCTCGGGCGGCGCCGAGGGGATCCGCAAGTACTGCCGCACCAAGAGCATCGTCGCCGACCGCGTCGCCATGAAAAAGGAGCTGCTGTGGTATCCCTACAGCCCCAGGAAGGGCCGCGCGGTGGAAAAAATCGTCAGAGCACTGTCGGCGAAAGACTGGCGCCGTCGATTCGGCCGTTGAGGATCACCACCAGGACTGGCGGATGGCGTCGAGCAGGATCGGCGCCAGCTCGGCGCGGCACATGACGAAGTCAGGCAGGTACGGGTCGAGCTGGTTGTACATCATCGGCGACCCGTCCAGGCGCGACACATGCATCCCCGCCGCCTGCACCACGCCCGCCGGCGCCGCCGAATCCCATTCCCACTGCCCCCCGGCGTGCAGGTAGGCGTCGGCGACGCCGTCGATGATCGCCATGGCCTTGGCGCCTGCCGAGCCGATGCGCACCAGTTCGATGTCCAGGATCTGCCGGATCCGGTACAGAATCGCCGGCGGCCGGGTGGCGCTGACGGCGATCCTGATAACGCCGGGGATGCCGGCAGCGGCCAGGTCCACCAGGGAGGTGACGGTGTCGCTGCGGTAGACGATATTGCCGCGGGCTGGTAGCGACACCGCCGCGTCGGTGATCTGCGGCCGACCGATTGCACCTCGCTGCCAGAGCGCAATGTGCACCGCCCAATCGTCGCGCCCACGGGTGGAGAACTCGCGGGTGCCGTCGAGCGGGTCGACGATCCACACCCGGTCGGACTTGAGCCGGACCAGGTCGTCGTGCGCCTCCTCGCTGAGCACCGCATCGCCGGGCCGCTCGGCCCGCAAGCGGCGCAAGATGAGCGAGTTCGCCAGCCGGTCACCGGCGTCACCGAGTTCCCACGGATAGTCGAAGCCGACCTCGTCGCGCACCTTGAGCAGCAACTCCCCCGCTTCGGCGGCGAGATCAGCGGCCAGCGCGGCGTCGGTCTGGTCACGCGCGGCCGGGTTCACCGCCCCAGTATCGCCGACGGTGTGCGCCCGCTCAGAACGCCGGCCAGGGAATGGGGCGATGCCTGTCGGGTCCGGGCATCACGGGCTCGGCCAGCAGCGCCTGCGTACGCCGGATCAGCGCCGCGATTTCGGCGCTGGTGATGTGGCCCCTGAGTTCGTCGGCCAACGGGCCGCGCAGCGCATCGGCCAGGGCTGCCACCGACTCCATGGTGGAGTCGTCGATCGGCTTGCCCGCCCAACCCCACAGCACGGTGCGCAGCTTGTCCTGGACGTGCAGGGTGACTCCGTGGTCGACCCCGTAGACGTTCCCGTCGAGGCCGAAGAGGATGTGGCCGCCCTTGCGGTCGGCGTTGTTGACCAGGATGTCGAACACCGCCATGCGACGCAGCCGACGGTCGTCGGCGTGCATCAGGACGACCTCGTCGCCGGCGTAGTCATACGCGCGCAGCACCGGCAGGTAGCCGGGCTGCGGCTTGCCGGTCGGGAACAGGTCGACCAGGTCGGGGCCGGGCCGCGGCTCGGAGTCGGCGGCGTCGCCGGGTTGCTGCACCCACAGCTGCAACATTCCCGGCCCCGCCGGACCATCGCGAATGATGGTGTACGGCACGATGTTCCAGTCCAGCTGGCGCGACACCAGATAGGCCGCGAGTTCGCGGCCCGCCAGCGTCCCGTCAGGGAAGTCCCACAACGGTTGCTCGCCGGAGACGGGCTTGTAGACGCAGTGCACGCATTGCGAATCCAGCGTTGCCTCACACAGGAAGGTGGCATTGCTCGCCGAACGGATCCGCCCCAGGACAGTCAGCTCGCCGTCGCGCAGCATCTCGTGTTGGTCATTCCTCGGCGTCATCGCTGGACCCGAAGAGCGCCTCGCGCCGGTAGCCGTTGGTGCGCGCGCAGATGTGGCCCTCGGGGTCCAGGGGTTCCTCGCACAGCGGGCACGGCGGGCGACCGGCCGAGATGACGCGGTTGGACCTGGTCGCGAACTGTCGTGCCGATTCCGGGGTGAGGAACACCCGTACCGCGTCGGGCCCTTCGTCGGTGTCGTCGAGCACGACGGAAGCGTCGAACTCCGCGTCGGTGACGGCCAGCAGTTCCACGACCACGGTCTGCGCCTCGGAATCCCAGCCCAGCCCCATCGTCCCGACCCGGAATTCGGCGTCGACGGGCATGATCAGCGGGCTGAGGTCGTCGACCTCGGTGGGCTCCGGGGGCACCGGGGTGCCGAAGCGACGGTTGACTTCGAGAAGCAGCGCGCCGATGCGTTCGGCGAGAACCGCTACCTGCTGCTTCTCCAAGACGACCGAGACGACCCGGGCATCGTGCACGGCCTGGATGTAGAACGTGCGGTTTCCGGGCTGCCCGACGGTCCCGGCCACGAAGCGGTCGGGTGTGCGGAATACGTGGATTGCGCGGGCCATGGCACTTCCAAAATACCGTGCGAGTGCCGCCGCCGTGCGCTTCGTCCGCCGGTCCGGGCGACGGCCGGGCGTGTCGGAGCGCTGAGCACGGGCTCGGCTAATTTGTCGAGCCGCCGACGACCGCGTCGCCGGTCGGCGGCTCCTTGGTCTCGGCGGCGGGCGCGGCCCGCAGGCCCGCCGACAGCCGCGTACCGGTGTGGTTGACATGGAGCACGAACGGCCGCAGCGCCGTGTAGCGGATGACGCTGACCGAGGCCGGGTCGGCGTTGACGCGCTGGAAGCTGTCCAGGTGCATGCCGTACGCATCGGCGATCAGTGACTTGATGACGTCGCCGTGGGTGCAGGCCACCCACAGCACGTCACCGCCGTACTGTTCGCTCAGCCGCCGGTCGTGTTCGCGAACGACCGCGACAGCGCGTGCCTGAACTTGTGCCAGGCCCTCACCACCGGGAAAGACCGCGGCGCTGGGGTGGGCCTGCACCACCCGCCACAAAGGCTCGTTGACCAGCTCGCCGAGCTTGCGGCCGGTCCACTCGCCGTAGTCGACCTCGGCGAGCTGGTCCTCGATCACAGGCGCGATGCACAGCGCGCGGGCCAGCGGTTCGACGGTGCGACGGCATCGCAACAGCGGCGAGGAGACCACCGCGCGGATGGGAAGGTCACCGATCCGATCGATCAGGCCGGCGGCCTGCTCGCGACCCTTGTCGTCGAGGTCGACACCTTCGGAGCGGCCGGCCAATACTCCGGCGGTGTTCGACGTGGACCGGCCGTGGCGCAGCAGCAGGACGGTCATGTGGCGGCCAACGTCCCGGTCGCCAGCAGAATCAGAACGGCACCACCGGCGATCACGCGGTAACCGACAAACCAGAACATGTTGTGGCGCACCAGAAAACGCAGAAACCAGGTCACCGCCGCCAGGCCGATGACGAACGCGATCAGGATGGACACCAGCAGTTGCGGACCGGTGGCGCTCATCCCTTCGGTGACCGGCTTGAACGCGTCGGGCAGGGAGAACAACCCCGACGCGAACACCGCCGGGATCGCCAGCAGGAAACCAAAGCGAGCGGCCAGTTCGCGTTCCAACCCGAGGAACAGGCCCGCGCTAATGGTCGAGCCCGAGCGCGACACCCCGGGCACCAGCGCCAGGCACTGGGCGGAGCCGACGACGATCGCGTCTCGCCAGTTCAGCTGCTCGATGTCCCGATTGCGACGGCCGATGTACTCGGCGAGCGCGATCACCGCGGAGAACACCACCATCGCGGTGGCCACCACCCACAGGTTGCGCACCTCGGAGCGGATGACCTCTTTGAAGAGCAGCCCGAGCACACAGATCGGAATGGTGCCGATGATCACATACCAGCCCAGCCGGTAGTCGGCGTTGCGGTGCGACTTGACGAACAACCCGTTGAACCAGGCGCGCAGGATGCGCACGATGTCGCGTGCGAAGTAGACGAGTACCGCGGCCTCGGTGCCCAACTGGCTCACCGCGGTGAACGACGCGCCGGCGTCGGCGCTGAAGAACAGCCGCGACACGATGGCCAGGTGCCCAGAGGAGGAAACCGGCAGAAACTCGGTCAGACCCTGCACCACGGACAGAACAATGACTTGCCCCCAGGACATCGGTGCTACCGCAGACACGACGACGACCGTACCCGGTGTGGCCGCCACCCGGCCGCGGTGCGGTCGCGCTAACGCGCGACTGGCACCGCGCGAGCCACCGAGTCGCGCACCGCGGCAGCTAAGCTGCGCTCATCGGTGAGGTCGATGTCCAGCACGCTGCGCACGGCGCGAGCGACAACGTCTTCAGCCTGCGGAACCGGTGCAACCAAACCCGCCCGGTAAATTTCTACAACGAGTGAGCGGTGTTCGATGTGAAAGGAAAAACTGCGCCCATCTCCGACTTGTCCATAACCACTGGCGAAAATGCCAGGCGTTATGTCCTCGACCGCAAACTCTTGGTCTGCGGTATGCCGGTCAGCGGTGACGGTCATGCGGTGAGAATACCTCCGCTGCACCGTTTTATACGTCGAACATGGCGAGATTGAGCGCGATGACGTTCCTTAGAATTTGACGTGCTGGCGGAAACTATGGGAGATTCGGATTGCTCACGGCGAAGTGGAACGGTCTTCATCAGGCATTTGTTGCCATCTTTAGTTTGCTGACTCTGATTGCGCCGGTCTCCGGGTGTTCAACGAACCCGCTCAGTTCGGCGCCGCCCACGATCGAACCCGCCCGGCCGGCCGTCTCTCCACCGGCCCGGAATCCCGCGGGGGCGGTGCGACCCCTGGGCGGGCGCCCACAAAGCGCACTGTTCGACGCCGGCTCCCGGCAGCTGGTGGTCCTCTCCCCTGCCGATGACACCGCAGGACCGGCGAGCATCGCGGTACTCGGCACGCAGGGCGCTGCGCGCGTGATCAGCCTGCCGGGTCCGGCCACCGCCCTGACCGGCGACGGGCAGGGCACGGTCTATCTCTCGGGACGCGACGGCTACGCCACAGTCAATCTGGGCACCGGCCAGAGCATCGCGACAACGGTCGACGGTGGTCACGAATTCACCGCCATCGCGCGCCGCGCCGACGGCAGGCTGGTATTGGGCAGCGCAGACGGTGCGGTGTATTCACTGGCCGCCGACGGCACGGTCGCCAACCGCAACAAGATCTTTGCGCGCGTGGATGCCCTTGTCACCCAAGGCAATACGACAGTGGTGCTGGATCGCGGCCAGACATCGGTGACCACAATCGGACCCGACGGCCGGGCCGCGCAGTCGCTACGGGCCGGCGAAGGCGCCACCACGTTGGCCGCCGACCCGCAGGGGCGGGTGCTCGTCGCCGACACCCGCGGGGGCCAACTGCTGGTGTACGGGGTGGACCCGTTGATCTTGCGACAAGCGTTCCCGGTGCGGCAGGCCCCGTACGGTCTGGTCGGGTCACGAGACCTGGCCTGGGTGTCCCAGACAGCGTCCAACACCGTCATTGGTTACGATCTGAGCACCGGCATACCCGTGGAAAAGGTGCGTTACCCAACCGTGCAGCAACCGAACTCGCTGGCCTTCGACGAGGCGTCGGACACCTTGTACGTGGTGTCGGGGTCGGGCGCCGGGGTGCAGATCATCGAGCATGCGGGGCGCAGGCCGTGAACTCCGGGCCCGCGCCGCGCTGGAGCCGGCTACCAGCCGGGTGGGAAGCCGACATGTCCGACGACTACGAGTGGGTGCCGCTGCGGCTGCCGCCCGACGTGACGCGGGTCAGTGCGTCCACCCGTCTTTCCATCGAGGCCGAGTACCGCGGCTGGGAGTTGACCAGGGTGCGCCTCTACACCGACGGGAGCAGACGGGTGTTGTTGCGTCGCAAGAAGAGTCGCATGGAGAACCGATTGCCCGAACAGCCGGAATCGTGACATCGATGTATGGGTTGCTGCGCAGTCTGCTGTTCACGGTTCCGGCCGAACGCGCCCACACCCTGGTGTTTGCGGGATTGCGCGGCGCCACGGCGGCAGCGCCGGTGCGCCGGCGTTTGGGCCGGTGGCTGGGGCCGACCGACCCGGTGCTGGCCAGCACGGTGTTCGGGGTGAACTTTCCCGGACCGCTAGGTTTGGCCGCCGGGTTCGACAAAGACGGAACGGGGCTGTCAGTCTGGGGCGCAATGGGTTTCGGATACGCCGAGATCGGCACCGTCACCGCGCACGCCCAGCCGGGAAACCCAACACCGCGGCTGTTCCGATTGTCGGAGGATCGGGCGCTGCTCAATCGCATGGGCTTCAACAATCACGGTGCCGGCGCGCTGGCGGCACGGCTGGCCATGCATGTCCCCGATATCCCGCTGGGCGTGAATATCGGCAAGACCAAGATGGCTCCGCCCAGCCAGGCTGTTGACGATTACCGTTGGAGCGCAAGACTATTGGCACCCCTGGCGTCGTATCTGGTGGTGAACGTCAGCTCACCAAACACCCCGGGACTGCGCGACCTGCAGGCCGTCGAGTCGCTGCGGCCGATCCTGGCGGCGGTGCTCGCCGAAGCGTCGAGCACCCCGGTGCTGGTCAAGATCGCCCCGGACCTGTCCGATTCGGACGTCGACGAGATCGCCGACCTTGCCGTGGAGCTGGGCCTGGCCGGCATCGTGGCGACCAACACCACGGTCTCGCGCGACGGCTTGCGCACCCCAGGCGTGGCAGCGCTGGGCGCCGGCGGCATCTCCGGGCCGCCGGTAGCGCGCCGTGCGGTGCAGATTCTGCGCAGGCTGTATGACCGGGTCGGCGATCGACTGGTACTGATCAGCGTGGGCGGCATCGAAACCGCCGACGACGCGTGGGAGCGGATCACCGCGGGCGCCTCGCTACTGCAGGGCTACACCGGGTTCATCTACGGCGGAGGCCTGTGGGCCAAGGAGATTCACGACGGCATCGCCCGCCGGTTGCACGAGGGTGGGTTCGCATCGCTGAGCCAGGCCGTCGGGTCGGCGGTGGGCGACCGGGAGACGCCGCCGGGTTAGGCCGGGCCTCGCCACTACGCGATCGACGTCGCTCGATCGCCACCAATTCCACCGGCGCCGGCCGCGCCGCCCGAACCGCCGGAGCCGCCGGTGCTGCCGACCGGCGGGTCGGCGGGGTTGCCTTCGCCACCGCGGCCGCCGACCTGGCCGGAACTCTTCCCACCGCCACCGTCTCCGCCGGTCGCCGCCCCAGCCCCCGCCGCCGCCGGTCCCGCCGATGTTGCCTCCGGCACCGCGATTGGTGGGGATGCCGTTGCCGTTACCGCCGTTGCCGTTAACGCCGTTGCCCCCACGGCCGCCCTCACCGCCGCCCTCGCCAATCCACCGCTGCCGGCTGCGCCGTCGCCGGTCCCCGCCCCGCCGGCACCTCCGGCGCCGGCCGTACCCTCAGTCCGCCGTTGCCGCCGTGCCCCATACGCTCGGGCGCTGGCATCGAGCGTGCGCACCAACTCGTCCTGATACGCCATCAGTCGAGAGCTCACCAGTTGACGGGCATGGCCATGGTCGGCGAAGAATGCGGCCACCGCTGTCGAGACTTCATCGGTGCCCGCGGCCAACACCGACATCGTCGGGACCGCGCCTGCCTCGTGTGCCGAGCGTGGGGACCAGCCGATACCGACGACATCGGCTGCTGCCGCTGACAAAGCTGCTGTGTTGGCCGACATGAACGACATCGCTTGGATCCGTCGCGGTAATGGGATTGCCTGGCAGGGCCACAGCTCAGCTACGGCTTTCGCGTGACTACCGCCGCTCCGACTTCGGGCAGCGGGTGGATTCGGCGGATGAATTTTCTTCCCCCCCTTGGGGGAGGATGACACGGCATTTCAATTCCGCGACCACCCCCTCGGATGGACGACCGAGTCCGAAAGTTATTGCTTTAAAGTCGCTTTCGCATCAGGGAAGCAACTTGATAGACGAGCGCGCGGTGGGGCGGCCGATATCGAAACCTCGACGCGAGCCGTTTGCGGATAACCCGCAACTCCCTTCCAATGTCGGTGAATCCCGGTCGGCGTAGCTAACTCATCGCAGGGCGGGACGACCTACCCCGCAGCCATCTGACTGCACGGCCCTGATGCGGCGCGGACCAGCTGTTTCGGCTTAGGGAGATGTGATGGACTTGGCCAGGTTTCCGCCCGAGCACAATTCCTGGCGGATGTTTGCCGGCCCCGGACCCAGCCCTATCCTTAACGCCGCGGCCGCCTGGCAGACTCTTGGCGCTGAATTGCGTTCCTGCGCAGCGGCAATGCCCATGCTGACCGCCTGCCTGGCCGGCTCGTCCTGGCAGGGTGCAGCGGCGGCTGCGATGCAGGACGCTGTGACGCCCTATGTGGGCTGGCTGAGCAGGGCGGCGGTACACGCCGATCAAGCCGCCAGTCAAGCACGACTGGCAGCCGGCGCTTTCGAAGCAGCACAAGCAGCGACCGTGCACCCGGAGATCATCTCGACCAACCGCGCCGCACTGATCCGACTCGTGACCTCGAACCTTCTTGGGCTCGATGCACCGGCTATCGCCGCCACCGAAGCCGAATACGAACGGATGTGGGCGCAGGATGTGTCCGCACTATTCGCCTATCACGCCGAGGCTTCGACAATCGCCTCGGCGCTGACTCCCCTGTCGCCACCACATCTCGGACCTGCCGCGGCAACCGATCGGGGCGTTACCAACCTCGGCTTCGCGAACCTGGGCCAGGGCAACATCGGTCGGGCAAATATCGGCAACTTCAACATCGGATCGGCGAACATCGGTAGCGCCAACCTCGGCAGCGCAAACATCGGCGACGCAAACCGCGGCTTGGCAAGCATTGGCACCGACAACGGCGGCCTGGCCGGTCTGGGCGACCGCAATATCGGCCCGGCAAACCTCGGCAGCGGAAACCGAGGCTGCTGGAACGTCGGCAATGCCAACCTCGGCATCGCCAACTCCGGCGACACCAACGTCGGGATCGCCAACACCGGCACCGGCAACATCGGCGTCGGCCTGACCGGCAACGGCGAAATCGGTTTCGGAGCGTCGAATTCCGGTAACGCCGACCTCGGCTTACTGAACTCGGGCACCGGCAACATCGGCCTGTTCAACTCCGGCACGGGAAACGTCGGCATCGGAAACTCCGGCACCGGCAACTGGGGCGTCGCGAATCCGGGCAGCACCAACACCGGAATCGGGAACACCGGCAACTACAACACAGGCTTCTTCAACGCCGGCAGCACCAATACCGGAATCGCCAACACCGGCAACTACAACTGCGGCTTCGTCAACGCGGGCAGCACCAACACCGGTAGTTACAACGCAGGCAGCGTCAATACCGGCGGGCTGAATGCGGGCAGTTACAACACTGGCTACTACAACACGGGGAGTGTCAACACCGGCGCCTTCATCCGGCGCAACTACAGCAACGGCCTTTTCGTCACCGGCAACAACCAGGGCCAGATCAGCGCCCACGTCGCCATCGATATTCCGACCGTTCCCATCGACATTGCATCGACTAATCCGGTCAACCAAACCCTGGTGGTGGGTGGCCAGTTGTGGACCATTCCCGGCTACACCTATCCGAAGACGTATTTCCTCGACGGCGCCTTCTACCTAGGGCCGGTCCCCGCCCACCCGCCGACGGGCGCGGACGGGCGCGGACGGGCGCCTCCTCATTGTTGCTGCCCGGACCGCCCGCGGCGATGATTTCGGGCTAGGGACTCGGCGACGAAATCGGCCGTGCGGCCGTGCCATTGACGCCACCGGCGAACCATCGCGTGTCCCGCTCCCGCGACACCCACCCACTCAGCGTCCAGCCCGCGCCGGACGGCCCGCCGTGTCTGTTCGTAGGAAGTGAGAGGGTCCGTCCTGGTGTCGGCGGTGCCGTGCAGGACCAGCAGCCGGGTGCCCTTGGGAATCAGGTCGCCCTTGTCCCCCGCCCACCACGGCGCCAGCGCCACCACGGCCGCGATGCCGCCCTGGGCAGCGAGCTGCGCGGCGACCCGTCCGCCCATCGAATGCCCAACCAGCACAACGCTTTCCGGCTGCCATCGGTGTCGGCAGCGGCGCAGCACGTCCTCGGCGTCGCGCACCGGGTCGCGCTGCGGGCTGTTCCATCCGCGCAGCCGGTACTGGACTCGTCGCACGACGACGTCGGAACCGAGTCGGCGTCGTAGTGCGCGCGCGATGAACACCATCCGGAGATTGGCCGGCTGCCACCATCGTGACGGCTCGTTACTGCGCACCTTGCCGCCGGGGAGGACCAGCACGCACGCGCGCACCGGTTGGCTGCTTACGTCTGCTCGTAGGTCGCGTGGATGACCGCCCGGGCGATCGCATGCTGAAACAGGTTGAAGCCCAAGTAAGCGGGGGTGGCGTCCTCCGGCAAATCCAGTTTGTCGACATCGACGGCGTGGACGGCGACGTAGTAGCGATGCGGGCCGTGTCCCGGGGGCGGCGCGGCGCCGATGTAGCGACGCTGCCCCGCATCGTTGGCCAGGGTGAGCGCGCCGCCCGGCAGTTCGCCGCCGTCTCCGGCGCCGGCGGGCAACTCGGTGACGTCGCCGGGCAGGTTGGCCACCGCCCAGTGCCAGAACCCGGAGGCCGTCGGAGCGTCGGGGTCGTAGACGGTGACCGCGAAGCTGCGCGTCTCCGGGGGGAAGCCCGACCAGCTCAGCTGCGGGCTGACGTCCTCACCCCCGGCCCCCATGATCCCGCTGACCTGCGCGTTGGACAGCGGCTGACCGTCGGTGATCGATTCCGAGGTCAGGGTGAACGACGGCAGGTCGGGCAGCGCGTCGTAGGGGTTGGGCACTGTCATTGTCAGTCCTCTCGTGTCATCAGCAGTGGGTGAGAAAGTGCGCCAGCACTTCGGTGCCGAACCTCAGCGCGTCGATGGGTACCCGCTCATCGACGCCATGGAACAGCGAGGTGAAGTCCAGGTCCGGCGGCAGCCGCAGCGGGCTGAAGCCGAAGCAGCGAATTCCTAAGCGCATGAACGCTTTTGCGTCCGTACCGCCGGACAGCATGTACGGCACCGTCCGGGCGCCCGGGTCCAGCGCCAGTACGGCGGCGTTCATGGCGTCCACCAGATCGCCATCGAACGACGTCTCATAGGAGCCCAGGCTTCTGATCCACTCCCGGGTCACGTCCGGCCCCAGCAGGGCGTCCACCTCGGCTTCGAACGCCGCCAGGCGCCCGGGCAGCACCCGACAGTCGATCACCGCTTCGGCTGTCGCCGGCACCACGTTGGCCTTGTAACCCGCCTTGAGCATCGTGGGGTTCGCGGTGTCGTGCAGCACGGCCTTCAGCATCCGCGCCATCGGGCCGAGTTTGTCGATCATTCCGTCGAGGTCGGGTGAGGCGACGTCGAAAGACAGCCCCGTCTCCTCGCTGACCGCGGCCAGGAATTGGGCGACGGTGTCGGTGCACACCAGCGGGAACTGATGCCGGCCGAGCCGGGCCACAGCTTCGGCAACGGCGGTGACGGCGTTGTTGTCGTGCACCATCGACCCGTGTCCCGCCCGTCCCCGCGCGGTCAGCCGCATCCACTGGATGCCCTTCTCGGCGGTCTCGATCAGGTACAACCGACGCTCCCCGCCGTCATGTCGGGGCACGGTCAGCGAGAACCCACCGACTTCGCCGATCGCTTCGGTGACGCCGTCGAACAGATCCGGGCGGTTGTCCACCAGCCACTGCGCCCCGTACTTGCCGCCGTGTTCCTCGTCGGCGACGAACGCGAACACCAGGTCCCGCGGCGGCACGATGCCGGCGCGCCGGAAATGCCGGGCCAGCACCAGCGTCATGCCGACCATGTCCTTCATGTCGACCGCGCCGCGGCCCCAGACGTAGCCGTCCTCGATGGCGCCGGAGAACGGGTGCACACTCCAATCGGCCGGTTCGGCGGGGACCACGTCGAGGTGCCCATGGATCATCAATGCGCCGCGGGTACGGTCCGCGCCGGGCAGGCGGGCGAACACGTTGCCCCGCCCGGGTGCCCCGGACTCGATGTACTCCGTCTGGTAACCGACTTCGGCGAGCTGCTCGGCGATCCACTGGGCGCACTCGGCCTCGCCCTTGGTGGTCTCGAGCTCGCCGGTATTGCTGGTGTCGAACCTGATCAGCTTGCTGACGGTTTCGGCCACGTCGTCTGCCGGATTGAAAGGGTTGTTGGGCTCAGCCTCGCTCGCACCGGTCACAGTCACCTTTCCTACCACGCCTGCGAGATGACGGTGAGGCGCGTCGGTCGAGGCCGATTGGGCCGACGCGACTCGATCCGATAGCCTTAGCTGCCAACTCATGAGGTTGGTCGAGTCCGAGTGGCGGAATGGCAGACGCGCTAGCTTGAGGTGCTAGTGCCCTACTAATGGGCGTGGGGGTTCAAGTCCCCCCTCGGACACGTCCGGCGACACGACTTAAGTCGGCAGTCGCCGTGACTCGCTGAAGATGCGGGTCGTAGTCGAGGCGCAGGCCCAGGCTTGCGTATACCTGAGCGCGTTCCGCCCCGGTTGCCTCACCAAGCACTGCTGACAGCCCGCCCAATTCCTCAACCAACTCGCTGATTTGTGCGGCAGTCATGACGCGAGGTCGCTCCGCTTGCTCAAGACGGACCTTCAGCTCGTCGCGCTCGGCGGTGCGGCGGCGCAATGCAACAGTCAAATCCTCAACGGCCACACCAGACTCCACGGCGGTAACCAGAGCAGCAACCTTCGCATTCGCCTCGCTGAGCTGGCGCCGCAAGGCCGCGTAGCCAGCCCCTGCTACCGGGTCCGCGTCTTGCCCGCGTGCCAAGTCGGCCGGATCGGCCAGGGTGGCGATCCATTCGTCAAGTCGCGCAGTCACCTCATCTTCACGGAGGTAGACGGTGCGCGGGTGATCACTCAGGTCCGCGGGTACCGAACGCGACTTACCGAGCTCACAACGGTAGAGGATGCGTGTTGTTCGCTTCCCGGCGCGGGCAGCGCCCTGCATCCGCCGTCCACATGCGGCACAGAACAGCAGCCCACGCAGTGCATATGGCACTGTTGACTCTCTGCTGCAAACAAGACCGGGACCCCGCCGCGCCTGCATCCGAAGACGAACAGCCTGCGCTAGTTCGTCACGGATCAGCGCTTCATGCGTGCGGCGTTCTGGTGCGATCCAGTCGGCCTCATCACGCCACCGCATACGAGTCTCATACCCCGCAGCGACATCATCGGGGTTGACCAGAACCTCGTATTTCTCCTGCTTGCCCCAAACACGGATACCGCGGTACGCCGGGTTGTCGAGTATCGCGCGGATCGCCGAATGGGACCATCCTCGTGGGTCACGATGCCGATTCCGTGCCGGGTCGTACTGGCTCGGTGACGGTACACCATCGTCGGTGAGCCGTTGCGCGATATAGCGCAGGCCCGCTCCGTCGGCGTACATGCGGTAGATCCGCTCGACGACCGAAGATGTCGCGGGGTCGGGTTCGAGGCGGTGAAGCCGCTGCCCAAGATTGGCCTTGGCAGGGTTTGGATGCGGGCCGGCATCGACGAGCCGGTAACCGTAGGGTGGTCGACCACCGAGATATCTGGCGGTGTCGTGCGCGAGTGCTGACATCGCCGTACGGACGCGCATCTGGATTCGAGCGCGCTCTCCCTTGCTCATGCCGCCGAACAGAGTCATCACCAGGTCGTGTGCCTCGGAGCCGGGATCGACCGCTCCGCCGACCTCGGGTACCCACAGGCCAACTCCGTAGTGCGTGAGGACAGGGAAGGTGAGCGCGAACTGCGGCCCGTAGAACGCACGGGCGGGTTCCCCAATCACTACGGCATCAAAGCTACGGTCCCGACAAGCGACATCAGCAAGCAGACGTGACGCCTCTGGCCTGCGCTTCCACGGCAGTGAACGGCTCTGTCCCACATCGAAGTAGTCGGCGGCGATGAATCCGCCGTGCGGAGTGATCAGGTCCATGGCACGCCGCTTCTGCCAGCTGCGGCTCGCCTCCGGGTCTTGAGCGTCCTCCGTGCTCACTCGGCCATAGAAGGCGAACCTCAGGCTCACGCCACTCCCCTCCCTGATCCAAGCATCCGGTCCCGCACAGCCATTATCACGTGTACCAGCGCGCGGTTGGCCTCGGACGGAAGTCGATATTGGTTGGGCACAACAATTTCAACACCCCCCTCTGACACCGTCGGCGCATCGGGACGAGCGTCACACCCGGAGCGAGCACGTGCTGCTCGGGACCTGTCAGCCATCGCTTCCCCCTGGCGGATCCCATTGTTGATTGCGGGCTTGGCCACGGACTTCGATCAGTCCGATGCGGCGGGTGTGGATGTGTTGGACGGCCGCGGAGTAGATGAGGGTCCGGTCGCCGAGGCTGGTGGGGCCGGCACGATCGAATTCCCATGCCACCAGATCATCGCCATCGGTGGAGTCGAGGCCGAGATCATGTTGGTGCGCAGTGCTTTTTAAACGTTGTTCACGGGTCCAGGCCGCGCGACGTTCGCGCAGCGCGGTCATCGTGGTGGAATAGCGGCGGGATTTGCTGGTGATGTGGCCCCGGTAGCCCAGGGTGTGCAGCCACCGACCGACACCGGCCAGTCCCTTATCGGCGAGTTGGCTGATGGCGGTCAGGATCGCCCGAACGTGGTCGCAGACATCGAGGTCAGCGATGGCCTCGGTGGAGATGCGTCGCGCGCTGATCCCGACGTCAGCTAAGGATTTGGTGACGTATTTCGCGAGGTAGCGAGCTACGCGGCGGCCTGGAAGAACCCCGCCGTGTGGTGAATCCTCCTGCACAGCAGAGCCGTCCGTGCCGGCGTGCCGGTTGTCGATGGGTTGGGTGTCGACTTGTGTGCCGAACCTGATCACCCGTGTCGCTGTATTTGAGGATGAGTCGGTGACCGTCACGGCCACGGTTCGAACGGCCTGTTGGATGATGGTGGCCAGTTCGGTTGCCGCAAGGGGCGCATGCCAGTCATGACCGCCAGAGTCATCGCTGTCGGGCGGGTCGAGGCGGATCAGGGCATGAATGTGCGGGATGAGCCGGGCTTGCAGTTCGACGACTTTGATGAAGCTGACCTGCACCGCATCCGGGTCGGCGCCCGAAGCACGTAGCTCTCGGCGCAGTGTGCGTCGCAGGGTGATGGTGAAGCGTCGCCACAGTTCGGGCAGGTGCCATGTGAACAGGACATGCCCGGTGTAGTCGTAGCAGTCCGCGCAGATCGGCTGTCCCGCATAGATATCACCTTCGCCGTGGGTTGTGCTGCACCACAGTGGTTTTCCATGCGGGCATCGGCGGTAGCCGCCAGTGTGGTGGTGGTCGCGACACACACGCTGCTTCTTGTCGCCTGCACGCGCGGCGGCGTGAACAGGCCCGTAGCTAGGTGCGGTGAGGGTGACGAACACCTGCGGACGATCGGCCACTGCTGCGGGGATGTTGTGGTGGCCGCCGGCGGTGCCAGCGTGCACGAGCTGCCACGTGTCGCGGGCGTACAGGTCTGAGCACGATGGGCATACCTGTGCGCGGCGGTTGTTGCACCGTGTCCACACCACCCGATCGCGGCCTATCTCGTCGGTACCTCTGAGTTGGATGGGGTGGGCGCAGAAGCCAACAGATTCCGCGCGCCGCCACCACGATTCGAACCCCGTCGAGGACGCGCGGCGCACCATCTGATCCACCACCGCATTGGTGTCGATCGAGCCGGGAACCCCGGGCAACACCAGCGTGGGGGCTGTCGTTGCAGTAGTCACCGTTGACCCCGGGCGGTGTCGGTGCGCCCGCTGTTGGACTGGTTGGTTCGGGTCGCGGCACGAGGTGGCCGGAATCGTGCTGCCAGAGTGGCGATGTCGTGGTCGGCGACGTGAAATGCCCGTACCCGCACCGGTTGGGCCGTGCCATCGATCATCATGTAGCCCACACCGGGAGTGGTGTCGGGGATGTGATCGCAGTCGGCCCCCGCGTCGCGGGCGCCCTGGCCCAAAACCATGGTGGTTTGGGTGGCTTCGGTCAACCGCAACCCGATTCGCACGGTAAACAGCTGCCGCACCGGCAGGGTGTCTTTGGCCGGATCTTGCACCGCTGCCACCACCGAAATGCCGACGGCCCGGCCTTGGGAGAGCAGCAGGCCCAACAGCTGTTCAATTTCGCTGCGCACCTTGCGGTCGGTCACATACGCAGTCAGCGCGGCGATCTCATCGATCACCACCACGAATAACGGCTCAGTCGGAGTCGGGGTGTGCATGCGCGTCTTGCCCCGTAACCGATTGGCGCGGGCGTGCATCACCTCCACTAGTTGCCGCAGCAGGTACAGGGTGGTGCCAGTGGCGTCGTGGGTGAACACCGTGAACATGGGTGCTCCGGCGCCCAGTTCCATGCCGCCTTTCGGGTCGATGACGCAGAGCCGCACTTGTCCGGTTTTCACGGCGGGGGCGAGGCCAGCGATCAGTGACCACAACACTGAACCTTTCCCCGCGCCGGTCGCGCCAGCCACGAGCAGGTGGTGGCCAAGCAGAGGTAGGTGCCACCAGTGGCGGGTTTCGGTGATCCCGACCCGCACCGACCCCACATCCACCGCAGTCGCCGTCGTGGGCATGGGCAGGGCAATCGGGTCGGCCAGCACGTCGCCGCGCATCAGGGTGATGCGTAGCTCTCCGGGCGCGGTCGCGCGGATGGCGATCCGGTCGGCACGCCAGGCGGCGGCTAGCGCCTCGGATTGCTTGTGCCAATCAGCCAGGGAGTGGCCGGTGACCACTCGCAGCGCCAGGACGTCGGTCGTCTTGCCGATGCGCACCGACTGCAAGGTCGGCACCAAGGTGCGTTCGCCAAGTGTGGCGGTCAGGCCGTGCAGGGTGCACACCGATTGCCAGGTGCGGGTGTAGCGCGACCAGGTCAACCAGCGCCGCCGCACCGGCTCGGTGACCCATCCGTGAAACGATCGCGGGTCCAGCCACGCCCAGCCCGCATACGCGGCAGCGAAAGCAATACCGATGATCAGACCCGCGCGTGAGCCATGGGTAATGGCCATCGCCACGCTGGCGATGATCGGGATGCTGATGGCCGGGAACAGGACCGCCCACCACAGCAGATACCCGGCCGCTTTGAACAGTGAGAGGATGAGGTCGGTGATCCAGTCGTCGTCGTTGGATTGAGAGTTCTTGCTGTTTTTGTAGTTTGATGCCATGACAGGCGTCCCTCTGGTGAGTGAATGGTCGATAGCAGCTCACGTGCTGGGGCGCGACACCCACGAGCGCCGCGCCCCAGCAAATGGGGTTATTTCTGCGCGCGGGACGCTTGATCGCTCGGCGCAGCCGCGGGGTTGGTGGGGGTGATGGCGTCGGCACGGAACGCCACGCCGCTGCGATCACCTTGAGCCCAAGGGATAGCAACCAGACCCGCGACTGAAACAGGTTGGGTGACTGTCACTTTCGGATCCCCGGCGACGGTGACGTTGAGCACTTCACCACCGGTGTCATCCAACGCCAACAGCTGCGCGGCATACAGTGGCACGCCGGTGGCGGTGTCCACTTTTGGGCTGCCGGTCTCGAAGTTCAGCCGCGGCTCGGCCGCTCGGGTGACGATGAACCGTGTGCCTGATGTGTCGATTCTTAAACGCATTGTCCCGCTGTTCCTTTCGTGATCTGTTTGCGCCCGTTGCGGCGCTGGGCTCAGTTCACGTGGACATCGCGGACGTAGCGAGGGACGTTGGCAGGCATTGCCGACACTGCCGCAGACATTTCGGACACGACAGGGACATGCCCGTGGGCATCGGACGGGCATCACCGCCGCGGGGCGGCGGCAGTCGCATGGCAAACTAGGAACCACGCGCTGAGGATGGACAGGGATGACACGGAAAGATGTGCGCTGAGACGACGGGCGATCAGGACGGCGACGCCGAGGCCGCCACGATCCCCAACGATCGCCTCACCCAACGGCTGCACGCCAAGGGACTCTCCCCACAGAGGTTCGCCACTGCGGTGGGCGTGGATATCAAGACGGTGCGCCGCTGGCTGGCCAACATCGACTACAACGTCCGCGAGGACAACGCCCGCCGCGCCGCTAAGCTGCTTGGCTGCACACCGCACAACCTGTGGCCCAACCAGTATCCTGCCCCTACCGCGAGCGCGCTGGCGACGACGTCGCTGGGTGGTCCGTTCACCGCGACGCTGTATGCCAGCCGCACCCAGCTGCCGATCACGACGTGGCAGCAGCATTTCGGCGACGCCACCACCGGCATCGACATCCTCGTCCTGGCGGCCACGTTCCTGTTTGACACCCTCGACGGCTTCCTCGACATTCTGCTCGACGCCGCCGCCCGCGGTGTGGCGGTGCGGTTTCTCGTCGGGGATCCTGACACTGCCACCACGATCCTGCGCGGCAAGGAGGAAGGCATCGGCGAGGCCGTCATCGCCCGCTGCCGCACGTCCGTGGAGTTGCTCGCCCCGCATGCCGATACCCCGGGGCTGGATATCCGCACCCACGACACCACGCTCTACACGTCGATCTTCCGGGTCGACGACGCCATGATCGTCAACTTCCACATCTACGGCTCACCCGGGCGCAACAACCCCGTGCTTGTGCTGTCGCGCCACCACGAACCACGGCTCTGGGCCACCCTCGAAGACGCTTTCACCCAGGTCTGGGATCGCGCCAGACCGCTCAGCGCGAAAGGCTGAACCCTATGCGAACCGACTACTACAACGACCCCAACGCCCCGCTGCCCAACAGCGTCGTTCCGTCAGCCTCGGCCATCGTCACCGACGAACAGGGTCGTATCCTGCTGATCAAACGCCGCGACAACACCCTGTGGGCGCTACCCGGCGGCGGACACGACATCGGCGAAACGATTGCCGACACCGCCGTCCGGGAAGTCAAAGAGGAAACCGGGCTCGACATTGAAGTCACCGGCCTTGTCGGTGTCTACACCAACCCGCAGCATGTCGTCGCGTTCACCGATGGCGAAGTCCGCCAACAGTTCTCTCTGTCCTTCACCACCAAGGTTCTCGGCGGTACCCTGGCCATCGATCACGAAAGCACCGACATCGCCTGGACCGATCCCGACGACATCCCCAATCTGGACATGCACCCGTCGATGCGACTGCGCATCGAGCACTACCTGCAACACCGCGACAGCCCCTACCTCGGCTAACCGGCTGGGTTTACAGCCAATCGCGTACCCGTCGGACCGCCGCCAACAGTTCGTCGCGCCCCGCGTCGACCGCGCGGTGCACCGGGTCCTCGGGTCCATAGCGGCCCAACACCTCGATCAATCGATCTCGCGGTGATACCGGCGCCCCGTCCGGCCCGGTCGTCAGATCGCAAAAGGTCAACACATCCAGAACATCGCTGGGCGGATCGCTGAACGCCGCTAAACCTGACAAGCCGCGCTCGGCAGCTTCCGCGTGCGCCCCAGTATGGAACGCCACCAGGGAGGCGACCAGCTCCCGAAAACCCGCCGCCCGGGCAAACTCTGCGCCATCGAGCGGATGAAACCCGGTCCGGCGCAACGACGGTGCGTAGCCGATATCGTGCAGCCACGCCGCTGCCACCAAAGAGTCCGCTGTCTGGGCATCGAACCGCCGACTCAGCCGCTCGGCAGTCGTCGCGACACCCCGCACATGCGCCAACCGCCGCAGCTGCCCCACCAGTCGCGTCTCGGCCTCTCGCCGTGCACGCTGCGCCAGCATCCCGCTCACAACCGCCATCCTACGAGTCCCATCGCCATGGCGCAGACCCGCAACTGATGCTCAGCGGAGCCCGGGCCGCCATAGCCCGCGAGGAACCGGCGGCTACCTGCGGGCTTCGCTACACTCCCTCTGCTCCCGTCCGCTGGCGCTCCCGTCCGCGCCGCTCGCTACGCTTCGCCCTCCGTCCGCCGCCACACAAGCTTGCACACGACGACGAGCGCTGTACATCTCAACGGCCACGGCATCCTGGCACCACGACAAGCCAGGACTGTCCTCGCTCCTCGCCGCATCGAGACGCCGCGGGCAGCAGGCGCGACCAACGCCCGCCTGACCGCCGCTGGCCTGCGATGTGAGAACTTTCTTTACTGCTATCAAGTCGATGGCGGCACGTTGCCACCAGCTCGACACCGCAGCCGCCCGACTCGAACGCCACGTCGACACCATCACCGCCACCGCCGCACCCGAGCTACAGCGTCGGGCCCGACACCGCTGCCACGCTGCTGACCGCCCTCGGCGACAACCCCGCTCGGATCGGCAGCGACGCCGCTTTCGCCAAACTCTGCGGGGTCAGCCCACTGGAAGCCTCCAGCGGCAAAACGATCCGCCACCGGCTCAATTGGGGAGGCAATCGCGACGCCAACCGTGCCCTGCACGTCATCCTGGTGGTGCGCATGCGCCGTCACCAGCCCACCCGCGACTACTTCGTTCACCGCCTGGCCGAAGGCAAAACCAAGAACGAGATCATGCGCTGCATCAAGCGTACATCGCCCGCGAGATCTACCACGCCCTCCGCCAACCCAGCAGAAGAACCAACGAACTCATTGCCTGAAGAACTCATTGCCTGAAGATAGGAGCATCTGGTATCAACTCCCGAAGGGCACCCGATCCGCAATGTCCACCCATTTCGTGGCGATATGGCACCTCTGTAGATGCCATCAATCCTCCCAGGTGAGTAATGTGCAGGTGGCTAATCGTTCAGGGTCATAGGGAACGCGAGATGATTTCCTTCATCACCTCATTTGTGCCGGCGTAGATTTTCTGCACGCGCTGGTCCACCCACAATCTCGAGATGGGGTACTCGGTCATGTACCCATATCCGCCGTGGAGCTGCAAACAGTCATCGAGCACCTTCATCGCTCGCTCAGTGGTCCACCATTTCGCCATGGCGACGGTCTGGACGTCGAGTTGGCCCGCGAGGTGTAGGTCGATGCAGTAGTCCAAAAATACTCGTGCGATGCGCGTTTCGGTTGCAGCTTCGGCCAAGATGAATTTCGTGTTCTGGAAGCCGAAGACGGGCCGTCCGAACGCTTCCCGCTCACGGGTGTATTTGAGTGTCTGCTCCACGGCAAGTTCCATCGCCGCGACCGCCCCAACCGCGACGATGAGCCGCTCTTGAGGTAGCTGCGTCATCAGCTGAATGAAACCCTGACCCTCGGTCTCGCCCAGGAGGTGCGAGCGGGGCACTCTTACGTCGTCGAAGAACAACTCGGAGGTGTCTTGTCCGCGTTGGCCGATTTTGTCGAGGACCTTGCCGCGCCGGAATCCGGGTCGATCGGCTTCGGCGACGATCAGCGAGATGCCGGCGGCGCCCTGACTTGGATCTGTCTTGGCGACGACGATGATCAGGTCGGCTTGCTGACCGTTGGTGATGAAGGTCTTTGCGCCGGTGATCACGTACTCGTCACCGTCAAGAATTGCTTTGGTCTTGACACTCTGCAGATCAGAACCGGTCCCTGGCTCCGTCATGGCGATAGCACCGATCATTTCGCCTGAGGCCATCTTGGGCAGCCACTGCCTCCGTAGTTCTTCGGCCGCATACTGGAGGATGTAGTGCGCGACGATTCCGCTGTGCAGCCCTGCGCCCCATGAGCTGTCCCCGACTCGGGCTTGCTCTTCGAGTACGACGGCTTCGTGCGCGAATGTGCCGCCTCCCCCGCCGTATTCTTCGGGTATGGACATGCAGAGCAGGCCTAGTTCGCCGGCTTTGTGCCACAATTCTCGGTCAACTTGGTGCTGGTCTGCGAAACGTTGCGCATGTGGGGCCAATTCGGTCGAGAAGAACTTCGCGGCAAGGTCACGAAGCTCGAGCAATTCGGCGCTCATCCAGGGAGAAATTGATGCTGTCACAGGATTCCCTCTCGGCTGTTCAATATCAATGGGTTTGATTTCTTAGGACGTTTCGATCTGATACTCGCCGGCGGAGTGACGCGCGCGTATGGCCTTCTTGTCGTATTTCCCGACGCTTGTTCGGGGAATCTCAGACACGAAGCTCCACCGCTCCGGGATCCACCACTTGGCGACCTTGTCCAACAGAAACGCGCGCAGTCGGTCGATGTCGACCTCGGCTCCACGGTGAACCACGACCAGGGCGAGCGGTCTTTCCTGCCATTTGTCGTCGGGAACTGCCACCACCGCAGCCTCGTAGATCGCCGGGTGACCAATCAGCGTGTTTTCCAGCTCGACTGAGGAGATCCATTCTCCACCTGACTTGATGACGTCCTTCGCACGATCGGTCAGCGTGAGATACCCGTCCGGGTCGATCCGGCCGACGTCGCCGGTGCGCAGCCACCCTCCGTCGAACTTGTCCGGATCATCGTCGCCGAAGTAGGCGCCGGTGATCCACGGGCCTCGCGCCTGTATTTCACCCGCTGATCGACCGTCCCACGGCACTGTCTTCTTGTGGTCGTCACGCAACCGGATCTCGACACCGCACATCGGCCGACCCTGGCTTTCGCGCATCTCCCACGCACGGGTCTCGCCTACTCCGTGCGCTGCGCGTGCGACGGTAGCCAGCGGCGAGGTTTCGGTCATGCCCCATGCCTGCACGATAGGCACGTTGTACTTGTCTTCGAATGCCCGCATCAGCGAGACGGGGACTGCCGATCCCCCGCAGGCAACCAGCCGAAGTGAGGAGATGTCCCGGGCGGGATTCGATTCCAGGTATCGATCGACATCGTTCCAGATCGTCGGCACTGCACCGGCGATAGTCGGCTGAGTCTCTTCGATGATCGACACCAGCGGCGCGGCTTGCAGATGGCGATCGGGTAATACCAAGTCCGCACCAGACATCAACGCCGCGTAGATCAGTCCCCACGCATTGGCGTGAAACATCGGGACAATGGCCAGGATACGGTCGGCCTCGCTCACTGCCAGGGCGTTCGACGTGCAGGCGGTCAGTGCATGTAGGTAGGTCGAACGGTGGCTGTAGACAACACCTTTGGGATTTCCAGTAGTCCCGCTGGTGTAGCACATGGCCGCGGCGGAACGCTCATCGATCTCGGGCCAATCGAAAGTCTCCGGTTGCTGCGCCAGGATCTCCTCGTAACGCAACACCGTCTTCCCGCATCGCTGCAGCGGAGCGAGGTCGCCGCCCCCGGTGGCGATGACCGTATGCACCGACTCCATCGCTGGTAGCGCACTAGCCAACAATGGCGCAACCGACGCATCCACCAGGATGATCTGATCGCTGGCATGGTTGGCGATGTACGCGAGTTGCTCTGGAGCCAAACGAATGTTGAGGGTGTGCAGCACCGCGCCCATGGAGGGAACCGCGCAGTAGGCCTCGAGATGTTCTTGGTTACTCCACTGAAAAGTGGCCACCCGTTGATCTGCCGTTATTCCGAGCCCGCGCAACGCATTGGCAAGTCGGCCCGCTCGCCCCAGGACGCTACGGTAGGACATACTTCGGTATCCAATTCCGTCGGGGGTGATCACCTCGCTGTTTCCGTGAATGGAGGCGGCATGGCGGACAATTGCCGAGATTGTGAGCTGGACGTCTTGCATCGTGCTGTGCATTACGCATCGGCCCTTCAGGCGAACAGGTCTGGATGGCGACTCGCATCGCCTATGAGCGTCCCGTAGTGGGTTCTGAGCGCTTGCAGGATCTCTGCCAGCGGTAGATCGTCGAAGGCGCCTCGATCCCTCAGATATTCCATGTGTTGTGTGCCGTCACCGGCGAACCCGTGCAGCAGGGCGTCTGTGCGCCCGTCGAAATCAATTGGCGGGACGCCGAACCGTGCGCATAGCTCGCGATTGAACGCCGGAGTTGCCTTGACCCAGACACCGCAGAGATGCATGAGGCTGTATCCGTGGTAGACGAAGACGTCGGTACCGCCCATCCGCTCACGCAATGTCTCGGTCTGAAGGTGGTTTCGGACATCGGCGAACCCCAGCCGCGCTGGGATGCCTGCTGCTCGGCAGGCCGCCGTCAAGAGCACCGCCTTCGGGACGCAGTAAGCGCGGTCTGCAGTTGCGATGGTGCTGGCGCGATACGCATGCGGGTCATCGGTCACGGTGTAGGGGTCATACCAAATCGAGTCGCGGACCGCAGTGAAGATGGCTATGGCCTTCGTGGTGTCGTCGACCGCGCCGCGGGTCGCCGATGCAACGAAGTCGCGTACCGATTCATGTTGCCAATCGAGGAACTCCGTGGGCTCCAGGTAAGGCGAGTTCTCACCGCTCATCGGTGCCGCAACGTCACAGGCAGTCCGTCCACGGGAATGGGCAGCGAGGTGTTGTCCCAACGCACGTGATAGTCGTTTGGGACCGTCCAAGTGTAGGTACGCAACATCTGGTGCAGGATTGCCTTCACCTCGAGTGTGCCGAACTGCATCCCAATGCATTTGTGCGCCCCCCCGCCGAACGGCACCCAGGCGAATCGGTGCTGTTGGTCCTCGCGCCGGGGCTCATCGAAGCGCGACGGATCGAAACGGTCCGGGTCGCTCCATATTCTGCGGTCGAAGTGATTTACGGCGGGTGTGATTGCGCACAAGGTTTCACGGGGGATGTGATAGCCGTCGATGGCGACATCGCGGACGGTCTTGCGCATCACCAGCGGAACGGGCGCCAGCAGACGCAGAGCTTCTTTGAGGATCAGATCGAGGACCGTCATCCGCTCCAGTTCGTCGATATCTGGCGAATCGTGACCGAAGGACCGCGCCTCCGCCGCTGCCTTCTCCTGCCACTCAGGATGTTTAGCGAGGAAGTAGGTGACAGCAGTGGTGGTGATCGTGGAGGTGTCATGGGCGGCCATCATGAGAAAGATCATGTGGTTGATCACATCCTCGTCGGAGAACCGTTCACCGTCTTCTGTGGTCGCCTGGCAGAGGGCGGCGAATAGATCGTCGGTCTCGCCTGCACGCGCGGCCGGCAGGTGTCGGGAGAAGTAGTCCTCCAACACGCGCCGCCCATGCACGCCGGCGCGGAACCTGGTGCCCGGGAGTGGAACTCGCACAAAGGAACTCGCCGCGCGAACAGTGGACACGAACGCCTCGTTGACAGCAGCGCTCTCGTCCTTGCCGCGGCCACCCATGAAGACATCCGTGGCAATATCGAGGGTGAGATTCTTCAACAACGGGTAGATCCGGACCGACGGACCGGTCGGCCACGCGGGCACGGCTGCGCGAACGCACGGGGCCACCTGCCCGACATATCCGGTCAGGCGAGGACGCGTGAACGCCTCCTGCATGATGCGCCGGTGCATCAAATGTTCGTCGAAGCTCATGAGCATCAACCCGCGATGGAAGAAAGCATCGATCAGGAAGGACCAGCCATCTTGAGAAAAGGCCTTGGCTTCGCTTGTGAACGCCTCACGCGTTGCGTCTGGACCGGCGATGACCACCATTTTGGTACCGAATGCGCCCATCCACGACACCGAGCCCAAACGTTCGTAACGCTCCCGACTGAATTCTGAACCAAATCGGATGTAGTCGACAGTGTGCCCCAGCAACGGGAGTCCAGCGTCCCCTAGGACGGCTCTCAGCCCAGATCCGGCGGGGGCCGGCGCAAGTTCCCGGACTCTCCAGTCCCGACTCCACTGTCGCCATTTGTCATCGACGACGCGGGGGGCGGGCGCCAACAGGACAGACGTCAACCGCTCCTTGGGGTGACGCGTGATTGCGAGAAGCTGATTAGCCACGATGCCTCCTGGGCGCTCTGCTGCACGGGTATCTGGTAATAGTTTACATAGATGTGCTGAATGTCAATATTCGAACAGTTAACAGTGAAATGTTAGACACCGCCTGCGACCCGGATCATCTGCGCAGCCTCGCGCGGTTCTCACTCGGGCCGTCTAACTGAAGGCGTTCAACGTGCCTGAATAGATAATCGTGACTGCGTGGTTTGCGGGTGAGGATCCGGTAGGCAAATGTAGGCCCAGGCCAGTTCGTCGGGATCGCGCCACTCGAGGTCGTGTACCAGCTCGCGCAAAGCGCCCACACCGACCTTCGCAGCCGCCGGCTCAATCGTGTGTTGTAGCTTTGCTCGATGTCTGGCCTGACGTCGACCGTACGCCCTGGGTCACTCGCCAAAATCTTGATGAGGGCACCGACATAGCGGACCTGAGACTCGATCATGTAAATGATCGACCCGGAACCGACATTCGTGTTCGGGCCATAGAGGAGAAAGAGATTCGGGAACATCGGGACTGTAATGCCCAGGTATGCGTGCGCCTGCGTCCCCCACACCTCGTCCAGAGTCACTCCGCCCCAGCCGCGAACACGCATCGGGGCGAGGAAGTCGGTAGCGCGGAAACCTGTTCCGTAAATGACGACATCCGCGCGATGGAGTACGCCATCGTCGGTCACGACTCCCTTGTCGCAAAGCTTCGCAACCGCGTTGGTCACCAACGAGACTTCACCGTTGGCAATCGCGGGGTAGTAATCATTCGAGAACAACACCCGCTTGCACCCCGGCGCATCTGATGGCGTGAGTTGCCGGCGCAGCATTGGATCGGCAACCTGCCGATGGAGGTGGTAGCGGGCGACCGCGCCGAGAATGCGTGACAAGGGCTTCGCGTCGACCAACGTCACTGCGAGCACTTCAAAAATCAGCCATACCGCGAAACGCTCAAGACGCAGCCACAGCGGCAGAACCTTAATCAGCTGTTGGTGAAGACGTCCGTACCTGCTGTCCCACTTCGGCAAAATCCAAGGCGCCGTGCGCTGATACAGCGTTACGCGCTGTGCCTCGTGTGCGATCCGTGGCACAAACTGTATCGCGCTTGCGCCTGTCCCGATGACGGCTACTTCCTTGCCGCGCAGCGATACCGAATGGTCCCAACGCGCCGAATTGTCGGCGGACATGAAAAACTGCCCACTGGCGGACATGAAAGTGCCCATTCGCGGCCAATAAGAACTGCCCACCGGCGGACACGAAAGTGCCCGCAGGCGGCCATGAATCTGCCCAGACCTACTTGATGCCGTTCGGCGCGTCAGCGCCGTTGCGGCCTCTCCTGCGGTTTCGATGTCGATGCCTAGTCGACCCGACAACCCCAGGAGAGACCTACTTGAAGTCTGACGGAGAACTCATGGAAATACTCAATGCCTACGACCTGACCGGCTCCTACCGCGCCGCGGCCGAGCTGTGCGGGTGCTCGCACCACACCGTGAAGAAAGCGGTCGAAGACCGCGACGCCGGCCTGCCGCCGGCCACGCGGCGGGCCCGAATGATCGACGACTGGCGCGACCTGCTGGAAACCTGGGTGGCTGATTCGAAGGGCAAGATCCGCGGCGACAAAGCCCACGACAAGTTGGTGGCGTTGGGCTACACCGGTACCGACCGCACTACCCGCCGCGCGCTGGCGGAGATCAAAGCGCAATGGCGACTGGGCAATACACGCGTGCACCGGCCCTGGATTACCGAACCCGGACTATGGCTACAGTACGACTTCGCCGACGGCCCCCTTGTCGCCGGCCGCAAGATCGTGCTTCTCGTGGCCTGGCTGGCCTGGAGCCGCTATCGGGTGGTGATCGCGTTGCGCGACCGCACTGCGCCCAGTGTGTTCGCCGGCCTGGACCGGATCTTCCGCGTCATCGGCGGTGCTCCGACCTACCTGCTCACCGACAACGAGAAGACCGTCACAACTGGACACATCGCTGGAGTTCCGGTCCGCAACCGCGCCGCGGTCACCTTCGGCCGCTACTACGGCATTTCGGTGCTGACGTGTGAACCCGCCGACCCAGCCACCAAGGGTGGAGTGGAGAACGCGGTGAAACTCGCCAAAGCCGACATCGTCCCTACCCAGACCAACCTGCTGCCGCAGTACGACTCGTTCGCCGACGTCGAAGCCGCATGCGCCGGGTTCACCACCGAGATCAACGCCCGCGTGCACCGAATCACGGGACGCCGGCCGGCCGAGATGCTCACTCAGGAACGCCCGGCCCTGCACGCGGTCCCTGACCTGCCCCACACCGCCGCGTTGGGGGTGACCCGCCGGGTTCCCGACAACACCCCGATGGTCACCTTCGACCACTGCCAATACTCGCTGCCCGCAATCCTTCTGGGCCAGACAGTGTGGATCCGCGACCACGACAGCACCGATGAGGTGGTGATCTGCGCCCTTGATGACGGCGGCCCAGTGGAGGTGGCCCGGCACCGCCGCGCCACCCCCGGTAGCCCCGCCATCAACGATGACCACTTCCCTGAGCATCGGGACAGGGTGCCCGGTGATTACCGGGTGCGGGCCCGCACCGTCAGTGAGCAGACGTTCCTGGCGCTGGGGCCGGGTGCGGCGGTGTGGCTCAAAGAAGCCGCCGCCGTCGGCACCGAACGAATCCTGCAGAAGATGGCCCACGCGGTCGAACTATCCGCGCTGGCCGGCCGCGCCGATGTCGACTGGGCGCTCGGTCATGCCGCCGTGCACGGCCGCTTTGCCACCGGCGACCTCGATTCCATCCTCGCCAGCAAGGGCATGGACCCCACCCGCCGCGGCGCCGACGAAGACACCTCCCTGGCGCAAGGCACCAGCGGGTGGAACTTGTTCGGGCGCACCGTTATCGACGCTGACGAGGCAGGCATCGCGTGACCACCACCACGACCACCAAGCCGCTACCCGCCGACGTCGAAGCGCTGATGCGTGGGCTGCGGTTGCCGCACGCCCGCGCGATCGCCGCCGACGTGCTGGCCACCGCCCGAGCTCAACGCTGGGACCCCACCGAGGTCATCAAAGCGCTGCTGACCGAGGAAGCCGCCGGCCGGGCCCGATCCATGCTGGCCGCCCGCCGCAAAGCCGCCGGCTTCCCGACCGGAAAGACATTTGACGTGTGGGACCCGAATGCGTCGTCGATCCCGTTACCGACCCAACAGGCGCTGCAGACCCTGGAGTGGGTGCGTCGTAGGGAGAACCTGGTGGTCTGCGGGCCCGCTGGCACCGGCAAGACATTCTTCCTCGAAGCGTTGGGGCAGAAGGTCATCGAGGCCGGGATGCCGGTGGCGTGGTTCACCCTCGAGCAGATCGGGATCCTAGTTCGGGCGCACCGCGCTGACGATTCGTTGGGCAAGGCCGTGGCCAAGATCGTACGTGCCGAGCTCGTGGTGATTGACGACGTTGGACTGTTGCCAGTCGGCGCCGATGCCGCTGAAGGGCTCTACCGCATCGTCGAAGCCGCCTATGAACGGCGCTCGGTGGCGATCTCATCAAACCTGCACCCCAGTGGCTTCGATGAGCTGATGCCCAAGACGTTGGCGACAGCCACCGTGGACCGGCTGCTGCATCACGCGCACCTGTGCCAGACCAGCGGAGACTCCGTGCGGCTGGCCCAAGCCCTGCACGGGAAGGGAGTCAAACCCTTGAGCTAACAACGGCCACAACCACCGGCGGCGGACACACCCTCATGGGCAGATTCGTGTCCGCCACTGGGCAGTTCTTACTGGCCACCTACGGGCAGTTCTCATGTCCACCCACGGGCAGTTTCAGCTGTCCATTGACACCGAATGAAAACGCGGCCCCTCGAAGGTGTCTTCGCCGGCAATATTCGGCGTATGAGGTCGCGAGAGCTGCCCCACGGCCGAAATCACGACATCGCACCAGATCGTCTCGCTGGATCCGGTCACCAAACGCCAACGGCCGGCCTGTTCATCGAAGGTCATCTCGACGACTTCGGTCCGCGTGCGCAAATGCAGGTCCATTCCGTCGGCCAGGACGAGTCGGCGAAGATATTGGAGTATCTCGGGCTGTTCTGCATAACGTCTCGACCAACGAGTGTTGGGCTTGTCCGAGAGTGAGTACAACGCTGACGGCACGTCGCAAGCCGCTCCTGGATAGGTGTTGTCGCGCCAGACGCCGCCGATGTCTGCAGCCTTTTCCACCATGGTGAAGTTGGTGAATCCGTCCCTCTTCAGCTGATGGGCCATGGCGATACCCGCGACGCCGGCCCCGATGATCACTATCGACGGATCGTGTCCTCGAGGATCCCTCGCAAAGCCGCCTGTCATGAGACAGCTAAGAAGCAGTTGATGGCGCGGTGGCAGTGGAGCATCCACGGTCCCAACACTTTCACCGGTGGGCCGAAGCTTTCAGGAAGTTTCCAGCGCGGTGGATCGCCTCACGAGCCTCGGGCAGGATTCGGAACATGGCTTGGAACACGTGGATCTGTCCCCGGTACACCTGTATCTCAACGCTTGATCCGGCCGATCGGAGGCGGTCGGCAAGATGCCTCGAGTCATCGATCAACATTTCTCTTCCGCCTACCTGAATCAGGATCGGTGGCATGGACCTGAGGTCTGCGTCGAGCACGCTGATTCGCTCATTGCGGTGATCTGCACCAGCCACGTACAGGTCAAGAGCGCGGGCCGCGGACCGAGCAGAGGCGAAAGGATCACGGCGGCGAAGTTCGCGTGCCCTCGCGAGTTCACATGTCAGATCCAGGACCGGAGACATGAGAAGCATCGAATCCGGCAGCGGCAGTCCGTCACTACGTGCGCCAAGGGCGGTGGCCATCGTGAGCTGGCCGCCCGCCGAGTCCCCGGCCACCGCAACACCGCGTTCGCCGGAAGCCGAAGGCTGCCCTGTGACGAGCCAGCGGTATGCGTTCAGTGCATCGTCGGCGGCAGCGGGAAAGGGATAGCGTGGAGCTAGCCGATACCTCACCGCAAAGATGGGCCGACCGCTCGCGGAGGCAAGTTCACCGAGCAGGCCGCGGTGGGTAGCCGGTGAGCACATGGAGTAGGCGCCGCCATGAATGTAGAGCAACGGAACCGCGTGTGGATCGACTGCAGGAGAAGTGATCCAATCCCCGCGTATCTGATTCCCGGCGAACTCGGTATCTATTGTGCGAACCGCCACGCTTCGGCGGGGCCGCGATCCCACAAGCGCCATCCGGAGTACGCGATCCATCACCGCGAGGCCGTGGGCGCTCGACGGGATGAGTTGCGACAGCGGACGCAGTGTGTTTCGCGAAGTCATTGCCACGAAATGACTTGCAAGACTGGGGCGCCGGTCCGCCGCATCAGTGTTGGTCACCGTGCGCCAACGGATTCTGCGCGACGTTCAAATCGGTAATCGGAGAGCCGGAAGGTGCGGCTACGCCAGTAAGTCTCCAGGGTAGTTGACGGACGCAACGGAACATCGCCGTGTTTGTCGAAATAGTAACTGTTGGCATTGGAACAGCTCGGCTGCCAGAAAACCTGTCGATGTCGGCGGCTAACCATGTCACCGAAGTAGCGATCGTTCGCCTGCTGTCTGACCTCTACGTAATCAGCCTTCAGCGTGCGCGCACGACGAAGACAGCGGACGATATGCCGACTTTGCGCCTCGATGAGTGTGAAGTACGAGGAGCCGTTGTAACCATAGGGACCGAAGATATTGAAGTGATTCGGGAACCCTGGGACGCTCACACCCTCGAAGGCTTGGAGGCGGTGCTCATCCCACCAGGCAGACTGCTCCACTCCACCGCGTCCCTTCAGCACATAAGTCGGCATATTGCCCGACTCCATCACTTTGAACCCGGTGGCCAAGACCATGACATCGATCGGATAACTCTTGCCATCTTCAGTGTGAACCGAGGCATGGTCGACATGGGTGATGCCGCTGGTCTCGAGCGAAACATTGCGACGGTTGTACGTTGCGAGATAGGAATTGTGGAAACTCGGTCGCTTACAACCCAACGAATAGCGAGGAATGAGTTGGTCTCGAGTCACCGGATCGTCGACCGCCCGACGCATATAGCGTTTCGCCGCCTCTTCCATGAGGTCCGACACAGGGATCAACGAGTGAAAATGAGCTGCGATGGGAAATGTGAACTCGACGAACGCCTGACTCGCAGTGCGCGTCATCAGTTGTGCCCCTGGCACCAACCGCATCACTGTCGCGGCCCAGCTCGGTATGGAGAAATCCGGCTTCGGCAAGCAGTAAATCGGCGTTCGCTGGAAGACCGTCAGACTTGATGCGATCTTCGCGACTTCGGGAATCAGCTGCACCGCAGATGCCCCAGTCCCGATCACCGCCACCCGCTTACCGGTGAGATCTTTCGTATGGTCCCATCTGGCCGTATGCAGCGTCACGCCGGCGAAGTCGCGCACTCCTGGAATATCAGGCCACTTCGGCCGACTGAGAACGCCAGAGCAATTTATCACAAAACGCGCGGTCAGATTCTGACCAGAGGAGCAGCTCAGCCGCCATAGTGCGGCGCCTTCGTCGAAACAGGCTTCGTCCACAGTCGTGTTGAACCGGATGTAATTTTGGAGTCCGTATTTTTCTACACACCGCTCTGCATAAGCCTTCAACTCATCCCCGTGAGCGTAAGTACGTGACCAGGATGTTCGCATCTCATAAGAGAACTGGTAACTATAGGACGGAATATCGACCGCTATTCCCGGATACGTATTCCAGTGCCATGTACCGCCGACGCCATCGGCGTCATCGACTATAAGAAAGTCCGCAAATCCGGCCTTCAACAGGCTGATCGCTGTACCAATCCCAGAAAACCCGGCTCCGACTATTACAATTTCGTAGTGCTGCCCAGACTCAGAACCCATTACTTCCTCACGTGCGCTTTGATGTTTACCCTATCCGCTGCTGCAGTTCAGCGTGTTTGTGTCAACTTCAGGTCAGCATCGTCACGCCGAGTGATATCGTAATCCCGCATATCCAGACGGGACAGTTCCCTGGTGAACTGAGTCGCAAAGCCCGGATACATCGTGCCGTTATAGCCATCCTCTGTTAAATACCAGCTGCTGCAACCCGAGTTCCATGTCGTGCGTCGTAACCGCCGCTGAATATTGGAGTGGTACGCGTTTTGGCTATTCTCTTTCACATCCAGGGTATGGACTCCGTTACCTTGGTCGCGCAAGAGCTCGATCGCTTTTACGATGTAATCGATTGCCGCCTCCATATATAGAAGAGCGGAGTTGTGGCCAGGACCGGAATTAGGCCCGAAAGTGAAGAACAAATTCGGATACCCGGCCACACTCACGCTCTTGTAGGCAAATCTCCCCTCAGACCACGCGTCTTCGAGTTTTCGCCCGTCGCGCCCCAGGATCGGAAATGGCGTACCGCGTTTACACACATCGAAGCCTGTCGCGAATACTATGCAGTCCACCTCATGCTCGATGCCGTCGGCGGTTCGAATTCCGTTCGGAGCCAGTGTGGCGATCGGCCAGCTGACGAGTTTGCAGTTATCGGCCTGGAGAGCAGGGTAATAGTCGTTAGTCATAAGCATGCGTTTGCACCCAGGTCTGAACTGCGGTGTTAGCTGACGTCTCAACCAGGTATCCTTCACCTGCCGACGCAGATTCGCCTTCGCGGCCGCTTGGATGACAGATGTGGCAGCGGTATCCCAAACCATGCCCACGGCCATGACCTCATGCGCCCAAAACCACGCACCTCGTAGGGCCTGTTCGGTTGCCGGCATGCGCTTGAAAGTCGAACGCGCCCAGGCCGGATGCCGGAAATTCACCCTCGGTAGGACCCAGCCGGGCGTCCTCTGAAACACCTTGACCGACGCCGCCAACTGGACCAATTCGGGAACGATCTGCACAGCGCTCGCCCCGGTCCCGATAACCGCCACCCTCTTACCGCTCATGTCATAGGAGTGGTCCCACCGAGCACTGTGAATCTTTTTCCCCTCGTACGACTCGATGCCACGAATATCCGGGAAACTGGCGTCAGCAAGTGGTCCGCTAGCCATCACGACTGAACGGCCCCGATACCGCCTGCCGCCGGTCGTGTCGACAACCCACTCTCCGGCATCCTCGTCGAATTCCAGTGCACTCACGTCCGCACCGAAATGAATGAACCTCCCAAGATCGTATTTCGCGACAATCGCGTCGATATAGGCGAGGATCTCTGCGCTCCCCGAGTATGCGCGAGTCCAGCCTGGGTTCGGCTCGAACGAGTAGGAGTACAGCAATGACGGAATGTCGCAGGCGGCGCCGGGGTAAGTGTTGTCACGCCAGGTGCCCCCGACGCGATGTGATCGCTCCAAGATGACAAAGTCGTTAACGCCCGCTTGAAGCATTCTCATCGCCGTACCGATACCCGCGAAGCCGGCGCCGACGATCAAAGTCGTTACCGTGTCCGTCATTTAGCGACCGGTTCATAGGTCAGTTCATCCGTCCATGAAGGCGGTCGCCCGAGTACTTGCACGGGGAAGATGTCGATCGCATTGCCTAAGCGCTGGGAAACGAAGTGAAGGGGTTGGGACCGCTTGATCGAGGAGGACATGTGGGCCTTCAAGATGTGATATCCAGGCACCCTCCGCGTGTGCTCACTGCGGTCCCCGACATTGCCATATCGCGTCACCGCGTTGTACAGCTTCTCTTCGGATAGCCCCATCGCGTTGAGATTCATCAACATGCGCGTGAGAAGCGGTATATACAGCAACGCGCCAGTGAGAATACGGGGGTCCATCACAGCGCCGACCGTTTGGATTGCATGGATTCGCATGGGACTGGCGCCGAGGTCATTCAGGACTTGAAAACCTACTGCAAGGTGCCGCGATTCGTCGCTGTTGACCTTATTGAATACTTCCCCGCAAATTGGGTCGTCGACCTCATCAAGGAGAAATTTCAGCAGGGCCCCGTCCAGCGCGGTCTCCAGTGCGGGAATCGCGGCGCCGATGACAGTCAGAGGAAGAGCCTCAGCGTACCGATCTAGCCACTCGATCACGAGACGGATGTTCTTATTCGGTACAGGCTTTTCGCCTTCCTCGATCATGCCCCAGCGACGCATCAGAGCAAGTTCGGCGTTGGCGTGACGCTGCTCCTCGGCGTGAAAGTAACGGTAAATGTCTCCGAGCGCTTCGAAGGGCGCCTTCGGGGCCATCGCAGCAAAGGCGCGCGCTCCGACATGCTCAATCCACACCACGTCGGACATGAATTGCTTGAGTTTGGGACGCTGTTCGTCGGTGATCAACTCCGCACCAGGGGCGCCCCAATCGATATCGGCGAGAGCCCATTGCTTGTTCTTGATCGTCTCGAGCATGTCGCTATATGCGAACGCCATTTCACTGCTCCCTCTGTTCGGCTGGATCGTTCCATGAGGCCACGCGCTCCACCAGCCCCAACGCCCGCGTAAACTGACCGGGTAAAGCTCTTTTCAGTTGCCACAAAATTTTCGCGTCCAGTTGGGGCACTACATAGATTTGTCCGCGATCGTGCGCGTTCAAGGTCGTTCGAGCCACTTGATCCGGCGAAATGCCGGTCCACCTCATCAGGTTGGTCGCGAGTTTCGCCGCCGACTCCTCAATCTGAGGATTTTTGGCGATGTTCGTCTTGACGAAGGTGGGGCAAAGCACTGTGACATTGACGTTAGTACCGCTCAGTTCGGCCGCCAAGGTCTCGGACAGAGCGAGCACTCCGGCCTTACTCACGTTGTATGCCCCCATTCGGGGCGCCGAGCCGAAACTCGCGGCGGACGCCACATTGATCACTCCGCCACGGCCGTTGCTCCGGAGCCGGGGAACGAAAGTCTCGCACCCGTAGATAACACCCCAAAGGTTGACAGAAATCGCAGCGTTCCAGTCCTCGACCGACGTAGCGCCGATGCGATTGCCGCCCGCACCGATTCCGGCGTTGTTGATCACCAGGCTCGCCGCCTTGCCAAACCAGTCTTCACTGGCATCAGCGAGGTTACGGACCTGCTCAAGGTCGGTGACGTCGCATACGACGTCGAAACCCTCGCCGCCGGCCTGCCTCACCAACTCGGCCGACTCTTTCGCAGTGATGGGGTCTTTGTCCGCACACACAACACGTCCACCTCGGCGTGCAAGCTCAACGGCGAACGCGCGGCCGATACCGCTCCCTGCGCCTGTGACTACTGCGTGGGCGCGGTGGGTTCTACCTGGTGAACTACCGAACGGCAAGAACCTCATCTGCTTGCCTTTCGGATCGCGACACTGATTTCCGGTGCGGGAGACCATTGATTTGGGGGCATCAGCCACCATTGGTGTCGCATGCCACCAGTTTGGTCGTGAGCCCGACGTTTTGTCAAGATGTTTGATGTGCGGTCGAGAAACACGCGCTGGGGTGGTCGGACCGGTGCTGAGCGTCGAGCAGAGCGACGGCAGCAATTGATCGAGGCTGCGACCGAGATTTGGAGTGAGAGCGGTTGGGCCGCAGTGACTATGCGCGGCGTGTGCGCCCGGACAGGGCTCAACGATCGATACTTCTACGAGGACTTCAAGACGCGCGAGGATCTTCTCGTCGCAGCGTGGGATGGCGTTCGCAATGACATGCTCGGCGAGGTTTCCGCGCTCTTCGACGAGCGTGTGGATCGGCCGCCGATCGAAACCATCACCGCGGCGATCGCCATCGTGGTCGACCGGATCGCACGCGATCCTGGCCGGGCGCACATCCTCCTCGCTCAGCATGTAGGTAGCTCACCGCTGCAAGATCGCCGCGCTGTGGCGCTGCAGGAGGCAACGCAGTTGGTCGTCGAGGCAAGCCGGCCACATCTCAGAGAAGACGCCGACGAGACGGCCCTTCGTATGGACACTTTGGTTGCGGTGGGGGGGTTCGTCGAAGTCATCACGGCCTGGCACTCCGGTTTGCTCGCGGTGACCGAAAAGGAAGTGGTCGCGCACACGAGCCGACTGGCTGAAACCTTGGCTCAACGCTACGTCGTCAGCGGCTGAGGCTTAACCTTTCCGTGAGTTTCGAGGCCGACTGCACTTGTCTGTATGACTGTCGCCTTGACCCGCCACCGGGCATCCAATCCGTGACGACAGGCGCGCTGTCGATTGTTTGGAGGAACGACGCAGAAACAGTGTCTTTCTGCGTCGCCCTCCTCACGCACTTTTGCTACCCCGGCTGAGCGATGACCTTCTGTGAGCCGTCTTGGTCGAACAGTTCCTTGCTCCATCGCTCCAGGACCGCGGTGCTGTCCCAATCATCAGGGTGGAAGCCGGGGCGGTTGTACGAACGGAATCGCTGCAGCGCATCGGCGGTGAACATCGGGGTGCGACTGAAGCGACGTAGGCTACGCACCAACGTGACCGGGTTATACGAGGCCTTGTCAGAGGCCATCGACAGCGCAGTCTGCAGAATGAGTTCGCCGAACAGAATTGCAGAGGCGATCCGCATGCCCCGTACGCGGGTGCGCTCGGTGCCTCCAATCAGCCGATAGGCGTCGAAGGCGACGGCTTTGTGCTCCGACTCCTCGAACGCATGCCACAGCAGAATCGGTCGAACCTCTGTCTGTCCGATGAGCTTCTGCGCGTCATCGCTGGTGAGAATGATTTCAGCGAGCGTCGCGGTGTAGTGCTCCAATGCAGAGGTCATCGACAGCCGCATTTCTGGCGAAAAGCGCCGCTCCAATCGCTTGATCAGGCGTGCGACGTGGCGGTCGATCCGCGCGGTCGGATAACCCATGGCCTGGAGCCGTTCGTTGAGGAGCCGATGCTGGTGTCGGTGTGTGGCCTCTTGCCCGATGAAACCCTTGACCGCTGTCAGCAATTGGGGATCGTCGATGGAACTCTGGAAATACTTGACCGAGCGGATGAAGAAGTCTTCCCCTTCCGGGAAGGTCGCAGAAAGCACCGAGATGAAATGGCTCATCACCAGGTCGCCATCCACGAAGTGTCGCCGCTTCGTGGAGGTGGGCATGGGGAAACGAACGCGCCGGGGTTTTGGCAATACACGGCTCTTGGTCGAGGCTCGATCTTCCGGCATCTTGACGGGGTCCTTCCTCCGTTGCGTGATCTGACTTTAGGCCTTGTCACATGAGACTGCCAGAATGTAGGGCATGAGTCCAGCACGTGTTTATGGCGGGCTGTCCGCAACTCAACGCGATGCGCAGCGCCGCGCACTGCTGATTGACGCCGCGGTCGCGCTCATGGGCAAGCAGGGAGCCGCCGCGTGCACCGTGACCGCTGTGTGTACGGAGTCAGGAGTGACGAGCCGGTACTTCTACCAGCAGTTTCGCGACAGAGACGCGCTCCTGCGTGCGATGTTCACCAAGATCTCCACCACCTTCCAAGCCGTGATCACCAAGGCGATACCGGATGACACCGTTGCTCCTCAAGAACTCGCTTACGCTCCGATAAAGGCCCTGGTTCAGATGATCGAGAACGATCCCAGCATGGCCCGCATATTGTTTGTCGAATCGGGCGCTGAACCCCTGCTTCGGCAGCTGCGAAGCGAACTGATGTCCGAATTTGCGGAGCTCGTCCTCAGAGAGGCCCGCCTGCATCTCGATATACCCAGCGAGGTGATTCAGGTCGCAGATCTCGCCGCTACCTACGGTGTCGGGGGCCTGTTCGAGATTCTCCGTCGCTGGATAGACGGACAACTAAACCTATCGACCGAAGTGCTTATCGAGCATTGTGCGGGTTTTCTCGGCAGTCTTGGCCTGTATACCCTCGGCCAGAAACCTGACCCGGCCGCTTCGCACATCCAGGTCGATATCAACTCCCCGGCGGGCCACAACAGATGAGACCGGCGGTATTTTCGCCGACACGCTGCGGCGTCACGCTACCGAAGGCTGGTACACCACGATGTGGTCGAGTACGCGTTTGCTTAGCAAACCCCCTGTCGGCCCCGGTTCAATCCTGAGCAGCCTGCGCCGGTTGAAAAATGAGCAGATTTACGGGTTGAGTCATCCTTCCCAGGGTGGTCGCGCAGTGCAGCGTATTGACGACGCCTTCTGTATGGAGCTAGTGAAGTGATCCAGCGTGACGACGACGAATAACCCGGACGCGGACGCGACCAGCTGGCCGGTGGCTTCCTCGCGCAATTCTGTCCGCACTTCGAGTTTCCGGCCGGTTCTGGACACGAGCTCCGCGCTGACCTCGTAGGGAACCCCCAGCAATACCGGCGCGAAGAACTCGGTGTCGAGCTTACGGGTGACGGCCATCTCACCGACGACGTAGAGCAGCATGCCCACCGTGTCGTCAAGAACCGTCATGACTGCGCCGCCATGTGCGATCCCGGGTGCGCCGCGATGTCGGCCGTCGAAGATATGCCTGGCGCCCACCCCGTCGCCACGCCGACGCGCTCGCAGGCGATGACCGTGCGGATTGTCTGTGCCGCAACCAAGGCACCACGGATGGTGCGCATCGAGGTAGTCGCCGTCGGCGGCGATAACACGATTCTGAAAGTTATGCCACCACGCGATGGCCGAATCTTCTTCCGCTTGCTCGTCGATGACGAAATCCTCCTAAATAGGACCACGCAGTGCATGGACCACCATGCGACTGAAGAACTGCGCCGACGTCGGCTGGGCTGATCGCCCGAAGACAGTATGTAAAGGACTCGTTAGCCCGCCGAGATCATCGCTGCGGTACACCTTCCAGTTCCGTCACTATCAGCCATTTGGTCCTGCCCCGCAATACGCCCTCGACGCTGTCGCCGCATAGCTCGCCCGATAATGCTCGGGGTCGTCGTCGGTGCTATAGGGGTCATACCAAATCCTGTCCCCCACAGCGGTGACGGTCAACCTCGCCTTCTGCACAAGGGTCACGAACGTCACCGACCGCGTTCTGGGCGAAGCGCTGAACATCGTCATGCTGCCAATCGAGAAACCAGTAGTCTTCAGGAAACTCGATTGATTTGAAGTGCCACTCACAGATAGCCTTTCAGATGAGCTTCGATGCCGGTATCGACAGTGCCAACGGATCGACTGGCCGTTTCGAGGGCTTCGACGAGGCGCGTTTCGGCGTCCGGGATCGTCGCGGCGACTTTGGCCGCAGCTAGACTACGACTCCGTAGCGATGTGCCGGCATCCGTGGCTGCGGCCGCAAGCGTAGACCACGCTTTGGAAGCATGTCGGGCCGCGGCAGCCGCTTCGGCAGTGGCGGCGTCATCTAGGAGATCGGCGATGTTCTGGCAACCGTCTGCCTGCAGCGTACGAAAGAGCCCGCCGCCGGTACCGGCTTTCTCGATGAACGCCCCGAGCCCGAACAATGCCGCGGTCAGGGCATCGTCATCGAACAGCGTTGGCCAATGCCCTACGTCATCGGCGAAGTCCTGCACACCCTTCAAACCGGAAGATTCGACTTCAGCTGCCTCGATGCGCAGTAGCGGCGCACCTACGGCACCGCCGCGCATGAACGCTGCGCTCGCGGCGAGTGCAGCGGCCGCGATCGGCCCAAGGTCTGGCACTCGCTCTGGCCAGTCGACGTGATATGTGGTGTGCCGGGTAGGTGTGGGAAACCCGACCGAGGACCGCGCCCGGCGTAGGTCGTCGTAGGCCACCGTCTGGGTTGTCTCGCGGTCATTATCGACCACATAGGCGACCCGTTGTTCGTCATCGTATCCGGTGATGACAATGTCGTGACGGCTCATGTGCAATCGGACGCGCAGGTAAGGAAGTTCGCCGATGTCAGCCCAGACCATGACGGGTCGACCTTTGTCGATTTCGTCGGTCACAAATGCCCATCCCACGTCCGGGTCATCGGTCGATCGCACGACGAACTTTGCGCCAACCCGGGAGAGGTAATCCTGTTCCAGGTCGCTTCCTCGTCCTACCAGGTACACCTGGGGGAACAACTGCGTAGAGCGGACGTACGAGAAGTCCAAGACTCCGCCGAGGGTGAAGACCAATCCTTCACTGAGTGCTTCTGTCCCCCATCCGAGTTGGGCCCATTCAGTAAGGTCACGAAGCGCACCGGAACCACAGTGCCCTCCCCTCCTATGGGGATAGGGAACTTGAATCCTCGTCATCGCCGCTTCCTTCCTTGTCAGTAGCACTGTTGAGACTCGTCAAAAGCTACGTTTCATCACGGCTTCCCGGCTGACAGTAGGTGCCAACACCAACACGCGTGACCGCAGCCAACCTCAGCCGCGCATCTCGACAGCCTATGGCGATGGGGCACATTGACTTTCGATCGCTAGTCCTGCATCAACACGTCAACGGTAAGAGCCACAGACGCGCAGCACTCAACCGTTGTACTCAGCTCGCTTGCTCCCGTGGTCGCGCTCCCGCGCTTCGGCTGCTTTATCAGAATCGGATGAGTCCTCGGATGTTGCGGCCCGATCGCATATCCGCGTAGCCTTCGTTGATCTGATCGAGGGTGTACTCACGGGTGATCAGCTCATCCAGCTTGAGGTGTCCGGCGTTGTAGAGCTCGACGAGCCGCGGGATGTCGTGGGCGGCGTTCGAAGAACCGTACAGAGCGCCGCGGATCTGCTTTTCATACAGCGTCAATTCCAGCAGTGAACCCGACATCGAGGTGTCTTCGGGGTGCCCGATCGCGGTAACGACCACACGGCCGCGTTTACCGACCAAGGACAGCGCCTCGCCGATGTAGGACCCTTCGGCGACATCGGTGGTCAAGACGCAGACATCGGCGAGTTTGCCGCGGGTGATGTCACTGATCAGTGACCAGGCCTCGTCGATCGTGGCAACGGCATGCGTCGCACCGAAACCGCCGGCTTGTTCACGCTTGAACGCCACCGGATCGACAGCCACGATGTTCAACGCGCCCGCGATGCGGGCACCCTGAATCGCATTCATGCCGATGCCACCGGCTCCGATCACCGCCACGGTATCCCCGGCACGCACCTCACCGGTGCGCACCGCCGACCCGTACCCGGTCGTCACACCACACCCGATCAACGCCGCCTTGTCCAGCGGTGTCCCCTGGTCGATTTTGACCAGAGACGCCTTGGGGACCACGGTGTATTCCGAGAACGTGCCCAGCAGGCACATCTGGCCGACGTCCTCACCCCTGGCATGGAAACGGTAAGTGCCGTCGATCTGGGGTCCCATCATGAGCGCGGCACCCAAGTCGCACATGTTCCCCATCCCCCGCGCGCAATAGGAACAGTGCCCGCACGACGGCAGGAACGTCAGGATCACCGAATCGCCCTCGGCGACGTTCTCGACACCCGCACCCACTTCGACCACGGTGCCGGCACCCTCGTGGCCACCGACGACGGGCAGCGGAATGGGCAGGTCGCCGGTCACGAGGTGTTCGTCGGAATGGCACAACCCGGTCGCGGTCAGCTGGACGAGCACTTCATCGGGGCCGGGAGGATCCAACTCGATGTCCTCGACTTCCCACTTTTCTCCTAGGCCCCACAGCACTGCAGCACGTGTCTTCATGTGTGTCTCCTTAACGTCAGTGTTTCGGTCGCAGTGGATTGATGATTCACGCCAGCGTCTCGATGATGAGGTCACCGTCGGCGAACTGGCGGCGCAGCTTCTTCTTGTCGAACTTGCCAGTGGAAGTCAGCGGAATGTCGGTGACGAACGCCCACCGTTCCGGTAGCCACCACTTGGCCACCCGCGCACGCAGAAATTCGGTCAGCTCCGCCGCGGTGGCGGTGCGGGCGGCAGCCAGGACGACCACCGCCAGCGGCCGTTCCTGCCACTTGTCGTCGGGCACTCCAATCACCGTGGCGGTGCGCACCGCAGGGTGAGCGGCCAACTCGTTCTCCAATTCCACCGAGGAGATCCATTCGCCCCCGGACTTGATGACATCCTTGGAGCGGTCGGTCAGCGCGATGAGCGCGTCCGCGCTGATCGTCCCGACGTCCCCGGTACGCAACCACCCGTCCGGCGACGCCGCCGGACTGTCATTCTCGTAATACGACTGAGTGATCCACGGGCCGCGGACTTGAATCTCCCCCACCGATTTTCCGTCCCACGGTTGTTCTGCACCGCTGTCATCGACGATGCGGGCCTGCACACCGGCCACCACCCGGCCTTGGGTTGCGCGCAGGTGAAGCGACCTCTCCGGGGTATCAGAACTCCGCGGCAGAGCGACCGAGGCCAGCGGGGAAGTCTCAGTCATCCCCCAAGCCTGCACAATGCGGATGCCCAGCTCGTCATAGGCGGTCATCAACGACCGCGGAACCGCCGAACCACCGCAGGCCACCATCTTCAGCGAACTCACGTCATGGCCAGGATTGTCGCGCAAGTAATGCAGAACATCGGTCCAGATTGTCGGCACCGCCCCCGCCATCGTCGGCCGCACCGCCTCGATCATCTCCACCAAAGGCCCCGCCTGCAGGAAACGGTCAGGCAGCAGAAGCTGCGCGCCGGCCATCATCGCCGCATACGGCAACCCCCACGCGTTGGCGTGGAACATCGGAACGATCGCCAACACCGTGTCGTCATGACCGATGCCCAAGGCATTCGAGGTGCACGCCGCCTGAGAGTGCAACCACGTCGAACGATGGCTGTAGACAACACCTTTCGGGTGCCCGGTGGTACCGCTCGTATAGCACATCGCTGCAGCCGACCGCTCATCGACATCGGGCCACTCGAACGTACTCGACTGGGCGGCCACCACATCGTCGTACCGTAGGACGTCCTTTCCGCACCCCTCGACCGCGGCAAGATCGCCGGTTCCGGTCACTAGCACCGTGCGCACCGAGGTCATCGACGGCAACGCCGCCGCCAAAAGGGCAAGCACCGTACTGTCGACGATGATCACCCGATCCTCGGCATGATTGGCGATCCACGTCAGCTGTTCCGGCGGCAGCCGCAGGTTCAACGTATGCAGCACCGCGCCCATCGACGGCACCGCCGCGTAACAGTCCAGATGCTCCTGGTTGCTCCATTGCAGCGTCGCGACACGCTCATCTCCACGGATGCCGATCTGGCGCAAAGCATTTGCCAACCGTGCCGCACGCTCACCCACCTCGCGATAGGACACCCCAGAGATCTGCCGGGGTCCGCGCGCAGTCAGCACCTCGCGATCGCCATGGACTGCCGAAGCATGGGCCACGATCGCGGGCACAGTCAACGCAACGTCCTGCATCGTGCTCCTCATCGCACACCCGCCCTACAGCCCGCGGTGAGGCGAGGGTCACGCATCGATGAGGTCCTGCCGATTCTGGCTCTCCAGCATCAACCGGTACTCGGGGAACAGGTTCTTGGCCTGCGGGATCAACTTGATCAACTTCGGCACCGGACCTTTCGCACGTACCGTTCCCTTGGCCATCGCCATCGTCAAGTTCACCTTCCCCAACCAGAACTTGTTCCCCGTGTCTGCCGACATGAACAACTCCACGTTGGGCACCGCGGTACTGGCCGCTCCGGTCTCCACCACCTTGTTCGGCATGTCCACCGTCACAACCGCATCCGGATCTGTGTAATGCACCCGCAACACCACACCCGAATTCGCGAGCTTGTCCGCGAGACCCTCCTTCTCCAAACCCCGCCGAAAGATCCCGCCCAGGAAGGCATAGACCTCGTCCTCGTCCCTAAATACCGCCACCGTCAACCTCAACTAACCTCATTGTCAGAACAGAACAGAACAGAACAGGCACCGACTTCTGACGCTGCTCCTCCGGAAAGAATCGTCATGCTCGTTGGGAAACCCCACTAGGTCCTGATGCGCTGCGCCAAGGCGACCGCCGGGCAGCCGCTAGCGTTCCTTTGCCAGCGGGGCTGGATGGCAATTGTCACTGAAGTACCTCTCCAAGACACGCGTCGCATCCGCCGTCGTCGTTCCCACCGCCTACGCACCGCCGGCACCTCAGTCCGAGCCGGCGAGCACCAGTTCGGCCCGTTCGACGGCGACTTGCTGCGTGATGACCCGCTTGCTGAACATGAAGTCGCGGGGACGGTTGATGCAGTCGGCGGCAAGAAGCTCGCCGGCACGGAGGTAGAAGCAGGTGAAGTCGCGCTCCCGGGTCGGGTCGCCGCTGAGGACGACCTCGTCGTACCCGGTGTTGAGACCGGCGATCTGGAGCTTGAGGTCGTATTGATCTGACCAGAACCATGGAAGGGCCGCTATCTTCTTGGACTTCCCACAGACGGTCGCGGCGGCGACCTTGGCCTGCTCGGCCGCGCTCGGCACGGACTCCAGGCGGATGCGACGGCCGTAACGGGCCATGTCGTGGCTGGCGCAGTCCCCGGCGGCCACGATGTCGGGGTCGCTAGTCCGGGCCTGATCGTCGATCACGACGCCGTTGTCGACGACCAGGCCCGCGGTGGCGGCGAGCTCGGTGTTCGGCTCCACGCCGATGCCGACAATGACGAGGTCGGCGGGAATTGATTCGCCACCGGCCAGGATTACTTCGCGGACCCTGCCGTCGCCGGACAGAGCCTCGACCAGCGTGCCCGTCCGGATGTTGACGCCCTCCTCCCGGTGGATCCGGTCGAAGAACTCCGATACCTCCGGGGCGGTGACCCGTTCAAGGACGCGCCCGGTCGCCTCGAGCAGGGTGACCTCCAGACCCAGTGCACGCAACGAGGCGGCTGTCTCCAGTCCGATGTAGCCGCCGCCGACGATCACCGCCCGACGCCCGGGGCCGGCGGCCTCTCGGATCATCTCGCCGTCCGCGGCGGTGCGTAGGTAGAAGACTCCGGCCAGGTCCGCTCCCGGGGTGGGGAGCCGACGAGGCCGGGCGCCAGTGCACAGCGCGAGCTTGTCGTAGGGCAGTGCGTCGCCGGTACTCAGCACGACATGACCAGCCGAGCGGTCGACCGCCGCCACCGTCGCATCCAGGAGTCGGATCCGCTGCTTGGCGTAGAAATCCGAGTTGCGGATCGCGAGTTCGGCCAGTTCGCATTTGTCGGCCAGGTACGACTTGGACAGCGGGGGCCGCTGGTAGGGCAACGCCGACTCATCGCCGACGAGGACGATTTCGCCGTCCCACCCTTCTCGGCGAAGACTGGCGGCGAGCTGGGTGCCCGCGTGGCTGGCCCCCGCGATGACCGCTCGCTGCACGGTCATGCGCCACCTTTCGGGGTGAGGCGGACCATCAGCTTACTGATCCCCCTCACGAAGTTGGACTGCACGTACTCGGGCTCACCGACGACCTCGATGTTCTCGAACCGCGGAAGCAGCTCCTCCCACAGGATCCGCAACTGCATCTCGGCCAGCCGGTTACCCATACAGCGGTGCACGCCGAAACCGAAGGAGATGTGGTTACGGGCGTTGGCCCGATCGATAATCAGGTCATCGGGCCGATCGAACACGCGCTCGTCGCGGTTGCCCGAGGCGTACCACATCAGGACCTTGTCGCCCTTGCGGATGAACTGCCCGTTGAGCACAGTGTCGGCCTTGGCGATCCGGCGCATATGCGCGAGCGGGGTTTGCCACCGGATGATCTCCGAGACCATGTTGGGGATCAGCTCGGGGTTCGCCTTCAGCTTCTCAAACTGGTCAGGGAACTCGTTCAGCGCCAGAACACCACCGCTCATGGAATTGCGGGTCGTATCGTTGCCACCCACGATCAGCAATACCAAGTTGCCCAAGAACTCCATCGGGCGATCGATCAGGTCCTTGGTGCTCTCGTCGCTCTGCAACATGGTGATCAGATCGAAGCCGGGCAGCTCTCCGGCAGCTGTCCGGGCTGCCTTGTCCCGCCAGTGAGCGCTGAGACCTCTAGCCATATCGACCATGCCGCGAAATATCTCGTCGTTGTCCGAGGGCCCACCGTTGGCTTGCTCCATGGAGGTGGCGAGATCGGACCATTGGACGAGCTTGCGCCGCTGCTCGAACGGGAAGTCCAGCAGCGTGGCCAGCATGCGCGCGGTTAGCTCGATCGAGACGTGCTGCACCCAGTTGAACGGTTCGCCAAGCGGCAGAGCGTCGAGCACGTCTACCACCCGCTCGCGGATGAGGCCCTCCATCTCACGCAGGTTCTTCGGTGCGACCACACCCTGGACAGCCTGCCGTTGCCGGTCGTGTTTTGGGGGGTCCATCGCGATGAACATCGCAATGTCGAGGAAGCGCGGCGGGCTCCCGATGACGATGAACGGCTCGGAGGAGAAGACCTCGTGGTTCTTGTCGACGGCCACGATGTCGGCATGCCGCGTCACCGACCAGAACGGGCCGAACGCGCTGTGGGCCTGATAGTGCACGGGAGCCTCGTTGCGTAGGCGCTCGTAATAGGACTTCCAGCGACCCTGACGATAGAGGAAAGGATTGCTAAGGTCGATGTCGGTCAGTTCAACCTCGTCAGCCGGCGGGATCGGTCGCTCGATGAAGATTTTTTCACCGTTGGTGCCGGTGACCCAGCGCCGCGTTCTGTCGTAGAGGTGGGCGCCCTGGATTATTCGGTCCATCGGAATTGTTGCCTGAGCCTTGGCAGTGACTGCCTCGCGAATATTGCTCACGTCTCACCTCTCTTTCGTCATCACAGTTGGAACTCGGGCAGATGGACGATCAAACCGTCCCACGCCTCAGAGACCTGCATCTGGCAGGACAGCCGGGAGGTCGGCTGACGCTCGGGGTTCATCGCGAGCATCTCCTCTTCATTGGCCCCGGAGAGGCCGACCCGATCGGACCATTGCGGATCGACGATCACATGGCAGGTGCCGCACGCGGCTTCGCCTCCGCAGTCGCCGTCGATGCCGGGCACCGCATTGTTGGTCGCGACCCGCATCAGTGACTGACCTTCCTCGAGAGGCGCCTCATACTTCTCGCCGCCGTGGGAGACAAATGTGACAACTGCCATAGCCAGGCTCCTTGCGTGTCCTCAGTTACTTGACACAAGTCTTGCGCCAGATGAGCGCTGCGGCTATGTTCGCCGGAGTCAGAAACTTGTGATTTCGGCTCAAAGGGGCCATGGTCAGTGAACCCCAATGACGCGGGTGTGCCCCCACTCGCATTCGTGCAAATGCTCGAGAGCCCGGCGTTTGACCCAGACGCCGTCGCGCGGCTTCGCAACATCATGGCTCGCGAAGGAACCGACGAGGCGACGCTGATTCAGCGTGATATCCAGGCCCCGTTACGGTGGTTTCGTGAGGCGTACCCCGGTCTAGACATCGATCAGGCAACGCTGCTCGGATTTGCGTTAGCCGAACAGGCACAGTTGACGTCCTTCGGCCCGCTGAGTGTTCCGCTGGTCAGCGCGGGCTCAGTGGCCGAGATCGTAGAGCTGCTGACTTATCTGCCGTTGATCACGACGGCTGTCAAAGCACAGTTTCATCCAGATGACCAAGGCCTCACCGTCGGGCTCTGGGGACACACCAGCGATCGTGCCCTGGACTGCCTCGCCGTCACGTACGCCGGGTTGGCGTTGTTGCGACTGCTGGACATGCTCGTCCGTGCGGCGCCGACCCTCACACTCCACTTGAGTTGGCCAGCGCCCGCCGCCTTGAAAGATCGCGAGGACGACCTTACCGCCGGGCGCCTGTTCTTCGACGCTCCGATGTCCTTCCTCCATGTTCCCGCGGACACGCTCAACGAGGTGTGCCGGTTCTCCGATCCCGTCGCATACCGACTCGCCATCGTCGATCTGCAGCGAACTCTCGACCAGCGGAGCGAAACCACGTCGTTCTCGGAGAAGGTGAGACGGCTGCTGCAGAAGGAGCCCGGACGCCGAAGTAAACATTGGTTCGCACATGAGCTGTCGATGTCCACCAGCACACTCAAGCGGCGCCTCTCCGAAGAGGAGACCACCTTTCGCGAGTTGCGCCAAGCATTCCTGCGCGAGCGCGCGATGCTGCAGCTACTCGACCGATCCCTATCGGTGAGTGAGATCGCCACGGATCTCGGATACAGCGACCTCGCCAACTTCTCACACGCCTTCAAGCGATGGACCGGCCGCTCTCCGAGCGAGTTTCGGCTCTCACCACATTGAGCTGTCCCGGCGGGTCCGGAGATCCCGACCTTTGCGGCGTCTTTCTGCAGCGTCGCCTCTCCCCGGGTGTTCGATGAAGGCCCGAGCCTGCGCGCCGGGCAGCAGATTCACCCGGTCACACAAGCCGGCCAGATGCTCGGCCAGCACCGAATCCAATTGGCGGGCATAACCGAAAGTGAACTCCCGCAACAGCGTTCCCATCGTTGACGGGGGATACACCCGGCGGAAAAAGGGTTTTTATGCCGCCAGCGCGGACCAGGTCGACATCATCGATGTAATCCGCGCCCGCGTACATGCTCGCGATCAGGGTGGCCAGTTTCGGAGCCGGATTGGCCGACCTCGACTTGACCCTGGGAGCTGCGATGTGAATCTTGTTGGCCAACAACTCCGATAGGCCTGCCTGCTCAGCCAGCGCCATCACCGGCACCAGGCCCGCGCACGACACCAGATGTCCTCATCGAACACATCGGACCGCGGGGTGAACGTGTGGGACACTCGCGCCGGAAGTGCCGTTCTCGAACTGGACCGATTGTTGCCTGAACAATATCAATCTTCCCAGCTCAGAACGCACTTTCCTTATCCCGACACCCCGACAAACAGTCCATTGTCAGTGGATCGAGGCTAAGACCGCTCAAGTCACAGCTATCTATAGCCAACGCCGAGGTAGCGGAGCGCCACCCGCGAGATCCGCGCACCCGTGGTGGCGATGTCCGCGGAGGGAAGGACGACGTGACTCACGGTGAGCCGCACCAGAACGTCTGCGACCTCCTCGACGTCTTCGGAGTCGAGATCGGCGAAGTGGTCGTGAAACCACGCGACCAAAGCCGCGGAGGAGAGCTGGAGCAGGGACGCCGATGTCGGCAGGAGAGGAAGAACGCCCGTCGTCGGCGCACCGGCGCGATCATCCCCTGAGTGGCTGGACGTCAGCACCGACTTCAGGAGCGGACTGGCTTCTGCTTCACGCAGGGTGAACCGCACCGCTGCGGTGATGCCGCCCTGAACGTCGCCGGTGTGTTCGGCGAGGATGGCGTGGATACCCTCCAGGAAGCGCTGACCCTCGGCCACCACGAGCGCGTCACCAAGTCCCTGCTTATCGCCGAACTCCTTGTATAGCGTCGGTCGGGAGACGCCGACAAGTTCGGCGACCTCACTCACTCGGACTTGTTCCCAGCCCTTCTCAATGGTGAGTTCCCGTGTCGCCCTCAAGACCTGCTCGCGGATATGTCGGCGAAACGACATCCGCGCCGAATCAGTTGGCATACGAGCAGAATAGGTGGCGAACTGGGATCTCCCGCGCAGCCCGACGACTGGCGTCAAACGGTACGGTCGAGAAAGTCGACGACCGCCGTCGAGAATGCGTCGTTGTTGTCGCCAGCAACCATGTGGCCCGCGCCCGACACGTCAACGGTTTGCGCGTGGGGAACCAAGGTGAGGAAATCCTTCACTGTCTCTTCGGAGACTATGTCCGACAGCAGGCCGCGGACCAGCAGCGCCGGCGCGGACACCTGTCGCGCGCCATCGACAAGGAATGCGCTCATCATCTCGAACTCCTCTGCGCCGTCGTCTGAATCACTCTGCAGGAACTGAAAATTCGACGTCGCAAACGCCGGATCCCATCGCCAGGCCCAGCGACCGTCTCCACGTCGGCGGAGGACTTTTTGAAGGCCGTCGACGTTTTCGGGGCGAGGGCGGTGCGGGTTGTAGGCGGCGATCACGTCAGCGGCCGACTCTAGGCTGTCGAAACCTTCGGGATGGGCCGACATGAACGATAGGACTCGGCGGGCGCCGTGCATCTGCATTCGCGGAGTGATGTCAACCAGGACGACGGCCTGCCATAGCTCCGATGGGGCGAGCAAGTGCGTGCCGAGGATGGTCAAACCGCCCAACGATGCCCCGATCGCGGCAACTGGGCGGGCGGAGCCGGCGTACGCGCGCACGGCCAACAGGTCGGACCCCAGCCGTTCGATGTCATAGCGTCCGTCTGGATCCCAGTCGCTGTCACCATGTCCCCTTGCGTCGTAGGCGGCAACGGTGTAGCCCCGCTGATGCAATCGTTGGGCGGTGACATCCCAGGCGTGCCGGCTCTGACCACCGCCGTGAAGGAGCAACACGACCGCCCGCGGTCCGTCACAGCGGTAGAAGTCGACCGCCAGCGAGAGCCCATCCACCGTGGGCACGCGCTCGACGACAGGAGCGGACGAATCATGTGCTCTGTTTGCAGACATCAAGAGATGGCCTTCGGTGCGACGACGGTGACGGTGCCCTGCGCCGCACACACCGCTCTGCCGTCGTTGCAGATGTCGATACGTGCCACACCGCTGGTTCTGCCCAGCGAGATGATCTCAGCCGTGGCTACACAGGTTCCGCTGGAGACTGGACGAAGCAAATTCAGTTTGAACTCCGTCGTCGCGACCCAGGATCCCATCGGAATCACGGGATAAAACACCACTCCAAGGCAATGGTCGACCATGGCCGACAAGCAGCCGCCATGCAAGTTGCCGAAAGGCGTCTTCAGGTCGTCGCGTGCGTCCATCTCCGCGACGAGCCGTCCAGCAGTGAATTCAGTGTGCCGGAAGCCGAGGTAACCGGCCAGCCCGCCCGTGGTTTCTGCTGCGCTCTGCAGTTGTTCAGCGACCTGCTGGTTGAACGCGGTGAACTGCACAGACATGTCCGGCCTCCTACCTCAGCTGTGGTTGAGACATTACGCCTTGTCTGTCACATCGGTCGACAATGGTCGCTCGCCAGGATTGCGGGAAGGAGAAACCTTGAAAGAAATGTCCGGAGCCCGTCACGACTGCGCTCCCGCGGTCCTCGAACAGTCAGCAGGCTCAGTATCGTGCGGAGAACCCACTCGGCGGCGTCGTCGACGGAGACGCCCGGTTCTACGTAACTCCAGTGTCTCCTGAAGATGGGACGGAGAAACTCGGTGACGAGTTCGAAGAGTGACGTCGAGGTCCCCGCCGCGAGGCCAACGCCGGCGAGTTCCTCGTCGCTGCCGAACAACAATCCGATGATCTCTTCGCGGCGCGCGGCCTCAACTGTGTATTCCACGAAATCGACGAGAGCGGAGCCCAGATCGGTGTGCTCCGCGATCCGGGGGTTGATGCGATCGAGATAGCGCTCGGCGGCGCGAATGATGACGCCCGACATCACCGCCTCCCGATTAGGGAAGTAGCGATACACCGTTGCCCTGGAGACACCCGCTGTTCTGCCGATGTCCTCCATGGTCGTGCCTACCACGCCGCAACTCTCTAGGCACCGCTCGGCAGCATCTAGCAATCGGTCGCGAGCGGAATCACGATCTGACGGCGCGGCGGCACCCCATCGCACCAACTTCGTCGACACAACAGCCAGTATGCCGCGGGCGCACACCATTGTGGCTTGACTGCAGATATGACACCATCGCATTCGTGTCTCACAACAGCCCGTGGCCCTGAGCGAGTGATCGATTGTCGGTAGAAGCGCGTACTCCGGTGGCGGTCGGCGTAGGCGAAGTCACCCATCGCGGGGACGACGTCGTCACCGGCCTCGGTTGGTATTCGACGAAACATTCGGTCGGTGTGTGGTCGGCCACCCCTCCACCAACCGGGTGGCGACTGATCGACACGGCAGACGAACAAACTCCGATCGATTCATCGCGGCTGGCCGTCGCAGGCGTCGACGAGGCGACCGGTCGCGCGACAGTGGACGGGTACACGGTCGAATACGACCGAGACGGGCGACCTCGATGGACACCGACCATCGCGCACCTGTCCGACGGGCGAAGAGTCGTCGCACGCAGCGACGATCCGCAGATTGCCGAGGCGATGGCGGGCGAGATGTACGTTGGCAGAACGGTTTGCCTCCGAAACACAGGGTCGTCCACGGGATTCGAGCTTCCATGATCGCCGAGGCCATGGTGTTGACCGGACCGCGGAATCTGGAGCGGCGCCAGATGACCATCCCCGACGTCGGTGACCGCGGTGCGATCCTGCGAGTTGAAGCATGTGGTCTATGCGGTACAGATCACGAACAATTCACCGGACACCTGCCTGCCGGCTTCTCATTCGTTCCAGGTCACGAAATCGTCGGCATCGTCGAACATGTCGGCAATGCGGCCAGCGAACGCTGGTGCGTCCGGGCCGGCCAGCGCGTGGCCGTCGAGGTGTTCCGGTCCTGCCGAGACTGCCCGGAGTGTCGCCGCGGCGAATACCGGCGATGTGCGGTGAACGGCATCGCCACCATGTTCGGGTTCGTCGACGTGGAGATCGGCGCCGGGTTATGGGGCGGATACGCCACCCATGTGGAGCTTCCGTGGGACGCGATGCTACTCCCGATTGCCGAAGACATGGACCCCGTTCTCGCCACGTTGTTCAACCCTCTCGGGGCCGGTATCCAATGGGGGAAAACTCTTCCCGACACCAAGGCGGGGGGTATCGTAGCGATACTGGGACCGGGCATCCGCGGGATCTGCGCGGCGGTGGCGGCGAAAGAGGCGGGAGCCGCTTTCGTCGCGATGACCGGCATCGGTCCACGCGACGATCAGCGACTGGCCATAGCCAGATCATTCGGTGTCGACCTGCCCATCGACGTATCGCAGGACGATGCAGTGACAGCGCTCCAGCGTGAGACAGGCGGACAGCTTGCCGACGTGGTCATCGATGTCACCGCCAAAGCACCCTCCGCGTTCGCCGACGCCGTCGCCCTTGCCAGGCCTGGCGGCAGGGTCGTGGTTGCTGGCACCCGCGGCGGAGGCGGCGCGCCCGGCTTTGAACCAGACACGCTGGTGTATAAGGAATTACACATCGCCGGTGCACTCGGCGTGGAGTATCCCGCCTACCGGGCAGCCCTCGAGATTCTGGCCACGCGCCGCTGGCCGTTCGACCGGATCACAAGAGAATCAACCGGATTCGCTGGTCTCGCGCCGCTGCTCAGTTCGCTTGCAGATGAAAATGCCAAATCGAGTGCGGCCCTGCACAACGTCTTCGTGCCCACGCCCTCACAGCATGCGGAGCTTCAACAGAGGAAGGTCACACGTGACGAGAACGGAACGCGTACCGATGCTCGACCTTGAGCAGGCCCGGCTGCGGGCTGCCGAGTGTGGGCTGCCCGCAGAGATGGCAGAACTGTCAGTATTTCGCGTGGCACTTCACCAGCCGAGCCTCGCAGTGGCCCTGTACGGAATGCTTGAGGCGCTGCTATTTAACGGTGTGCTCGACGCCCGGCTACGCGAATTGATCATCATGCGCATCGGCTGGGTAACGGGGTCGGTATATGAGTGGACACAGCATTGGCGAATCGCGACGCTGCTCGGTGTGGCTTCGGATGACCTTCTGGCGGTGCGTGACTGGCAGAGTTCCAATCGTCTGGGCCATGCCGAGCGTGCGGTCCTGGCGGCGACCGATGATGTGGTACGTGACGGGGTCATTGCCGAGGAAAACTGGGCCGCGTGCCACAAGGCATTCAATGGCGATCACGCGGTTTTGGTCGAACTTGTCGGAGCGATCGCCAATTGGCGGCTCTTTTCGATCCTGCTTCGATCCTTGAATATTCCGCTTGAGTCGGGTACCGACTCCTGGCCGCCCGATGGGCGAGCCCCTCGACGTGACGATTGAGTAAAAACGGTTGTTCAGCAATCGCACCCAAGTTGAAGCTCGGTTACCCCTTATGTTCCTAGTCAGTTGTGGGCTATTGAATTTCAAACGGGTAGTTGTGATTTCGGTCTCTTAGCCACGGTCTCGGGGTAATGCCACCAACTGGACATGTGGAGCCAACTGTTCTGGGACGCCTACACCAGCTTGAAGCACGCTCCGTCATACGAATACGATCCAAGGGATGTCGAGGTTCTTCGCGACTCAGGCCAACTGTTACTACTGGGAGAGTCGTTCAATCGGGTCGCTGGCAACAGAACGCCAATGAAGGCGATCGTCGGCAGTCACCGCACACAGCACCTCACGCAGAGAATTCAAGAGCCCGCTGCTGCAAGCTAGACCCGGCGTCCGACACCGAGGCGCTGCCGTCTTCATACAGCTGACCACGAACGCCAGCCGCGCCGAAGTCCCACCGGGGACGGCAAACACCTTCCGCCGCAACACCTTCGGATGCAGCTTGGACGGAAGGCCACCAGCCACCATAATATCGACCGTCTCGGCGTCGCCAGCACCGCGGACGAATCGGTGTACCGGCCCGTTGCCACCTCGCCTCCGGCTTGCGCGGGTCAATCTCTCAGGTCGTCGTTGCCACACTCAGAAGTGACATGTACAAATCACGGTTCAGCGAGTGTACAGTTCACGGTGTGGAGGTATCCGTGACCGAGTTGCGCGCGCACCTTAGCGATTGGCTCGATCGAGTTCGGGCTGGTGATGAGGTCGTCATCACCGACCGCGGGATTCCGGTCGCGCGACTCGCTGCGCTGGACAGCGCAGGCACCTTGGAGCGTCTCACGGCCGAAGGCGTGATTGCCAGGGCCACCGCGCAGCGGCCCGTCGCTGCGGGACGGTCCCGGCCCCGACCGCGGCGGCCGGTGTCTGACCAGGTCAGCGACCAGCGGCGCTGACCGGTGCCGCTCGTCTACTTCGACGCCAGCGCCTTCGTTAAACTTCTCACCACCGAGACAGGAAGCTCGCTGGCATCCGCGCTGTGGGACGGCTGCGACGCCGCATTGTCCAGCCGCCTGGCCTACCCCGAAGTCCGCGCCGCACTCGCTGCAGCAGCCCGCAATCACGACCTAACCGAATCCGAGCTCGCCGACGCCGAGCGTGACTGGGAGGACTTCTGGGCCGCCACCCGCCCAATCGAACTCACCGCCACGGTTGAACAGCACGCCGGCCGCCTCGCCCGCGCCCATGCCTTGCGCGAAGCCGACGCTGTCCATCTGGCCAGCGCGTTGGCAGTCGGCGAACCCGGCCTGATCGTCGCCGTTTGGGACCGACGCCTGCACGCCGGAGCCCAAGCCGCCGGGTGCCGACTCGCCCCCGCCCAACTCGACCCCTAATCCGACCGCTCGACGTCAGAGGTGGGTCGACCCCGGCATGGATGACGATCAGGTACCGATTCGCCAGGTCAGAACCCGTGTCGTAAGTGGCCAAGTCCCCCCTCGGACACAACTTCTTAGCTGACCCATCTTGCAAACCGACCGGAACTGGGTCGAGCGATTTTTCGATGTTTGCTCTCATCGACAGAGCATCACGGTTCGCCGACACATGACCTTGGATTTTCGGTTATCACTGATACAACCGGCCCCGCGATCGGCGCACCTCTCAGACACCGGTGATCCGGCCCCAATCGGCAGGGCTGCTTCATCCTCGGCACCCCGTGTGCTGAGCAATCGCGTCGGCACCGCCGCGCGCCAAACTGCGGTACAGGTGACGGGTCAGGCCGGAGGTCTTGGCGGAACTGCATGCGGCGGAACAGGATCGACGCCGACGTTGTAGATCCGCCAGTGGTCAACCGGCAACCATGGCGGGTCATCCAGATCAGGGCAGCGCTGCACTGTCACGAAAACCGTCGATTGGGGAAGCACCACGTTCTCGGCGTAACGAATGAGCTCTCCCGTGTCGGGGGGCAGTCGCAGGTGTGCGATATCGGGCGCAGCGTAGGAAGGCCGCGAATACAGGGCACGGTCGGTGAGAAGTTCACGCACTGCGTCCACTTCGGCGCGAAAGCCAGCCAAAGCGTCCGGCACTACGAGCGCCGGCAGCTTGGTTTCGAGCTCTTCGGGACTGCCCAGCATCAGCAGGCGATGCAGATGCGCGTAGAGCGTGACCAGGGGGCGATGGCCTTCAGCTTCGACGTGAAGCCGGAAATCCTCGGCTTCCCCGGGCAGATAGTTTGCACCTTGTTCACGGCGGCGAGCTAGCACCTTGACCGCTTCGACCGGCGTGTATACGTACACGTTCGGATACGTGATCTGCTGCACGGCCCGGTCGCCGCTAATCAGCATCACGGCGTCACCGTCCTGATATAGCGCTACCAAGAAGTCATCTTCTGAGTCTGCGCAGATCCGCGGAATCTGCTCAGCCGGGCGATCGTCAACCCACTCCGCCAGGAGGGTCACGCCGTCGACGTAGGCGTCGGCCTCATCCTGAGAGATTCTCTTCCGCAGGTGGGGACGCCCCAAAGTGTCGGACAGCTCGTCGATCAGCCGAGTGCAGGCAAGAATAGTGATCTCGCGCGATTGGGCTGCTGCGAGGAGAACTGCTGATGCACCCTGCGATGAGCCGATGGCTGCAGACACCAGGACGTTGGTGTCGAGGACGACTCTAAGCATCTAGCGTTAGCGGGCGCGGGCGTTGTGGCGTGAACGACGTTCGGCCCGCATGGTCGCCATCTCTTCCTCGACGAACCTGTTCACCGCCGAATCGTCGACCGCCGCGGACAGGTCTGCCGCGGGGATATTCAGCGCTTCGTCGATGAGTTGATCGTCCGATGCGGGGCCGCCACCGCGGCGCGCCAAGAGACGCGTGCGTGCTGCATCCTTCTGCCGCCGGCCTGCGTCCATAGGTTTAGTTTAGCCCGACCAGCGATCCACGGGGTGCTGCGCGGCGTGCCTCACCTACTTTGAGCACTTGGCAGGTGGCGGTTGCCCACCATGACAAGAGCAACGCGCATAAATTCTGTTGTCCAATTGGCATTTCGTTCAATTCACCAAACTTCAGCGAAGCGAAGCCGTGCTCCGCGCCCGCTTACGCGTCGACCAGTCCGGTCACGTTGACCAGCTCGGAGATCTCGATTGCGATGTCCTCCATCGAATCATCGGCAGTGTCGAGCCCGTTCCGCGACGCCAGCAGCGGGCTCTCCTCGCGGAGAGCCTGGTACGTCGTCTCGTGCACAATCGGGATGAGCAGGTCGCGAGCCAGCAGTTCCGAGAGTTCCTTGTCGGCAACTCCGCCGGTCGGGAGGCGCTTCAGAAGCGCGGGAGTTACCAATACGATTCCGGCGCGCGACTTCGACAAGCCCTTGTCGATGGCACGCATGAAGGGCACACCGAGGCCGATGTTCTCCTCGCTCAACCACACCGTCACACCCTTGGCCTTTCCGGCGACGGTCGACAGGTGCTTCGGACACGGTTTGGACACTCTCCGCGATTTTCGCGTCCAGATTGACGGCCACCGCGTCGAGGTCGCTGTCGAACACGTCGGCGTGGATCCGAAGTGTGACGCTCGGATCCTTTGGCCCAGCATCCGCGACCCCGCAAGGACATTCGCGCCTGAACTTCCGTCAGACTCGCGCGTGTGTGCCGTAGGCCGTGCGGTGTGATGAGCTGCACTTCGGCGCGCTCGATGGCCCGGTTGAACCATCCCGTTGAGTCGTAGCTTGGCCGCTTCGAGTACCCGCCGGCGCGCGCTGGGAACAATAGGTCGCCGGACGAAAGTCGTTCGCACCGGACCACCAGCCGCGACAGCACCGACGCCGCTGCGGGCGGTGCGTCAAGGCCGACGCGGCGCGGTGGGAGCACGGCGCCCGGACGGGATACCGGCTCGAGGGCTGTTCGTGTGACGAGTGCCGCGCGTGGGCCGCGAACGAGGCGCGGGAATACCGGGCCGAATACGATGAGCCGCGGGATGAGTCGATGATCAGAACGCGTCGCAGCGTGGTGCCGGATGCGCGCCTTTCGGGGTGTTGAGGCCGTTCCTATCGCGAACGAACCTGAGTGCGTCTTTCGGCTTCGGTGTGCCGACCCGGTGGTGCGGGCCGATCGTAAATCGACAGCGACGCCTGCCGTGGATAGAGGATTGCTGGACCGAGCCATCGAGCAACGAAGCGGCGCAACGCGAGTCCCTCACGCGGTTCCTCGCCAGGATCGGTCAGGATGGACTGCACCGTGCGCAAGGTCATCTCGGCAAGGTCACGAAGGGCAAGGGCATCGAAGCCGTGAAGTTCCCAATCGACCTCGAATTGATGAAAAGCGGTCAAGCAGATCGAGATTGCCGTGTCGGAGGATAGCGACGTGACGGCTTGGCCGTCATTTCGCGCATTCAGCAGGCTTTCTAGCTGCGGATCGCCGGCGAGGTTCTCGACTCCGAAGGCAATACATTCCACCACCACGGCGACCGGGTCTTCGAGGCCGCTGACGTGGTGGGCAACCTGGTCGATGAATCCGTTGACGGCACGCATCCCGCTGGCCATGAGCAATGCGTCGGCATTGGGAAAGTAGCGGTAAACCGTCTGGCGTGTGACCCCGAGCCTGCGGGCGACGTCGGCAAGACGTATCGCCGCTCCATTTTCGGCGACCTCCTCGTCTACCGCACTCAGGATGCGCGAAATAGCTTCCTCGTCCGAAGAGGGCGTCGAACCTGCCCAGCCGCGACTACGCACTCGCCGTCACCACCCTTGCGCTGGTGAACTCAATTGAAAGAGTCGACGGCCCGGTCATTCCCAGCAACGGCTTCCACGGAGCCGGACCAACGCGGTGAGCGTCCGGAAGGCGGCGCGTAAGGACTGTGAGTGCTTCCGCGAGTTCCCGGCGTGCGAGGTTCGCCCCTAGGCAGTAATGCGCACCGCCACCGAACGTGAGAATTGCGGGAACGTCGTTGCGCGCGATGTCGAAGCGGTCCGCATCGTCATAGATCGCTGGATCTCGGTTGGCGGCGAAGGTGTTGACGACGACGAGAGTTCCGGCCGGGAACATGTAGCCGGCGAATTCGACATCGTCAGCGGCGGCTCGCGGCACGATGCAGGCTGCGGGCGAGTGGCGCATGCTTTCTTCCACGGCCTGCATCGCAAGCTCTGGTTGGTCGCGCAACTTCGCCCATTGGTCAGGATGCTCGCACAGCACCTGCACTGACGCCGACAATTGGTTTCGCGTCGTGTCCGTTCCGGCCATCAGGAATCCGGCCACCAGCATGCGGAGTTCGTCGAGGTTGAGCCGGTCACCGTCACTTTCGGCACGGATCAGCTCGGACAGCAGGTCTTCCCTGAGATTGTCTCGTCGGGCCGCGACCATGCCGTCGACGTAGGCGTCGAGTTCGCTCCACGCGCGCATAATCGCGGCCTCGTCGAAGTTGAAGTGAGGCTGGAAGTTGAGGGCCTTGAAAACCTCCTCTGTCCAGTCCGCGAACATCTGCCAGTCCTCGGGGGGCGCACCGAGTAGCGCGCAGATGATCGGGGTCGGGTACTGGTACGAAATGTCGGTAACGACGTCGCACCGTCCGGCGTCGGCGACCTGGTCAATCAACCCGTTGACCACGTCGCGGATGGTGTCTTGAAGACGCGAGGTCGCACGAGGAGTGAACGCCTTGGATACCAGCTTGCGCAACCTCACATGTGATGCACCGTCCAGGCCCAGGAGGCTGTTCGCCATCTTGTCGAACAACGGCCCTGACGTGATGCCTTGTGCCGCCAAGGTGACTCCAGGGGGTAGGCGGAATCTGTTGTCGCGCAGAAGGTCGCGAGCCATCCCATAGTCCAGTATCTCCGGACCGAGCGGCCCGATTGCGATAGGTGAGCGCGATTGCGCGTTTCGGAGGTCCTCGAGGACGTCATGCGGAGTGGCGTTGAGGTCGTAGCTGAACGTGGGTAGGCCGGCGTCGAAGACGCTGGGAGCAGTGCTGTTCGCGTTCATCAATTCCTCACCTACCAAAATCCCGCCGTCGCAGGCGGATCTACGGACGTACTTGATCAAAGCGTATGACCAATGTGCACCGATGGTCAATGAGCGTCGATATATTTCGAGTTCAAAGAAATAGGCGACTACTAAGATCATACGTTCTCTCATCTTGCGTCCGTACCCGTGGCAGACCATCCGGAAACACCATTGGTGCGTCGTGGCCCTGGGGGCGTTGCGGTCGTCGTCGGCGTGGGATCCCTCGAAGTGGCCACTCGCCGTTCAGGAGTGCCTGCGCTTCGAGGGGCCGATCCTGTTCAACTGGCGAATTCTCTGGGAGGACTGCGAATTCGGCGGCAAGACCATTCCTGCCGGCGCGCAGGTGTGGGCGATGGTGGCTTCCGGGAACCGCGACCCGGGGCATTTTCCCGACCCCGATCGCTTCGACATCTCGCGAACCGACACCGATCACCTGTCCTTCGGTGGGGGTCGCCACTGGTGCCTCGGCCAGCACCTGGCGCGCCTCGAGGCGGAGATTGGCTTCCGAACCTTTTTCGAAAGGGCCCGCAACCTGCGCCTGGACCACCCCGGGCACATCGAGTGGTCGTCGTCGTTCTTCCGCGTGCCGGGCAGCCTGCCCGTGTCGTTCGATCCCGCCTGACACCGAGGAGCGAGGACCGTGACGCGCAAGCGAGTTCGCTTCGGTCTCTACTACGACTTCCGTAATCCGCCCGGGAGCCGTCAGGATCCGGCGAAGCTCTACGACGGGATTCTCGATCAGATCGTGCGAGCCGAAACACTCGGTTGGGACGACGTCTGGATCTCCGAACATCATTTCTGCGACGACGACTACCTGCCGTCCGTTTCTCCGATGGCCGCCGCAATCGCGGCGCGTACCAAGCGGATTCGTATCGGTACCGGCATCCTGATCCTGCCCTTTCACGATCCGCTGCGGGTCGCCGAGGATGCCGCTGTCGTCGACATCGTGTCGAACGGCCGGTTGGAGCTCGGCATAGGTGGCGGCTACCGCGGGCAGGAGTTCGCGGGATTCGGCATCGATCCCACCGAGCGGGCGGGGCGGCTTAACGAGGCGCTTCCCTTGTTGCGCAGCCTCTTTGCGGGCGAGACGGTGACCCACCAGGGCAAGTACTACCGCTACGGCGAGGTGTCGCTGCGGCCGCTTCCGGTGCAGGGCGCGGCGCTGCCGCTGTGGGCCGGCGGGACCACCCCAGCGGCTATTCGCCGAGCGGCCAAACACTGCGACGGATTCCTCGGACTGGGCCCGATCGGGCCGATGATCCCCACCTACCGCGACGAACTGCGGAAAGCCGGTAAAGATCCCGACGTTGCGCAAGTAGCCTCGGCGATGATGTGGCTATTGGTTTCACGAGATCCCGAGGCGCGGTGGAAGCAAGCCCAAGCGCACTTGTCCTACCAGATCAACCGTTACGCGACCTGGACGAAAGAAGCCGGTTTGGATTTCGTCCAACCGGCGCACGACCGCGCCGCGCTCGAGCAGCAGGGCTGCCTGATCGTGACACCCGAGCAGGCCAACGAGATCCTCACCGACTTCATCGACGACAACGAGTTAACCCGGTTCTACAGCTGGACCTTGCCACCGGGGCTGCCGCCGGAATGGAGCGACGAACACGTCGAGCTCTTCGTGACCGAGGTCGCGCCCAATTTTCGCTGATGCCCGAACCGCACAACTCGAACCGCACCAAAGGATCGAAGACAAATCATGAGCACTACCAAGCACTTTGAAGCCGTCGTGATCGGAGCCGGATTCAGCGGCCTCCGGATGCTGTGGGAGCTTCGACAACTAGGCTTGTCGGCCCGGGTCATCGAAGCCGCACCCGATGTCGGTGGCACCTGGTACTGGAACAGATACCCCGGCGCCCGAACCGACAGTCAAAGTTGGGTATACGCCTTCTCCTTCTCCAAAGAGCTTCAGGACGAGTGGGATTGGCAGGAGCGATACCCTACCCAGGCCGAGGCGTTGGCGTACCTGCAATACGTGGCCGATCGTTTCGTCATGCGCCGCGACATTCAGTTCCAGACGCGGGTGGAGTCGGCGGTGTACGACGAAACCGACCAACGCTGGACCGTGACAACCGACCAAGGCGATACCTACACCTGCAAGTACCTGGTGGCGGCGACCGGTGTGCTGTCGCTGCCCTACACGCCACCGTTTCCCGGGATAGACACGTTCGCAGGCGAATCGTACGTGACCGGCCGCTGGCCACAGAAGAGAGTAGACTTCGCGGGCAAGCGCGTCGCGGTGATCGGCACCGGAGCCACCGCCATTCCACTCATCCCCATCGTCGCTCAGACCGCGGCCCACGTCATGGTCTTCCAGCGGACCCCGAACTATGTCCTGCCGGCGCGCAACGCCCCGCTCAGCGACGAAGAGCGCCAGGCGATCCGGACCACGACGACATTTGGCAGCATGCGCGGTACTGGGGCACCAAATCCCCCGACCTGCCCTCACTGCATGAGAACGACGGCTACCTGCTCGACGTCAGCGCCATGGACGTGCTGGCGAGCGTCTACGATCCCAGCGGCGGAAATGACAACAATCCCCTGTGCTGGCCCTACCGCGCCCAGCCCGACGATCTCGTGGGCCTGCCGCCACACGTCATCGCGGTGAACGAACTCGACCCGTTCCGCGACGAAGGTCTCGCATACGCCCGCAAGCTACTGCATGCAGGAGTGAGCGCCGTCAGCCGCTCCGTCGGGCGGCACCTGCCACGGCGGCGACGCGCTGTTGCCCGAGGCACTTGGCGACGTGTACCGATCAACAATCGACGACATCTCGAGTTTCGCACGGTGTTTGCAGTGGCCTTGAACGTGTCAACGCTCCGCAGGGGCGCAGCGGCGCCGATGTGAGCCGCGGTCTGCCGAGTCTGCGCCAGCGGCGTTCAGACTGCGCTCAGGCCGACGTGTCCCGACTGCCGACGACCCACACCGCTGACTCGATTCCAGGCGCGCCGGGGTCGTACGCTGGGTTCCTGCAGTCGGGAGTGTGACATGACCCCTTCCAGGGGATTTCTCCGGCGGAAGCCGGCTCGCAGGTACCGCGACCGCCGCGAAGCGGGTCGGGTGCTGGCGGCCGAACTAGCGTCCTACCGAGGCAAACCCGGGCTGCTGGTGCTCGGACTGGCCCGCGGCGGGGTGCCCGTCGCGTGGGAGGTCGCCGCGGCCCTGAGCGCTTATCTGGACGTCTTCGTAGTGCGCAAGCTCGGCGTGCCGAACTGGCCCGAACTGGCCATGGGCGCGCTGGCCAGCGGCGGGCGGGTGGTGATGAACCACGACGTGGTGTCGAGCCTGCACATCGACGAGGATCAGGTGCGCTCGGTCATCGAGAGCGAGACGACGGAGCTGCGCCGGCGGGTAAACGCCTACCGCGGCGGTCGGGCGGAAGCCGACCCGCACGGCCGCACCGTGGTACTGGTTGACGACGGCATCGCCACCGGCGCGAGCATGTTGGCCGCGGTCCGGACGGCGCGCGCCGCCGGTGCGCAATCGGTGGTGGTCGCGGTGCCGGTGGCACCCCGCTCTGCCTGCCGCCAACTCACCGCCGAAGCCGATGATGTGGTGTGCGCCACGATGCCGGTCGACTTCGATGCCGTCGGGCAAGTCTATGCGGATTTTCGCCAGGTCACCGACGACGAGGTGCGGGCGCTGCTGGCTACACCGGCCCGCGACCTCCCGTAGCGCTGGAATCCGCTACTTCTTGGAGCTTTCGTCTACCGCTTCCTCGGCGGTCTCTGGAGTCTCCGCAGTCGAGGCGTCGGCCTCGTCGGCCTCTTCCGGGTAGTCGACGGCCTCGAGAGGTTCGCCGTCGTCCTCGTCCTCGGTGTTCGGCTCGTCCGCGGCGGCAGCGTCGCGCTGCTGGCGCTCCCGTACCCCATCGACGATCAGCAAGATGACCCCCAGCACGCTGGCGCCGATACACACCCACGCCACCAGCTCATTGCTCGTCACCACCGCGAACACCAGGGCGACGAGCCCGATCAGGGCTAATACGAGCGCAATGATCAACATTGGTCATCCTCCGGCCGGCGCGGTGCGACTGCCCAACCTACCAGGGTCGGCAGCGCCGGAGGGGCAGCCCGCGCTTGTCCAGCCCCCCCGCGATGCGTCAGTTGCCGCGATTGAACTGGTCGAATCCGCCCGCGTCCGCGCTGGAATCGACCGGAGCCGCAGACCCACGCTGGCCGAGCTCTTCGAGCTGGGATTCCAGGTATGTCTTGAGCCGGGTCCGGTATTCGCGCTCGAACGTCCGCAGCTGCTCGAGGCGGCCTTCCAGCACAGTCCGCTGCTGGTTGATGGTCCCCATGATCTCGGAGTGCTTGCGCTCGGCGTCGGCCTGCAGGGCGTCGGCCTTCTCCTGCGCCTGGCGCAGCTGGGTCTCCGACCGCGAGGTGGCATCGGCAAGCATCGCATCGGCCCGCTGGCGAGCCTCCGCGACGGTGGTCTCGGCGGTGTGGCGAGCCTCGCTGAGGATCTGGTCCGCATTCGTCCGCGCGTCGGACAGCATTTTGTCCGCCTCAGCCTTGGCGGTGCCGGTCAACCGGTCAGCGGTGTCCTGAGCCAGGCTGAGCACCCGCGCGGCCTTCATGGCCTGTTCCTCGTTGCTGGACGACGGCGCCGCAGCGGGGGCCGCGACGGGCACCGGCTTGACCGGCTCCGGCTCGGGCTCGAACGCCGGGATCGGCTGCGCGATGGTGGGCGCGGCGGCACCCCCGCCTCCCCCCGCGGCCAACTCCTGGTCTAGCTCGGCGATGCGCTGACGCAGATCGGAGTTCTCCTCGATCAGCCGGGTCAGCTCGTTTTCCACCAGGTCGAGGAAGGCGTCAACCTCATCTTCGTTGTACCCGCGTTTGCCGATGGGCGGCTTACTGAACGCCACATTGTGGACGTCGGCAGGTGTAAGCGGCATTCTTTGTCCCCTCAAAGTTCCTGGACGGTCAAGCGATCTGGAGAGTCTAAAACGGTGCGGTAGCCGTCTGGCAACTGCCGCCCATCCTGTCACACCAGACTCGGCGGTCGCCGATTGGACTAATAAATAAGGAGCAATTTCAATCTCTAAGGCAAATAAATCACATTTCTTAGATGAGAAAAATCACGCGCATCCTACTTGTCGCCGAATCGTGGCCGAACCGTCTCCTAGCTATATTCGGTCCGTGGCCAGCAGCCGCTACGCCGCAGCACTGAACGCCAACTGCATCCCGATGAATGCCACGAGCAACAACACCAGGATCGACAGGTCCAAACGAACGGCGCCGATGGTGATCTGTGGGATCAGCCGACGCAGCAACTTCACCGGTGGATCGGTAATCGACATGATGAGCTCCAGGATCACCACCGTGACGCCGGTGGGCCGCCAGTCCCGACTGAACGAGCGGATCCACTCGATGACCACCCGCGCGATGAGCAGCAGCCAGAAGGTGAACAACGCAAACCCAAGGATCTGAAAGAACAGCACCAACGAGAGCCCGACCTTAACGATGAGAATGAGAGGAAGTCCGTCGCCGCTACGGCAGCGGCACCAGCAAGACTACCGACCCGGCCGCGCCGCACATATCGCACGGGGACAGCCGGTACGCACACGGCCCGGTCGGCCACCTGGTGACCTACCGGGCCGCGCCGCAGAGTTCCGCCTATTGGTAAGCGTAGAAACCGGTTTCGGCGATCCGGCGGCGCTCCTCCGGCGATACGTCGACGTCGGCCGGCGACAGCAGGAACACCTTGGTCGCCACCTTGTCGAACGACCCGCGCAGCGCGAAAGCCAGGCCGGCGGCGAAGTCGACCAGTCGCTTGGCGTCGGCGTTGTCCATCGAGACCAGATCCATGATGACCGGCGTTCCGTCGCGGAACCGCTCTCCGATGGTGCGCGCCTCGCTGTAGTCCTTGGGCCGCAGCGTGGTGATCTTCGACAGCGGGTGGCCGTCCTCGAACATCATCGCCATCCGCCGCGGGTCCATCGCCAGCGCACCACGCGTGGAGCTCCGCAGCCACGATCCCAGGCGGGGCCGCGCCATGTCGGGCCGGTCGAACTCGCGCGGCTGGAAGCGCGGCTCCTCGGGGTAGCCGCCGCGGTAGCTGCTCGGCGGCGGGTAGTCGGCGGGCTCACCGCGCAGCTCGCCGCGCAGGTCGCCGCGCGGGTCCCGGCGAGGCTCGTCGTATTCCCGATCCCGCCCCTCGTAACGCCCGTATTCGTCGTCGAATCGGGGCCGTGAATAACCCCGGGACGGCGTGCGGTCGTCGTAATACTCGTCGTCGTAATCCTCCATCGGAGCCATACCGAAGTAGGCCTTGACCTTGTGCAGAGTGCTCATCGTGCGACCCCTTCTAGCCTGGGATATATGTTGTTTGTGATGAAGGTGTGACTCGAGTGACTATTCACGGTGACCGTAACCGCCGTTGACCCAATAGCGCGGTACCGACACGCACACACGTCGATCCATGTTTGACGGCGATCTCGAGGTCGCCCGACATGCCGGCCGACAATCCCACGGCATGAGGGAAGGCCCGGAGTACCCGGCAGTGCTCGGATTGCAGCCGGTCAAAGGCATGTTCGGGCTCCCAGTCCAGCGGCGGGACGCCCATCAACCCGACCAGTTCCAGGCTGGCGGCACCGTCCACCAGTTCGCAGACCCGATCCACCACGGCGGGCTGGGCGATGTCGACCCCGCCGCGCGACACGTCGCCATCAAGGCTGACTTGCACGTATACCCGCAGCGGCGCGCTGCGGCGGCGCTCTGCGAGCGCGCCGGACGCCGCCCGCTCCAGGGCGGTCACCAACTGCTCGCTGTCCACCGAGTGGGCGGTGTGCGCCCAGCGGGCCAGCGACTTGGCCTTCTTGCGCTGGATCTGGCCCACCATGTGCCACTGCAGGTCCCGAGATCGGCCGTCCGGGGACGCGCCCAGCAACCGCGCCACCTCGGCCACCTTCGCCGAGGCCTCCTGCTCCCGCGACTCGCCGACCGCCCGGCAGCCCAATCGGGCCAGGATCGCCACATCGGTCGCCGGGAAGAACTTGGTGATCGGCAGCAGCTCGATTTCTCCGACTTTGCGACCGGCCGCCTCCGCGGCCGCCGCAAGCCGGGAACGCACCGAGGCCAACGCGCGGGTCAAGTCGGATTGGCGCTCACTCTGTGCTGCGTCCTCGGCGGTCATCCCGGTGTTTCCATCCAGATCAGGGATGCCAGCCGGCCGGTCGGTGCGTTGCGCCGGTGACTGAACAGCGCCGGGTCGGCGGCGGTGCAGCGCGGGTCGACCTCGATGGAGGTGACGCCGAGCCGACGAAGCTGGCCGGCGATTCCGACCCGTAGATCCAGACCCGGGGTGCCGGCAGGGGTCTTGGTGCGACTGCCGGGCAACGCGGATTCCACCTCGGCGGCCATCGCCTCGGGCACCTCGTAGTTGCGGCCGCTGATCGCAGGACCCAGCAGCGCCGAAATGTCACCGACCTGGGCACCCAGCTCCTGCATCGCCTCGACGGTCCGCGCCACCACGCCGTGCTGGGCGCCGACGCGACCGGCGTGCACCGCGCCGACGACACCGCTCCGCGCATCCGCGAGCAACACCGGCACGCAGTCGGCCGTCACCACGACCAGGGCCAATCGCGTTGTCGCCGTGACCATTCCGTCGGTGTCATGCAGGGCCTCGCGCTGCGGTGCATCCACCACCTCGACGTGGGTGCCGTGCACCTGATTCATCCACACGACCCGGTTGCCAGGCAGACCGACGGCTTTGGCCAGCCGGGACCGGTTGGCCCGCACGGCAGCCGGGTCGTCACCGACGTGGTCGCCGAGGTTGAAGGTGTCGAACGGCGGTTTCGACACGCCGCCCGCCCGAGTGGTGGTTACCCGGCGGATCCGAACGCTCACGTCCCCAGTATCTGGATTCCGTTGCTTGTCAGGGTGCATCGACGTCGGGCCACGATGTTTCGAGGCCGGTTTGTCGCGCAGTGGCAAGCAAATCGAGACCTCAGCGGCGCATGAAGGGCGGCACATCGACGTCGTCGTCGTCGCCACCGATGCTCAGGGTCGCACCGTTGGTGTGCAGCGGGACGCTGACGGCGTCGACCGGTTCGAACAGCGTCGAGGTGAGCTTGCCGGCCTTGGCCGTCTCGATGCGATGAGCACCACCGGTTTCGTTGCCGCTGACGGCTTTCCGGCCGGGACCGGCGTCGAAGCCCGCCGCGATCACAGTGACGCGCACCTCGTCGCCGAGCGAGTCGTCGATCACGGTGCCGAAGATGATGTTGGCGTCCTGATGGGCGGCGTCCTGCACCAGCGAGGCAGCCTCGTTGATCTCGAACAGCCCCAGGTCGCTACCACCGGCGATCGACATCAGCACGCCCTGCGCGCCCTCCATCGAGGCTTCCAACAGCGGCGAGTTGATGGCGATCTCGGCGGCTTTGAGGGAGCGGCCCTCGCCGCGGGCCGAACCGATACCCATCAGGGCGGTGCCGGCACCGGACATGATGCCCTTGACGTCGGCGAAGTCGACATTGATCAGGCCCGGGGTGGTGATCAGGTCCGTGATGCCCTGGACACCGTTGAGCAATACCTCGTCGGCGCTGCGGAAGGCGTCCATCAGCGAGACCGCCGCGTCGCCCATCTGCAGCAGGCGGTCGTTGGGGATCACGATGAGGGTGTCGCAGCTCTCCCGCAGCGCTGAGATGCCGTTCTCGGCCTGATTGCTGCGCCGCTTGCCCTCGAACGAGAACGGCCGGGTTACGACGCCGACAGTCAGCGCGCCGAGTTTGCGTGCGATGCTGGCGACGACGGGCGCCCCACCGGTACCGGTGCCGCCGCCCTCACCGGCGGTGACGAACACCATGTCTGCGCCGCGCAGCAGCTCCTCGATCTCCTCCTTGGCGTCCTCGGCCGCCTTCTTGCCGACTTCCGGGTCGGCGCCGGCGCCCAGTCCGCGAGTCGAGTCACGGCCGACGTCGAGCTTGACGTCGGCATCGCTCATCAGCAACGCCTGCGCGTCGGTATTGATGGCGATGAACTCCACGCCCTTGAGGCCTTGCTCGATCATCCGGTTGACGGCGTTGACGCCGCCACCACCGATGCCCACGACCTTGATAACGGCCAGGTAATTGTGTGGGGGGGTCATCATTCGTCTTCCTCCCTGATGGACTCAAGTTCCCCTGGGTCTGCGTGCGGTGTGTCTCCTTGCAAAACCCTCAACCTCAACCATAGAGTTAGAGTTATGTCAAGTAGTTCCGCGTAACCAGAACCGTATGGGTACGACGGGCACTAGCCGTGCAGGCGCGCCGACGCGCCGACGGGTTTTTTGGTTGCGTCCGCGGCGCGAGCAGACGCGAAAACTCCTTCTTCCCGCACATATTGGGGGCTCTGGCGTCCGCTCGCGCTACTTCACTGTTGGCAGGTCCGGGCTGGACACGTCGTAGGTGCGTCCCGGCTGGGTCAACAACGCCGCCAATTTTTCGGCCTTCTCGGCGGCGCGGTCGGTGGTCCCCCAGATCACCACCCTGCCGTCGGTCAGGGTGAGGGTGATCGAGGACACCGACGGCGCCGCGATCCGCCCCACCTCGCCGGCGACCTCAGGTCGCAGCGTGCTCAACACCTTCAGCGCGGCCAGGGTGGCCGGATCGGTGGGCCCCGGATTGTCGGCGTCGATGTAGGGCACCGACGGCGGCGGCTGATCGGTCGCGAAGTCAACGCCGTCGCGATCGAAAAGGTGCGGTCCGTCCGGAAAATCCTTCACCACCACCGGGATCCGCTCGACGATGGTGATGCGCAGCGCCGACGGGTACTGTCGCTGGACCCGCGCGCTGGCCACCCGCCGGATCGCGGCGACCCGGTCGGCGACCAGATTGGTGTCGATCTGCAGCAGCGGTGTCCCGATCCGCACCTGGGCGGCGTCGAGCACCTCCTCCCGCGTCACCACGCCGGTGCCGGTGACCACGACGTTGCGCGCCGACATCGCGGGCGTGAAGTAGAGGATCAGCCCGAGGCCGATCCCGACGACCACCAGCAGCACCGTGGCCAACAGCATCTTCAGGCCGCGAACGACGCCGCGCCCGACGGGTTTGGGCTCGGGAAGGACCGTCCCCTTCGCGCGCCGTTTTGCCTCGCGACGGGCCTCCTCGATGGCGGTGGCGCGCGCCTGGGCGGCCCGGCGCTCCGCGCGTTCCCGGCGGGCACGCCGGCGCGGCCCTTCGAAGTCCTCTTCCTCTTGGGACTCCGGTTGGGGTTCCGGGGCTTGCGAGGTACCGGTGGCAAGCGGCTCGGTCGTCTCTTCGCCGGTGTCGGCGGAGCCGGGAGCCTCGCTCGCCAGATCGGTGGGTCGAGCCCCTGGTTCGCCGGGTTCGCTCACTGCGACACTCCCCGACCCGGTGCGCTGCGGTTGGCCCGCATCCGCAGCGCGGCGAGGATCTCGGGGCCGAGCAGCGTCACGTCGCCCGCGCCCATGGTGACAACGACGTCGCCCGGTGCCGCGGCGTCGGCCACCTCTTCGGCCACCGCCGAGAAGTCCGGCAGGTAGCGCACCGGAACGCTGACATGTTCGGCGACGCTGGCTCCGCTGATGCCGGTCAGAGGTTGTTCGCGCGCGCCGTAGACGTCGAGTACGAACACGCGGTCGGCGCCGTCCAGTGCGTGCCCGAATGCTTGAGCGAAAGCCTTTGTCCGCGAATACAAATGGGGCTGAAACACGACAAGTGAGCGACCGCTGCCGCTCTGCTGGACGACGGAACGGACCGCCGCCAGGGTGGCGCTGATCTCGGTGGGGTGATGGGCATAGTCGTCGAACACCCGCACCGAATTGGCGGTGCCGACCAGTTCGAAGCGCCTCCGTACGCCTTCGAACGTGGCCAGCCCGTCGAGCACTTCGTCGACGGGCGCGCCGGTCTCGGTCGCCGCCAGCAGCGCCGCCAGTGCATTGAGTGCCATGTGGCGTCCCGGCACCGACAGCCGCATCACCCGCTGCTGCGGCTCGTCGGCAAGCTGGATGAGGGCAACGGCTTCGGTGCCGTGCTGCTCCCAGGACAGCAGGCGAGCGGCCAGCGGTCCCCCCGATTGCGATCCGTAGCGAAGCACCCGGATGCCCAGCTCGTCCGTGCGCTGCGCCAGTGCCGCAGCTCCCGGGTCGTCGGCGCAGGCCACCAGCGCACCGCCGGGGGCGAGGCGCTCGACGAAGGAGTCGAACACCCCGACATATGCGTCGGTGCTGCCGTAAAAGTCCAGGTGGTCGGACTCGATATTGGTCACCACCGCGACGTTCGGGGTGTACTCCAGCAGCGTGCCGTCGCTTTCGTCGGCTTCGGCGACGAAGTAGTCGCCGCTGCCGTGATGGGCGTTGGTGCCGGCCTCGCCGAGCTCGCCGCCGACGGCGAACGACGGGTCGCGCCCGCAGTGCTGCAGCGCGACGATCAGCATCGACGTGGTCGTCGTCTTGCCGTGCGTGCCGGTCACCATCAAGGTGGTGCGCCCGGCCATCAACTTGGCCAACACCACCGGCCGCAATACCACCGGGATCCCGCGGCGCCGGGCCTCGACCAGCTCGGGATTCGTCTTGGGGATCGCGGCGTGAGTGGTGATCACGGCGGTGACGCCGCCGGGCAGCAGATCCAGCGACGACGCGTCGTGACCGATCCGGATCAGCGCGCCGCGCGCCCGCAGCGCATGCACACCGCGCGACTCTTTGGCGTCCGAGCCCGACACCATCCCGCCGCGGTCCAGCAGGATGCGGGCGATGCCGGACATGCCGGCGCCACCGATGCCCACCATGTGCACGCGCTGCAGCTCCGGCGGCAGCTGTTCGGCGGTCACCGGCGGGCTCCGCGCATCTGGCGGACGACATCCAGCGCCGCCCGCGCCACCTGCTGCGCGGCGTCGCGGTGCCCCACCAGGGCCGCCGCCGCAGTCATCGCCGCCAGCCGGGGCGCGTCGTTGAGCAGCCCGGATACGTCGCGCGCCACCAGCTCCGGCGTCAGCGCGGCATCGGCGACGATCATGCCGCCCCCGGCGTTGACCACCGGCAGCGCGTTGAGCCGCTGCTCTCCGTTGCCGATCGGCAGCGGCACGTAGATGGCGGGCAGGCCGACGGCCGAGACCTCGGCCACCGTCATCGCGCCCGATCGGCAGATCACCATGTCGGCGGCGGAGTAGGCCAGGTCCATCCGGTCCAGGTAGGGCACTGCCAGATACGGCGGATCGCCAGGATCGGGTGTGCGCAGGTCGAGAGTGTTCTTGGGGCCGTGCGCGTGCAACACGGACACGCCGGCGGCGGCCAGGTCGGCGGCCGCGGCGGAGACGGCCCGGTTCAGCGAGACGGCGCCCTGGGAGCCGCCGAACACCAGCAGCACGCGGGCGTCGTCGGCGAAGCCGAAGTGGGCCCGCGCCTGCGCGCGCAGGGCGGCGCGGTTCAACGTTGTGATCGCCGCCCGTACCGGCACTCCCACCACTTCGGCGCGCCGCAGCCCCGAATCGGGCACGGCGGACAGGATCCGGTCGGCGGTCCGGGCGCCCACCCGGTTCGCCAGCCCGGCCCGGGCATTGGCCTCGTGAATCACCACCGGGATGCGGCGGCGCCCCGGCCTAGCGCGCGAAGCCAGGTAGGCCGGCAACGCCACGTAACCGCCGAAACCGATGACGACGTCGGCGGCCACCTTGTCGAGCACCGCCCGAGTTTCCCGGACGGCGCGCCAAACGCGGGGTGGCAGGCGGGCCAGGTCGCCGCTGGGCTTTCGTGGCAGCGGCACCGGCGTGATCAGCTCCAGCTGGTAGCCGCGTGCGGGTACCAGCCGAGTCTCCAGCCCGCGGGCGGTGCCCAGCGCGGTGATCCTGATCCCGGGGCAAAGGGCGGTCAGCGCGTCGGCCACGGCCATGGCCGGCTCCACGTGACCGGCGGTCCCGCCACCGGCCAGCACGACAGAGAACGCACCACCGGCGGGCAGGGGGCTGTCCCCTGGCCCGCCGGCCGGCTCTGTGACCTTGTCGTTCACCCGTAACGCTGACCTTCCAATGCCCCTACGCGCCCTGGCTGGCGCCGGCCAGCGTATTGCTGGCCAGATCTATGATGCCTTTCCCGCCCGCGGCCGCTTCCCGCAGACCGCCGACTGGTACGCGGCTGCGCCTTCTGCGGCGGCCCGGCGACCCGCCGGACCGGCTCCCGCGGCGGCTTGCGGGCCGGTTGCGGACGCTTGCGCTCGCGGAACGACTCGATCCGGCTGGGCACATATGGCTCCGGCGGCGGCAGCCGCAGCAGCCGGTTGACCTTGTCGTCGCGGCCGGCGCGCAGTGCGGCCACCGCCTCCGGTTCGTGCCGGGCCGCATTCGCCATGATCCCGATCATGAAAAGTGTTGCCGCCGTTGATGTTCCACCGGCGGAGATCAGCGGCAACTGCAGGCCGGTCACAGGCAGCAGGCCGATCACATAGCCGATGTTGATGAATGCCTGCCCGAGCACCCACAACGTTGTGGTGGCGGTGAGCAGGCGCAGGAACGGATCGGCGGACCGGCGGGCGATGCGCATGCCGGTGTAGGCGAACAATCCGAACAGTCCCAGCAGACCCACCGCCCCGATGAGCCCGAGCTCCTCGCCGATGATCGCGAAGATGAAGTCGTTGTGGGCATTGGGCAGATAGTTCCACTTGGCCACACCCTGGCCCAGGCCGTCGCCGAAGATGCCGCCGTGCGCCAGCGCGTACTTGGCCTGTCGCGCCTGATAACCGGTGTCCATCGGGTCGTCTTCGGGGTCGAGCCAGGACCGCACCCGGTCAGAGCGATAGCCCGCCGACATGGCCAACACGGCCCCGGCGGCGAAGACCGCGCCGAGCGAACTGACGAAGACCCGCAGCGGGAGCCCGGCATACCAGAGCAGCCCCAGCAGGATGATGCCCAGGGAGACGGTCTGCCCGAGGTCAGGCTGCGCCACGATCAGCCCCAGCGCGATCAGCGCGGCCGGCACCAGCGGAATCAGCATTTCGCGCAGCGAGGCCCGCTCCAGGCGCCGGGCCGCCAGCAGGTGGGCGCCCCAGATCGCGAAGGCGATCTTCGCCAGCTCGGAGGGCTGCATGGAGAAGCCCGCGATGACGAACCACTTGCGAGACCCGTTGGCCAGGTTGCCGATACCCGGAATGAGCACCAGAACCAGCAGGATGATGGTGATCGCGTAGCTGGTGAAGGCAATGCGCCGGATGAACCGCACCGACATCCGCAACCCGGCGTAGCAGGCGACCAGCCCGACGATGGTCCAGAGCACCTGCTTGCCGAAGATGACCCAGGCCGACCCGTCGTTGTCGTATGAGTGCACACCGGAGGCCGACAGCACCATGATCAGGCCGAGCGACGTCAGCAGCGCGGTAACAGCGATGATCAGGTGAAACGAGGTCATGGGCCGGCCCAGCCAGGCGCCGAACGCGGTGCGCGGCCCGCCCGGCTCGGCCTTGGGCGCGCCGGCATCCTCGGCAACGGCCGCATCGGCCTGGTCGGCCTGTCCCGTCACCTCGGCAGCGCCGGCCTTCTCCCCCTTGTCCCGGCGGAACAGCCGGGTCACTGCGATACCCACACCCCTACCGGACCGCGGCGCGGACGGCGGCCGCGAATGCGTCGCCCCGTGCGGCATAGCCGGTGAACTGGTCAAACGATGCGCCAGCCGGGGCGAGCAACACCGCGTCCCCGGGCGTGGCCAGCTCGCGGGCCGCGGCCACGACCGCGGCCATCACACGAGATCCGACATCCTCGCCGCCTTTATTGACTTGTGTCACATCAGCAACAGAAACCACACCAGTCGCATGCATCCCAACATCCTCACCTGTAACGACCTGTACGACGGGGACATCGGGGGCGTGTCGTGATAACGCGTCGGCAACCTCGGCGCGGTCTCGCCCGAAGAGGACCGCTCCGACCAGGTGCGACGCGATGCGCGCGACCTCGGCATCCAGGGATGCGCCCTTGAGCAGACCGCCGGCCAGCCACACCACCCGGGGATAGGCCAGCACCGACGCCTGCGCGGCGTGCGGGTTGGTGGCCTTGGAATCGTCGACATAGGTGATGCCGTCGACGACAGTCACCACTTCACAGCGGTGGCGGCCCAGCTGAAACGAGTCGATGGCCGCGGCGATCGCTTCGGGGGGCACATCCACCGCGCGCGCCAGCGCCGCGGCTGCCAGGGTGTTAAGCACGCCGACCGGACCGGGCACCGGAATCGACGTCACCGGCAGCAGCGGCAGGCCCTCGGCGAACGCGCGGTCGACCAGCTGCCCGTCGCGCACGCCGAGTTCTCCGGGCGCGGGTGTACCGAGCCGGAAGCCCACCCGGACCGCCGCCGACGCGGTGTCGCGCAGCGCCGCCGCCCGGTCGTCGTCCAAGCCGACGACCGCGACCCGGCCGGTGAGCACCCGGGCCTTGGCGGCGGTGTAGGCGGCCATGGTGTGGTGCCAGTCCAGGTGGTCTTCGGCGATGTTGAGTACGACGCCGGCCTCGGGCCGCAGCGAGGGCGCCCAGTACAGCTGGAAGCTGGACAGTTCGACGGCGAGCACGTCCAACGGCTGGTCCAGCACGTCGAGCACCGGGTCGCCGATGTTGCCGCACAGCCGGCTGCGCAGTCCGGCGGCGGTCAGCATGTCGTGCAGCATCGAAGTGGTCGTGGTTTTGCCGTTGGTGCCGGTCACCACCAGCCACCGCCGCGGTGGCCCGAAGTGGCCGGCCGCATCCAGCCGCCAGGCCAGCTCCACGTCACCCCAGATGGGCACACCGGCCGCTGCGGCGGCTGCCAGCACCGGGGTGTCCGGCTGGAACCCGGGACTGGTGACCACCAGCGCGAACCGGTGGATCTGCGCGATGGCGGTCGCCGGGTCGGCGGTCGCGACACCATTCTCGGCAAGCGGGGCCAGCATCGCGGGGTCGTCGTCGCACAGCGTCGGCGCGGCGCCGAAACGGGTCAACGCGGACAGCACGGCACGGCCGGTCACCCGGGCCCCGGCGATCAGAACGGGCGCACCAGGCGCCAACGGGTCCAGCACGTCAGGCACCGATCGTGGACAGCCACTCGCCGTAGAACAGGGCGACGCCCAGGCCGCAGCTGATCGCGGTGAGCAGCCAGAATCGGATGATCACCGTGGTTTCCGCCCAGCCGCCGAGTTCGAAGTGGTGATGGAAGGGGGCCATCCGGAAGACCCGGCGACCGGTGGTGCGGAAGGCCAGGATCTGCAACACCACCGAGGTGACCTCGGCGACGAACAAAGCCCCCAACACCACCGCGAGAATCTCGGTGCGACTGGTCACCGACAGGCCGGCGATGATGCCGCCCAGAGCCAACGACCCGGTGTCGCCCATGAAGATCTTGGCCGGCGCGGCATTCCACCACAGAAACCCGATGCAGGCGCCGGCGGTGGCGGCCGCGATCAGCGCCAGGTCCAGCGGGTCGCGCACGTTGTAGCAGCCCAGGCCCGGCGCGGTGACGCAGGCATTGCGGTACTGCCAGAAGGTGATCAGGACGTAGGCGCCGGTGACCATCGCCATGCAGCCGGCCGCCAGGCCGTCCAGTCCGTCGGTGAAATTCACCGCATTGGACCAGGCACTGACCACCACCACGCAGAACAGCACGAACAGTCCCGGCGCGAAGGTGACGGTGGCGATCTCCCGCACGTAGGACAGGTCCGCGGTGCCCGGCGTCAGGCCGGCGTTGTTGCGGAACTGCAGCACCAGCACCGCGAACAGGACGGCGGCGGTGATCTGCCCGACCGTCTTGGCCGTCTTGTTCAGGCCCAGGTTGCGCGAGCGGCGGATCTTGATCAGGTCGTCGATGAAACCGACCCCGCCCAGGGCGGTGGCCAGGCCCAGCACACACAGACCCGACGCCGAGATGCCTTCGCCGTCGAACGCCAGCCCGAACAGATGGGTGCCCAGATAGCCGGCCCAGATGCCGGCCAGAATCGCCACCCCACCCATCGACGGCGTACCCCGCTTGGTGTGGTGACTCGGCGGGCCGTCCTCGCGGATCTGGTGACCGAAACCCTGCCGGGTGAACAGCCGGATCAGCGCCGGAGTCAGCAGGATGGAGACGGTCACCGCGATGGCGACGGCGATCAGGATCTGTCTCACGGGCGTGTGCTCCCGCCATCCGCGACCAGCGAGTCAGCCAGCGCCCCCAAGCCGGCCGAGTTGGACGCTTTGACCAGAACCACGTCTCCGGGTCGAAGCTCAGCGCGCAATAGAGAGAGGGCAGCGGCCGCATCGTCAACGATGACAGCCCCTCGGTCGCCGTCGGAGCCCCACGAGCCTTCCATCACCGCACCCTGGTGCATGGCGCTCATCGACCTCCCGGTTCCCACGACAACGAGTCGAGACACATCTAATCGCACCGCGAGCCGGCCGATGCGATCGTGCTCGGTTATCGCATCCTCGCCGAGCTCGGCCATCTCCCCGAGCACCGCCCAACTGCGTCGCGGTTGGTCGTCGCGGTGCGCGATCCAGGCGAGCGCCTGCAGGCCGGCCCGCATCGAGTCGGGGTTGGCGTTGTAGGCGTCGTCGATGACGGTCACGCCGTCGGCGCGGGTGCTCACCTGCATGCGGTGGCGCGACACCGGACCCGCCGCGCCGAGCGCCGCCGCGATCTGATCGACGCTGGCACCGCATTCCAGTGCGACCGCTGCCGCACACAGTGCGTTGCTCACCTGATGGTCGCCGTATACGCCGAGCGCAACCTCGGCCTCCACGTCTCCCGCGTGCAGGGTGAACTGCGGCCGGGCCAACTCGTCGAGTGACACCGGCCCGGCCCACACGTCACCGGCATTGCGACTCACCCGGACCACCCGCGCCGCCGTCAGCTCGGCCATGGCGGCCACCAGCGGGTCGTCGGCGTTCAGAACGACCACGCCGGATGACGTAACCGCTTGCGGCAGTTCAGATTTGGTTCGGGCAATGATCTCCCGGGAGCCGAATTCGCCCAGGTGAGCGGTACCGACGTTGAGCACCACGCCGATCGACGGTGTTGCGATATCGGCCAGGGCGGCGATATTGCCGGGATGGCGGGCCGACATTTCGAGAATCAGAAAATCGGTTTCGCGGGTAGCTCGCAGCACCGTCCAGGGATGACCCAGCTCGTTGTTGAACGACCCCGGCGGTGCCACCACCTCGCCCAACGGGCGCAGCACCGCGGCCACCAGGTCCTTGGTCGAGGTCTTGCCCGACGAGCCGGTGATCCCGATGATTCTCAGCCCGTTGGAGGCCAGCTCGGCGGCCACCGCCCTGGCCAGCTTGGCCAGCGCGGCCAGCACCGCAGCACCCGAGCCGTCGGCGTCGTGCTCGAGCACCGAGGCCCGGTCGTCCTGCGCGGCTTGCGGTTCGACAACGATGGCGGGCACGCCCACCGGCCGGGCTGCCAGCACGGCAACGGCGCCTGCGGCCACCGCCGATGCGGCATGGTCGTGCCCGTCGGCACGGGCGCCCGGCAGCGCGAGGAACAGCCCGCCCGGGCCGACAGCGCGCGAGTCGAATTCCACTGTCCCGGTGACCCGGGTGGCCGCCGCCTGGTCCCGGGTGATGTCGTGCAGGGTGCCGCCGACGATGTCGGCGATCTGGGCCACGGTCAGGTCGATCATTGACGGGCCTCCAAAGCGCGCGCTAGTTCCACCCGGTCGTCGAACGGACGCACCTCGTCAGCGCCGCGCTGGCCGGTCTCGTGACCTTTCCCGGCGATCAGCACCACATCCCCCGGCTTGGCCCAGGCGACCGCATGTCGGATCGCCAGCCGCCTGTCTGCGATCTCGATCAGTTCCGCCTTACCACCTACTTCGGTTGCGCCGGAAAGGATTTCGCGACGGATGGAGGTGGGATCCTCGCTGCGCGGATTGTCGTCGGTGACGACGACGAGGTCGGCGAGTTCGGCGGCCACCGCACCCATGGGCGCCCGCTTGCCGGGGTCGCGGTCGCCGCCGGCGCCGAACACCACCGCCAGGCGGCGGTCCGGCTCGGCCAGCGTGGACAGCACCGCGCGCAGCGCACCCGGCTTGTGCGCGTAGTCGACGAGCGCGAGGAAATGCTGACCGCGGTCGACCTGCTCGAGCCGTCCAGGCACCCGCGTTTCCCGCAGACCCGGGGCCGCCTGCGCCGGGGAGACCCCGACTGCGTCCAGAACAGCAAGTGCGACAAGACAATTGGCGATGTTATAGTGGCCCGGCAGGTTGACGCCGACGCGGTGTCGCGCCCCGGTGGGATCGACCGCGGTGAATTCCTGGCTCGCCGGCCCGGTGGTCGTGACGTCCAGGGCGCGCCAGTGCGCAGGTTGGCCGGCGACGCTGACGGTGATCGCGTCACCGGCTCTGGCCGCCATGGCCCGTCCGGCGTCGTCGTCGATGCACACCACGACCCTGCGAGCGCGCAAAGCCGAGGCCGGGTCGAACAACAGCGCCTTGGCCTCAAAATAGTCGGCCATGGTCGGGTGGAAGTCCAGGTGGTCGCGCGAGAGGTTGGTGAAGCCGCCGACGGCAAAGTCGGTGCCATCGACCCGACCCAGCGCCAGCGCGTGACTGGACACTTCCATCACGACGGTGTCGACGCCCTGTTCGGCCATCGCGGCGAACAGCGCCTGCAGGGCCGGCGCCTCGGGCGTGGTCAGCGCACTGGGAATGTCGACGCCGTCGATGCGGATGCCGATGGTGCCGACCAGACCGACTGCCCGGCCGCCGGCCCGCAATCCCGCTTCCACCAGATACGTCGTGGTGGTCTTGCCCGATGTGCCGGTGATGCCGACGACGGTGACCCGGTCGGATGGGCGCCCGTAGACGGTGGCCGCCAATCCGCCGAGCACGCTGCGTGGCGCCGGGTGCACCAGGACCGGCACAGTCGCCACCTGCGAACCCATCGCGACAACACCGTCGGCGTCGGTCAACACTGCGACCGCGCCGCGCGCGATCGCGTCGGCCGCGTGCCGGGCGCCGTGTGTGGTCGAGCCCGGGAGCGCCGCGAACAGGTCACCGGGCTGGACGTCCTGAGCACGCAGCGTCACGCCGGTGATGAGGACATCGGTGACGTTGGCCGGGGTTGCTGCGATCTGCGCGCCCAGCGTGGCCAATGGCACGCCGGCGACGGTGCGGGGGCGCAGCCCAAAGGGCGTCGACTCCGCCACGGGCAGCACCTCCGATTGAGCTCAGATGTTCAGGGATCGGATTGATCGGCCCTGACACCCTATCGAGAGGCGCCCGCTCACCGCGCAAAGCCGCGCCCGCGGGAGCGCTACGGAACTATGACAATCCGTTGCTGCCGTTGGTTCCGAGAAGCAAGCCGCCGCTGCCGCCGGTACCGCCGGCGCCGCCGTTGATGCCGTTGCCGCCGTTGCCGCCGTTACCGAATAAGGTCGGGACGAAGGAGCCCTGCGAGATCCCCCCGACGCTTCCACCGGCGCCGCCGCTGGCAGCTCCGACGCCGTTGCCGGCGTTACCGCCGTTGCCGCCGGCGCCGACGGCGAGCAGACCGCCGGAGTTGCCGCCGGCGCCGCCGTTGCCACCGGTTCCGTTGATGCTGCCGCCACCTGCGCCACCGAGACCTCCGACACCCAGGCCCGAGACCAAGACTCCCTGGCCGCCCGCGCCGCCGGCCCCGGCGACCCCGTTAAGGCTGAAGCCACCGGCGCCGCCGATACCGCCGAGAGCCAGACCGGTGACCGCCGCGCCGATGCCACCTCCCCCGCCCGCACCTCCGGTGCCCGCGGCGGCATCGGCGGCCCCGCCGATGCCGCCAGCACCGCCGACGCCGACGCCGACGACCGCGGCGCCGCCGCCGCCCGCACCGGCCGCGCCGCCGGCGGCGGTGCCGAAGCCACCCATACCGCCGGCGCCGCCCTGGCCATAGCCGAACAACACGCCGGCAGTGCCGCCGGCGCCACCCGCTCCGCCGATACCGGCGTTATCGAGGGCCGCACCCCCGGCGCCCCCCGCGCCGCCTAGGCCGAAGAGATAACCACCGCCGTTACCGCCGGCACCCCCGGCACCGCCCACTTGCACGCCCGTTCCGCCGACGCCGCCGGCGCCGCTCATGGAGAACAGTGCGCCGCCGCCGTCACCACCGGCACCGCCGGCCCCACCGGAGGCGACGCCATAACCGCCTGCACCGCCGGTGCCGCCGATCGCTACGAGTCTTCCCCCCGCACCACCGGCGCCGCCGGCCCCGCCGATTCCCAGGCCTGAGTCGCCACCGGCGCCGCCGCTACCACCCCAGCCGATCAGGGGGGCGGCGCCTCCGCTTCCGCCAGAGCCGCCGTCGGTGAGAATACTTGCCCCTCCGGCACCGCCGACGCCGCCGCTGCCGATCAGAAAGCCCCCATTGCCGCCCGCGCCTCCGTTGCCGCCCGCGAAGCCGGTGCCGCCGGCACCCCCGTTGCCGATCAATCCGGCGGCACCACCGCTGCCGCCGTTCTGAGTGCCCCCGCTGTTGAAGCTGAACCCGTTGCCCCCGTTGCCGATCAGGAGGCCACCGGCCCCACCATTGGGGTTGGCGGCAGTCCCGTTCGCGCCGTCACCGATCAGCGGCCGCCCCAACAGCGCCTGGGTAGGCGCGTTCACCACGCTCAGAACACTGTCTTGCAACGCCTGCAGTGGCGAGGCGGCGGCCGCGTCCGCCGCCGCGTAGGCTCCACCGGCCGCATTCAGTGTCTGCAGGAATGTCTGGTGAAACTCCGCGGCCGCCGCGCTCAACGACTGGTACTGCGCTCCGTGACTACTGAAAACCGCTGTGATAGCAGCGGATATCTCGTCCGCGCCGGCAGCAAGCACTTGCGTGGTCGACGCAGCGGCGGCCGCGTTCGCGCTGCTCAGCGATGTGCCGATACGCGCCACCTGTTGTGTCGCCGTCCCCAGTACTTCCGGAACAACACTTACGAACGACATCGGATGCCTCCTGTCTGACCACTGGTGAGCGGCTGCCAGTATGCATACCGAAACCCGATTCCGTTTGGACATTCGCCAGAGCAATAATCAATACTTGTGGATTGGATGTTTTTGGGCGACCTCCGTTCCGGCGTGCTGATCGCCGTCTGAGGGTGGCACTGGTGGGGTGATATCGATGGGTCGTTCGAGGAGTTTGCCTTTGTGGAAGACCGCGCCGGCACGGACCAGGGCGACCAGGTGTGGGGCGTTGACGGCGCGCCAGTGGGCCTGTGCGGCGTCGATCAGCTTGTAGGCCATGGCCAGCCCGGCCGCGCGTGATCCCGGACCTTTGGCGACCTTGGTCCTCAAACGTACTGTGGCAAAAGTGCTTTCGATCGGATTGGTCGTGCGCAGGTGAATCCAATGCTCGGCGGGGTACTTGTAGAACCCCAGCAAGGTGTCCAGATCGTCGACGATCTTGGCGACCGCTTTGGGGTATTTGGCGCCGTAGTCGACCTCGAACGCCTTGACGTCTGCCTGGGCCCTGTCGATGTCCTCGGCGTTGTAGATGTCCTTGATCGCTGCCAACGCGGCCGGATGTGCTGTTCGGTAGTGCAGCAAGGACATTGGCCTGCTTATGGAACCAGCAGCGTTGCTCGCGGGTGGCCGGGAACACCTCCCGGACCGCGTTCCAGAACCCCAATGCGCCGTCGCCGACAGCCAGGACGGGGGCGGTCATGCCGCGCCGTTTGCAGTCGCGCAGCAGATCAGCCCACGACTCGCATGACTCCCGATAGCCGTCGGTGATCGCGACCAGCTCCTGGCGGCCCTCAGCGCGCACCCCGAGCATCACCAGCAGACACAACTTCTCCTGGTCCCAGGCGGACCTTGAGGTGAATGCCGTCGACCCAGAGGTACACATAGTCGGTGCCCGAGAGGTCCCGGGCGGCGAAGGCGCGGGCTTCCTGCTGCCACTGGCTGGTCAGGCGGGTGATCGTGGTGGCCGATAACCCCGCCCCCGACCCGAGGAACTGCTCCAACGCCGGCCCGAAATCGCTGGTCGACAGCCCGTGCAGATACAGCAGCGGCAACACCTCGCTGATCTGCGGGGACTTACGCGCCCACGCCGGCAGGATCGCCGAGGAAAACCGCTGCCTTTCACCAGTGTCGGGGTCCGCACGGCGGTCGTTGACCCGCGGCGCTCTCACAGTGACCGCACCGGCGGCGGTCAGCACTTCACGGGCCGGGTGGTAACCGTTGCGCACCACCAGGCGCTGGCCGTTCTCGTCGCGCTGATCGGCGAACTGCTCGATGTAGGTAGCGACCTCGGCCCACAACGCCGTAGCCAACATCTGCCGAGCCCCATCACGGACAATCTCATCCAACAACGACCGACCAGCATCGCTGCTGTGCCCGCTGGCCTCATCGGCATCGTGGACTACGGTGAGCATGGGCGTACCTTCCCAACCAGCGCGCCAACGCCGGTCTTGATCAGAACTACTTCGACTTTCAGATCATCCCCGGGAAGGCTGCGCCCACTTTCACGCCGCCTCGCCGAGGCTCATCCACAGACCTCCGATTCCGCTAACTGTCAAGCGGCAGCTTCATTCTGGGGTGTGTCGCCGGGGTGACTGAAGGCTTTCTGTGCGTCGAAGGTTTGGCGGGTTTGTAGGCAGTGGTACTGCTGGCCGATCATCTTGTTGAACAAGTGCCGCAGAGCGGCGGCGTGGCGGTCGCCGTGGTCGCGGCGCGCGCGGTAGTGCGCGCGGGCAGGGCCGGGGTTGATCGAGGCGTAGGTGGCCCAGACCCAGCCGACAGCGGCGAGCCGGTCGTTCTTGACCCGCCGGTGGGTGATGGAAGTGACCTTGCCGGAGGCCCTGGTGACTGGCGCTGATCCGGCGTATGCCTTCAGTGCGCGGCCGTCGGCGAACCGGTCGCGGTCATCACCGATCTCGGCGAGGATGCGGGCGCCGGTCACCTCAGCCAGGCCGGGAAAACTGGTGATGACGGCATAATCGGGGTGTTTGCGGAATTCCTCGGTCGCGGCCTGTTCGAGATCGGCAGCGCCGGCGCAGGCGGCGTCGAGCATCGCCAGCAGGGCCATCGCCTGGCGGCCCATGGCTTTTTCGACCAGGTCGGGCTGCCGCAAATGCGGGATCCGCAAGCGTTGCAGGATGTCGGTGGCCAGATCGTCAATGCCGCGTTTGCGACCGGCGCGCCGCAGCGCGGCAGTGATGCGGGCCTTGGTGAGCCGGGCGGCGTGCGCGGGCGTGGGCGCGATGGCCAGGATCGCGCGGGCTTCCGGTTTGGCCAGGTTGGTGGCGGACTTGCCGGCGAAAGTGTCCAGGAACGCCGGATAGTATTCGCGCAGGATCGATCGCAGTTCGTTGCCAGCCTTGGTGCGTCGCCACACCGCATCCTGCTGGGCGCGCGGCAAAACCGCTATGGCTTGGGCTAATTCGCTGTCAGCGGGCAGTTGTCGATGGAGGTGCGCATCAACGCGAAGAATGTTCGCCAGCGTCATCGCATCGGCGTGGTCGGACTTCGCGCGGGCCACCGAATGCCGCTCCCGGTAACGCGCGACAGCCATCGGGTTGATCGCGAAAACCGGCCGTCCCGTGCCACGCAGAGCCGCTACCAGCAGCCCGCGCGGGGTTTCGATCGCGACCGGAATCGGGTCTTCCGGGCCATCGCCAGCGTCGGCGAGCAGCTCGGTCAATGCACTGAATCCGGCCGGGTCGTCGCTGATGTGTTTCTTAGCCACCAGCTTGCCATCGCCGTCGACGATCGCGACGTCGTGATGCCCTTCGGCCCAGTCGATTCCGCAAAATCGGTTCAATCCTCACACCTCCGTCATGTCAGGTAATACCACTGGTCCAAGACCTCAGCGAGAACGCGCAGCACCCTACTTACGAGCCTCCTCCGATGAGCTGTCCGCGATCCCAGCGCACCCGCACGGCGCCGGTCTTCGTCAGAACTCTGCGGCTCTCGAAAAGATTCAGGGCGTCCGGTCGTGCAAGCAGGCTCGAACCACGAGCAATCCCAACCGTTGACGAGCGGTGGACCGGGACGACACGCCGTTCCCGGTCCGGCCGCTCCTGCTGCCGCCCAGGCTCCCGGTCTTCTTGGAGGATTCAAGGTCCTGAAGGTCCACAGGAGTCACCAACGACAGCGCGCCCGACCCGGCTCCCGCGTGCCTAGGAAGACAACAGGTCGCCGGGCCCAGCTGGCGAACGCCGACCGGCAGCTCGGCACCTAGCCTGTGGATAGACCTACCAACAGTCCTGTTCTGATCAGATGTCCGTGCCGCTGGTGCACCGTTCACTGATAAGTAAGTTCTGATCATTGCTCCGCCAAAATGTCGCGGTTTTCGGGCCCATGAGGCCCATGATGCTGCGGCCCCGGCTGCTACACCGCCCGCAGCGACAGCCGCGGGCCCAATTCCGGGGCATCGGCACGTGCCCGCCGCATCAGCCACCCAAGTGCTGCCGGCATTGCGCGGCGTTTGTCCATCGTGATGCCGATGACGTAGCGGGGAGTGTCGACCGTGGCCACGCTGGCGACGGCGTCCATGCCGCAGCGGACCCGCTGAACCATGCGAAGTCCGCCGGCTGTGGATGTCGAAGTCGCACGACGACGCAATCCCGATGTACGGCAGAGCGTTGTTGCGATCGTGCCGCCGTCCCGCCCACCGTGGGCTGTACACCACTTCCCTGGACAGGATTCTTTGTCCGCCCGTAATTTTTGCCACCTGTGCGCCTCGGCTACGCCGTGCTGAGCGCGGGAAGGTTTGAGCCGGTGAACTATTTCGTCTTGCCACCAGAGATCAACGCAGCCAGCTTGTTCTCTGGCGCAGGGTCGGCACCGATGGTTTCTGCGGCCGCCGCCTGGGACGGGCTAGCGGCCGAATTATCGGACGCAGCAGCTTCTTTCGGGTCGATCACGACAGGGCTGACACATCAGGTGTGGCAGGGACCAGCCGCGCAGGCGATGGCCGCCGCGGCAGACCCCTACGCGCGGTGGCTCTCCAGCATGGCCACCCAGGCCGATCAGGCAGCGAAGCAAGCGCGCTCCCTGGCGGCAGTCTTCGAGTCAGCCCGAGCCATGATGGTGCTACCGGAGCTGGTGGCGGCCAACCGTTCTCAGCTGGTGTCGCTGGTGCTTTCGAACATCTTCGGCCAAAACCTCCCCGCCATCGCCGCCACTGAAGCCCACTATGAGCAGATGTGGGCCCAGGCCGTGTCCACGATGTCGACCTATCATTTCGCAGCATCCGAGGTCGTCTCCGCGCTCCCTCCACTCACCCAGACCGTGGAGCAGCTGGCCAGCCTGCAGGTCCAAACACTCGGTACGCAGTCGCCCGCCCTGGCGGCGGCGTCGCCACCCGCAATCAGAACGATCGCACTCAGCCTGGGCTTGGCCAACGTCGGCGCCGCCAACTTCGGCAACGCAAACCTCGGCTCCGGAAACTTCGGTGCTGGCAACCTTGGCGATTACAACCTAGGCTTCGGAAACTTCGGCAGTTCCAATGTCGGCTTCGGAAACCTCGGCGCCGGAAACATCGGCCTGGGAAACACCGGCGGCAGCAATTTTGGCCTGGGCAACGCGGGTGCTTTCAACATCGGCCTGGCCAATACGGGCGATAACAACTTCGGCCTCGGCCTGACCGGCAACAATCTGATCGGTTTCGGCGACACGTATGTCCGCCTGGAGAATTCAAGCATAGTCCAGTTCAACGTCGGACAGCTCAATTCCGGCACGGGCAACCTCGGCCTGTTCAACTCCGGCAGCGGGAACGTAGGCTTCTTCAACTCGGGCACCGGTAATTTCGGTATCGGAAACTCAGGAAGCTACAACACGGGGCTTTTCAACACCGGAACTGCCAGCACTGGCATCTTCAATGCCGGCATGTTCAACACCGGCATACTGAATGCGGGGAACGCAAATACCGGCAACCTCAATGTCGGCGACTACAACACAGGCGATTTCAACCCCGGTGTGTCCAACACGGGCAGCTTCAACACCGGCAACGCAAATACCGGTTTAGCGAACGCGGGCAATATCAACACCGGCATGTTCAACACCGGCGACATGAATAACGGCGCGTTCTACGCCGGCCAGAACCAGGGCAGACTCCATTTCGTCATCACAACGCCCGACATAACTCTTCCGCCCATTGGCATCCCCTCCATCACAGTCCCCGGGTTCAATCTGCCGGCGATATCTCTGCCCTCCCTGTCAATCCCCGCCTTCCAGACACCGGATGACATCTTCGTCGGCGCGTTTGAACTACCGGAATTGACCATTCCGTCGCTGACCATCCCGCCGGTATCGCTCGGCAACATCGCCGTGGACCGCTTCGGCCTGCCCGAGCTGACCATCCCCTCGCTGACCATCCCGCCGGTATCGCTCGGCAACATCGCCGTGGACCGCTTCGGCCTGCCCGAGTTGACCATCCCCTCGCTGACCATCCCGCCGGTATCGCTCGGCAACATCGCCGTCGACGGATTCGGCCTGCCCGACCTCACCATCCCCTCGCTGACCATCCCGCCGGTATCGCTCGGCAACATCGCCGTCGACGGATTCGGCCTGCCCGACCTCACCATCCCCTCGCTGACCATCCCGCCGGTATCGCTCGGCAACATCGCCGTCGACGGATTCGCACTACCCGAACTCACCATCCCCTCCCTATTCATCCCGCCCGTCACCCTCGGCAACATCGCCGTCGACGGATTCGCACTACCCGAACTCACCATCCCCTCCCTATTCATCCCGCCCGTCACCCTCGGCAACATCGCCGTCGACGGATTCGCACTACCCGAACTCACCATCCCCTCCCTGCTCATCCCCCCGGTCACCCTCGGCAACATCGCCGTCGACGGATTCGCACTGCCGGCGTTGGAAATTCCTCCGGTTACCATTCCGGAATGGCAGACTCCCGCAAATATCACTGTCGGCGCCTTCAGCTTGCCCGGAATAACGACACCTGAGATTGACTTCCCATTAATCGGTTTACCCGAAATACTTATTCCACCGATCAAAACCCCATTGGTATCGGTGAGCGGATTTCAGCTACCTGATGTAACATTTCCACGTGTCACCGTGCCCTATTTTCAAACACCGTCGGTAACTTACCCAGGGACAGGTGGTGCTCCCACTCGAATCCTATATATAGATGTTAACGGCGGAGCAATCGGCGATCTGAATTTCTATATCCCGCCCTTGAATGTGAATTCATTCTTCTTTGGAACGGAATCGCCAGGGATTATTAGCTCGTTTACTGTTGCTGGCCTACAGATATCCAAGTTTGACCTACCTTTCATCACCATTAAGAATCCGGACGGTGACTTTTATGTAATACCGAGCTTGGCGATTGGAGCTTGGGATCTCCCATCTATTCAGATCCCCGCTACCCAAGTTCAAGGTTTTACGCTCCCGCAGATCACGATACCCGAATTTACAACACCTGGGCTGACCATCCCCGCCATCGGCATCGACCAGTTCTTCCTGCCCCAAATCACCACCCCCGCCATCGCCACCCCACCACTGACCATCCCCGCCATCGGCATCGACCAGTTCGTCCTGCCCCAAATCACCACCCCCGCCATCGCCACCCCACCACTGACCATCCCCGCCATCGGCATCGACCGATTCTTCCTGCCCCAAATCACCACCCCCGCCATCGCCACCCCAGCATTGACCATCCCGCCGATCGGCGTGGGAAGCTTTGCGCTGCCGGAGATTACGACTCCACCGATCACCACCCCAGCATTGACCATCCCCTCGCTCGGCGTCGGAGGATTCCTCCTACCCGAAATCACCACCCCACCCATCACCACCCCAGCACTGACCATCCCCTCGCTCGGCGTCGGAGGATTCCTCCTACCCGAAATCACCACCCCACCCATCACCACCCCACCACTGACCATCCCCTCCATCGGCGTCGGAGGATTCCTCCTACCCGAAATCACCACCCCACCCATCACCACCCCACCACTGACCATCCCCTCCATCGGCGTCGGAGGATTCCTCCTACCCGAAATCACCACCCCACCCATCACCACCCCACCACTGACCATCCCGCCGATCGGCGTCGGAGGCTTTGCCCTGCCACAGCTTTCAATCCCGCCGATCACGACCCCACCAATGACCATTCCCCCCATTGGTGTGGGTTCCTTCACCACTCCGCCCCTGACGATTCCCAGCATTACCCTGCCGTCCACCACCATCACTGCCTTCGACATTCCGCCGGGGCCAGGATTCTTCAACTCGACCAGCGCTCCCTCATCGGGCTTCTTCAATGCCGGGGCAGGAGGAAACTCGGGTTACGGCAACAACGGCTCGGCACTCTCGGGCTGGTCAAACACGAATCCGCTGGGAGCACTCATCTCTGGCTCGGGCTACCAGAACTACGGCGGCAATTTCTCCGGCTTCTCCAACCTCGGCAGCGGCATCTCGGGCATTGTCAATAAGGGCCTGCTGCCCTTCGCCGTGAACAGCGTTGTCGCCGGGATCGGAAGCGTCGGGTCCCAACTTTCGGGCCTGTTCCTCCAGAATTAAGGTGCCTCGACCTGGTGCCGAGGGTAGATGCCATGAATCGGACGGCCACCTAGCCGAGTAGCCACCAAAGGCGGCTGAGGAGAAGCGGCTAAGGCATTGAGATGCCAAGGATTTCGATCTGCGCCTCCGATCATCTTCGCCGAGCCCAAGGGCAGCAGCCAAACGACCTGCTTACCACGGTGCACGGGAACTCAGCCAATGCGCAACGCCGCAACCGTGGTGAAGGTGAGCGGGTATCGTGCTGCGCTGCGTCGCAGATTCCAGGTCAAAGTCCAAGTGCAGGAAGGGCAGTCTTCCACCCCGCGGATATCACTGCGCCAGCAGTTCGCGCAGCACATCGGAGTGGGTCGTGGTGAGTCGTTCGGCCAGCAGTGCGGGCGGGTCGATAATCGCGGGCAGCGGTCATCGCGTCGATTCGTTTGCGCGAGTGACTTTGGTCGGTGTCTCGGAGGACGCTTCTATGTGTGTCAATGCGCGACTGAGGCGTTGCGGGCGCGGAAGAGTTCGCGAGCGGTATTGCGCTTGAGGGCCCGGCGGATCTCTGCGTCGGATTTGCCTCGTGCTCGACCTGCAGCAATGTAGGCGTGGGTGCGTGGGCATATCCGCCACCGGGTCAACACGACGTCGTGCAATGCTCGCTTGAGATGATGCCTGGGGCAACGCTTCGCCAAGCCTGTTGATCTGGGCAGTCCGGGCGACGGACCTATCACACCGCGCTCCGAGAAGAATGCGGATGGCTTCACGATCACCATCACTGCACGGCAACGGCTTTCGGTAGCAACCACCTGCAGCACCTCAAGCGCGGCAAGGCGTGCATCGATAGGATCGGACTTTCCGCGGCGGCGCTGACGCCGGCGGGGCACTCGACTTCCACGACGGCCAAACCGGCGCTGTCGATTGCACGAGCCAGACCGATTCTTTGACGGCGAGTGCCCTCAAGTCGCACGACGACGCGAGGACCCGGCGCCCTTTCAGGAAAGCGCGCCACAACGCCGCAGGGCACACGGATTGTTCAGCCAGATCTGCCGCCAGAGCTGATCGGGAAAAGCGGTATAGCCGAGCAGTTCTTCTCGGGCCGCCTCAAAGTGTTTTGCCGCCTCCGGCAGCGCCTCACTGAGTATGTCGAAGACCCGGTCATATTGAGCCGCAACAGAGTCAACGTCGGGCTGATCGAAGATCGACTTTACGAGCTGGCGGACTCTTGACCAGCAACTGGTCGGAGTGATCGCCATCAGCTCGGTGATGTAATGCGTGGTGCATCGTTGCCAGGTCGCTTCCGGCATGGTGGCGTCGATGGCTGCGATCAGGTCGGCGTCGTAGTGCCCGGTCACCAGAGCCACTCCGGATAGTCCGCGGGCGCCCAGATTGCGGAAGAAGGTCAGCCAGCGATCCTGGTTCTCGGCGGAGCACATGTACGCGCCGAGGATCTCGCTGTAGCCCTTGGCATTCAATCCGGTCGCGATCAGCAACTGCACATGGCTGATTCGACCTTGCCGGTGCACGCTGAGCGTCAACGCGTCGACGGCGACAAACCGGTATGGACCGCTGTCCAGCGCCTTGTTGCGGAGAGCGTCGACAGATTGCTCCAGCTTGTCGGCCACAGCTGCTATCTGAGATGTCGATAGGCTCTCTAGACCAAGGGATTCGACCAGTGCTGTTATCCGCTGCCTGGATACGCCCAACAGATAACATGTGATCGCCGCATTCGTGATTGCGTTCTCCGCGCGCTGACCAGGACCCAAGATCCATTGGGGAAAGTAGCTGCCGAAGCGCAATTTGGGGATTGCGAGGTCAATCTTGCCGGCTCGGGTCATCAGAGCACGCCTCCGATAGCCGTTACGACTGTTAGCCCGCCGTCGACTGCGTTTACGGTAGTCGGCGCTGCACACTGCATCAGCCTCAGCGCTCATCAAGGTGTGAATGAACGTCGACTGCAGCTCACGTATCAACCGGGGGCTGGCTGCGGCGACCTGGTCGGCCACCAACTTCATGCCATCGATAGGGGGGCGGTTCTTCATCGCGTAGACCTCCTTGAGTCGACTCGCCAGTCGTCGGGCCAGTGGCCGCGCAGGCTTCACCGTCCGCTGCGCGGCAGAGTCCTGGCACAGCGAATCGCGAAGAGCTGCTTGATGATTCACAAATTGACCGATGGCGCATTGTCACGTCGCTGCAACACTGCAGTGCGGTGACGGGGACTGTCGTCGCGCGGGCAGTCGCGAGCCGAGACCCGCTTCGGCCCCGGCGCGTGTCCGCTCTAGCGACGCCAGGCGCACGCTGTATTCACCGGGAAGGCGGCTGCTGAGGGGATCCCCCGCCTGCGGTGTTCCTATTGAATAAACGCTGAGTTAAGTATGGATCTCGCAGCGGCGAGCGCCATCGGCCATAGCGCGTAGATTGCCCGCTACGGTGTCGTAGATTTTCCAGCCCAGATATAAGCGGTGTCTTCCAGCCTGGCGCGCAGATATTCTGCTGCCGGCACGCCGCACTATGGCGGGTATACCCCGGTGCAGCTCGGCACCGGCGAAGACACGGCAATGGTCAGCCTGTGCTCGTCGTCCGCGGCAGATCGTGCCCGTCCTACCAGTGAGTCTGAGTCTCACTTCTGAGTTTCGGACGGAGACCTAGCTGGCTTGCAGGGTCAACGGCGGTCCCGGGTCGGGCGAGAGCGGCACGTTCGCCCGCTGCATCAGCCACCCCGCGATGTTGTGGAACAGCGGCGCCGCGGAGTGCCCCGGGGTCCCGTCGGCGTTGCGTTGCGGGTTGTCCATCATGATGCCGATGACGTAGCGGGGATTGTCGACCGTTGCCATGCCGGCGAAGGTGATCCAGTAGACGTCGTCGAAGTAGCAGCCGCAGCCGGGGTTGATCTGTTGGGCGGTGCCGGTCTTGCCGGCCATCTGATAACCCGGCACCGCGGCCGCGGGACCGGTGCCCTGCTGGTAACCCATCGGGTCCTGCTGCACCACAGCGCGTAGCATCTGGCGCACGGTCTGGGCGGTCTGTGCCGACACCACCCGGACGCCTTCCGGCCGCGCTTCCTCAGTGCGCGAGCCGTCGGCCGCGATAGTGGCCTTGAGGATCCGCGGCGGGATCCGCACGCCGTCGTTGGCAATGGCCTGATACATGCCGGCCATCTGCAGCAGTGTCATCGAAATACCCTGCCCAATAGGCAGATTGGAGAAAGTACTGCCCGACCACTGGTCGATCGGGGGTACCAGCCCGGCGCTTTCACCGGGCAACCCGACGCCGGTGCGCTGGCCCAGCCCGAACTTGCGGACCATGTCGTAAAAGCGTTCGGGGCCCACTCGCTGCGCCAGCATCAGCGTCCCGACGTTCGAGGACTTCCCGAAGACGCCGGTGGTGGTGTAGGGCATCACGCCGTGCTCCCACGCGTCGTGCACGGTGACACCACCCATGGAGATGGTCCCCGGTACCTGCAGCACCTCGTCGGGGTTGGACAGTCCGTACTCGATGACCGAGGACGCGGTGATGATCTTGTTGACCGAGCCAGGTTCGAACGGCGAGGACACCGGCAGGTTACCCAATTGCCGGTCGCCTTGACGCCCGATGTCCTGCGAGGGGTCGAAGGTGTTGTCGTTGGCCATCGCCAGGACTTCACCGGTCTTGGCATCGAGCACCACCGCCGAAACGGTGTGTGCTCCCGAGACGTTCTTGGCCTGCTGCACCTGCTGCTGGACGTAGAACTGGATGTCGTCGTCCAGGGTGAGCTGGACGGTGGAACCGTGCACGGCCTTGTGCCGGTTGCGGTAGCTGCCGGGAATGACGACACCGTCGGAGCCACGGTCGTAGGTGACCGAACCATCGGTGCCGGCCAGCATGGCGTCCAGGGAGTCCTCGAGGCCCAGCAATCCGTGGCCGTCCCAGTCGATACCGCCGACGATGTTGGCCGCCAAGGCGCCGCCCGGGTACTGCCGCAGGTCTTGGCGTTCCGAGCCCACTTCGGGATACTTTGCCGAAATAGCATGGGCAACAGCGGGTTCGACGTTTCGAGCCAGGTACACGAACGAGTCGTTACTCTGCAGCTTCTTGAGCAGTGTGGCGGCGTCCGGCTTGTTGTTCAGCTTGCCGGCAACGTCTTTGGCCATGTCCTTGAGCCGCTGGTCCGGATCGGGAGCGCTCGGGGTCTTCTTCCTGGCCTCTTCGAGTTGCTGTCGAATCCGTTTGGGCTGAAACGTCAACGCACGCGCCTCGATGGTGAACGCGAGCCGGTCGTTGTGGCGATCGATGATCGAGCCACGGACGGCCCTTTCCACGTCGGTGACCTTGAGTTGGCCGGCCGCCTGCGCGTTGAGTTGCGAGGCGTTGGACACCTGCAGATAGAACAGCTGGGTAATGGCCACCAGCATTAAGACCAAGATGACCGCGTTGCCCGCCCGATGCCGGAAGACGAACGACGCACCGCTGCTGGCCACTTCCACCACGTGGCGGGTGCGCCGCTCTTTGGCCGAGTGCGCCGTCTCCGGTCGCGCGGCGCCGCGGGACTTGTCGGCTTCTCGGGGTTTCCGGCCTGGCTTCGGTTCGGGCACCTGTTCGCCGCGCGGCCGACGGGGACCGCGCTCCGGGCTGCCCCGCCTCGAGTCGCCGCGACTCATCGCGGTATCCCGGGTATCGTCACCGCCGGCGGGGCGACGGGTGCGACCTGTCCCGTATTGACCGGCGGCAGATCATCGTGAAAAGGGTTCGGTACGGCTGCCGGTGCTGGTGACGTCGGCAGCTGGGCCGGCCCCTGACCGGGATACGTCAACAACGGTCCGTGCACATCCGGCTGCTGTCCTGGCACCTGGCCCGGCAGCTGCCCTGGCACCTGGCCAGGCACCGTCTGCAGCTGACCCGGGACGGCAGGGACTTGACCCGGCGCCGTGGGGACCTGACCCGGCACCGGAGCTTGCAGGTTGGGATTCACCGTCGCCGAACCGTCGGGCCCACGCAACAGCACCTGCGGGCCCAGCCGGCCCGGCTGCGCGGGGTCAGCGGGAGGCGGCAGCACCCGCACCGCCACCTCCGGTGGAGTCACCGCCGGCTTCGGCGGCGCGGGGGGTGCCTCGTCGGGCAACTTGGCGTTCAGCGGTGGCGGCTGGATACCGTCCGCCGGTTTCGGTGTCCCCACCACCACCCAGTTGCCGTCAGGCGCCTGGACCAGGTGGGCGGTGTCCCTAGTGGGGATCATCCCCTGCTTGCGGGCCGCCTCGGCCAGCGCGGGCGCCGACTCCGCCTCCCGCACGTCGCGTTCCAGGGCCTCTTTCTGTTGCTGCAGCATGCGGGTCCGCTCGCGGGCATCGCTCAACTTGTAGGAACGCTCGGCGGCGTCGGTGGACAACCACAACGTCAGACCCAGCCCGATTCCGAGCGCTCCGATGACCAGCACGACGAACGGGATCCGGCTCAGCAGGGTGTGCGGCCGCAGGTCGATCTCGCTGATTCTGGTGGCCAGCCGCTCAGTGAGCTTGGGCCGAATCACCTTGGGCGCTTTGGCTTTGCGAGCCTTCGCGCGAGCCTTCGCCTGACTGGTGTTCTTGGCGCGGGCCGGCCGGTCGACGGGTCGGGTCATCGGGTTGGTCTGCGGACCCGACCGCGGCAACCTCGCCTCGCGAGCGGGGGTTGCCGGCTTGGCCGAGCGCCCCCGGGCCCGCCGTGCCGATGCGTCCACGGCACCGGGACGGGCGGCACCGGCACGCCGGCCGCGACGCTCGCTCTCGCGGCGCTTCGTCACCTCGCGCTTTGCACTCATGCCTTTGCCTTCCCCCTCGCGTGCTCGATTCGTTGCAGGGCCCGCAATCGGACCGGGGCGCTGCGCGGGTTGCGTTCCACCTCGGCTGAGTCCGCTTTTTCCGCGCCGTGGGTCAACGAGCGGAACAGCGGCCCGTGGCCAGGAAGTTCGACCGGCAGGCCCGGCGGAGTACGCGAGGCGGTCGCGTCGGCGAACAAGCGCTTGACGATGCGATCCTCCAAGGATTGGTAGGCCATCACCACGATGCGGCCGTCGACGGCGAGCGCGTTCAGCGCGGCGGGAACGGCGTTGCGCAATGAGTTCAGTTCGTCGTTGACGGCCACCCGCAGCGCCTGGAACGTCCGCTTGGCCGGGTGCCCACCGGTGCGCCGGGCCGGAGCCGGTATGGCTTCGTAGAGCAGGGCGACCAGCTCGGCGGTGGAGGTAAACGGGGTGCGGGCACGCCGGCGAACGATCTGCGCGGCAATGCGACGGGCAAACCGCTCCTCGCCATAGCGGTGCAGGATGTCGGCCAGCTCGGCCTCGCCGTAGGTGTTGACGATGTCTGCGGCTGTCGGCGATGACGACGGGTCCATCCGCATATCCAGCGGAGCGTCCTTGGCGTAGGCGAAGCCACGCTCGGCGCGGTCGAGCTGCATCGACGAGACGCCGAGGTCGAACAGTATGCCGTCGATCGATTCGATTGTGCCGTAACCGGATTCGGTCAATGCGTCAGCGATGCCGTCGTAGCGGGTGTGCACCAGGTTGATCCGCTCGGCGAAGGGAACCAGCCGGTCGCGAACGATGTCCAAAGCACTCGGGTCGCGGTCGAGGCCAATCAGGCGCAGGCCGGGTAGTTCGGTCAGGAACCGCTCCGCGTGCCCGCCCGCCCCGAGCGTGGCGTCGACCAGGACGGCCCCGGAGCCGTCGGGGCGGTGCCGGGTCAGCGCCGGCGTAAGCAGGTCGACACAACGCTGGGCCAACACCGGCACGTGGCCGAAATCTGTTGCGCCGGAACCGGTTGCGGCGGAATCACCGGCGGCGGAATCCGACTCAGGCACGGCGAACCCTCCCCCGCTCCGGATTAGTGGCCGTCGTGACCGTGCACCGAGGCCCCTGTCCGAGACGCACCTGGCGTTGGGGAAGTACGCCAGGGTCGGTTCGGGCAGAGACCACGGTGCACAGGCATGCACCTCAGAAGATGTCGCCGAGTGCTTCATCGCTGGCCGCGGAGAAGTTCTCTTCATGAATTTGCTGATAGTCGTTCCAGGCCTGGGCATCCCAGATCTCGAGGTAATCGACGGCGCCGATCACCACGCAGTCCTTGGACAGGCCGGCGTAGCGGCGATGGTCGGCGGACAGGGTGATGCGGCCCTGCCCGTCGGGGTGTTGTTCGTCAGTGCCGGCCGCGAGGTTGCGCAGAAATGCCCGAGCCTCCGGATTGCTGCGGGGTGCCTTGCTCGCCCGGCGGGCCAGCTGTTCGAACTCCGCTCGCGGGTAGACAGCGAGGCTGTGGTCTTGGCTCTTGGTGACCATCAGACCCCCTGCCAGTGCGTCGCGGAACTTCGCCGGCAGCGTCAGCCGGCCCTTGTCGTCGAGCTTGGGCGTGTAGGTGCCGAGAAACACTGGGGCACCTCCAACTTGCTTCTCACCCAAACACTTCGGCCACCATACCCCACAACCCCCCACTTCGCCCCATAAATACCCCCTCCGCGCGTCCCGGAGTGGCGTTTCCCCACGCCAAGCCGTTCAGCACCCGCCTTTCAGACACTCGGGCCACCACCCGGCTGGTATGAAATGCCATGTCAGAGGCGATATTTCGGGTCGCTGGCGAGGAGTGGGGCACAGTGGGGCGCTATGGACACAGGTGCGCTACAAGTGGGGAACGGGACCGCATCGGGCGGCGTGGATGGCGTGTCGGAGCGACGGAATCTGCCAAGCTATGAACACCCCGGCGCACACACGAAAAAACGGGGCAGCCCGTTGGGCTACCCCGTCCGAAACTCCTGCGTTGCCCTACTCGTCGAAACGACGGCGGAACCGATCCTCCATGCGATTGGTGAAGGAACCGCCCGAACCCTTGGATCGACGCTGGCGCGACGAACCCGCCGTCGGCCCGCCGGGGTCCGGCCGGCCGGACAACCGCCGGCCGGTGACGGCATAGACCACGCCGCCGAACATAACGACAAAGCCGACTACACTGAGAATCGGGAAACTGCCGATCATCGTGGCCTTGAACGCCACGCCGGCAACCAGCATGCCAAGGCCCACGACGAACAACGCCGTGCCCTGCAGACGTCGGCGCGCCGTCGGTGCCCGGAAGCCGCCCCCGCGCACGCTTGACGCGAATTTGGGATCCTCGGCATAGAGAGCGCTCTCGATCTGATCGAGCATTCGCTGCTCATGATCGGAGAGTGGCATTCGTCCCTCCTTGCCGAAACACTGTCACGTAGCCACCGCTAGCACACCTCTGCCCGTCGTTTAGGGCAATTAACCCCAATGATACGAGGTCAATCTGTGCCGTACCACTGGTTCGAAGGCGATTCTATCTCGGCTGCGGCACTGTGACGTGATCGGCTGCAGCAGGACGACGGTGTAACCCGTCAGAACCCGCCGCGCGCCCAGTCGCAGCTACCCGAATGCTGCGTCCGATACTGGAACCACCCGGAGTTCGTCCGCAGACGATGAAAAGGACACCGCAAGTTGGCGACATTTCTCATCGATTTGCCGGCCAAGGAAATGGAGCGCCGTCTCGGCGACGCTCTGAGCGTCTACGTCGACGCGATGCGCTACCCCAGGGGCACGGAGAACCAACGGGCCGGGATGTGGCTGGAGCACACCCGGCGGCGGGGCTGGAAGGCGGTCGCTGCCGTCGAGGTTGCTGCCCCGGAGGTTGCTGCCGACGGCGCGCGCAGCAATCCCGGCGGGCCGTCGGAGGCTGAGCTGCACGCCGCGCCACTGGTCGGCATCGCCTACGGCTATCCCGGTGCCCCTGGTCAATGGTGGCAACAACAGGTGGTCCTGGGGCTGCAGCGCAGCGGCTTTCCGCCGCACGCCATCGACCGGCTGATGACCAGCTATTTCGAGCTGACCGAGCTGCACATCCATCCGCGTGCCCAGGGCCGTGGCCTCGGCGAGGCGCTGACCCGGCGCCTGCTCGCCGGCCGCGACGAGAACAACGTCCTGCTCTCCACTCCGGAGAACAACGGCGAGGCCAACCGCGCCTGGCGCCTGTACCGACGGCTGGGTTTCACCGACATCATCCGCAGTTACTACTTCGCCGGTGATCCGCGACCCTTCGCGATTCTGGGCCGGCCACTTCCCCTATAACCGGCCCTATAACCGGACGGCTCGCTCATACCTCGCACCGGGTCTGGCACGATGACCTGGTGCAAGCCAGCTCTCCCCCGCTTCCAGCCCGCGGATTTACCGCCCGGCGGCGCCGCGTGCTGGCCATTCTGATGCTGCTGATGCTGGTGCCATTGGCCACCGGGTGCCTGCGTGTCCGGGCGTCGTTGACGATCTCGCCCGACGATCAGGTGTCCGGCGAGATCATCGCCGCGGCCAAACCCAAGAACAACAAGGACACCGGGCCGCAGCTCGATACGAACCTGCCGTTCAGCCAGAAGGTCGCCGTCTCCAACTACGACAGCGACGGCTACGTGGGCTCGCAGGCCGTCTTCTCCGACCTGACGTTCGCCGAATTGCCGCAGTTGGCCCACATGAACCCCGACGCCGCCGGGGTGAATCTGTCGCTGCGCCGCAACGGCAACCTGGTGATCCTGGAGGGCCGGGCCGACCTCACCTCGCTGACCGACCCGGACGCCGACGTCGAGCTGACCGTCGCCTTCCCGGGCACGGTCACCTCCACCAACGGCGACCGGATCGAGCCCGAAGTGGTGCAGTGGAAGCTCAAACCGGGCGTCGTCAGCACCATGACCGCGCAAGCCCGCTACACCGATCCCAACACGCGGTCGTTCACCGGCGCGGGGATCTGGCTGGGCATCGCCTCGTTCGCGGCCGCCGGAGTGGTGGCGTTGCTGGCCTGGATCAGCCGGGACCGCTCACCCCGGTTCACGGCCTCGGGGGACCAGACAAGTTCCGGTTAAGGCGTGCTCAGGCGCTGTCGGGCGCCCAGTAGGCGAGCATCTCGGCGAACGTCTCGAAGGCCGGACCGGACACACCGTAGGTGGCCTCGAAGTGGATGCTCAGCGGAAAGCCGAGATCGGCCACGCCGTCGACCACCCGCTTATACAGGTCCACCAGCATCCGGCGCTTGTGCGCGGGTTCGCCGGCGGCCAACTCTTTGACGAACTCCTGTTCGCCGGCCACCGCCGCATTGCCCGGATCCTGAATCAGCCAGTTGATCAAGCCGACGCGGGTCTCCATTTTGGGCACGAAGCCGAACGACAGCAGGATCTCCGGCCGGTGATCGTTCTCATTGGCGAACCGGGCCAGGAAATCCACGATCGCGTCCGAGTACAGCAACTGGGTCATGCCGTAGGTGGCGCCCTGGTTGCACTTGAAGGTGAACCGGCCCTGTTCGCCCTCCCGGGTAGGGATCACAATCACCCCCCTGTTGGTCACCGCGTCCCGGTAGATCGACAGCGCGTCGGTCGGTGCGACGCCGGAGCCCTCACCGTCGTTCATGGTGCGCGGCACTCCGACGAACACCACTCCCTCCATGCCGGCGTCGGTCAGCTCGGCTAGGCGCTCGCCGAGGGATGCCTCGTCCATGAACGCGGTGACCTGGGTGCACAAGCCGTGCATCCCGGGAAGCTGCGGCCTAATGATCGACCAGAAGTCCAAGACGTCCATCTTGGGCTTCATCGGCACCGGACGGTCGTCGTCCTCGGCGATCATGCCCGGGATCATGACGTGCCGGATGCGGCCGTCGAGCCCCGACTCAGCTGAGTACCGCACCACTTTCTGCGCGTCCTCTGCCGCCTTCTCCCGACCCCCGTCCACGTTCGGCGGCACCAGCTCCAGCGCGATGGTGTTGAGCGTCACGGCTCCTTCTCCCTATGGTTCCCACTGCGGCCACCCCCCGATGCCCGCTGCCGGGCCACCACGACAGCATAGGGGCGGCGGTGGCGCGACCGAACCAGCCGGGGCTGTCGGCGGGCCACCGGCAACCAGGCGGCATACACTGTCGGGCCAGAAGCACGCCGAGCAGAAAGGGGCACCTCCGGTGAGCCTGGAAGCATCGGCGACCGTCGAAATGGCCGGCGCCATCACCGAACAACTGCGACGGTATGTGCATCACCGCCGCAGCGAAGCCGCTTATCTCGGCGACGACTACAACACCTTGACCGGCTGGCTGGAAGACTTCGTGCTCGGCGGCGGCAAACGGATGCGTCCCGTCTTCGCGTACTGGGGTTGGGACGCGGTGAGCGCCGAGGCACCCGATCCGGATGCACTGCTGCTGTTCGGTGCGCTGGAGCTGCTGCACGCCTTCGCGCTGATTCACGACGATGTGATCGACGCGTCAGCGACGCGCCGCGGTAGGCCGACCGCTCACGTGCATTTCGCGGCCCTGCATCGCGAACGCAGCTGGCATGGCGCATCCGAGCAGTTCGGTTTGTCGGCGGCAATACTGCTCGGTGACATCGCGCACGCCTGGGCAACCGACGTCATCTCCGGCGCTGGGCTGTGCCCACCGGCCCGGCAACGCGTCGAACGGGTCTGGTCCGACATCCGGACCGAGGTGCTGGGCGGCCAGTTTCTCGACATCGTCGCCGAGGCCGCACCACCGGCCTCGACGGCCGAGTCGGTCGCGTCGGCGATGGCCGTCGCCACCTACAAAACCGCCTCGTACACGGTCTCGCGACCCTTGCAACTGGGCGCGGCAGCTGCTGCCGACCGACCCGACGTCATGGCGACCTTCCACCAATTCGGGACCGACCTCGGGGTGGCGTTCCAGCTTCGCGACGACGTGCTGGGCGTGTTCGGCGACCCGGCGGTGACGGGCAAACCCTCCGGTGACGACCTGCGCTCAGGCAAGCGCACCGTCCTGCTGGCCGAGGCCATCCAACTAGCCGACGAGTCAGACCCGGCGGCGGCCGACCTGTTGCGCACCTCGGTCGGGACCGAGCTGACCGATGCGCAGGTGCGTGAATTGCGCACGGTGATCAAGGATCTGGGCGCCCTGGCCGCCGCGGAGAACCGTATCAGCGAACTCACCCAGCGCGCGCTGGCGACGCTGTCCGCCGCACCGATCAGCGTGACGGCCAAAGCAGGACTCTCCGAACTGGCCCGCCTGGCCACCGACCGAACCGCCTGACCCAATGACAATCACCAAAGAGCGCTACAGTCAACGCCTTTCCCGGTTGCGGGTGTTCGCCACCGCCGCCGAGGGTGGTCCCGCGCGGCTGGGGTTCGCGGGTGCGGTGCTCATCACGGTCGGCGGCCTGGGTGCCGGCAGCACCCGTCAGCACGACCCGGTGCTGGAGTCCATTCACCTGTCCTGGATGCGCTTCGGGCACGGCCTGGTGCTGTCGTCGATACTGCTGTGGCTCGGCGTCGGGTTGATGCTGATCGCCTGGCTGCGGCTGGGCCGGCAGTGTCTGGCCGGTGCCGCCACCGAATTCACCATGCGGGCCACCACGGCGTTCTGGCTGGCGCCCCTGCTGTTGTCGGTGCCGGTGTTCAGCCGCGACACCTACTCGTATCTCGCGCAGGGCGCGTTGTTGCGCGACGGCCTGGACCCCTACGCGGTCGGGCCGGTCGGTAACCCCAACACGCTGCTGGACGACGTCTCCCCCATCTGGACCATCACCACCGCGCCCTACGGTCCGGCATTCATCCTGGTGGCCAAGCTGGTCACGATGATCGTCGGCAACAACGTCGTCGCCGGCACGATGCTGTTGCGCCTGAGCATGCTGCCCGGTTTGGCGCTGTTGATCTGGGCCGCACCCCGGCTGGCGAATCATCTGGGCACCGACGGCGCGAAGGCGTTGTGGATCTGTGTGCTGAACCCGTTGGTGCTGATCCACCTGATGGGCGGCGTGCACAACGAGATGCTGATGGTGGGCCTGATGGCCGCCGGCATCGCGCTGACCCTGCAACGTCACCACGTCGCGGGGATCACCCTGCTCACCATTGCGATCGCGGTCAAAGCCACCGCGGGGCTCGCGTTGCCTTTCCTGTGTTGGGTGTGGATGCGTCATCTGCGGGAGGATCGCGGCTGGCGACCCGTCCGGGCGTTCGGAGCGGCCGTGCTCGCCTCGCTGGTCATCTGTGTCGTCGGCTTCGCCGTGTTGTCGCTGGTGGCGGGGGTCGGGCTGGGTTGGCTCACGGCGCTGGCCGGTTCGGTGAAGATCATCAACTGGTTGACCGTCCCGACCGCGGCGGCCAACCTGATTCACGCCTTCACCAGCGGTTTGTTCGCGGTGCAGTTCTACACCGTGTTGCGGATCGCCCGCCTGATCGGGATCCTGGTCATCCTGGTGTCACTGCCGGTGCTGTGGTGGCGCTTCCGCCGCGACGACCGGGATGCGCTGCTCGGGATCTTCTGGGTGATGGTCATCGTGGTGCTGTTCGTCCCCGCCGCGCTGCCGTGGTACTACTCCTGGCCACTGGCGGTGCTTGCCCCGCTGGCCCAGTCCCGACGGGCAATGGCGGCGATCGCGGGGTTCTCGACGTGGATCATGGTGATCTTCAAGCCCGACGGGTCGCATGGCATGTATTCGTGGCTGCATGTCGGGCTGGCGACCGCTTTCGCGATGCTCGCCTGGTACTGGCTGTACCGCGAGCCGGCACCGAGCGACGATCCGGTCGCCGTCAGTACGCCATAGCCTGGGCGCGCCGCACCACCTCGCGGGCCTGGTGGGCATGCAGCGCGTCGACGGGGCGGGCATTGTTCAACGCATCACGCGAGCCGTCACGGGTGACGGTCAGCGACGGATCGGGAGTGAACAGCCAGCGCACGATCTCGGTCTCGTGATAGCCGCCGTCGTGCAGGATCGTCAACAGGCCCGGCAGGCTCTTGACCACCTCACCGGTACTGGTGAAGAACACCTGCGGCACCACCACACCACCGGCGCGGCGTACCGCGACCAGGTGGCCTTCCCGCAGCTGCTGCTGGACTTTGCTCACCGGGATGCCGAGCAGCTCGGCAACCCGGGACAAGTCGTAGGTTGGCTCGTCGGGATCCAGAACATCGTCGCCGGCCGGGATGCTGCCCACGACGTCAGTCTAGAACTTGCCGGACGGGCAAGTCTGCGCGTTCCGCGATCAAATTGCGCCGTCCACCTACGATGGCCTCCGTGGTTGGAGGGGACCCGTTGGACGGCACCTTGCTGGATGGCCGGTATCTGGTGCAGGCCAAGATCGGCAGTGGCGGCACCTCGACCGTCTACCGGGGCGTGGACACGCGCCTTGATCGCCCGGTCGCGCTGAAGGTGATGGATTCCCGCTACGCCGGGGATCAACAGTTCCTGCACCGCTTCCAGCTCGAGGCGCGCACCGTCGCCCGGCTGAAGAATCCGGGACTGGTCGCGGTCTACGACCAGGGCCAGGACGGCCGACACCCGTTTCTGGTGATGGAACTCGTGGAGGGCGGCACACTGCGCGAACTGCTGACCGAGCGAGGCCCGATGCCGCCTTACGCCGTGGCGGCGGTGCTGCGCCCGGTGCTGGGCGGGCTGGCGGTAGCGCATCGGGCCGGGCTGGTACACCGCGATGTGAAGCCGGAGAACGTGCTGATCTCTGACGACGGCGAGGTCAAAATCGCGGACTTCGGGTTGGTCCGCGCCGTCGCCGCGGCAGGAATCACGTCCAGCAGCGTAATCCTAGGCACCGCCGCGTATCTGTCGCCCGAGCAGGTCCGCGACGGCAACGCCGGTCCACGCAGCGACGTCTACTCGGCCGGGATCCTCACCTACGAGCTGCTGACCGGGCACACACCGTTCACTGGCGATACCGCATTATCGGTCGCCTACCAGCGGCTGGATAACGATGTGCCGCCACCCAGCGCTGTAATCGACGGCGTGCCAGAACAATTCGACGATTTCGTGGCGTGCGCCACCGCGCGGGACCCGGCGCAGCGATATGCCGATGCGATCGAGATGGCCGCTGATCTGGACTCGATCGTCGAGGAGTTGGGCTTGCCCGAGTTCCGGGTGCCGGCGCCGCGCAACTCGGCTCAGCACCGGGCGCTGGAGCACAGCCGGAGGACCGGCCGCCCTGCGCCGTCCCCTGCTCCCCACCCGACCCGACAGTTCACCCGCGAACCCGGAGAGTCACCACCTGCGGCTCCGGCACCGCCCGACATCTTCGCAGAGACGGCCGACCAATACGTCGGGGACGATGACGAATTCGCTGGGGAATCAGGCGAATTCGGCGGAATATCCCTCGACGAGTTCGTCTGGGCGCGCCAACACGGCCGTCGCATGGTGCTCGTCTGGGTGGCCGTGGTGCTGACGCTGACCGGTTTGGTCGCGAGCGCGGCGTGGACGATTGGCGTCCACCTGAGCACGCTGCTCTGACCGCGTCTAGTCGCGCAGCATCTCCGCGACCAGGAAGGCCAGCTCCAGCGACTGTTGGGTGTTCAGCCGCGGATCGCACGCCGTCTCGTACCGCCCCGCCAGGTCGGTGTCCGAGATGTCTTGTGCCCCACCAAGGCATTCGGTGACGTTCTCGCCGGTGATCTCGACGTGGATGCCGCCCGGGTGGGTGCCCAGCGCGCGGTGCACTTCGAAGAACCCCTGCACCTCGTCGACGATTCGGTCGAAGTGCCGGGTCTTGTAACCCGTCGAGGACTCGTGGGTGTTGCCGTGCATGGGGTCGCACTGCCAGATCACCTGGTGGCCCGCCGCCTGAACCTTCTCGATGATCGGTGGCAGCACATCGCGCACCTTGTTGTTGCCCAACCTGCTCACCAGGGTCAGCCGGCCGGGCTTGTTGTGCGGGTCGAGCCGCTCGACGTATTCCACGGCCAGCTCGGGGGTCATAGTAGGACCGATCTTGACGCCGATCGGGTTGGCGATCACCTCGGCGAACGCCAGGTGGGCGCCGTCGAGCTGGCGGGTCCGCTCGCCGATCCAGACCGTGTGCGCCGACAGATCGTACAGTTGCGGCTCGCCGTCCTCCACGTCCGACAGCCGCAGCATGGAGCGCTCATAGTCGAGCACGAGGGCTTCGTGGCTGGCGTAAATCTCGGCGGTCTGCAGGTTGCGGTCGGCCACCCCGCAGGCGCTCATGAACCGCAGGGCGCGGTCGATCTCCGAAGCCAGCGCCTCGTACCGCGCCCCGGCGGGTGACGTGCGCACGAACTCACGGTTCCAGTCGTGTGCCAGGTGCAGGGCGGAGAAGCCCGACGACGTCAGCGCGCGCACTAGGTTCATCGCGGCACTGGCGTTGGCGTAGGCGCGCACCAGCCGCGACGGGTCATGGGCCCGGACCGCGGCGTCGGGAGCGAAGCCGTTGATCATGTCACCGCGGTAGGACTTCAGACCCAGCGCGTCGATGTCAGCCGACCGTGGCTTGGCGTACTGGCCTGCGATCCGGGCTACCTTGACCACCGGCATGCTGGCGCCGTAGGTGAGTACCACGGCCATCTGCAGCAGCGTGCGGATGTTGCCGCGGATGTGCGGTTCGGTGTTGTCGGTGAATGTCTCCGCGCAGTCGCCACCCTGCAGCAGGAATGCCTCGCCCCGGGCCACCTGCGCGAGTTGCTCCTGCAGCCGGACGATCTCTGAAGGCACCGTTACCGGTGGCACACTTTCGAGCACCTTGCGCATGGCCGCCGCTTCATCGGCGTCCCAGCTGGGCTGCTGGGCGGCCGGCTTGGCCAGGGCGGCGTCGAGCTGCGCCCGCAGGTCGGCAGGCAGCGGCGGCAACGGCGGCAGCTGGTCAATCGGAATATCGACGGTCCAGTTCATCGGTCCATGGTAACTGTGGCCGTTCCCGGCTGATCAGGGCGAACGCCGCTAGCCCGCCCCGTCGGCGGAAGTGATTATCTGGAAGCGGCGCAACTGATCCCGGGCATCGACCAGTGCATCGTGCGCATCCGCAGACCGGGGTGGCAACCGTGGGGATCCGCGGTCCTCCCACAATTGGCGCAGCTCCCGGGTGAATCGCGGGATTGCGCGAGGCAGATTGGGCATCGTTCCCCACAGCTGACAGAGAACGACGTGGTCGTAGGCCCCCAGCCAGGCCCACAGCTCGATGGGCTCCGAGCCGCGGATGCCCAGGAATTGCTCCAGATCAGCGCGGATCCGCCGGCGCGAGCGCCACAGCTGAGACGAGGGCGACGGTAGTTTCGGCAGCACGTGCGTCCGCACCCAATTGCCGGCTCGCCCGGGGTCGAATTCGGAGGACACGGCGTAGTACTCCCGGCCGTCTTCGGCCACCACCCCGATCGAGATCAGCTCGATGGTGCGGCCGTCCTCAATGAATTCGGTGTCGTAGAAGTACCGCACCGCCGCAGCTTAGTTGCGCAGGTTGCCTGCCTAGCCACCGATCCGGATGGGCCCGGTGTCCGGTGGCGGCGCGGGGTGCACCTCGAGATCCAGCTGCGCATCGACGGTGCGCACGTCGGGCAGTCGCGGAGTTCCAGCAATCGCGCCCTGTAGCCAGAGCTTGGCCTGCACCACCGGGCGCCGCAACCTGCGTTCGCGCGCCAGGGCTCGCCGCATCTTCGCCGGCCGGGCGGTGTAACGCCATCGCGCCCACGGGGCATGCGGACGGGACAGCCGTACCGCTCCGATGATCAGCAGCACGACGATGAACATGCCGAGCAATCCGGTCCACACCTTGCCCTTGAGCAGTACGATCACGGCCAACGGCAGCGTCACCACCAGGGCCGAGATCAGCGTGCTCTGCAGGTTCACCCAGTCACCGTCGTAGCGGATGGGCAATACGAACATCAACGGGTGCAGACCCAGCATCAACAGTCCGGCCACCGCGATCGCGGCGAACACCGCGTCCACCGAACTGCGGCCGTCTTCCTCCCAGTAGACATCGGACAGGTGCAGGATCAGCGCGTACTCGTCCAGCACCAGCGCGGCGCCCACTCCGAAAAGTATGGCCGCCAATGTGAGTTGCGGTTCCTGGCCGTTGACGGCCAGGGTCACCAGGGTGAGCCCGGACAGCATCACCAGCACCACCCCGAAGGCCACATGGTGGATGTGGACCGTGCCGATGTGAATATTGCGCGGCTGCCACCACAGCGCCGGCCGGTCTCTGTCGGACCGATGGCGGATGAAGCGCACACACGAGCGGGTGACGAAGAACGTCAGGATGAAAGCGACCAGACAACACAGCAGCGGAAGCCGACCCCGGTCGATGATGTCGTGCTGCAACCAGTGGTGCACTCAAAAAAGCTACGCCCGACCGGCACGCCGCACCCGCAAGCCGCGCTGTGCGGGCAAGACGAGCCGAAATTACGATTAGGCTGTCTCCTGAAAATGAGAAGACATGAGTAAATTGCGGTCGCCCGGGGTGGGCAGTCGACTTGGGCGGGTTTCGCTATGGTGCCTGCTCTGGCTGCTTGCCGCCCTGGCACTTACCCACACGTGCTGGCAACTGTTCGGCCACATTCCCTACCGCATCGATATCGACGTGTATCAGATGGGCGGGCAGGCATGGCTGGACGGGCGCCCGCTCTACACCGGCAACGTGATGTTCCACACACCCATCGTGGATCTTCCGTTCACCTATCCGCCGCTGGCCGCCATCGCGTTCAGTCCATTCGCCTGGATGGGGATGCCGGTGGCCAGCGTCGTGATCACCGCGCTGACGCTGGTGGTGCTCCTGGTGTCCACGACGATCGTGCTGACCTGCCTCGAGGTGTGGGCCGAGTCAACCCTGCTGCCCGGCCCGGCGTGGCTGCGGCGGCTGTGGTTGACCGTCGTCGTCGTCGCGCTGGCCTCGATCTGGCTGGAACCGATCACGTCGAACTTCGCCTTCGGCCAGATCAACGCCGTGCTGATGACGTTGGTGATCGCCGACTGCTTCCCCCGGCGCACACCATGGCCGCGCGGCCTGCTGCTGGGTCTGGGGATCGCGCTGAAGCTCACCCCAGCAGTGTTCCTGCTGTACTTCCTGCTGCGCCGCGACAACCGGGCCGCCCTGACGTCGGTGGCGACCTTCGCGGGCGCAACGGTGCTGGGCTTCCTGTTGGCCTGGCGGGACTCCTGCGAATACTGGACCAGCACTCTGCAACACACCGACCGCATCGGTGAAGCGGCGCTGAACACCGACCAGAACATTGCGGGATCGCTGGCCCGGCTGGGACTGGATCAGCACGAGCGTTTTCCGTTGTGGGTTCTCGCCTGCCTGGTGGTACTGGCCATAACCATCTGGGCGATGCGCCGGGTACTCAGAGCCGGCGAGCCGACACTGGCAGTGATCTGCGTCGCGCTGTTCGGCTTGGTGGTTTCTCCGGTGTCCTGGTCGCACCACTGGGTGTGGATGTTGCCGGCGGTGCTCGTGACCGGGGTGCTGGCCTGGCGCCGCCGCAACGCCGCTCTGGGGGTGGTCACCGTGGTGGGGCTGGCCTTGATGCACTGGTCGCCGATAGACCTGCTGCCCAAGCACCATGAGACGACGGCGAACTGGTGGCGCCAGCTACTGGGCATGTCCTACGTCTGGTGGGCACTTGCCGTCATCGTTGTCGCCGGCTTCACGGTCACCGCTGCGATCCCCTCGACGCGGTCGGCACCTCGCGAACGCACGCCCGTCGCGGCCGCCTAACGCGACCGGCGCTACCGGCCTTCAACCGGCCTTCAACCGGCAGCGGTCTCCGGGATCCTGGCGGCAACCGACGATTCCGGTTCGGAACCCTTCGTGTCGCCGTTCTCGGCGCTGCCGTCCTTGACGCTGGCGGCGTAGATGTCGACATACTCCTGACCGGACAGGCCCATCAGCTCGTACATCACCTCGTCGATGACGGCGCGTTCGATGAAATGATTCCCGGCCAGTCCGTCGAACCGGGAGAAGTCCATCGGCTTGCCGAAGCGGACTGTGACCCGGCCGAAGCGCAGCCGCGTCGTGCCGGGCGGGTTCACCACATCGGTGCCGATCATCGCGACCGGGATCACGGGAACGCCCGTCTGCAGGGCCAGGCGCGCCAGGCCGGTCTTGCCCTTGTAGAGCCGCCCGTCCGGTGAGCGGGTGCCTTCTGGATACATGCCCAGCAATTTGCCCTGACCCAACACCTGCTCGGCGGTCTGCAACGCGGCCTGAGCGGCTTCGGAGTCGGTGCGGTCAATCGGTACCTGTCCGACAGCGGTGTAGAACCAGCGATTGAACCAGCCCTTGATCCCGGTACCGGTGAAGTACTCGGATTTGGCGAGGAACGTGATCCTGCGCCGCACTACCAGGGGCAAGAAGAAACTATCCATCACCGCCAGGTGATTGCTGGCCAAGATCGCCGGGCCGGAACTCGGAACGTGATGCAGCCCTTCCACTTTGGGACGGCCGATCAGGGACAGCAACGGACCTAGGAGGACGTACTTAAACAGGTAGTACCACATTGGCCCTCCCTCTCGCCCACACCCGTTGGTGTCTGCGCCAACTGTACCCACCCGCGCTGGCTGCGACCACCTCGCGAGACCCGGCCCGGTGCCGGCTTACTCCTGCAGCGTAACGGGGATGGCCTGGTAACCGATCCTGGTGGTGGGCTTGCCGTTTGTGGCCGGGGCGGGCGGTTCGCCGGCGCCGTCGGATTCACCGGCCTCATCCGCCGGCGGCACCGCCGAGCGATCGATGTCGTCGACGATGGACTGAATCACTTGCAGTAACGCGACGCTGTGGTCCGCGATGACCGTCACCAACGGGTGTTGCTCACCGCTGACCGCCGCGGCCAGCGCGCACACCGGACACCACACCTGCTGGCACTTGCCGGGCGCGCCACCCGCCGCCATCCCGGCCGCCGCCCGCACGGCCGGGTCGATGCCGTCCAAAATCGCCTGGGCCAGCCTGCGCAGCTCGGGGCCGACATCGGTATGAGCCCTGTTCACTTCGGCCATACCTCCGGATCGGGTTGAAAACGGACAGTCAATTCACTGCCCCGCAGATGAGCGTCGAGCACCGTACACCGGCGCAGCACAGAGGCTAGCCGAACCCGCCGCCGCACACCGCCCGCACTGATGATCAGGTCGTCGTCGGAGCGGCCCAGGGCCAGCGATTTGGCGTCGAGTTGCGGCAGTGACAACCGCATTCGGTACACGGACTCCAGCCCCGTCCCTGACTCCAGGTCCACGACGGGGTGCAGCGGCCCCGGCGGGGCCGCACCGCGGCGCCGCCGGGCACTGTCGAGCAGACCGCCTAATGCTTTGGGCCCGATCGGCTCTCCCGCCTGGTGCGGCACCAGCACCAGCGCGACATCGCCGATGGTGGCGTCGAGTTCTTCGAGCACCGCGCGTTGCTCGGCGATCCGTTCGGCGTACCAGTAGAACGCGGGGTGGTCGGGCAGGCTGCTGTACTCGTAGGTTTCGTCGCGCACCAGCACCTGGTTGACGAGTAACTCCTCGACCCGCACACCCATCAGCGCCAACGATCCCAGCGTGCGGGCGGCCTCGGCTGCGACCACCCGCTCGGGTGTGAGCACCAGGTGTGCGCTGACCAACTCGCCATCGGTCAGTAGCGAGCTGAGCCGATCAACGCCGGCGCTGGTCCGTTCCAGCAGTTGCACAACCGCGGCCGAGCGCGAGTCGTCGGCACCGATGCTGAGCCGGCGGTGGCGCGGCCACGCGCGTTCGGCATACAGCCCGAACGTGCCCGGCAGGGTCAACATCCGCAGCGCGTCGGCCGTCGACGCGCAGTCGACGATGACGTGATCCCACCGACCCGACGTCGCAAGCTCGCCGACGGCGTGCAATCCGAGCACTTCCTGGATCCCGGGTAGCGCCGAAAGTTCTTCAGGCGCAATGCGACTCAGTTCGGATTCGGGAAATCGGGCGTCCAGGGCACCGACGACATCGCGCCAGCGGTCCTCCAGCAGTGCCAGGGTGTCCAAAGCCAGCGCGTCGAGGAATCCGCCGCCGACCTCCGAGTCGTCGGCGTGCACGCGCACGGGTTCGCCGTTGCCGACCGGGGGAACCGAAATGCCTAGGACGTCACCCAGCGAGTGTGCCTGGTCGGTCGAGACCACGAGCACGCGCTGACCACCGCCGGCATCGCAAACCGCGGTCGCGCACGCCAGGGTGGATTTCCCTACCCCGCCCTTGCCGACAAAGAGGCTGATCCGGGCCGCGGTAGGCGGAACGGAATCACTCAGCCCTCGACTCGTTTCTTCAGATCCTTCAACGCGCCGTCGATCAGCCTGCGTTCGGCTTTGCGCTTGAGCATCCCGATCATCGGAACGGCCAGGTCGACCGCTAGTTCATAGGTGACGTCGGTGCCAGAACCCTTGGGCGCCAGGATGTAGGAGCCCTCGAGCGACTTGAGCAGCGAACTGGATTCCAGCGTCCAGCTCAGCGACTGACGGTCGGCCGGCCACTCGTAATTCATGATCAGGGTGTCTTTGAAGATCCCTGCGTCCATCAACATCCGCGCCTTCTTGGGATACCCGTCGTCGGTGGCCTCGAGGACTTCGACTTTCTTATATTCATTGATCCAATCCGGGTAGGACTCGATGTCGGCGATCGCCTTCATCACCTCAGCTGGATCCGCGTCGATGTAGATCGTCTGGTTCGTCTTGTCCGCCACTTGGCTGCTTCCCTTTCCCGGTCAAACCCCGGCCACCTGCGGGAGTGCCCCAGATCTCCCGGCAGAAACGGTACTCTCTCTGGCCCATCTTGATGCCAACCTTGACCCGGTTAAACTACCGGAGAACTCCCGACGGGACGCGCCCGTTCCAGTGTCGTTTTCACCTCGAACGCCATATTCTTGCCCGCCACGCGGCGACGGTGCGTCAATTTCGCCAGGTTGAGCCTGGCCAGTTCTGATGGCGAGACCCCGGTCGGTTCGGCATGCAGGAAGTAATGCAGGATCACCCCGTCCATCGACGGTTCCAGCCAGACCTCCATGGTGCCCGTCAGCGGACCGCTGACCGCCCATCGGATGCCCTTGTCGGCGCGGTCCTCGGTTACCTTCAGCTGCAGGTCCGGCCACCAGCGGCGCCACTGCGACCGATCTGCGATTGCGGCCCCGACCAGTGCGCCAGCGGCGGCGACGTAGGTTTCGTCGGCAATCTGGATGCTGTTCATCGCCTCAGCTTCACATACCCGCCCGCTCGGCAACGGTGCAGCCCTCGACCTTCCGGCAATCGCACCGGACCCCGACCGGCCGTCACCGGGCTGCGCGAATGTCACGGATAGGCTGGTCAACAGCAAGCCGACCGGCAAGAAGCGCCACCCTAGGGTCAAGCGAGGTAATCAGAGTGCGTCAGTACAGTGTTCCGGCCCGCTTTTCCGTCTACGACCACGACAACGTCGCGGCGGTGGTCTACGAGCATGAGCGCAACGATCCCGACTACGTGATCTACCGTCGACGGGTCGACGGGGCCTGGACGGACGTCACCTGCGCCGAGGCTGCCAACCAGATTCGTTCCGCCGCACTGGGTCTGATTTCGCTGGGAGTACAACCCGGCGACCGGGTCTCGATCTTCTCGGCCACCTGCTACGAATGGGCGATCCTGGATCTGGCGATCCTGTCGGTGGGCGCGGTAACGGTGCCGATCTACGAAACATCCTCAGCTGAGCAGGTGCGCTGGGTGCTGCAGGACTCCGAGGCGGTGCTGGCATTCGCCGAAACCGACGCGCATGCCGCGATCGTCACAGAGATCACCGGTGATCTGCCCGCACTGCGCCGCGTGCTGCACATCAACGGCTCCGGCCCCAAGGCGTTGGACCAGTTGGTGCAGGCCGGCGAGTCGGTCGATGCGGCCGAACTCACGGCGCGGCAGGAGGGACTGCGCTCCGATGCCCCTGCGACCCTCATCTACACCTCTGGCACCACCGGCCGGCCCAAGGGCTGCCAACTGACCCATTCCAATCTCCTGCACGAGATCCGCGGCACTGGCGAGTGCCTGCCGACGTTGTTGTGCGAGGGCCAACGCCTGCTGGTCTTCCTCCCGCTCGCCCACGTTCTGGCCCGCGCGCTCACCCTCGCGGCTTTCACCAGCAAAGTGACCGTCGGATTCACCAGCGACATCAAGAACCTGCTTCCGCTGCTGGCGGAGTTCAAACCGACCGTGGTGGTGTCGGTTCCACGGGTATTCGAGAAGGTGTACAACACCGCCGAGCAGAACGCCGCCAATGATGGCAAAGGCCCCGTCTTCAAGGCAGCTGCGCAGACGGCGGTCGATTGGAGCCGGGCCCAGGACAACGGCAGGCCCGGATTGGTGCTGCGCGCCAAGCACGCGCTGTTCGACCGACTGGTCTACGGCAAGCTTCGCAACGCACTGGGCGGTGAATGCCACGCCGCCGTCTCCGGGGGAGCTCCGCTGGGCGCGCGACTGGGGCACTTCTACCGCGGTGTGGGTGTGACCATCTTCGAGGGTTACGGCCTCACCGAGACCAGTGCGGCGATCACGGTGAACCAGATCAACGGCCTCAAGATCGGCACTGTGGGCAAGCTGGTGCCGGGCAACAGCCTGCGAATCGCCGAGGACAAGGAACTGTTGGTGCGCGGCGGCGTCGTGTTCAGCGGCTATTGGCGCAACGAGCAAGCCACCGAGGACGCGTTCACCGACGGCTGGTTCCGTACCGGCGATCTCGGCGCCGTCGACGAAGACGGTTTCGTCAGCATCACCGGTCGCAAGAAGGAACTCATCGTCACAGCCGGTGGAAAGAACGTCGCACCCGCCGTGCTGGAAGATCAATTGCGGGCACACCCGCTGATCAGCCAGGCGATGGTGGTCGGGGACGCCAAGCCGTTCATCGGTGCACTGATCACCATCGACCCCGAAGCGTTCGAGGGCTGGAAGCACCACCATCGCAAGGCCTCGGCTGCGACGGTCGGCGACCTGGCCACCGATCCGGATCTGGTCGCCGAGATCGACGCGGCAGTCAAGCAGGCCAACCTGCAGGTCTCCCACGCCGAGTCGATTCGCAAGTTCCGCATCCTGCCCGTCGACTTCACCGAGGACACCGGCGAGCTGACCCCGACGATGAAGGTGAAGCGCAACGTGGTGGCCGAAAAGTTCGCCTCCGACATTGAGGCGATCTACTCGAAGGACTGAGTACCGAGCAGCTTTTCCAGCCGGTCGGCCAGCAGGTCCCAGCGCCACTCGCTGCGGACCCATTCGCGCCCGGCGGCGCCCATTGCGGCGGCGCGGTCGCGGTCGATTAACAGCTCGGTGACGGCCTCGCCGATCTCGTCCACCGAGTTGCCGTCGACCACCAGTCCAGTCTTGTTGTGCTGCACCGCTTCCGGAGCTCCGCCGGAGTCACCGGCCACCACCGGAACGCCGGCGGCAGACGCTTCCAGGAAGACGATGCCCAGGCCCTCGACGTCCATCCCGGAACCGCGGGTACGGCAGGGCATCGCAAACACATCGGCCATGGCGTGGTGGGCGGGCAGCTCGTCTGCGGGAACGCCGCCGGTGAAGGTGACGTGGTCTTCCACCTCGCCGTCACGTGCGAGCTTGCGCAAAGTCTCAAGGTAGGGCCCGCCGCCGACGATGACCAGCGCCGCACCCTCGACGCGCCGGCGGATCGATGGCAGGGCCCTGATCAGCATGTCCTGTCCTTTGCGGGGCACCAGTCGCGACAGACACACCACGGTGGGCCGCTCGCCCAGCCGATAGCGGCGGCGCAGTTCGGCCCGCGCGGCGGGGTCGGGCCGGAACCGGTCGCTGTCCACGCCGGGTGGCAGATACTCCAGCGCGGCATTGGGCCCGAACGCCGGCGCGAACCTTGATCGGGTGTAGCGGCTGACGAAGGTCACGACGTCGGTGTGATCGCCGATGCTTCTCAGCACTGATCGCGCGACCGGCAGCATCGACCAGCCCACTTCGTGGCCGTGGGTGCTGGCCAGTACACGTTTGGCGCCGGCCTGCCGGGCGCGCGGCGCCAGCAGCGCCAGCGGGGCGGCGGCGCCGAACCAGACGGTGTCGATGTCGCGCTCTGCGATCAGCCGGCGCATCCTGGCGTCGACGGTGGGGACCGGCAGCATCAATGTGGTGGGGTGGCGCACCACCCGATATCCCACCGCTTTGGCCGCATCGTCAAAAGCCTCGGCGCCCTTCCACTTTGGCGCATACACCGTCACGCTGTGCGACCCGGAGTCGGCCAGCCGGTTGACGAACTCCCCCAAATAGGACTGGATACCTCCGCGTCGGGGGGGAAAGTCGTTGGTTACCAGCAGGACCCGGGCCACCCCGTGAGGTTAGCGGGCTGTTTCCCGCCGAACGTGCGCGGAATGCCGGTCGCCCCGGCGTGTCGTCGTACCGGAGTGCACGTTCGCGGAGAGAAAACAGGAACAGATCAGGCGTGGCTGGTCATCCACCGCTGCCAGCGCGGCAGCAGACCGGCCGCATCGACACCGAGTACGGCGGTGAAGGCGCTGGGCTGATCGGCATGTCCGACGCCACACGCGGCGAGATAGAGTTCGCGCAATTTGGCGGGCCCGTAGGTGTCAGCCACGAACCTGGCGAACCACCACGCACGGTCATAGGCCAACGAGCGTTGCGGGCCGGGAGTGTCGAGGTCGCCGTCCGCGGGCAACGACTGCGCTGGCACATCGGCGGGCAGCGGCGTCTGCGGCCGGGCGACATAATCGGCCACCCCTTCGGTGAGCCAGCGCGGCGCGTCCAAGGCGGTGTCCACCCGAGCGGCATAGTGGAAAAGCTCATGGCCGAGCACTATTCGTAGCGCTTGCGCAGTCATGTGAGTCGCGCCGGGCGCCAGCACGATGCGGGCATCTTCCATCGTCCGGGCCACTGGATCGACGCGCTCGGCCACGGTCACCGCGGCGATGTCCGCCCACTGCGAGGATGCGCCGCCACCGGCGGACTGCTGGAATTGCCCGTCGGATCCGGTCGCGACCAGCGCGATCTCATGCGTCCAGTCGGCGCCCCAGAAACCTACGACCGCGTCAATCGCGCTGCCGAGATCAGCGGCAGCCCGCGACAGCAGGCGGTCAGACGGCGGCCCGCCCAGGCTGACCAGTCGCACGACACGGTCACCGATGGGAGAGATCGTCGTCACGGGTTCGGCGCCGGCAACGGCCGGCACTGGCTCGGAAGCGCGCTCGCGGCCCGAGATCACGACCGCGGCGATCAATTCAGCCGTGAAGACACAGGTCAGCAAGACCCGCGCCCGGACCAGAGCGGGCGGAACCGTCAGTAGCGGCGGGCGTCGTAGATGGGACCGGACGAGTCCATCGGCACCACGCGTACCGGCTGGCCAAAGGTCGACGAGTGGACCATCATCCCGTCGCCGACGTAAATCCCCGCGTGCGACGCATCGGAGTAAAAGGTCAATACGTCGCCGGGCTGCAGGTCGGAAAGCGACACCGGCTGACCGCCGTGCGCCAGCGCCTGGCTGGAGTGTGGAAGGGAGATGCCGGCCTGCTGGAAAGCCCACATCACCAGGCCCGAGCAGTCGAATCCACCGGGAGCCGCGCCACCCCACACGTAGGGACTGCCGATCTGGGTCAGCGCAGCCTGCACAACCACCGCACGGTCGCCACCGCCGCCACCGATGAAGGGCACGTTGGACGCCCCGCCAGGAGCGGGTGCCTCACCGGGAACGCCTTCCGGCGGCACCGGCGCCCCCGGCGGCAATGCATCCGGTGCCGGCGCGCCGGGCCCACGGTCGGGTACTCGATCGGGGATCGGGCCGGGATTGGCCAGGGCGGTGCGCTGGTCTGGAGTCAACGCCTGGTACTGGGACTTGACGACGGCGATCTGAACCTGCAGCTGACTTTGCTTGTGCTGCAGGTTCGCCCGCACAGCGGCGGCCTGCTCGGCCGCAGCCTTGGCATCAGCCGCAGACTTGGCCGAGGCCTGCTCGGCCTTCACTGCCTCCTCGCCGGCGGCCTTGAAACTGGCCATCTGCGAAGACATTTGACCCGCCATCACCCGCTGTATCGCAAGCCCGTCGATCAAGGACTGCGGCGACGCGGCGGTGAGGATCGCATCCAGACCATCGGTGCGACCACCCATGTAAGTCGCGGCGGCGACTTTATTCACCGCACCTTGGAAGTTGGCCAGGCGCGCTCTCGCGGCTTCCAGCTTGGCCTGGTCATCGGTCAGCTTGCGCTCCGCCGCCTGCTGAGCAGCGAGTTTCTCGTTCAGATCGAGCTGGGCGCTGTGCATCGCCTCGGTGGTCTGCTCGGCCTGCCGGGAAAGCTCGTTGAGTTTCGCCAACGCGTCGTCGGCAGGATCGGCCAACGCACCGGCGGCCGTGATGCCTGAGAACACGATGAAGCTCGCAAACGAACCGATGGCGAAGCGCTTAATGACGCGCGCGATCGAATGCTTACAGTCGAGCCTCAAGATTTGCTTCCTTAAACTGCCATCGACGTGAATTCGCCGAGCTGGTTTAGGTCTCAAACAGGTTACGAAACGATATCGACGTTTGTCCAAAGGGGGGAGTTAAGAAATTGGGTAGATTTATGTCATTTCTATGTGAGACAGGGATTCTGGCCGCCGTTGACCCTACACGACTCGCCGGGTCACCGCGCTAGCCGACGTATCACGGTCCCGCCGGATCGGCACCAGACGCAACCGCGGCGCCAGCCCGGCCTCGGCCAGCGCCTCCAACGCGACTTGTTCGTCGTACGAAAGGGTTTCGGGCACCCCGAGCAGAACACTCACTACGCACTCTCGGCATCCCGGCCCCCGGACCGCGCAATCGTCGCAGTCGATGACCACCGGCTCTCCTGGTCTGGCCGCTGCGCCACCGGTCCTTTCGGGTCCGCTGCTGTGTGCCATCTGGGTCGGTCCTCTCCGTAGTGCTCTATCCCAAGTCGAACTCCACCGCACGGTAATGGTGGCCACCGACAACGACACCCGGCGTGGGAACTGCCGGCTGTCAGTGCGGATGCCTAACGTCACCGCCATGAGTGCGACCGGTGGGACTCAACTCAGCTTCGCCGGGCTGGACGACTTGAGCGCCCCCGACGAATCGCAGCTGCGCGAGACCACCTTCGTCGTGGTCGACCTGGAAACCACCGGTGGCCGCGCCAAGGCTCGCGACGGTGCCGCGCCCGACGCAATCACGGAGATCGGCGCGGTCAAGGTGTGCGGCGGCGCGGTGCTCGGTGAATTCGCCACGTTGGTGGACCCGCAACGCAGCATCCCGCCCCAGATCGTCCGACTGACCGGGATCACCACGGCAATGGTGTGCGACGCCCCGACCATCGAGTCCGTCCTACCGATGTTCTTCGAGTTCGCCGGTGACTCGGTGCTGGTGGCACACAACGCCGGGTTCGACATCGGGTTCCTGCGAGCCGCTGCCGAACGGTGCCACATCAGGTGGCCGCGGTCCCGGGTGTTGTGCACGGTCCGGCTGGCACGACGGGTGCTGAGCCGGGAAGAAGCTCCCAGTGTGCGGTTGGCCGAGCTGGCGCGCATCTTCGCCGTCGCAACCCAGCCCACCCACCGCGCTCTCGACGACGCCCGCGCGACCGTCGACGTGTTGCACGCACTCATCGAACGAGTCGGCAACCAGGGCATCCACACCTACGCCGACTTGCGCTCGTACCTGCCGGATGTCACCCCTGCGCAGCGCCGCAAGCGGGTATTGGCCGACGGACTCCCCCAGCGGCCGGGCGTCTACCTGTTTCGCGGCCCCGCCGGCGAGGTGCTGTATGTCGGCACCGCGGTCGATCTGCGGCGGCGGGTCAGCCAATACTTCAACGGCACCGATCCGCGCAGCCGGATGAAGGAGATGGTCGGCCTCGCCGGCAGCGTGGACCATGTGGAATGCGCCCACGCGCTGGAAGCGGGGGTACGCGAACTCCGGCTGCTGGCCGCGCATGCTCCGCCGTACAACCGCCGCTCGAAGTTTCCCCACCGCTGGTGGTGGGTGGTGTTGACCGCTGAGGCTTTCCCGCGGTTCTCGGTGATCCGCAATCCGCGGCACGATCGGGCCATCGGCCCATTTCGCGCGCGCACTGACGCCGCCGACACCGCGGCACTGCTGGCTCGCTTCACCGGCGTGCGGACGTGCACCAGACGACTGGGACGCTCGGCTCTGCACGGTCCTGTCTGCCCCGAGGTGGAGCTCGCGCCCTGCCCCGCCGCCCGTGACGCCACAGCCGAGCAGTATTCCGAGACGGTGCGACGCGCCGAGGCGCTGGTCAACGGTGCGGACAGCTCCCCGCTAGCCGCGGCCGTCGACCAGGTGGCGGCGCTGGCCGAGCGTCACCACTACGAAAGCGCGGCCCGCCTGCGCGACCACATCGCCACCGCCGTCGAGGGCTTGTGGCGGGGCCAGCGCCTGCGAGCCCTGGCCGCGCTGCCCGAGCTGATCGCCGCGACGCCCGACGGTGCGGGCGGCTACCACTTTGCGGTCGTCCGGCACGGCCAACTCGCCGCGGCCGGTAGTGCCCGGCGCGGAGTGCCGCCGATGCCGGTGGTCGAGGCAATCGCAGCCGGAGCCCAGATCGTCCTGCCGACCCAGGCCCCGCTGGGTGGGGCCCTAGTGGAGGAAACGGCGCTCATCGCGCGCTGGCTTTGCGCACCCGGGGTCCGCATCGTCGCGGTGTCCTCGTCCGACGAGGCGGGCTGGGCGTCTCCGCTGCGCGGGGCGGGCACGTGGGCGGCATGGGCGGCCACCGCACGGTCGGCGCGGTTGGCCGGTCGCCAGGTCGACGCGCAGTCAGATCTGCTGGCCGAACCGCACCCATCGCGCGAGCAGGTGTTCGGCCGCGCCACTGTCGATCGCAGCGGCGGCCCGCTGCAACCCGTCCTCCCACGCCGGCAACCATTCAGCGCGGCTGGATAACCCCGCGTGGGCGACCAGTGCACCCGCGGCGTTGAGCACCACGGCGTCGCGCACCGGCCCAGGGGCCCCGGCCAGCACCGCTCGCACTTCAGCGGCGTTGGCCACAGCATCTCCGCCGCGCAGCTCGTCGAGCTCGGCGCGCGCGAACCCGAAACCCGCTGGATCGAACGTGAGCTTGTCCACGGTGCCGGCCTGCACCCGCCAGATCGTGCTCGTAGTGGTGGTAGTGAGCTCGTCGAGCCCGTCGTCACCGTGCACCACCAGCACACTGGAACGACGTGCAGCAAACACGCCGGCCATGACCTCGGCGAGGTCCGCAAACGCACAGCCGATCAACCCGGCCCGCGGCCTGGCCGGATTCGTCAGGGGTCCAAGGAGATTGAACACCGTCGGTATTCCGATCTCCCGGCGCGCCACGGATGCGTGCCGGTAGGACGGATGGAACTGGGGCGCGAAGCAAAAGCCGATCCCCACCTCGACGAGGCTGCGCGCGACCTCGTCGGGCTCTAGATCGATGCGTACCCCGAGGGCCTCAAGGGTGTCGGCGCCGCCGGACAACGAGGAAGCGGCCCGGTTACCGTGTTTGACCACCGGCACGCCTGCCGCCGCTACCACGATCGAGGCCATCGTGGACAGATTCACCGTGTTGACCCCATCGCCTCCGGTGCCGACGACGTCGACGGCGTCGTCGGGGATGGCACCCTCGGGCATTGGGCGGGCATGGTCAAGCATCACCCCGGCCAGTTCGCTGACTTCGTCGGACGTCGGGCCCTTCATCTTCATCGCCACGGCGAATGCGGCGATCTGGGCCGGCTGCGCGGCGCCGGTCATGATCTGGTTCATCGCCCAGGCGGCCTCACCGCGCCGCAAGTGCTGCCGGTCGGTCAAGCGCCCCAGCACCCGCGGCCACGACGGCGCGGCGGACGAGTAAGCCTCAAAGGACCCAGCCACGTCGCCGATGGTCCCACGAGAATCCCCTGCTCCCAACTGCGCTCCCCCACGGCCAGACTTCCCGGGCGACACGAAATCTCAGAAATTTGTGACCCGGGTAGTGTTCGACAACTACAAAGCGTCATACTTGCGGATGTGACGAGTGCTGTAGGGACCTCGGGTACCGCGATTACGTCGCGAGTCCATTCGCTGAACCGCCCCAACATGGTCAGTGTTGGCACCATAGTGTGGCTTTCCAGCGAGCTCATGTTCTTTGCTGGGCTGTTCGCGTTCTACTTCACGGCGCGAGCGCAGGCCGGCGGGAACTGGCCACCGCCGCCGACCGAGCTGAATCTGTACCAGGCCGTGCCGGTGACGCTGGTGTTGATCGCGTCGTCGTTCACCTGCCAGATGGGCGTCTTCGCGGCCGAACGCGGCGACGTCTTCGGTCTGCGGCGCTGGTATGTGATCACCTTCCTGATGGGGCTGTTCTTCATCTGTGGCCAGGCATATGAGTACGTGCATCTGGTGACGCACGGGACGACCATCCCCAGCAGCGCCTACGGCAGCGTGTTCTATCTGGCCACCGGTTTCCACGGCCTGCACGTCACCGGCGGTCTGATCGCGTTCATCTTCCTGCTGGTCCGCACCACGATGAGCAAGTTCACCCCGGCGCAGGCCACCGCCAGCATCGTGGTCTCGTACTACTGGCACTTCGTCGACATCGTGTGGATTGCGCTGTTCGCCGTCATCTATTTCATCCGTTAAGACTCGCCCCGAACGAAGCCCCGAACCAGGAAACGACAGGAGTGCTCAGTTGAAAAGACTGGGGTTCACCCGATCCGGTGGCAGCAAGAGTGGTCGTTCCCGGCGGCGTCTGCACCGCCGGCTGTCCGGCGGACTGTTGCTGCTGATCGCTCTGACCATCGCCGGTGGATTGGCAGCCGTGCTGACTCCGACGCCGCAGGTCGCGGTCGCCGACGAATCCGGCTCGGCGTTGTTGCGGACCGGCAAGCAGCTGTTCGACACGTCATGCGTGTCGTGCCACGGCGCCAACCTGCAGGGTGTGCCCGACCACGGGCCCAGCCTGATCGGCGTCGGCGAGGCCGCCGTCTACTTCCAGGTGTCCACCGGCCGGATGCCCGCCATGCGCGGTGAGGCTCAGGCGCCGCGTAAAGAGCCCATCTTCGACGAGGCGCAGATCGACGCGATCGGCGCTTACGTGCAGGCCAACGGTGGCGGCCCCACCGTGGTGCGCAACCCCGACGGCAGCCTTGCGATGCAGTCGCTGCGCGGCAGCGACCTGGGCCGCGGCGGCGACCTGTTCCGGCTCAACTGCGCCTCGTGCCACAACTTCACCGGTAAGGGCGGCGCGCTGTCGTCTGGCAAATATGCACCCGACCTCGGTGAGGCCAACGAGCAGCAGATCCTCACCGCGATGCTGACCGGTCCGCAGAACATGCCGAAGTTCGCCGACCGTCAGCTCTCCTTCGAATCGAAGAAGGACATCATCGCCTATGTGCGGACCGCCGCCGAGGAACGCTCCCCGGGCGGCTACGGGCTAGGTGGATTCGGGCCCGCGCCCGAGGGCATGGCGATGTGGATCATCGGCATGGTCTCGGCCATCGGGTTGGCATTGTGGATTGGGGCGCGTTCATGAGCGACGAGTCTGAAGTGGCACAAACCGCGAAGACCGGTTCGGACACCGACACCAGCACGCACGCGGGCGAGAAGGAGCCGGACGACGCGGCGCTGGCCGCGATGTCCCGCGAGGAACTGCTGGCGCTGGGCAGCAAGATCGACGGCGTCCAGATCGTCTACAAGGAGCCGCGCTGGCCCGTCGAAGGCACCAAGGCCGAGAAGCGTGCCGCGCGCGGAGTTGCCGGCTGGCTGTTGCTGGGCGGCTTCTTCGGGCTGGCGTTGCTGCTCGTATTCCTGTTCTGGCCGTGGGAATACAAACCCACCGGCAGCTCGGGGAACTTCCTGTACTCGTTGGCCACCCCGCTGTACGGCTTCACCTTCGGGATGTCGATCCTGTCGATCGCCATCGGTGCGGTGCTGATGCAGAAACGCTTTATCCCAGAAGAGATCACGATCCAGGACCGCCACGACGGCGCCTCGCGGGAGATCGACCGCAAGACCGTGGTGGCCAACCTGGCCGACGCCTACGAGGGTTCGACCGTCGGACGCCGCAAGCTGATCGGGGCGTCCCTGGGGATCGGATTGGGCGCGTTCGGCCTGGGCACCCTGGTCGCGTTTGCCGGCGGCCTCATCAAGAACCCGTGGAAGCCGGTCGTTCCCACCGCCGAGGGTATGAAGGCGGTGCTGTGGACGTCCGGGTGGACGCCGCGCTTCAAGGGCGAGACGATCTACCTGGCTCGGGCCACCGGGGCCCATGACGGTCCCCCATACACGAAGATGCGGCCCGAGGACATGGATGCCGGCGGCATGGAGACGGTATTCCCCTGGCGGGAATCCGACGGCGACGGCACCACCGTGGAGTCGCACGAGAAACTGGCGGCCATCTCGATGGGCGTCCGCAACCCGGTGATGCTCATCCGCGTCAAGCCCGGTGATGTGGACAAGGTCGTCAAGCGTCAGGGGCAGGAGAGTTTCAACTTCGGCGAGTTCTTCGCCTACACGAAGGTATGCTCACACTTGGGTTGCCCCGCATCGCTTTACGAACAACAGACCTACCGAATTCTGTGCCCGTGTCACCAGTCGCAGTTCGACGCATTGCACTTCGCCAAGCCGATCTTCGGCCCGGCAGCCCGTGCGTTGGCGCAGCTGCCCATCACCATCGACTCCGACGGGTATTTCGTCGCCAACGGTGACTTCATCGAACCCGTGGGACCGGCATTCTGGGAGCGCACAACAACATGAGTCCAAAATTGAGTCCCCCCAAAATCGGCGACGTCCTGGCCCGCCAGGGCAATGACATTGACTCCCGGTACCACCCGTCGGCGGCGGTGCGTCGTCAGCTCAACAAGGTGTTCCCGACGCATTGGTCGTTCTTGTTGGGTGAGATCGCGCTGTACAGCTTCATCGTGTTGCTGATCACCGGCGTGTACCTGACGTTGTTCTTCGACCCGTCGATGGCCGAGGTCACCTACAACGGCGTGTACCAGCCGTTGCGTGGGGTCGAGATGTCACGGGCTTACGAGACGGCGCTGAACATCTCCTTCGAGGTCCGCGGCGGCCTGTTTGTCCGCCAGATTCATCACTGGGCAGCGTTGATGTTCTCTGCGTCGATCATGGTGCACCTGGCGCGCATCTTCTTCACCGGCGCATTCCGCCGGCCCCGTGAGGCGAACTGGGTGATCGGGTCGCTGCTGCTGATCCTGTCCATGTTCGAGGGTTACTTCGGCTACTCATTGCCCGACGACCTGCTCTCGGGTATCGGTCTGCGGGCGGCGCTGTCCTCGATCACGCTGGGCATGCCGATCATCGGCACCTGGCTGCACTGGGCACTGTTCGGCGGCGACTTCCCGGGCACCATCCTGATTCCCCGGCTCTACGCCCTGCACATCCTGCTGCTGCCGGGCATCATCCTGGCCCTCATCGGCGCACACATGGCGTTGGTGTGGTTCCAGAAGCACACCCAGTTCCCCGGCCCGGGCCGCACCGAGCACAACGTGGTCGGCGTGCGGGTGATGCCGACCTTCGCGGTCAAGTCTGGGGCCTTCTTCGCCTGCATCGTCGGTGTGCTGGGTCTAATGGGCGGGCTGCTGCAGATCAACCCGATCTGGAATCTCGGTCCGTACAAGCCGTCCCAGGTGTCGGCGGGCTCGCAGCCGGACTTCTACATGATGTGGACGGAAGGCCTGGCCCGTATCTGGCCGCCCTGGGAGTTCTACTTCTTCCACCACACCATTCCGGCCGTCGTGTGGGTTGCGATCATCATGGGCCTGGTCTTCGGCCTGCTGGTCATCTACCCCTTCCTGGAGAAGCGGTTCACCCGCGACTACGCCCACCACAATCTGCTGGTGCGCCCCCGGGACGCACCGGTGCGGACCGCGATCGGCGCCATGGCGATCACCTTCTACATGGTCCTAACGCTGTGCGCGATGAACGACATCATCGCGTTCAAGTTCCACATCTCGCTGAACGCGACGACGTGGATCGGGCGTATCGGCATGGTTGTGCTGCCCCCGCTGGTCTACTTCATCGCCTACCGGTGGGCCGTTGGCCTGCAGCGCAGTGACCGTGCGGTGCTCGAGCACGGCATCGAGACCGGCATCATTAAGCGGTTGCCGCACGGTGCCTACATCGAACTGCACCAACCGCTCGGCCCGGTCGACGACCACGGACACCCGCTGGCGCTGGAGTACCAGGGCGCGGCGCTGCCCAAGAAGATGAACAAGCTGGGCTCGGCGGGCTCACCGGGCAGCGGCAGCTTCCTGTTCGCAGACCCGACCTCGCAGGACACGGCGCTACGCGAGGCGAGTCACGCCGCCGAACACCGTGCCCTCACCGCGCTGCGGGAGCACCAGGAGGGCTCAAACGGCTCCTCCAACGGTTCCAACGGGCACTCCAACGGCTCGTCCAATGGCGGACACCACTAGGGGGAGCCCAGCGAAGCGCTAGAGCCGCCGTCCCCACTTCCTGGGGGCGGCGGCTTTGCTTTGATTTGTCACGTCCAGTGCCGTGTGCGCAGAAGGCGGCGGAGCGGGCAAAAACCCCACCCTCGCCGCACACTGGAAGCCGTGAGCGCACACCGAGAACCGGGCCCCGCAGGCGCAAGAGCGCTAAAGCTCAGTGCGCGACCTGGCCGCGGCGCAGCTGCCGCACGTAGATGATCTCGATCGCCGGCAGGCCGGCCGTGATCACACCCGCGAAACCGTAACTGACCCACGCGCCCCCGTCGTGTCCGGCGGCCATCAGATAGGTCGCCACCGCGACGGCGATCAGCGACGCCCCGATCGCGCTCGTCAGCGCCAGTGTCCCGCGTAGCCAGATGCGGTCCACCACCGCGCCCGACCATTCGTCAAGTGCTCCATAGGCTTTGACCGGCTCGCGGCGCGCCTGCTCGACGGTAACGCGGGAGCCGGTGCGCGCGATCTGCTTGGCCGGCCGGACCGCCCCACCCTGCAGGGCACGGGAGCGCACCACCGGTTCGGCCTGCGTCATCCGGCGGGCCCGCAGCAACACCGGGATGGCACCCGCGATGATCAACGCGGAAATGACGATGACGGCATACAGCACCCAGGTGGTGTGCGGAGTGCGCGCCATCTTGTGGAAGCCCCGGCCCAGGTCCGCCAGCGCCACGGCGGCCGCGACGCTGACGCCTACCAGAACCAGCCAGATAGCGGCGCAGGCCCCGAGCATGACGCGGTCGATGATGCTCGGGTTGACGACCGGGTCCGGCCCACGTCGGTACGACGAATATCTGCCGACCATCAACAGCTCGTCTGCGGCGAGTCGTTGGTGTTGGACGACAACACCGTCCCGTCACTGGTGATGATCGAGCAGTTGAGTCTGCTGACGCGAAAGAGGCTGGACGCCTCCACCGAACCCACGTCGGACTGCGAGATGGGTGTGACGGTCATCGACCACGGAATGTAGACGTTGTGCTGCGTGCGACGTCGTCCCGAAGCGTCAACGTACGTGACGGAGATGATGTCACCTGGGGCTTTGGTGCCGGTCACGGAGTAGGTGACTTGCCGCGGGCCGGCCGGCGTCGTGGTGGCGGGGGGTGGGGCCGCGGCGGTGCTGCTGCTCGCAGGCGGCGGCGCGGCGGTGGTCGACGGCGGCGGCGGTGGTGGTGGCGGCGGTGGCGTCACGGTTACTGTCTGTGTCTCCGTTGCGGTGGGCGTTTCGGGCGGTGGCGGCGGTGGTGGCGGCTCAGAGGACGGCGGCGGCTCAGAGGACGGCGGCGGCTTGGTCGTGGTGATCTGATCCTGCACCGGAGGTACCGAGGAGGTCGTGGTCGTCGCGGGGTTGGCAAGTTGGCTGGTGCCGGTGCGCGTCACCAGCAACGACACCGCGACCACCAGCGAAATCGCTGCCACAATCGCGGCCACCCCGACGACCCACGGCCAACGCGGGGATCGTTCGCCGTCCGCGTCGTCGTCGTCATAGCTGTCGTAGTCGTACAGTGCCAGGTCGCCGGGCATGTACGGGCTGCTGAACAGTTCGGACTCCGGCGCCGAGTAGGCCCGGGAGTAGGCGTCCGTCTCTGCCGCGGGCTCCACCTCGACGCCGCCGTCCAGCGGCTCCAAGTCGTCGTGGCCGAAGTCAGCGCTGTCGGATTCCGGTTCGGCAGCCTCGTCTGCAGGGTCGGGTTCGTCAGGATCCCGTCCCGGCGGATTCGGCCCGCTCATGTCTGCCTACCCTGTCCAACTGCCCAGCCAGCCCGCGGGGATCCGCGGCTGCATCCGTGCACTCCGTGATAACTCATCGTGCCTCGGAAACCCTACCCAACCGGCCGCCACAGAGGTCCCATGGCAAACTGCCCACCGGTCAACTGGTGACCAGATTGTGACCTTTGCCGATGCGATCAGTGTTTCTCGGGTCCGACGTAGTACTCGAAGACCAGCCCGGCCGCCGAGGAGAGGATGAAGACCACGCCGGCGACGATCAGCCACGGCAGCCACAAAGCGATACCGACGGCGGCCACCGAACCGGACAGGGCGATCATTATCGGCCACCAGCTGTGCGGGCTGAAAAATCCCAGTTCGCCTGCGCCGTCGCTGATTTCGGCGCCTTCATAGTCCTCGGGACGGGTGTCGAGGCGGCGTGCCACGAACCGGAAGAAGGTGGCCACGATCAGTGCCAGCCCGCCGGTCAACGCCAGTGCCGTGGTACCTGCCCACTCGACACCGCCGGGAGAGAAGATCGCGGTCAGCACCGCGTACAGCACTGTCACCAGGACGAAGAACGCGGCGATGAACTCGAACAACCGGGCTTCGATGTGCATGAGTTGTCCTAACCTCTTGGGCTCGGGGCCAATTCGCCGCGGCGGGTGTCGAACGGATGGGTGGTGGTGGCCAGTGGCGGCTGGTTGATCGCCTGCAACGCCTCGGCATTGGTCTTGCCGGCAATGCGCTGCTGCAGGAAGGCCACGAAATCATTCGGCTCCACCACCCGCACCTCAAAGTTCATCATCGCGTGGTAGGTGCCGCACAACTCGGCGCAGTGGCCGACGAACGCGCCCGTCTGGGTGATCTCCTCAACCTGGAAGCGGTTCTCCGAGTGGTTTGCCTCGGGGTTCGGTATGACATCGCGCTTGAACAGGAACTCCGGCACCCACCAGTCATGGATCACGTCGGCCGAGGCCATCTGGAACTCGATGCGCTTGTGGGCGGGCAGCACCAGGACCGGGATCTCGGTGCTGGTGCCCAGAATCTCGACCTTGTCGAAGTTCAGGTAGGTGCGGTCCTCGGTGTTGAGCCCCCGGATGGGTCCGACGAGTTCCTCACCGTGGCGGTCTTTGCCCTCCGGCTTGGAGGTCATGGCCTTCTTCTTGGCCTCGTCGGCGCCCTCGTAGTTGAACGTGCCGTCTTTGAAGGCCACGCGCTGGTAGCCGAACTTCCAGTTCCACTGGAACGAGGTGATGTCGATGACCACTTCGGGGTCCTTGGCCAGGTGCGTCATCTTCTCCTGCACCACGACCGTGAAGTAGAACAACACCGAGATGATCAGGAACGGCGTGACGGTCAGCACCAATTCCAGCGGCATGTTGTAGCCGAACTGCCGGGGAAACTCGTCGTCGCCCTTCTTCTTGCGATGGAAGGTGCACGCCCAGAAGATCAGGGCCCACACGATGACGCCGACGACCAGCGAGGCGATGACCGCGCCGATCCACAACTCCCGGTTGAGGTGGCCTTCGTGAGTGATGCCCTTCGGCCAGCCCAGCGCCAGCGCGTCCTCCCATGAGCATCCGCTCAGAGTGACCGCCAGCACGCCCAGCGCCACGGCCATCCCCACCGGGCGGAAACGGCGGGACAGACCCGGCGTCCTTCCGGGAGTGTGCCGAGACCTGCTCTGCGACAAGCTCTGCGAACGCTCTTGCCCGCGACGTGTCACGTTGACGCCTCCTGTATCGCAAGCTGGGCCGGTCAGGCCGTTCGGCCGATCCGGCTAACTCGGATGTCGAATACTACGCAGCGTAGACCACGCCGCTTCCCCGGGCGACTGCCTGGTCACCACGACCCGCCGGGCACGGCACGCACGGCGACCCGACAAGGTGTTCCAGACTGCGGCATACTGGGGCGCCGTGTGTGGATTGTTGGCCTTCGTCGCCGCTCCCCCGGGTCCAGACGGCCCTGCTGGAGCCGATGCTGCGGCAGCACATGCCGCCGAAGCCGACGGCGCGATCGCCCGCGCATCGCACCTGATGCGCCACCGTGGTCCCGACGAACCTGGCACCTGGGCCGACCCGGACGCGGACGGTTCGGTGGTGTTCGGCTTCAACCGGCTCTCCATCATCGACATCGCACATTCGCACCAACCGCTGCGGTGGGGCCCGCCGGAGGCGCCCGAGCGCTACGTGCTGGTCTTCAACGGCGAGATCTACAACTACTTGGAGCTGCGCGAGGAACTGCGCGCCCAACACGGCGTCGTATTCGCAACCGACGGGGACGGGGAAGCCATCGTCGCGGGTTTCCACCACTGGGGCACCGGCGTTCTCACCCGGTTGCGCGGCATGTTCGCGTTCGCGCTGTGGGACACCGTCACCCGGGAGCTGTTCTGCGCCCGCGACCCGTTCGGCATCAAGCCGCTGTTCATGGCGACCGGCGCCGGCGGCACCGCGGTGGCCAGCGAGAAGAAGTGCCTGCTCGACCTGGCGGACCTGGTGGGTTTCGACGCCGGAGGCGCCGGGATCGACGAACGGGCGGTGCAGCACTACACCGTCCTGCAGTACGTGCCGGAACCGGAATCGCTGCACCGCGGCGTACGTCGGCTCGAGTCGGGATGCTACGCCCGCATCCGGCCGGGCGCGGCCCCCAAAGTCACCCGCTACTTCGTCCCGCGGTTTGCCGCGGTGCCGTTCACCTCGGCCACCGAGCAGGCCCGCTACGACGAGATCACCGCGGTCTTGGAGGATTCGGTCGCCAAGCACATGCGCGCCGACGTCACCGTGGGCTCCTTTCTGTCAGGGGGCATCGATTCCACGGCCATCGCGGCCCTGGCGATCCGGCACAACCCGCGGCTGATCACCTTCACCACCGGTTTCGAACGAGAGGGCTTCTCCGAGCTGGATGTCGCGGTGGCATCAGCCGAGGCCATCGGAGCGCGCCACATCGCCAAGGTGGTCAGCGCTGAGGAGTTCGTGGGCGCGCTTCCCGAGATCGTCTGGTACCTCGACGAACCGGTCGCCGACCCGGCGCTGGTGCCGCTGTTCTTCGTCGCCCGGGAGGCGCGCAAGCACGTCAAAGTTGTGCTGTCGGGTGAAGGTGCGGACGAATTGTTCGGCGGCTACACCATCTACCGGGAGCCGCTGTCGCTCAAACCGTTCGACTACCTGCCCCGGCCGCTGCGCCGGTCGATGGGCAAGATGTCGAAGCCACTGCCGGAAGGCATGCGTGGCAAAAGCCTGCTGCATCGGGGCTCGCTGACGCTCGAAGAGCGCTACTACGGCAATGCCCGCAGTTTCTCGGACGCGCAGCTGCGCGAGGTGCTGCCGCGGTTCCGGGAAAACTGGACACACACCGACGTGACGGCTCCGGTGTACGCGGAGTCGTCCGGCTGGGACCCGGTCGCGCGGATGCAGCACATCGACCTGTTCACCTGGCTGCGCGGCGACATCCTGGTCAAGGCCGACAAGATGACGATGGCCAACTCGCTGGAGCTGCGGGTGCCGTTCCTAGATCCCGAGGTGTTCGCAGTGGCTTCGCGGCTGCCGTATCAGGCCAAGATCACCCGTACCACCACCAAGTACGCGCTGCGACGCGCCCTGGAGCCCATCGTGCCCGCGCACGTGCTCAACCGGCCCAAACTCGGGTTCCCGGTCCCGATCCGGCACTGGCTGCGGGCCGGCGAACTGCTGGAGTGGGCCTATGAAATGGTCGAGTCGTCGCAGGCCGGCCACCTGGTCGACCTGGCCGCCGTGCGCCGGATGCTCGACGAGCACCGGCTGGGCACCAGTGATCACAGCCGCCGGCTGTGGACGATGCTGATCTTCATGCTGTGGCACGCGATCTTCATCGAGCACAGCGTGGTGCCGCAGATTGGCGAGCCGGTCTACCCCGTCGAGTTGTAGGCCCACCCCCTACCGCGAGCAGACGCACAAGCACCACATTTCGGCACGAAAGGGGTGCTTGTGCGTCTGCTCGCGCGACTTAGGCGAGCACCGCGGCGATCTCGGCCGCCGCCTCGTCGCCGTAGGCGCCGGCCAACCGCGAGGTCGCGCTCGCACGATCCCACTCCCAGTTCTGAGTCCCGGTGGACTCCAGAACCAGCACCGCGACCAGGGACCCGAGCTGCGCCGAGCGCTCCAGGCTCAGACCGGCGCTGCGTCCGGTCAGGAAGCCGGCCCGGAAGGCGTCGCCGACGCCGGTCGGGTCCGTCCGGCTTGTCTCGGGCACCACGCCGACGTGCACCTTGGCACCGTCGCGCTCAAAGATGTCGACCCCGTCAGCACCGAGAGTGGTGACCCGCAGGCCCACCTGGGCCATCACGTCGGCCTCCGTCCAGCCGGTCTTGGACAGCAGCAGGTCCCACTCGTAGTCATTGGTAAACAGGATGGCGGCGCCGTCGATGAGCTGCTTGATCTCCTCCCCCGACAGCCGGGCCAGCTGCTGGGAGGGGTCGGCGGCGAAGGCGAGCCCGAGCTTGCGGCATTCCTCGGTGTGCAAGAACATCGCCTCGGGGTCGTTGGCGCCCACGATCACCAGCTCCGGTGTGCCGATGGCCGTCACGACGTCCGCGAGCTTGATATCGCGGGCCTCGGACATGGCGCCGGGGTAGAACGAGGCGATCTGGGCCATGTCGACGTCGGTGGTGCAGGTGAAGCGTGCGGTGTGCGCGGTGTCCGACAGCAGGACGTGGTCGCAGTTGACGCCGTGGCTTTTCAGCCAGTCCCGGTAGTCGGCGAAGTCGGCGCCGGCGGCACCGATGAGGGCAACGTCACCGCCCAGCACTCCGATGGCGAACGCCATGTTGCCTGCGACTCCCCCGCGGTGCACCACCAGGTCGTCGACCAGGAAGCTCAGCGAGACCTTGTGCAGGTGCTCAGGCAGCAGTTGCTCGGAAAATTTGCCGGGAAAGCGCATCAGATGGTCTGTCGCAATAGAACCGGTCACCGCGATGGTCACGAAAAATCCACCCTTCGTTTGTCAGTCGTCTAGCCTCTCACGAACGTCGGCGGGCGACGAACGCTGCCGACGGCCAAGGCGGCCCGCGCGGCTTGCGCTAGCCTGCCTAGAGACTCACTCGGTTGCCGCGGCTGGACTCTCGGGCGGCAACTCGCTCGTCGCCTCGTCCCCCAGCGTAGGAGAACAACGATGGCCGGTCCGCACCCACCGAACCCCGCCGTGGGCGCCGATGGACCGCAGCCGTACCCCGAGGCCGGTCCGAACGCGTCGCAACCGGTCGAGTTTCCACACCACGAGCCGGACTTCGGACCCGGCAACCGCGGCGGACCTCCAGCCGGCTACCCCGGTCCGCCGCCGCGGCCGAAACGGGGACATAAGCGCCTGCTCATCGGCGTTTTGTTGGCCGTCGCCCTGGTCGCCGCATTGACCACCGCCATCGTGTACGGGGTGCGCACCAACGGCGCCAACACCGGTAGCGCCGTCTCGGAAACCGCGGCCAAGACCACGATCCAGGGCTACCTCAACGCGCTGGCGCACAAAGACATCGACAACATCATGCGCAACACGCTGTGCGGCCTCTACGACGCCGTCAAAGACAAGCGCTCCGACCAGGCATTGGCCAAGCTGAGCAGCGACGCGTTCCGTAAACAATTCTCCGAGGTCGAGGTCACCGCCATCGACAAGATCGTTTACCTGTCGCAATACCAGGCTCAGGTGCTGTTCAGCATGCAGGTGACACCCGCGGCCGGCGGCCCGCCACGAGGGCAGGTGCAGGGCATCGCCCAGCTCTTGTTCCAGCGCGGGCAGATCCTGGTGTGTTCCTACGTGCTGCGTACCGCGGGTCAGTACTGACGAATCAGTTGAACGAGTCGCCGCAGGCGCACGATCCCGTGGCGTTCGGGTTGTCGATGGTGAAACCCTGCTTCTCGATGGTGTCGACGAAGTCGATCGACGCGCCTTCCACGTACGGTGCGCTCATCCGGTCGACGGTCAGTGTCACCCCGCCGAACTCGACGGTCAGGTCGCCGTCCAGGGTGCGGTCGTCGAAGAACAGGTTGTAACGCAGGCCGGCGCATCCGCCCGGCTGCACCGCGATCCGCAGTGCCAGGTCGTCGCGTCCCTCCTGGTCAAGCAAGGACTTCGCCTTCGCGGCGGCGGCCTCGGTCAGGATCACGCCGTGGGTCGTGGTTGTCGGCTCGTTCTGCACCGTCATTGCTTCTCCTACATGCTCATTGTCGGGTGGGCCTATCCAGCTGTGATTCTGGGGCCTGCTCGGGGGAACCCACTAGGTCAACGGTACCCCGGCGGGCCGCTATTCCCGAGTCGCGCCGCCGTCTCGGAAGCCAGTCCCATCAGCTGATTGGCCGCATCGGCCAGTGCCAACCGCACCGAACCTGCGTATTCGCTCATGGCCAGAGCGGACATGATGCCCGCCACGCGGGTGGTGGACTTGTCCACCGACACCTGACCGGCCAGCACGATCACCGGAATGCCGAGTGGGCGGGCGGCGGCCGCGATCTCGCCGACCACCTTCCCGTGCAGCGACTGCTCGTCGAAATGACCTTCCCCGGTGACGATCATGTCGGCATCTTCCAGATCCTCGGCGAAGTTGGTCAGTTCGGCGAAGATCGCCGCGCCGGATTCACACCGGCCCCCCAAAGCGAGTAGCCCGGCGCCGATCCCGCCGGCGGCACCGGCGCCGGGCTCCGCACTCACGTCCCGTCCCGCAACGGTGTCCAGCACCAACGCCCAGGCTTCCAGACGCGCTTCCAGCTTGGCGACCGTCGCGCTGTCGGCACCCTTCTGCGGCGCGAACACCCGGGCCGCACCCCAGGGGCCCAACAGCGGGTATTCCACGTCGGAGGCGGCGATCAGATCAATACCGGACAACCATTGGCGGGCGGTGTCCAGACCGCCCAACTCGTGGATCATCCCCTGGCCCCCGTCGGTACACGCGCTGCCGCCCAGGCCGACCACGATCCGCGCCGCGCCGGCCTTGAGCGCGGCGGAAATAAGTTGACCGACGCCCTTGCTGTGGGCCGCCATCGCAGTCTCCGGTGTCGGCGGTCCGTCCAGCAATGCCAGACCGCAGGCCTGTGCGCATTCCAGGTACGCCGTGCGGGAGCGCTCGTCGAACACCCAATAGGCATCGACCTCGGCGTCCAGCGGCCCGGACACACACAGGCGTCGCAATCCCCCGATCCGGTTGGCCAGCACCTCGACGAACCCGGGGCCGCCGTCGGACTGGGGCGCGACGATGAAGGAGTCACCGGGGCGCGACCGGGTCCAGCCGGTGGCGATGGCGGCGGCGGCCTCCACCGCCGACAGGCTGTCGCCGTAGCAGTCGGGCGCCACCAGGACCCGCATCGCGGGCAGCTGCAGTCTGCCGGGACCGAAGCCACCGGCAGCATCGCCCCCCGCCTGCGCCCCGTTCATCACAGGCCAGCGTAGGTGGACACGCACTTCGCCGTGGGCAATACAGCCGCAATTAAGCAGGCTCACACAAGCGAAGTAACCTGACGACTGTGAAGCTGCTGGGCCGTAACAAGGGTCATGACGAGGGTGACGACGCACCGGCCGCTCCGGATGATGGTTCCGCGGCGGCGGAGGCGGCGGCTCGCGGGGCGCGAACCGGCCCCAAGGGCCGTCCCACACCGAAGCGCAACGAGGCCCGGGGCAGGAAGGGTCCGGTCGCGCCAGCGCCGATGACGGCCGCCGAGGCGCGGGCCCGACGCAAGTCGATGGCCAGACCGAAGCTCAGCCGCGAGGAACGCCGCGCAGACCGCACGGCCAGCCGGGCCCGCATGACCGAGCGGCGGGAACGGATGATGGCCGGCGAAGAGGGCTATCTGCTGCCGCGCGACCAGGGTCCGGTCCGCCGCTTCGTGCGCGACGTGGTGGACGCTCGACGCAACGTGCTCGGCCTGTTCATGCCGTCGGCGTTGCTGCTGCTCGCCGCCATGTTCGCGGTGCCGCAGCTGCAGTTCTACATGTCCCCGGTGATGCTGGTGTTGATGGCGCTGATGACGATCGACGGGATCGTCCTTAGCCGCAAGGTGGGCAGGTTGGTGGACGAAAAGTTCCCGAAGAACACCGAAAGTCATTGGAAGCTCGGGATTTACGCGGCTGGCCGGGCCTCGCAGATGCGTCGGATGCGGGCTCCCCGGCCGCAGGTCGAGCGCGGCGCCCATGTCGAATGACCAGTTGACCTGACGTGCGCACGCTGGTACTCGGCGGCATCAGGTCGGGCAAGTCCCGGTGGGCGGAGGACGCAATCGCAGACGCATCGGCACCAGGTCAATCGGTCCGCTATCTCGCCGCCGGTCCGCTCGACAGCACCGACCCCGACTGGTCGGCGCGGATCGCCTCCCATCGCGACCGTCGTCCCGGGCACTGGACGACGGAGGAAACCGGCGACGTCGCCCGCGCCCTGCGGCAACCACCGGCGGTGCCGACCCTGGTCGATGACCTGGGCACCTGGCTGACCGGCACGCTGGATCGTCACGACGGGTGGGACGGCGGCTCGGTGGACGAACCCGTCGAGCAGTTGTTGGAGGCGGTTGGCGCGTTCGGCTCGACGCTGGTGCTGGTCAGCCCGGAGGTGGGGCTGACCGTCGTGCCCGCTACCGCATCCGGACGCCGCTTCGCCGACGAGTTGGGCAGCCTCAATCAGCGGATGGCCGCGCTGTGTGAGCAGGTCGTGCTGGTGGTGGCCGGGCAACCCCTGACGATCAAGGCGCCCGCATGAACGGGTTCGCCCCGGTGTCGCCGCCCGACGCGGACGCGCAAACCGCCGCTCGTGCCCGCCAGGACACCTTGACCAAGCCGCGTGGCGCGCTGGGCCGGCTGGAGGACCTTTCGGTGTGGGTCGCGGCCTGTCAAGGGCACTGCCCGCCGCTGCAGTTCGAACGGGCGCGGGTGGTTGTCTTCGCCGGTGACCACGGTGTGGCACGGTCCGGGGTGTCGGCCTACCCACCCGAAGTGACCGCGCAGATGGTCGCCAACATGACGGCCGGCGGCGCGGCGATCAACGCGCTGGAGGACGTCGCGGGTGTGACGGTGCGCGTGGTGGACGTGGCCGTGGACTGCGACGAACATCTGATCGCGTCCTCGGACAAGTTCAGCGACAAGATCCGGCGCGGCAGCGGCGACATCGCGGTGCGGGACGCACTGTCCGACGAGGAGACTGCGCGGGCGATCGCCGCCGGTCAGCAGATCACCGACGACGAGGTGGACGCCGGCGCGGACCTGCTCATCGCCGGTGACATGGGGATCGGCAACACCACCCCGGCCGCTGTCCTGGTGGCGGCGCTGACCAACACCGAACCGGTCGCGGTGATCGGCTTCGGCACCGGGATCGACGACGCCGCGTGGTCACGCAAAACGGCTGCGGTCCGCGATGCCCTGTACCGGGCGCACCCGATCGCCGGCGACCCGGTGGCGCTGCTGCGCTGCTGCGGCGGCGCCGACTTCGCGGCGATGGCCGGCTTCTTGGCGCAAGCCGCGGTCCGGCGCACCCCGGTGTTGCTGGACGGCATGGCGGTGACGGCCGCGGCGCTGGTCGCCGAACGCCTGGCACCCGGCGCACGGCAGTGGTGGCAGGCCGGCCACCGGTCCACTGAGCCCGGCCACGCACTGGCGCTGGCGGCCCTGGAATTGGAGCCGATTGTCGACCTGAAGATGCGGCTGGGCGAGGGCACCGGTGCCGCCGTGGCATTGCCGGTGCTGCGTGCCGCGGTGGCCACCCTGTCGGCCATGTCGACGTTCGCTGAGGCCGGGGTGTCGGGCGCGATCATCCCGCCGGGCACGTGATCCGTTCGCTGGCAACCGCTTTCGCGTTCGGCACGGTGCTGCCGGTCGGCGGCTCGGCCGGTCCAATGGGTCGCGGCGCGCTGACCGCACTGCCGGTGGTCGGTGCCGCACTTGGCGCGCTTGCCGCGGCCGTGACGTGGGGCGCCGCGGCGGCGTTCGGCCACGGCAGCCCGCTGCCGGGATTACTCGCGGTGACGACGCTGGTTCTGACCACCCGCGGCCTGCACATCGACGGGGTAGCCGACACGGCCGACGGCCTGGGCTGCTACGGACCGCCGCGGCGGGCGCTGGCCGTGATGCGCGACGGTTCCTCCGGACCGTTCGGTGTGGCGGCCGTCGTGCTGGTGATCGGGTTACAGAGCGCCGCGTTCACGGTGCTGAGCGCACCGGCGATCATCCTGGCGGTCTTCGCGGGGCGGGTCAGCGCGGTGTTGGCCGGCCGGCGGCCGGTGCCGGCGGCCGAGGGCAGCACATTGGGCGTCCTGGTAGCGGCCAGCCAGCCGGCGCTGGCGGTGACGGCGTGGCTGGCTGTGGTGCTGGCCGGTTCGGCACTGGTCGGGACGCGGCCCTGGCAGGGACCGGTGGCGGTGACGGTGGCGGTGTGCTGCGGAGCGGCCCTGGTCAGCCATTGTGTGCGACGATTCGGCGGCATCACCGGCGATGTGCTGGGTGCCACGATCGAAGTGACGACGACGGTGTGCGCGGTGCTGCTGGCGGGTCTGACGGCCCGGTGACGCACCGAGCGTGACTCAACCCAGCCGGGACATCCACCCGTGCGTGTCGGCGAAGGTGCCACGCTGGATCCCGGTCAACGTGTCGCGCAATGCCATGGTCACCTCGCCGGATTTTCCGTCGGCAATAGTGAACTCGCCGTCGCCGAATTTCACCCGCGAGACCGGGGTGATGACGGCGGCGGTGCCGCACGCGAACACCTCGGTGATCTCACCGGAGGCGGCCTTCTTCTCCCATTCCTCGATATCGATCTTGCGTTCCTCGACCGCGAAACCGGCGTCAAGGGCCAACTGCAACAACGAGTCTCGGGTGATTCCCGGTAGCAACGAACCGGACAACTCCGGCGTGACCAGCCGTGCGGAGCCGCCACTGCCGAGCACGAAGAACAGGTTCATCCCACCCATCTCCTCGACATAGCGGCGTTCCACTCCGTCCAGCCACACCACCTGGTCGCAGCCGTGTTCGGCGGCTTCCGCCTGGGCCAGCAGCGAGGCGGCGTAGTTACCACCGAACTTGGCCGCTCCGGTGCCGCCCGGACTCGCCCGGACGTACTCCGTCGACACCCAGACCGTGACGGGGCTGATGCCGCCCTTGAAATACGCGCCGGCCGGCGAGCCGATGAGTAGATAGCGATACTCCTTGGCGGGCCGCACCCCCAGGCCAGGCTCGGTGGCGATCATGAACGGACGCAGATAGAGCGCCTCTTCGCCGCCGGCCTTGGGGACCCACTGATTGTCGACTGCAATGAGCTGTCGCAACGATTCGAGGAACAGTTCCTCGGGCAGCTGCGGCATCGCCAGCCGCCGCGCCGACGAGCGCATCCGGGCGGCGTTCGCGTCGGCGCGAAACGCCACCACGGAGCCGTCGGCCCAGCGATAGGCCTTGAGCCCTTCGAACACTCCCTGCGCGTAGTGCAGCACTATGGCCGACGGGTCCAGCTCGATCGGGCCGTACCCGAGCACACGAGCGTCGTGCCATCCCCGGCCGTCGGTGTAGTCGATCGAGACCATGTGGTCGGTGTGGTACTTGCCGAAACCGGGGTCTTCGAGGATCGCTACCCGCTCGGCCTCGGTGGCGGGATTTGCCGCGCGCGAAACCGTGAACTCGAGAGGGCCGCTGGTCATGCGGCTGATTCTATAACCCTGCGCGAACGGGTTTTTGCCACGCGAATTGGTCCCTACCGGGTTTTCAGCTCGACGAACGGCGGACGTACCACTTCGCACTCCACGGCGCGGCCGCGGACGTCGACAGTGATTTGCTGGCCGTCCTGCACCCCGGCGTCGGAGTCGATCAGCGCCAGCGCGATGCCCAGCTGCAGGGTCGGCGAAAAGGTGCCCGACGTGGTGGTGCCCACCGCCTTGTCGCCATCGAGCACGGTCAGCCCGGGGCGCAACACCCCCCGGCCGGTGGTGCGCAGCCCACGCAACAGCCGCCGCGGGCCGGCTTCCTTCTCGGCCAGCAGCGCGTCACGGCCGAAGAAACCGTCTTTCTTCCAGCCGATCGCCCAGCCGCAGCGAGCTTGCAGCGGCGAGATATCCAGCGACAGTTCGTGCCCGTGCAGCGGGTAACCCATCTCGGTGCGCAGGGTGTCGCGCGCGCCCAGACCGGCGGGCTGACCGCCGGAGTCGGCGACCGCGGCCACCAGCGCGTCGAACACCACTCCCGCCGAATCCCACGTCGGAAGCAATTCGTAGCCGTGCTCGCCGGTGTATCCGGTGCGGCAGACCCGGACCGGAACACCCGAATACGTCGCGTCGGCGTAGCCCATGTAGTCCATCTCGGTCGGCAGGCCCAGCGCGGTGAGCACGTCGGAGGAGCGGGGCCCCTGCACGGCGAGCACCGCGTAGTCACGATGCAGGTCGGTGACGGTCAGGTCGGCCGGTGCGGCAGCCCGCAGTGCCGCCACCACGGCCGCGGTATTGGCGGCATTCGGCACCAGGAAGATCTCGTCGTCGTCGACGTAGTAGGCGATCAAGTCATCGATGACGCCGCCGGATTCGGTGCAGCATAACGTGTACTGCGCCTTGCCTGGGCCGATACGCCGCAGGTCGTTGGTCAGCGCGGAGTTCACGAACTGCGCCGCACCCGGGCCACGCACCAGCGCCTTGCCCAGGTGGCTCACGTCGAACAGTCCGACGGCGGTGCGGGTGGCGTTGTGCTCGCCGACGGTGCCGGCGTAGGACACCGGCATCAGCCAGCCGCCGAATTCGGCAAAACTCGCACCTAGTTCGCGGTGGCGGTCTTCCAGTGGTCCATGCAGGAGATTTGGCGCGTCGCTCACGGCGTCCCACCCTAATGCGCCTGCCTGCTGGCACACTTGGGCAGGTGTTCGATTGGGATGCGATGGAAGCCGCCGGGATCGCCAACCCGCGCGAGCGCGCGGACCTGATCAAGTATCTGGACGACCTGGGCTTCACCCTCGAGGAGATGGCGGAGGCCGAGCGGCGGGGCCGGTTGTTCGGGCTGGCCGGCGACGTTCTGGGTTGGTCGGGTACCCCCACCTACACCGTGGCGGCCGCCGCCGAACAACTCGGGTTGACTGCCGCGCAGGTCGCTCACGCGTGGGGACTGCTGGGCCTGACGTTCGCCGGTCTGGACGTGCCGGCGCTGAGCCAGGCTGACGTCGACGCCCTGGCCACCTGGGTGGCGTTGAAGGCGGTGGTCGGCGAGGAGGGTGCACTGGGCCTGTTGCGGGTGCTCGGCGCCGCGATGGCCCGGCTTGCCGAGGCTGAGTCGACGCTCATCCGCGCCGGCACGCCGGACATCCAGATGACCCACACCCACGACGAGTTCGCCACCGCCCAGGCCTACCGCTCGGTCGCCGAGTTCGTCCCGCGGATCGGGGCTCTGATCGACATCGTGCACCGTCACCATCTCACCAGCGCCCGCACCCACTTCGAGGGCGTCATCCGCGACACCTCATCGAATGTGGTGTGCGGCATCGGTTTTGCCGACCTTTCGGGTTTCACGGCGCTCACCCAGGCGCTCACCCCGGCGCAGCTGTCGGAGTTGCTCAACGAGTTCGCCGGCGCGGTATCCGACGTGGTCCATGCCGACGGCGGCCGGGTGGTCAAGTTCATCGGCGACGAGGTGATGTGGGTGAGCGCGTCGCCCGAGCAGCTGGCCAACGCCGCCGTCGATCTCGTCGAACACCCTAAAGCTCGTGAGGAGGGGCTGCGGGTCCGCGCCGGCCTTGCCTTCGGCACCGTCCTGGCGATCAACGGCGACTACTTCGGCAACGCGGTCAATCTGGCGGCGCGCCTGGTGGCCGCCGCGGCACCGGGTCAGATCCTGACGGATGCGGCGCTGCACGAGCAGCTGCCGGACTGGCCAGCGCAACCGCATGGGCCGTTGCAGCTCAAGGGCTTTGATGCGCCGGTGCCGACCTTCGAGCTGCGCGCCGGGGACGGCGAACACGGCACCGGCCCGACGAGACTGCGCTGCGGCCGGTAGTCCGGATCGTCGGACTCCGGCCGCAGAGCGCCCGGCATCGTCCTCCGATTAGGGTTATTCGCCGTGACCACCACCTCTTCGGGCTACCAGGCTCCCACCGTCAACGTTGCAACATCCCTGCCCAAACGGGGTGTAGGGTCCTCGGTCCTGCTGGTGCCGGTCGTCTCGGCTGGCGACAAAGACGAACCTGGCGCCACCGTCGCCGCCGGTGCCGCACTGCTGCCCGCCGAGGCGGTGGCCGAGATCGAGGCCGGGCTGAGGGCGCTGGGCGCCACCGGCGGCACCGAGCAGGTACACCGACTGGTGGTGTCGTCGCTGCCGGTGGCCAGCGTGCTGACGATCGGACTGGGCAAGCAACGCGAGGAGTGGCCGACCGATCTGGTTCGTCGCGCAGCTGGCGCCGCGGCTCGTTCGCTCGGCACCAGCGAAGCCGTCATCACCACCCTGGCAGATCTGCCAGGTCAGGGAATCTGCGAAGCCGCGGTGGAGGGCCTGATCCTGGGCAGCTACCGGTTCAGCGCCTTCCGCAGCGCCAAGACCGCTCCCAAAGACGCCGGACTGCGCAAGGTCACCGTGCTGTCGTCTAGTCGGGACGCCAAGAAGCAGAGCGCGCACGCTGCGGCCGTCGCCACCGCCGTGGCCACCGCGCGCGACTTCGTCAACACTCCACCGAGTCACCTCTTCCCAGCCGAATTCGCCTCGCGGGCAAGGGTTTTAGGGGAATCGGTGGGCCTGGAAGTAGAGGTGCTCGACGATAAGGCGCTGAAGAAAGCGGGCTACGGGGGCCTGTTGGGGGTGGGCCAGGGATCCTCGCGGTTGCCCCGGTTGGTGCGATTGATTCATCGCGGGTCGCGGCTGGCCAAGAACCCCAAGCGGGCGAAGAAGGTCGCGCTGGTCGGCAAGGGCGTCACCTTCGACACCGGCGGCATCTCGATCAAGCCGGCCGCGTCGATGCACTACATGACTTCGGACATGGGCGGGGCCGCCGCGGTCATCGCGACGGTCACCCTCGCCGCCCAGCTGCAGCTGCCTATCGATGTGATCGCCACGGTTCCCGTGGCAGAGAACATGCCGTCGGGGACAGCACAACGGCCCGGCGACGTGCTGACCCAGTACGGTGGGATCACCGTCGAGGTGCAGAACACCGACGCCGAGGGCCGGCTCATTCTTGCCGACGCGATCGTGCGGGCGTGCGAGGACAACCCGGACTATCTGATCGAAACGTCCACCCTGACCGGCGCGCAGACGGTGGCGCTCGGTGCCCGCATCCCCGGCGTGATGGGCAGCGAGGAGTTCCGGGACCGTGTCGCCGCGATCTCGCAGCGGGTGGGCGAGAACGGTTGGCCGATGCCACTGCCCGACGAGCTCAAGGACGACCTGAAGTCGACGGTGGCCGACCTTTCCAACGTCAGCGGTCAGCGATTCGCCGGCATGCTGGTGGCCGGAGTGTTCCTGCGCGAGTTCGTCGCCGAGTCGGTGCAGTGGGCGCACATTGATGTCGCCGGTCCGGCCTACAACACCGGCAGCCCGTGGGGCTGCACGCCCAAGGGCGCCACCGGCGTGCCGACCCGCACCATGTTCGCTGTGCTGGAAGACATTTCCGAGCGGGGCTGACGGGCGCTGGACTCCGACGACCGCGCGCTGTGTCGTAGAGCGTGAGCGACCGGAGGCGCTGCGTCCCTCTCTGACTTCATCAGCGTCCCCGGCGAGCCCTTGTGGCCGGCCCTGATCAGAACCGCGGCATCGATCACGTCCGCAGTTATCCGACCTGGCTGGGCTTGAGACGTTCGGCCAGGGCACCCAGGCGCCACAGACACTCCCGATTACGCGGGTAAACCGCCGCCAGGGCCAGCCGGTCGGGCAGCAGGCTGGCCGGCCCGGTAACCGGCACCTCGCTCATCTCGATCCGGCATCCGTCCGGATTATCGCTGAGCCGCAGGGTAATTCGAGCAGCACCGAACAGCCCGACGCGGGCCTTGAGCACGAGTTCCGCACCCGGCGTGCAGCTTTCGACCTCCGTTTTGTCGTCGATCACCAAGGGCCACACACCGACCGAGTGCTTGATCGCTGAACCGGGCTGCGGCCAGTTCGTGTCGACCGCACGAGTGCGACTGTTCCCGACTACCCACTGCGTGTACGTCCAGCCGTCGGCGATGACGTCCCACACGGCCTGGCGGGACGCCGACACGTCCCGGATGGTGCTCAACCCCTTCGTCAAAGTCATGACATGTCCCCTTCCACGGTGCACTCACCCACGTGGGGTACCCCGGCCGCCGCAAAGTACCGCAAACGCCCCTGGCAAACATCGCAGGGTTTAGCTCAGAACCGCAGCGGTTACTTACCGGAGCAGCAAGATCCTGCTCAGGAAAGGCCGAAAAGTGACGGTACGACGGTTAATCATCGCGGTGAGCGCAGCGCTCTTGGCGGCCGGCGTGATTGGCTTGCTGGTGCCTGTCCAGGTGTCCAACAGCAACGGCGGAACGGTGTCCTGCGGAAACGGGTTCGCCGCCGATCTCTCCGGTGCCCGGGCGGCAAACGACCGCAACGGCGCCAACATCCCGATCCTCAACGAGATCATCCCGCACACCGACTTCGTGGCTCAGTGCGAGTCCGCCGGGTCCAGCCGGCGGATGTGGACGATTCCGCTGACAGTGATCGGCATCGTCGGTGTCGCCGGTGCGTCCCTAGTGCAACGCACCAGGGGGGCGAAGCTCGACGTTTAGATCACTTTCATCCGCGCGGTGCTGCGCAACGCTTGCGGCAGCACCCGGGACAGGCCGTAGAGCGCGTAAGCCTCAAAGGTCACCGGCCGGATCGGCTTGTTCTTCTTGACCGCGGACACGATGGCGTTGGCGACCTTGTCGGGCCCATAGCTGCGCAGGTCGAACATCTTGTCCAGCTGGCCGCGCCGGCCGTCGACCACCTCATCGTCCTTGGCGCCGGCACTGAACTGGGTGGTCGCGATGATGTTGGTGTCGATGACGCCGGGGCAGATCGTGGTCAGCCCGACGTCGGCGGCGTCGAGTTCGGCCCGCAGGCAGTCGGAGAACATGAACGTGGCGGCCTTGGATGTGCAGTACGCGCTGAGCGACTGCAGCGGCGCGTAGGCGGCCATCGACGACACGTTGACGATGTGCCCACCGGTCCCCCGCTCAACCAGCCGCCTGCCGAACGCCCGACAACCGTTGACCACGCCGCCGAGGTTGACGTCCAGCACGCGATCGAACTGCTCGGCCGGGGTGTCCAGGAAGCCGCCCGCCTGACCGATGCCGGCGTTGTTGACGACGATGTCGGGCAGACCGTGCTCAGCGCAGACCCGTTCGGCGAACGACTCGACGGCATCGGCATCGGAAACGTCGAGCACGTAGGCGTGGGCGACACCGCCGCGCGCCGCGATCTGGGCGGCTGTCTCCTTCACGGTGGCCTCGTCGATATCGCTGATCACCAGTTCGGCGCCTTCACGCGAGAACGCGATCGCGGTTTCACGGCCGATGCCGCTGCCCGCTCCGGTCACCGACACCAGCGTGTCGCCGAAGTAACCGCGCGGGCGCCCGACCTGCGCCCGCAACATCGACCGGCTCGGCTGCTTGCCCTCGATCAGATCGGCGAAATCGTGTACCGCGGCGGCCATCACCTGCGGATGGGACATGGGTGAGAAATGCCCGGCGCGAATGTCGCGGCGCCACAGCCGCGGCACCCAGCGAGCCGTCTCGTCGTATCCGTGCGGGCGCACGTACTGATCTCTGGTGTTGACGATGAGTTGCACCGGTGTGTCGATGCTGTGCACACCCTGGCGGCGGAACTTGCCGGAAAACGAGCGCCAGTAGTTAGCGGGATAGGTCTTCACCGAGGTCGCTGCGTCGCTCGGCAGCTTGTCGGAGTGGTGAATCTGCTCGACGGGGATGTTGTCGACGATCCTGCGTCGCACCGCGGCGCGCGACAGCGCCAGTCGCAGCAGCAGCGGCGCCAGCACCGGGATCGAGAAGAAGGCCATGTAGGTCAACCGCAGAACCTGGCAGATCGCCTGGGCGAGTCTGCGGACCCGCCACGGCTGACGCAATGCGCCGAAGATGAAGCTGACCAACTGATCCTGGGCCGGGCCGGAGACCGAGGTGAACGACGCGACCCGGTCACCGGCGCCCGGCCGGCTCAGGTACTCCCAGACCGCCACCGAACCCCAGTCGTGCGCCAGCACATGGACCGGCTGACCGGGGCTCAGCTCGCTGATCACCGCGGCGAAGTCGTCGGCCATTCGGGCGGTGCGGTACGCGGACACCGGTTTGGGCGCCGACGACAGTCCGACGCCGCGGTTGTCGAACCGCACCACCCGGAACCGTTGCGCCAGCAGTGGAACCACGCCATCCCACAACACATGTGAGTCTGGCCAGCCGTGCACGAGCACGACGGTCGGCCCCTCGCGGTTGCCTTCTTCGTAGACCGCGATCCGCACACCGTCCGCGCTGTCGACGAACTGCTGGGGTGCATGTTGTGTTGCCGGCATCAAACCTCCGCACCTGCCACGCGTCGTTGGGATCGATTCGGGAACCAGTGGCCACACCGTAGCAAGACCGACCGACGCGACACGCACCTGAAGTCGCCGCGCCCTGAATGTAGCTAGCCGGTGGCAGAGTGAAAGGATAGGTTTTGACCTCGACATGGCTTGCCGACCCGGTTGCTGACGGTGTGGTAAGCCAGAGGTCGATCTGCGCCGATCCGACGACCGTTCGAGGAGTCAACAGAGATGGCCTTCTCCGTCCAGATGCCGGCACTTGGTGAAAGCGTCACCGAGGGAACGGTCACCCGCTGGCTCAAGCAGGAGGGCGACACGGTCGAAGTCGACGAGCCGCTGGTCGAAGTCTCGACCGACAAGGTTGACACCGAAATCCCGTCCCCGGCCGCGGGCGTGCTCACCAAAATCATCGCCCAGGAGGACGACACGGTAGAGGTCGGCGGCGAGTTGGCACTCATCGGAGACTCTGCCGACGACGGCGGGCAGGACACCAGTCAGGGCGGCGGCCAGGAGTCCGAGCCGGCTCAGGAGTCCGAGCCGGCTCAGGAGTCCGAGCCGGCCCAGGAGGAGGAAGCCTCGGCGGAGTCCCCCGCGGCCGAAGAACCGGCCCAGGCAGAGCCGGAGAGCGAACCCGAGCCCGAACAGGGGTCCTCCGGAGGCGGCAGTGACGCGACGCCGGTGCTGATGCCGGAATTGGGCGAATCGGTGACCGAGGGAACCGTGACGCGCTGGCTGAAGAAGGTCGGCGACTCCGTCCAGGTGGACGAGCCGCTGGTGGAAGTGTCCACCGACAAGGTGGACACCGAGATCCCCTCCCCGGTGGCCGGCGTGCTGGTCAGCATCACCGCGGAAGAAGACGACGTGGTGCAGGTCGGTGGGGAATTGGCCAAGGTCGGCAGCTCCGACTCCGGCGGGGGTTCAGCCCCGACGCCGAAAACCCAACCCAGTGAGGACAAAGCGGAGGCCGAACCGGAGCCGGAGCCGGAGCCGGAGCCGGAAGCCAAGAAGGAGCCGGAACCGAAGCCCGAGCCCAAGCCAGAACAAAAGCCTGTGCCCAAAGAAGAGCCCAAGCAGGAGTCGAAGCCGCAACCAGAAGGCGATGCCGCCTCCGAAGGCGGCCCGTATGTGACGCCACTGGTGCGCAAACTGGCCGCCGAACACAACGTCGACCTGACCGAAGTGACCGGCACCGGCGTGGGTGGGCGCATCCGCAAACAGGACGTCCTGGCGTTCGCTGAAAAGACAGCGGAGAAAAGCCAACCGAAGGAGGAGGCCAAACCGGCCGCCCAGCCGTCGGCACCCGCGGCAAAGCCGGCCGCCCCTGCCCCGGCGCTGGCCCATCTGCGGGGCACCAAGCAGAAGGCCAGCCGGATCCGCCAGATCACCGCCGCTAAGACGCGCGAGTCCCTGCAGGCCACCGCGCAGCTCACGCAGACTCACGAAGTCGACATGACCAAGATCGTGGCGCTGCGCAACCGTGCCAAGACGGCCTTCGCCGAGCGTGAGGGGGTGAACCTGACCTTCCTGCCGTTCATCGCGCGGGCGGCCATCGACGCCCTGAAGATCCACCCGAACATCAATGCGAGCTACAACGAAGAAACCAAGGAAATCACCTACTACGACGCCGAACACCTCGGGTTCGCCGTCGACACCGAGCAGGGACTGCTGTCCCCCGTCATCCACAACGCCGGCGACTTGTCGCTGGCCGGTCTGGCCCGCGCGATCGCCGACATCGCCGCCCGGGCCCGCTCGGGCAACCTGAAGCCCGACGAGTTGTCCGGTGGCACCTTCACCATCACCAATATCGGCAGCCAGGGTGCGCTGTTCGACACCCCTATCCTGGTGCCGCCGCAGGCCGCGATGCTGGGCACCGGGGCCATCGTCAAACGCCCCCGGGTGGTCGTCGACGAGTTCGGCAACGAGTCCATCGGTGTCCGGTCGGTCAGCTACCTCCCGCTGACCTATGACCACCGACTCATCGACGGCGCGGATGCCGGACGTTTCCTGACCACGATCAAGCACCGACTCGAAGAGGGGGCCTTCGAGGCCGACCTGGGGCTTTAGGCAGGACCCCGAACCGTGGCCGAAGCGGTGATCGCGATTGCGGGTTCGTCTGGCTTGATCGGTTCGGCGCTGACCGCGGCGCTGCGCGCGGCCGACCACGAAGTGCTGCGTATCGTGCGTCGCACCCCGTCGAATTCCGATGAGCTGCACTGGAATCCGGAAAGCGGCGAATTCGACCCGGATGCACTCGCCGATGTTGATGTCGTGGTCAACCTGTGTGGCGTCAACATCGGCCAGCGACGATGGTCGGGAGCGTTCAAGCAGAGCCTGCGCGACAGCCGGCTCGCGCCGACCGAAGTCCTGGCCGCAGCCGTCGCCGATGCGGGGGTCGGCACGCTGATCAACGCCAGCGCGGTGGGTTACTACGGCGACACCAGAGACCGGGTGGTCGACGAAACCGATGCCGCCGGGCGGGGTTTCCTCGCACAATTGTGTGTGGACTGGGAGGCGGCCACGCTACCGGCACAGTACGAAGGCACCCGGGTGGTGCTGGCCCGGACGGGTATCGTGCTGGCCCCCTCGGGCGGCGCGCTGCGGATGATGCGACCGGTGTTCTCGGTGGGGCTGGGCGCGCGACTCGGTAGCGGCCGTCAGTACATGTCGTGGATCAGCCTGGAAGACGAGGTCCGGGCGCTGCTGTTTGCCATTTTCCACCCGACGCTGTCCGGTCCGGTGAACCTGACCGGACCGGCGCCGGTGACCAACGCGGAGTTCACCACCGCCTTCGGCCGGGCAGTCAACCGTCCGACCCCGATGACTTTGCCGGGCTTCGCGGTGCGCGCGGCGCTCGGGGAGTTCGCCGACGAAGGACTGCTGACCGGTCAACGGGCCATCCCGACGGCCTTGGAGCAGGCTGGTTTCAAGTTTTACCACAACACAGTTGGCGAGGCGCTCGACTACGCCACCGCCCGTCGCGAACAGGATTGAACACTCTCCCCTTTCCGTCGCTCTTGCGGTATCTTTCTTCCGGCCCGTATCAGCCGACCCGACGGACGATGGAGAAGCGTGACTGCCTCGGTTTTTCATGAGCTGAAGAAGGAAGGGCCGCTCTACGCGCTCTTCTTGAATTGCACCCTGAAGAAGGGCCCGGAAACATCGAATACCGAGGCGTTGTGCAATCTACTGATCGAACGCCTCAAGGCTCACGAACCGGACATCGAAACCGAGATCGTCCGCGTCGTCGACTACGACGTGAAGCCCGGCGTCGGAAACGACGAAGGCGATGGCGACGAGTGGCCGTTGATTTTGGAAAAAGTCAAGCGCTGCAACATTATTGTGCCCGCAATGCCGATCTGGATGGGGGTGCGCTCTTCGGTAATGCAGCGGGTGATCGAGCGCCTGGACGGCACCACCAAGACGGTGATGTGCGAACGCACCGGCCAGTTCCCGCTATACGGAACCGCTGCCGGATGTGTGGTGACCGGCAATGAGGACGGCAGCCATGACTGCGTCGCCAACACCTTTGCCAACCTGTTGCACTTCGGCGTCACCGTCCCGCCCAACACCGACCTCTACTGGGTGGGCGACGCCGGGCCGGGAGCCAGTTACATCGAGGCGGGCGGCGAACTGTCACCGTACGTGCGGCGCAACGCCGAGTTGACCGCCATCAACCTGCTGTTCGCCGCCAAATTGCTGCGCGACAACCCTTACACCGTCAATATCGCCGAACAGAACGCAACGATGATGCGGCGCAACCAAGTCAAGATGGCTGCGATGAAGCAGGCCATCAAGTACATGCGCGAAAACATGCCGGACTGATCCTTCGTCGAGCCATCGACTCAGCCATGCAAGGTGATCCGCTTCCCAGCGTCAGCGAGGCCGAAGCGACCGGACACATCGCCGAACTCTACGACGACATTCGAACGACACTCGGGATGTCGTTCGTCAACCTGGTGTGGCGCCACCTCGCCTCCATCCCGGGCGGTCTGGACTGGACCTGGGCGACGCTGAAGCCGCTGTATGCCAACGGCGCCGTGTACGCGGCGGCCGACGAGCTGCGCGCCGCACCGGAGCTGCCTCCGGTCCCCCGCTTCCCTAGGGCGGCGCTGCGTGCCATCGGCATCGAAAGCGACCACGAAACTGTAATCAAGGCAACACTTTACGGATACGACCGGGGTAATCCGCTGAACACCGTGGCGTTCTGCGCGGTCCTGGCGCGGTTGCACGGAGCGACGCCACCGCCGTGCCCGCCTGTACAACCACGGTCAGGCACGGCGCCGCCGCCACCGGTGCTGAGCCCGCTGAATTTCGACCAGATGCCACCCCATGTCGCGGAACTGGTCCGTGCCGTCAACCTGATCGGCGCCCGCGGCGCGGGGCGCGCCTTGCAGGTCAGTTTGCCCAGGAATCTGGCCCGCTGGCCGGGGATGTTGGTCCTCTACTACGCGGCCCTGCAACCGTTGCACGACAGCGGATCGTTGCTGGCGGCCGTCGACGCCGTCGTCGAGGACGGCAGACGGCGCGGTGTCGCGGTCAGCGGAGCCCTGGGCAGCACCGGCCTCCCCGACGCTTCGACGACGACAGCCGTGCGAACTTCGCTGGAACGGCTGATACCACACGCGATGGGGCGCATGATTCCGATCGTGAGCCTGCTGCTGCGGATGCTGCCCGTTGGCCCACAAGAGAACATCCAGTGATTGGAGAGATGATAGGCATGAAGCTGACCGAGTTGGTAACAGGCCTCGGAGTCGCCGATGTGGTCGACGCGATGACGATGACGCATGCGCACCGCGCCCACATCATCGAACTCGACAGCCCGGACCCCAGCCGGGTGCTCATCGGCCCGGCGGTGACGATCTCCTATCTGCCGGTGCGCAAAGACCTGATGGACCCGGAGAAGCACAGCCTCGGGCCGGCCATCTACCGGGCCGTCGCCAAGCATGACCCCGCCGGAGCGGTGCTGGTGATGGCGTCCAACGGGTACCCCCACACGTCGCTGGGCGGAGGCACCAAACTCAGCCGGGTGGAAAACCTCGGCATGGCAGGCATTCTCACCGATGGCAAGCTACGCGACTACGAAGAGCTGAACACCTATCGGTTCGCCACCTACAGCAGGGGCGAGACGGTGCGGGCCGGCGGCAACGAGGTCCAGCCCTACCTGGCCGACGTCCCGATCTCCGTCGGCGGCGTCACGGTCGTGCCCGGTGACGTCATCTTCGCCAAAGGATCCACGGCCGTGGTGATCCCGGGCGCCGAGGCGGAGGCGATCCTGACCAAGGCCCGCAACATCATGCACAAGATGGATGCCGCCAAGGACAGCCTGAAGAACGAAGACCCCGAGACTGTGCTGAATCAGGGCAGCGGCGAGCTGTGAGCACCCCGGCCAATACCAGCGAGCAGTTGGTCAACGCCCTGGCCGACGAAGGGGTCGAATACGTCTTCGGCATCCCTGGTGACGAGAACCTTCACTTCATGGAGGCGCTGCGCAAAGACGGCCGCATCACCTTCATCCTGTTTCGTCATGAGCAGGCCGCGGGCTTCGCCGCGGCCGCCTATGGGCGGCTCACCGGCAAGCTGGCTGTTGCCATGTCGACGCTGGGCGCGGGTGCGATGAACTTGACGACGCCGGTGGCCCACGCGTACCTGGCAGCCATGCCGATGCTGGTGATCACCGGACAAAAGGCGGTGCGCGACAACAGGATGGGGCAGTACCAGCTGGTCGACGTGGTCGACGTGATGCGCCCGATCACCAAGTTCGCAGCCAAGATCCCCTCCGGCGCAATGGCCGGGTCGTTGGTGCGACAAGCGATGATGTCGGCGCTAGAGGAACGCCAAGGTCCGTCGCACCTGGAGCTGCCCGACGATGTGGCTCGCGACACCGAGCTCGGCCCGTCAGTTCCCTGCCTGCACAGTCAGATACCCGTCGCGACGCAGCAGAGCATCGACGTTGCGGCGGGCCTGATCCAGCAAGCCAGCCGCCCGCTGATCATGGTCGGCGGCGGCACCCGCGCCAACCGGCCCGAGGTGGCAGCAGCCGTGCGCGCGCTGATCGACAAGACCCAGATTCCCTTCGTCGCAACGATGATGGGCAAGGGCGTCGCCGACGAGGACCATCCGCTCTATGTGGGCTGTTCGATCATGCCCGCCGACTATCCGAACTGCGCCATCCAGGCGGCCGATGTGATTCTCAACGTCGGACACGACGTCATGGAAAAGCCGACCCTGTTCATGCGGGCCGACGGCACCCAAACCGTCATCCACCTCAATCCCTTTGCCGCTCAGGGTGACAACGGTTACTTTCCGCAGGCTCAGCTCGTCGGCGACATGGCCGACGCGCTGGAGCGGCTCACCGCGCAGCTGACGCCGAACTCCGCCTGGGACCACGAAGGCTTCCGGCGCCTGGCCGAAGCGATGCGGGATAGCATCGCACGCTCGGCAACCGACACGTCTTTCCCGGCCAAGCAGGGCCACCTCATCGCGACGCTGCGTGCCTTCATGGCCGACGAGGATATCCTGTCGCTCGACAACGGCATCCACATGATGTGGGCCACAAGGAATTTCAATGCCCGCCAGCCCAACACCATGCTGATCGACCACGCGCTCGGGTCGATGGGTATCAGCCTGCCGGCCGCGATCGCGGCCAAGCTCGTCCATCCCGAGCGCAAGGTGGTGGTGCTGACCGGTGACGGCGGGTTCGCCATGAATATCCAGGATCTCGAGACGGCAGTGCGGCTGCGCCTGGATCTGATCGTGGTGGTGTTCAACGACAAGAGCCTGGGCATGATCGCCATGAAGCAGGTCGCCGACGGATATCAGCGCTACGGCGTCGATTTCGACAATCCTGACTTCGTGGCCCTGGCCCGCAGCTATGGCGCCACCGGGCATCGCCTCGACGATCCGGCCCGGTTCGGCGCTGTCCTCGAGGAGGCCGCCAGGGCGGGCGGCGTGCACATCATCGACGCCCCGGTCGACCCCCACCAGAACATGGCGCTGATGCAGGAGATGCGCTCGGTCGACTGCGCCCAGATCGGACGTTAGCTCACCGGGCCTCGGGCGGGCGGTCGACGTCGCCGTGCGCGAAGGCGCCGGCGACACGGGATACACCGTCATCAAAGTCCTCAACTCGCTCCAGGATGGCAGCCTCGCACTCGGGCATCTGGACTTGGTGGTGGTTGATGAGGCCGCCATGATCGGCACCCCACCACTGCACCAACTCCTGGCCGCGACAACCGCCGCTCGCTGCAAGACCGTGTTGGTCGGGGACGCCCATCAGCTGGCCCCGGTTGAAGTCCGCGGCCTACCGTTGGCGGGGGCGGTGGCGTTGAAGTTGCGGATGGGCCTAATTGATGTCCGTGCGTGCAGTGACAGCTCTGTGGTGCCGTCCAGGACGCGGAAGTGGTGGTCATCGACTACGACGGTGACGATCGTTCGGACACCTGGGCCGGGCGATCCTTACCCGTCGGTGGCCGTCGAGGCCGGGATCGACCCCGCGTCGTCTCCTTCCCGCCATGGCCACCGCCCGGTCATCTCCACAGTCAGCGAGAGGCTCAGGAAAGTCCGGATCGCCACCACGCCGGCCAGGGCCGCAACGTGCTGCGCGTTGGGCGTCACGACGATCGTCTTGACGATGTCGCCGGCCACCAGGAATTCCAGGCCGATCAGAATCGACCGCCCCAGGTTGTTGCGCAGGTCGCGGTACGCCTGATCGGGCTGGCGCGCGACCCGCGCAACGAACAGCGAACAGGCGATGACACAGCCGATCACGATCACCGAGACACCTGCGACGTCGATGGCCGAGCCGACGTGATCCACGATCTGCAGCAGATTCATGGCAGGCAGATTAGCGGCTGATCGAGCTGTCGGACCCGCACTTGGCGAAACGGCGTAACCTCGCTCAGGTGAGGGGTTCAATCCGGTCCAGCCCCGCCCCCATCGAAGTCCGGCAACTCGGCACGATCGACTACCTGGACGCCTGGCAACTACAGCGCGAGCGGGCCGATGCGCGGGTCGGCGGCGGTCCCGACACCCTCCTGCTGCTGCAGCATCCGGCCGTCTATACGGCCGGCCGGCGTACCGAGGCGCACGAACGGCCGCAGGACGGCACACCCGTCGTCGACACCGATCGCGGCGGCAAGATCACCTGGCACGGTCCCGGGCAGCTGGTCGGCTATCCGATCATTGGTCTGGCCGAACCCCTCGACGTGGTGAACTACGTGCGTCGTCTCGAGGAAGCGCTGATCAAAGTCTGTGGCGACCTCGGCCTGGACGCGGGACGGGTGGAGGGACGCTCCGGTGTCTGGGTGCCGGGCCGGCCCGCCCGCAAGGTCGCCGCGATCGGGGTGCGGGTGGCGCGCTCGACGACGCTGCACGGGTTGGCGCTGAACTGCGACTGCGACCTGAAGTCGTTCACCACGATCGTGCCGTGCGGCATCACCGACGCCGGAGTGACGTCGTTGTCCGTCGAACTGGGCCGTCACATCGCCGTGGACGGCGTCAGAACCGCGGTCGCTGACGCCGTGTGCGACGCCCTGGACGGGACGCTGCCAGTCCGGGATCACTTGGCCGGCCGCGTAGCATCGACTATGTGACTGTCGCTCCCCAGGGTCGAAAATTGCTGCGCCTCGAGGTGCGCAACGCCCAGACCCCCATCGAGCGCAAACCGCCGTGGATCAAGACCCGCGCCCGGATGGGACCGGAATACACCGAACTCAAAAGCCTGGTCCGGCGCGAGGGCCTGCACACCGTATGCGAAGAGGCCGGCTGCCCCAACATCTTCGAATGCTGGGAGGACCGTGAGGCGACCTTTCTGATCGGCGGTGACCAGTGCACCCGTCGCTGTGATTTCTGCCAGATCGACACCGGCAAGCCCGCCGAACTCGACCGCGACGAGCCCCGCCGGGTGGCCGAAAGCGTGCAGACGATGGGGCTGCGCTACGCAACGGTCACCGGCGTCGCCCGCGACGACCTGCCCGACGGCGGTGCCTGGCTGTACGCCGAGACGGTGCGGGCGATCAAGGAGCTCAACCCGTCCACCGGCGTCGAGCTGCTGGTTCCGGACTTCAACGGCGAACCCGCCCGACTCGCCGCGGTCTTCCGGTCCCGGCCGGAAGTGTTGGCGCACAACGTGGAAACGGTGCCGCGCATCTTCAAGCGGATCCGTCCCGCCTTTACCTACCAACGCAGTCTGGACGTTCTCACCGCGGCACGCGAGGACAACTTGGTCACCAAGAGCAACCTCATTCTGGGCCTGGGTGAAACTCCCGACGAGGTGCGCACCGCGCTGGCCGATCTGCACGCCGCCGGCTGCGACATCGTCACCATCACCCAGTACTTGCGGCCCACTGCTCGCCACCATCCGGTGGAGCGGTGGGTGGCACCCGATGAGTTCGTCGAGTTCGCCCGGTTCGCCGAAGGGCTGGGCTTCGCCGGAGTGTTGGCCGGGCCGCTGGTTCGCTCCTCCTACCGGGCCGGCCGCCTCTACGAGCAGGCCCGGACGGCGCGCACCTCGACACCCGGCTGACCGCCGCGTACGTATCCTTAGTGACTATGGCGAAATCCCGAACTGCTGCCGAGAACAAGGCCGCCAAGGCTGAGGCGGCGGCCGCCCGCAAGGCTGCTTCCAAACAACGCCGCGCTCAGCTGTGGCAGGCGTTCAACATGCAGCGCAAGCAGGATAAGCGTCTGCTGCCGTACATGATCGGCGCATTCGTTCTGATCGTGGCGGCCAGTGTCGCGGTCGGGGTGTGGGCCGGCGGGCTGACGATGATCATGATGATCCCGATCGGTCTGCTGCTGGGCGCGCTGGTGGCGTTCATCATCTTCGGTCGTCGGGCTCAGCGCAGCGTCTTCCAGCAGGCCGAGGGCCAGACCGGCGCTGCCGCTTGGGTGCTGGACAACCTGCGGGGTAAGTGGCGCGTCACCCCCGGGGTGGCCGCGACCGGCCACTTCGATGCGGTGCACCGCGTAATCGGCCGGCCCGGTGTCATCCTGGTCGGTGAGGGTTCGGCGACTCGCGTCAAACCCCTGCTCGCGCAGGAGAAGAAGCGCACGGCGCGGGTGGTCGGCGATGTGCCGATCTACGACATCATCGTGGGCAATGGCGACGGCGAGGTCGCGTTGGCGAAGTTGGAGCGTCACTTGAATCGCCTTCCGGCGAACATCACGGCCAAGCAGATGGATACGTTGGAATCCCGGTTGGCTGCGCTCGGTTCGCGGGCCGGCGCCGCCATGATGCCAAAAGGGCCGCTGCCCAACTCCGGCAAGATGCGCGGTGTACAGCGCACAGTGCGCCGCAAGTAATTCGGCCCTCGTGTCGCAGTCGGCTGAAATTCGCCTGATTTGAATTCAGTTTGCGGGTGTATTTGTCGTGCCTGCCGTGGTTGCGACGCCCCATCTGCGGCACCGAGGAAGAGCCGGGTCTGGTGTCGCCTGCCAGCATGTTCGTGGTGCCTGTAATAGTTTTCGCACTGTAAAGCCATTTGACAAATTGCTGATAAATTGTCCCATTGCGGCAATTTGTATACGCAATCAACATTGGCATCGTCGATAGCACACCGTTGATAACAATTTGATAAACTAGTATCAATTCTGTCATATTCCCCCGTACGTTTGCGGCTGATATTCCGAGCAGTTCAACGCGACTCGGTATCCGGGTCTCAAGGGCGGGAGGACAGCAGTGTCGTTTGTGATCGTGTCGTCGGACAGGGTGGCGGCCGCGGCTTCTCATCTGTCGGGCATCGGGTCGGCCGTCAGTGCGGCCAGCCACGCCGCGGTGGCGTCGACGACCGAGTTGCTGGCCGCCGGCACCGACGAGGTGTCGCTCGCCATCGCCGAACTGTTCAACGGCCATGGCGAGGTCTATCGCGCCGTCAGTGCCCAGGCGACGACCTTCCACGACGAGTTTGTGCGGGTCTTGACCGCGGGCGGGATCGCGTACGGCAGCGCCGACGCGGTGAATGCGTCCCTGCAGACGATTCAGCAGAATCCGCTCGGCGCGATCAACGCGCCGACTCAGACGCTGCTGGGACGGCCGCTGATCGGCAACGGCGTCAACGGGCGGCCAGGTACCGGCCAAAGCGGCGGGGCCGGTGGGCTGTTGTTCGGCAACGGCGGTAACGGCGGTTCAGGCGCGGCAGGCCAGCAGGGCGGTAACGGTGGGGCCGCCGGCCTGTTCGGCAATGGCGGATCGGGCGGTGCCGGCGGCGGCGGCACGGCCGGTGGCGCCGGGGGCGCGGGCGGGTGGCTGTACGGCAACGGCGGCTCGGGCGGTATCGGCGGTCTCGGCCTCGGCGGGGCCGGCGGGGCCGGCGGCACCGGCGGCAACGTGACCGGGCTGGTCGGCACCGGCGGGGCCGGCGGAACCGGGGGGCTGGGCACCGTCGGGGGTGCGGGTGGCAGCGGCGGCAGCGGCGGCGTGCTCTTCGGAGTCGGGGGCAACGGCGGCGCCGGCGGCGTCGGCGCCGCTGGCGTCGGCGGAGCCGGCGGAAACGGCGGCAACGTCTTCGGGCTCGTCGGCAACGGCGGGGCGGGTGGCCTCGGCGGACAAACCGGCGACCCGCTCGCCGTGGCGCCCGCTGGTGGTAACGGCGGCACCGGCGGCTGGCTATTCGGAAACGGCGGCGCCGGCGGCGCCGGCGGATACAACATCTTCGGCGGCACAGGTGGCGCCGGCGGCGCCGGCGGCAACGTACTCGGGCTGATCGGAGACGGTGGGGCCGGTGGCGCCGGCGGGCACACCACCACCGGGGTTGCCGGGGCCGGAGGTGCCGGCGGCGGTAGCGGTCACCTCTTGGGTAACGGCGGGATCGGCGGCCATGGTGGCATGGCGGTCGGCGCCGTAGGCACCGGCGGGGCCGGCGGCGCCGGCGGCAGCGCGCTCACCGTAATCGGCAACGGCGGGGCCGGCGGTCTCGGCGGCAACGGTTTAGCGGGCGGCGGCGGCAACGGCGGCAGCGGCGGTAACGGCGGCCTGGTGATCGGCTTCGGCGGTAACGGCGGAGCGGGCGGCCTCGGTGCCGCAGGGATCGGCGGAGCCGGGGGCAGCGGCGGCAATGCGATCGGTCTGGTCGGCGACGGCGGAGCCGGCGGCGTCGGCGGGCAGAGCGCTTCCGCGCTCGCTCAGGCGGCGGCCGGCGGCAGCGGCGGCACCGGCGGCCTGCTGTTCGGCAACGGCGGCGCCGGAGCCTCCGGCGGCGACAACACGCTGGGCGGCGCGGGTGGCGTCGGCGGTCGCGGCGGCAGCGTGCTGGGACTCGTCGGCGACGGCGGGGCCGGCGGCGCCGGCGGGGCCACCACGAACGGCACCGGCGGCAGCGGCGGCGGCGGAGGCGCCAGCGGGCGCCTGTTCGGCAACGGCGGACTGGCCGGCAACGGCGGCACCGCCACCAGCCCCGGGGGCACCGGCGGGGCTGGTGGCACCGGCGGCAACGCAGCCTCCCTGGTCGGTAACGGCGGAGCCGGTGGGGTGGGCGGCTACGGCGTGTTCGGCAGCGGCGGGTCCGGCGGCAACGGTGGCGCCAGCGGTCAACTGTTCGGCTTCGGCGGCAACGGCGGACTCGGCGGGATCGGCGGCGGCGCAGGCGGAGTCGGCGGGATCGGCGGCAACGGCGGCAGTGCCGTCGGGCTCATCGGAAACGGCGGCAACGGCGGACTCGGCGGATTCGGCTTCACCGGCGGCTCGCAAGGCGGCAACGGCGGCAACGGCGGAGCGCTGTGGGGCAATGGCGGTGACGGTGGCAGCGGCGGCCAGCTGGGCGGTGCCGGCGGTAGTGGCGGCAACGCCGGAATGCTGCTCGGCAACGGCGGCGCTGGTGGCGACGGATATGCCGGCGACGCCGGCGTCATCAAGGGCGGTAACGGCGGAAGCGGCGGTCGCGCCGCCACCGGGATCGGCTTCGGCGGTAACGGCGGCAGTGGTGGCCTCAACCAGGGCGCCGGCGGCGGCACCGGCGGCACCGGCGGGCAGGGCAGCACGCTGCCCGGCACAGCCGGCAGCGCCGGCGCCAACGGCTGAGCTTCAGCGGCGTAGCACCGCGGTCCTGGTCAACCGGTCCTGCAAACCTCGCCCGTCCGAATCGGTGAACAACGGCGGGACCACCAGGAAGATCAGCAATCCGCGGGCCAGGGCGCGGCCGATGCCGATCGGCAATCGGCCGTCGGTCGCCGCCACCTGGATACGCAATGCCAGTTGCCCCGGTGTGAAGCCGAACAGTCGCACCGACACCGCGCCGATGACCAGCCACACCACCGCTTGCACCGTGGACAACAACGTGTCCGAGATTGCGCCGAGCGTCAGCGCCAGCAGCGCGAGCCCGCCCGCGATCAACCAGTCGACCAGCAGCGCCAACAGGCGGCGTCCCATCGGCGCCATTGAGCGGGGCCCGGTCCGCGGTAGGCCGAGGGTTTCGCCGGGGTAACCGGCTGGTGATTGCGGCGTCATCGGCGATGTCCGGTCACCGCGGGCGCCCGCCGTGGGCATCGGCCATTCAGCGTCGGCGGTCGACCAGTTACGATCTTGCGGGCCATGGTCTTCACAATAGGGCCCGGTGGTCAACCGGGTGCTGTTGCAGCAGCTGTGGTACGTAACCTCTGCGCAACACGGGGTTGACCGACGGGCAACAAGAGCTTTCTAGCGTCGGCCGCGAATCACCAAGTAAAGGAGCCTTCTGTGACGGATAAGACGCCCGACGACGTCTTCAAACTTGCCAAAGACGAAAACGTCGAGTTTGTCGACGTCCGTTTCTGTGACCTGCCCGGCATCATGCAGCACTTCACCATTCCGATCTCGTTCTTCGACGAAAGCGTGTTCGAAGACGGCCTGGCCTTCGACGGCTCGTCGATCCGTGGTTTCCAGTCGATCCACGAGTCCGACATGCTGCTGCTGCCGGACCCGGAAACCGCGCAGGTCGACCTGTTCACCCAGGCCAAGACGCTGAACCTGAACTTTTTCGTGCACGACCCGTTCACTCTTGAGCCTTACTCCCGCGACCCGCGCAACGTCGCCCGCAAGGCTGAGAACTACCTGATCAGCACCGGCATCGCCGACACCGCGTACTTCGGTGCCGAGGCCGAGTTCTACATCTTCGACTCGGTGGCCTTCGACTCGCGCACCAACGGATCGTTCTACGAGGTCGACGCGATCTCCGGCTGGTGGAACACGGGTTCGGCGACCGAGGCCGACGGCAGCCCCAACCGCGGATACAAGGTCCGCCCCAAGGGCGGCTACTTCCCGGTGGCCCCCGTCGACCACTACGTCGACCTGCGCAGCAAGATGTTGCAGAACCTGATCGCGGCGGGCTTCAGCCTGGAGAAGGGCCACCACGAGGTGGGCACCGGTGGCCAGGCCGAGATCAACTACAAGTTCAACACGCTGCTGCACGCTGCCGACGACATGCAGCTGTACAAGTACATCGTCAAGAACACCGCGTGGGCCAACGGCAAGACCGTCACCTTCATGCCCAAGCCGCTGTTCGGTGACAACGGTTCGGGCATGCACACCCACCAGTCGCTGTGGAAAGACGGCAGCCCGCTGATGTACGACGAGACCGGGTATGCCGGCCTGTCGGACACTGCCCGCCACTACATCGGTGGCCTGCTGCACCACGCGCCGTCGCTGCTGGCGTTCACCAACCCGACGGTGAACTCCTACAAGCGGCTGGTGCCCGGTTACGAGGCCCCGATCAACCTGGTCTACAGCCAGCGCAACCGGTCGGCGTGCGTGCGCATCCCCATCACCGGCAGCAACCCGAAGGCCAAGCGGCTGGAGTTCCGCTGCCCCGACTCCTCGGGTAACCCCTACCTGGCGTTCGCGGCGATGCTGATGGCCGGCCTGGACGGCATCAAGAACAAGATCGAGCCGCAGGCGCCGGTCGACAAGGACCTCTACGAGCTGCCGCCGGAGGAGGCTGCGAACATCCCGCAGGCTCCCACCCAGCTGTCGGCGGTGATCGACAAGCTCGAGGAGGACCACGAGTACCTCACCGAGGGTGGCGTGTTCACTCCCGACCTGATCGAGACGTGGATCAACTTCAAGCGGGAGAACGAGATCCTGCCTGTCCAGATCCGGCCCACCCCCTACGAGTTCGCGCTGTACTACGACGTCTAAAGGCTGAGTAGACGACACCACCCGCGCGGTAATCCGATTGCTGCGCGGGTGGTTTCGTTTCGGGTGTCGGGCAGGTTCCACTTAGCGACTACTGCCAGGATCGAAAGGCAGCCACACCAAGTGCCAGGAGTCCCATGACCGTCTTCAGCGGGTTGCCGACGCACGTCCTCCTCGTTCACTTCCTGGTAGTCCTCGTCCCGCTGACCGCGGGTCTCGAAATCCTCTGCGCGCTCTGGCCGGCCGTGCGCCGCGGGCAGATAGTGTGGCTCACGCTGGCGCTGGCGACCGCGACCATGGTGTTGGCGCCGATCACCGTCGAAGCCGGCGCGTGGCTCTACGATTTGCGCCGCAACCCCGACCCGATCCTGCAACAACACGCGGAGCGAGGCGGCTGGATGGTCTACTTCGCCGTGGCCCTGCTGGTGGTCGCCGTCGCGCTGGCAGTGCTGCACCTTGTCGAGCGCCGCTCCGACAAGCCCCGGTGGGTCGCCAAAGCCGTCGTCGCCGTGCTTACGGTGGTGGTGGGAGCCGCGTCGATGATTCAGATCTACCGTGTCGGTGACACGGGCGCCCGGTCGGTCTGGGGCAACGAAATTTCACATCTCGAACAGGTCCCGAACAAGTAGCCCTGATCGGTTTCGCTGGAATCTTCTTCGGCTCCGAGGAGAGAATTTGCGCTAATTTGGACTGAGCCACATGGAGTAGTGGTGGCGGCGTGTCAATGGAGACCGATAATGACCAATTTCGCCATACTTCCGCCCGAAATCAACTCCGGACTCATGTTCGCCGGTGCAGGATCAGCGCCGCTGGTGGCGGCTGCCGAGGCGTGGCGGTCGCTCGGCGAGGAACTGGGTTTGTCAGCCGCCTCATTCTCCGCGGTGACCACAGGTTTGACAGCGGGTGGTTGGCAGGGTGCGGCGGCGGCGGCGATGGCTGCGGCCGCAGGTCCTTACAGCGCGTGGCTCGAGGTTTCGGCGGCTGCGGCGACCCGGGCCGCAGGTCAGGCGCAGGCGATCGCAGGCATATTCGAGGCGGCACGGACGGCCACCGTGGCCCCAATGACGGTGATTGCCAACCGTTCTCAGATCGTTTTGCTGGCATTGACGAATCTGTTCGGGCAAAACGCGCCGGCAATCGCGGCGATCGAGAACAGCTACGAGGAGATGTGGGCCCAGGATGTCGCCGCGATGTCCGGATACCACAGTGCGGCCGCCGCCGCGGTCGCACAACTGTTGCCCTGGCCGGAGTCGCTCCAAGACCTGCTCCGGAACACCGGATTCGGCGGTCTGGGTATCGGCAACAGGGGCACTGGCAACGTGGGCAGCGGCAATACCGGCAGCGGCAACATGGGCAGCGGCAACGTCGGTAGCTCCAACCCGGGCAGCGGAAACACCGGCAATGCCAACGTGGGCAGCGGAAACATCGGCGATGGGAACATGGGCGCCGGCAACCGCGGCAATTCGAACCTCGGCGGCGGGAACCACGGTGACCTCAACGTGGGCGCCGGCAATGAAGGCAATCAGAATGTCGGCTTCGCCAACATCGGCCGAGGGAATGTCGGTGCCGGCAACAGAGGCGAAGGCAATCTCGGGTTCGCGAATACGGGAATCACCAATCCCGATGGCATCGGCAATATCGGTAGCGGCAACACCGGCAGCTTCAACCGGGGCTTGGCAAATACCGGCGACGGCAACTGGGGATTCGCGAACACCGGCAACGGCAACGTCGGCTTCGGCAATACCGGCAATGGCAACATCGGCATCGGCCTTACCGGCAACAACCAGATCGGCTTTGGCGCCCTGAACACCGGCAGCGGCAATATCGGCTTCGGCAACTCGGGCACCGGCAACATCGGCTTCTTCAACTCCGGCACCAACAATGTGGGCTTCTTCAATTCCGGCTTCGCCAACGTGGGCTTCGAAAACTCGGGAACGAACAACACCGGATTCCAAAACTCGGGCGGCACCGGCACGGGCTTCTGGAACACCGGACTCGAGGACACCGGGTTCGGCAATTCCGGCAGCGAAGTGACGGGTGCGTTCAACTCGGGCCGATTCAGCACCGGTTTCTTCAACTCGGGAAACCAGTCCACCGGCATGTTCAACTCCGGGCGAGCCGACACCGGCTTCTTCAATTCCGGTCGCGGCAACACGGGATTCTTCAATGCCGGCTCCTTCAACACCGGGTTCGCGAACTCGGGTGACGTGAACACCGGCGGCTTCAGCTCGGGCAATCTCAATACCGGTTTCGGCAGCTCAGTCAACGGACCCGGTCTCAGCTCCGGTTTCGGCAACACCGGCAGCGGGACGTCTGGCTTCTTCAATCAGGGCAACAGCGCCTCTGGCTTTGCCAATGCCGGTGACGAGACGTCAGGCGCGCGCAACAGTGCGCCGGATACCTCGGGTATTGAGAATTCGGGCTTCGGAGGGTCGGGATTCTGGAATTCCAGCGATAGGGGCTCGGGATTCTTCAACGGCGACAACAACGGTGTGGGCTTCCAGAACTCTGGATTCTTCAACATCGGTATCCGCAATTCCGGCGTCGGAAACGTCAGTGAGTTCGGTATCGCTGATTTCGGACACTCCGGCTTCTTCCACAGATTCGTCCCGTAGCAACCCCGCGCTGATACCCTCTAATCCGGCCAGACGCTTTGCGTCGCAGCTTTCATGAATTGGCCGAAATGGGCTAATGCTCTTGGGTATTCTTGCTCTGCCGGTGTCCCGTAACCGACCACGATCCCGTTCGTGCGCGGGCCTGTTCCGTGCCAGAACGGGGCCAGACCGGTCAGGGCGATCTTGCGTTGGCGGGCCAGCTCCACAACATCGGCCTCAGTACGGTCCCCAGGCAACGAGACCACGGCGTGTAGTCCGGCAGAAACCCCTTGAACCGAAACGCCCGGCGCACAACGATCCAGCGTTTCCACCAGCGCGTCGCGGCGGTCGCGGTAGCGGCGCCGCATCCGTCGGACCTGCCGGTCCAAGGCCCCCGACTCGATCAGCTCTGCAAATGCCAACTGCGCCAACACATCCGTGCCCCGGTCGGCCCGCCGCTTGGCTTCGATCACCCGCTCGACCAAATCGGTGGGCAGGGCCAGCCAGCCCAGCCGCAAACCGGGAGCCAGGCTCTTGCTGGCACTGCCCGCATAGACGACCTGCTCGGGCGCCAAGCCCTGTAGCGCGCCAACGGGATGGCGGTCGTACCGAAACTCCCCGTCGTAGTCATCTTCGATCAGATACCCGGCCCGTGCCGCAGCGACCCGGGTGAATGCGGTGCGGCGCTGGGCATCCAATGTCATCCCCAATGGCGCTTGATGCGCCGGGGTGAGCAGTGCCGCGGCCGCCGGTGCCGGCCATCGGTCCGGCTGGGCGCCGCCGCTGTCGACATCCAGCGGATGGACGCTGAGCCCGGCCGATTCGGCGATGGCCCGGTGGTCGGGAAGGCACGGGTTTTCCAGCGCGATCGATCCAGCCGCGCCGGCGGCCAGCACGTCGCACATCAGCCGCATGCCTTGGGTGAAGCCACCACAGATCACGATGTGTTCACTGCTGGTGAGCACGCCGCGTACCCGGCCCAGATAGTCGGCGAGCACCGTGCGCAGCCGCGGCGACCCGCGCGGGTCGGCCGGGCCGAGTTCGGCGTGTGCGGTGACGTGCAGAGCCCGCCGCAGCGCACGCAGCCATTCCTGGCGGGGGAACATGCTCAGGTCGGGACGGCCCAGCCGGAAGTCGGCGACGACGCGCGGTGCGGCCCGGGGGGCGTTGACCCGGGCCGGCGTCGAGGGCCCCTGCGCCACCTCGGTTGCCGCGCCCGGCCGGGTCCGCAGATAGCCCTCGGCCACGAGCTGCGAGTACACCTCCACGACGGTTCCGCGGGCCAGCTCGAATTGCGCGGCCAGCGCCCGCGATGACGGCAAGCACTGCCCAGCAGCCAGCCGTCCTTCCCGGATAGCTTGTCGCAAAGCACTTTCCAGTGCGACCCGGCGTCCCCGGCCGGGCGGGAGCTCCAGGTGGAGATCCAGCCCGCCGGGCTCACTGGTCCATGAAACAGCCATCGAATTGGACCTTATCGATGAACTGATTTCTTCGTAAAGTCGGAACCATGACGGTCCCCACCGCAACGCACAGGCGTCTCGACCAGACGGCAAGTCTGACGGCACAGGTCAACGCGGCGCAGCGCGCCGCAGAATCCATGCGCCCACCCGACCGCCGACTCATCGACGACCCACAGTCTCGCTACTTCGTCGAACACCCCGCACTGCGGGCCGTCCTGTCTCACCCGTGGTCGGCCGATGCCGCGCTGCGGGTCTTCGACCGAGTCTGGGGTGGGCTGCACGCTCACATCGCGCTGCGGGTGCGCTATGCGGACGATGCCTACGCCGCAGCCATCCAAGCGGGTGTCGACCAACTGGTGCTGCTCGGCGCCGGCTTCGACACCTCCAGCCTGCGCATCGCCGATGCGGCACTGACGGTGTTCGAGGTGGATGCGCCCGCTACTCAGGCGCACAAACGCCCGGTGGTCGAGCGGCTCGCATCACATGCCCAAACCGTCTGGGTGCCATGCGACTTCGAGCGCGACAGGTTGTACGACCGGCTGCTCGATGCCGGATTCGACCCGGCCCGGCCCAGTCTCATCAGCTGGCTCGGCGTCAGCATGTACCTCACCCACGACGCCATCGACGCGACGCTGAGCGACCTCACGCAACTTTGCGCGCCGGGAAGCCGACTGGTGGTCGACTACATCCGCGACGGTGTGGTCGCGGTCCGGGCACCGTGGCCGGGCGCCAACCGCATCACCCGGCTGGTGGCCCGACGCGGAGAGCCCTATCGCAGCGACTTCACCGAGCGCGAACTCGATGCCGTCCTGGTGGCCCATGGTTTTCAGCCTGCCGAACACCTGGGCGTCGCCGCACTGTTGAGTCGCTACGACCCGACCGACAAGAGCAAGCTGGCCGCCGACGACTGGTTGGCGGTGGCGACCGCCTATCGGCGCTGACTTCCGCATCCTGGCGATGTGCGATGAGACAGCGCAACGTCCGCACCAATGTCCCGTCGACCACCTCGGCGATCCGACCAGGCGCCCGAGGCCCACGAAGCGCGCGCTGAGGCCTTCCCGCTTCATCGAAATGATCAAGACGCCGGCACCGGTCACTCCGAGCGTCGAGCGCACGGTAGTCGCGCGCTTCTCTAACAGTGAGAACGACCGTGAACGCCGTGCGGGCTGTATCGCGTACGACCTCAGCCGTCGAGCGCGAGGTCCTTGCGGAAGCGCCGCAGCCCGTCGATCTTCTCGGCCAGGGTCGCATCCGGCCCGGCGTAGAACATCCACGGCATGGTGATGATGCCGGTGATGCCCGCCTCCTCGGCACGCCGATAGTCCGCGCTGGTGAACGCGTCGGTCAGCGGCGTCAGGACGGTGAAATCTTCCATGGACAAGCCCTTTTCGGCGCGCAACTGCCGAAGCTTAGCGACCGCCTCGATCGCGTGCTCGGTCTTGATCAGGTCCCCGATCCAGCCGTCGTAGCGGGCCGCGCGGCGCAGTGCGATGTCACTGAGCCCACCCACGTAGACCGGAATCGGTGGCGGCGTGGGCTGCATCTCCAGGCGCGGCGCCTGATAGAAGGCGCCGTCGAATTCGGTCCAGCCCGGTGACCACAGCTTCCGCATCAGGTCGATCATTTCCTCAGTGCGCTTGCCGCGAGCCGCAAACTGCTCCCCCATCAGCTCGAACTCCTCGCGGCACCACCCCACGCCGATGCCGAGCTCGATCCGGCCCGACGCCAAAAAAGCAGCGGTGCCAATCGCTTTCGCCGCTGAATAAGGATTGCGCATAGCCGGAATGTAGACCGTGGTGACGAACTTGAGCCGCGTAGTGACCTGTGCCAGCGCACCGACGAGCACCCACGGATCGGGCCAGTCGGTGAACGGCTGCCACCGACGCGACCCGTCCTTGGTGTACGGGTAAGGCGTCTGCAGCGTCTCCAGGTTGACGACGTGGTCTGGTATCCCGAGCCCGTCGTAACCGAGTACGTCTGCCGCCTTGGCGATCTCGATGATCTCCCGGGTGTTCAGGAAGGCGCTGCTGACGTAGAACTTCACCGCCCGTTCCCACCCTCCCGCACCCAGGAGGGCTCGATGAAAACCCCTTCGGATTCCACGGTGATCCCGCGAGCATCCGAAATGAAGCCGCGTGCAAACACTTTGACGCCCTCCCTGCGGTCTATCCAGGCTTCCGAGCGCAGCGGACCCAGGGGCGTGCCACGCAGATACTTGACCGTGATCGTCCCGGTGAACCGCGCCCTGGACAGCGCCTCGCTGGCCGCCTCGCCCAGCATGTGGTCGAGCACGAGCGCACTGACGCCGCCGTGCACCAGCTTCGGCGGCCCCTCATAGGCCGAGCCGAGCACGAAGTCGGCCCAGCACCGCCCTCCGCCGTCGTGGTGCACGACCAACGGTGGGGCGACGGGATTGCATGCGCCGACGACCGCGTTGCCGAGCGGCAGGGGACGGTCGTCGACTCGGTAGCTCATCCCAACCGGCCGGGTGCGCTGCCGCAGCGCCTGAGTAACCTGCTCGATCGCGCCTCGCGCGTACGCAACGGTGTCGTCGTCGACCTCGGTGCGGACGGTCGCGTCGATGAGATCGCGGACGGCGTCGGCCAGCGGCGCGTAAAGCGCGGTCACCCGATCGGCATCGACGGCGCTCAACACCTCGAACTGGGCGCCCAGCGCACCGGCATCCTGGGTCAACTTCCGAACACCTTGCGCACCACCGCTTTTGCCCGCCTCGTCACCCGAAGATAATTGTCCAGGAACTCCCCGCCGTCGTCGTTGTGCCAGCCCGCGGCGACCGCGACCGCGTTGAGTTGACGCCCCGGACCGGGTAACTGGTCGGTCGGCTTACCGCGGACCAGGACCAGGGCGTTGCGGGCCCGGGTGGCGGTCAGCCAAGCCTGGCGTAGCAGGTCGACCTCCTCCTGGTCCACCAGACCCGTTTCCGCGATGACGTCCAGGGACTGCAGCGTCGAGGTGTTGTGCAGGGCCTCAATCTCGTGGGCGTGCCGCAACTGCAGCAACTGCACGGTCCATTCGATGTCGGCCAGTCCCCCACGGCCCAGCTTGGTATGGGTGTTGGGGTCGGCGCCGCGCGGGAGCCGCTCGGATTCGATTCGCGCCTTGATGCGGCGGATCTCGTGCACGGCCTCGGCCGAGACACCGTTGGGCGGGTAACGGGTCTTGTCGACCATCAACAGGAAGCGCTCACCCAGCACCGGGTCGCCGGCCACCGCGTGCGCACGCAGTAGGGCCTGGATCTCCCAAGGCTGCGCCCATTGCGCGTAATACGCCTCATAAGAGGCCAGCGTCCGAACCAGTGGACCGTTACGCCCCTCCGGCCGCAGGTTGGCGTCGACCTCTAGCGGCGGGTCGACGCTGGGCTGGCCCAATTGCTTTCTGACCTGCTCGGCGATGGTGTTCGCCCATTTGACCGCGTGGGCGTCGTCGGCGCCGTTCGCAGTCTCGCAGACGAACATCACGTCGGCGTCCGAGCCGTAGCCCAGCTCGGCGCCTCCAAGGCGGCCCATACCGATCACCGCGATCTCCGCCGGGGCGCGCCCGTCCTCCGGAAGATTGGCCCGGATGGTTACGTCCAGTGCGGCCTGCAATACGGCCACCCAGATGGAGGTCAGCGCCGCACAGACGTCAGTGAGCTCGAGCATGCCCAGCAGATCCGCAGACCCCACCCGCGCCAGTTCGCGACGACGCAGGGTCCGCGCCGCGGCAATGGCCCGGACCGGATCGGCGTGACGCCCGGCCGACGCGACCAGCGCCCGGGCCACCGCGGCGGGTTCGGCCTCCAGCAACATAGGCCCGGACGGCCGGTCGCCGTAGTTCTGGATGACCTCGGGTGCCCGCATCAGCAGGTCCGGCACGTAGGCCGAGGTGCCCAGCACGTGCATGAGTCGCTTGGCCACGGTCGGCTGGTCGCGCAGCGTAGCCAGGTACCAGCTCTGCGCGGACAGGGCTTCGCTGAGTCGGCGGTAGGCAAGCAGCCCGGTGTCGGGATCGGGGGCGTAGGACAGCCAGTCCAGCAGCCGCGGCAGCAGCACCGCCTGCACGCGGCCACGCCGGCCGCTGTGGTTGACCAGCGCCGCCATGTGCTTCAGCGCAGTCTGCGGGCCTTCGTACCCCAGCGCGGCCAGCTGCCGCTCCGCCGCCTCCGGCGTCATGCGGCCGCCGACGATCTGCAGTCCAGCGGGGCCGACCGACTCCAGCAGCGGCTGATAAAACAGCTTGGAGTGCAGGCGGGACACCCGGACGTTCTGGTGCTTGAGTTCCTCCCGCAACACCCCGGCCGCGTCGTGGCGACCGTCCGGACGGATGTGCGCGGCGCGCGCCAGCCAGCGCACCGCCTCTTCGTCGTCGGGCTCGGGCAGCAGGTGGGTGCGCTTGAGGCGCTGCAGCTGCAGTCGATGCTCGAGTAGACGCAGGAACTCGTAGGAGGCGATCATATTCGCCGCGTCCTCGCGCCCGATATAGCCGCCCTCGCCCAACGCGGCGAGCGCGTCCACCGTCGATGCGACGTGTAGCGACTCGTCACCGCGGCCGTGCACGAGCTGCAGCAGCTGCGCGGCGAACTCCACATCACGCAGGCCACCGCTACCGAGTTTGAGTTCGCGCCCGCGGATGTCAGCGGGCACCAGCTGCTCGACCCGGCGCCGCATGGCCTGCACCTCGGTCACGAAATCCTCGCGCTCGCACGCGGTCCAGACCATCGGCGTCAATGCCTCGAGGTAGCGCCGCCCGAGCTCGGCGTCACCGACCGCGGCCCGCGCTTTCATCAGCGCCTGGAACTCCCACGTTTTCGCCCACCGCTGGTAGTAGGCAACGTGTGATTCCACCGTGCGAACCAGCTCGCCATGTCGGCCCTCCGGGCGCAGCGCCGCGTCCACCTCGAAGAACGCCGACGACGCCAGCCGCATCATTTCGCTGGCCACCCGGGTGGTGATCGCGTCGGCGCGCTCGCCGACGAAGATCACGTCGACGTCGCTGACGTAGTTCAGTTCGCGGGCACCGCATTTGCCCATCGCGATGATCGCCAGCCGGGGCGGCGTGCGGTCGCCGCACACCGAGTTCTCGGCCACCCGCAATGCCGCCACCAGCGCGGCGTCCGCGGTGTCGGCCAGCTGGGCGCCGACCGTAGCGAACGGCAGCACTGGCTCGTCCTCGACCGTCGGAGCCAGATCCAGGGCCGCCAGCACCAGCAACTGGTCGCGGTACACCGCGCGCAACCGGTGCACGATGGTGCCCGGCGCGCCCGAGCATTCCTCCACACACTGCGTGAAGGTCTGTTGCAGCTGTTCGCGAGTGGGCAGCTTTACCTTGCCGCGCAGCAACTTCCAGGACTGGGGGTGGGCGATCAGGTGGTCGCCCAGCGCCAGCGAGGAACCCAGTACGGCGAACAAGCGCCCGCGCAGGCTGCGCTCGGTGAGCAGCGCGGCGTTCAGCTCCGCCCAGCCGGTGTCGGGATTCTCGGAGAGCCGGACCAGCGCGCGCAGTGCGGCGTCGGCGTCGGGAGCGCGCGACAGCGACCAGAGCATGTCGACGTGCGCCTGGTCGTCATGTCGATCCCAACCCAGCTGTGCCAGCCGGTCGCCGGCCGGCGGATCCATCAATCCGAGCCGGCCGACGCTGGGCAACTTGGGTCGCTGCGTCGCGGGTTTGGTCACGACACGCGCCGACGAGAATGCAGTGGGGACACCCCCAGCCGCGCAGCGGCGAAGGGGGCGAAGCGATGAGGTGGGGGCACCTCCCGCTTGCGGGGGCGAGTGGCGCCCACGAGGCCGCGCCGACGACGATGCATCGCGAAGCGATGAGGAGGAGTGGCGCCCACGAGGCCGCGCCGACGACGATGCATCGCGAAGCGATGAGGAGGAGTGGCGCCCACGAGGCCGCGCCGACGACGATGCATCGCGAAGCGATGAGGAGGAGTGGCGCCCACGATACTGACGGTAGCGCAACCGCTCCGGCGCGCTGGCCGCCCGGGCTACAGCGACAGGTAGGAGCGCAGCTCGAAAGGCGTGACGTGGCTGCGGTAGTTCTCCCATTCGGTGCGCTTGTTGCGCAGGAAGAAGTCAAAGACGTGCTCCCCCAACGCCTCCGCGACCAGCTCCGAAACCTCCATGGCTCGCAGCGCGTTGTCCAGACTCGACGGCAACTCGCGATAGCCCATCGTGCGGCGTTCCTCGGGGGTCAGGTCCCAGACGTTGTCCTCGGCCTGCGGGCCCAGCACGTAGCCCTTCTCCACCCCACGCAATCCGGCCGCCAGCAGTACCGCGAAGGTCAGGTAGGGGTTACACGCCGAGTCGGGGCTGCGCACCTCGATCCGCCGTGAGGACGTCTTGTGCGGCGTGTACATCGGCACCCGCACCAGTGCCGAGCGGTTGGCCGCGCCCCAGGACGCGGCGGTGGGCGCCTCGCCGCCGTGGACGAGCCGCTTGTAGGAGTTGACCCACTGGTTGGTGACGGCGCTGATCTCCGACGCGTGCTCGAGGATCCCGGCGATGAACGACTTGCCGACTTCGGAGAGCTGCAACGGGTCGTCGTCGCTATGGAAGGCGTTGACGTCGCCTTCGAACAGGCTCATGTGGGTGTGCATCGCCGAACCTGGGTGCTGGCCGAACGGCTTGGGCATGAACGTGGCCCGCACCCCTTCCTCCAGCGCGACCTCCTTCATGATGTACCGGAATGTCATCACGTTGTCGGCCATCGACAGCGCGTCGGCGAACCGCAGGTCGATCTCCTGCTGACCGGGTGCACCCTCGTGGTGGCTGAACTCCACCGAGATCCCCATGAACTCCAGCGCCTCGATGGCGTGGCGGCGGAACTTGGAGGCCGACTCGTGCACCGCCTGGTCGAAGTAGCCGGCGTTGTCGATCGGAACGGGCTCGGTACCGTCCTGCTCACCCGGCTTGAGCAAGAAGAACTCGATCTCGGGGTGCACGTAGCAGGAGAAGCCGAGGTCGTTAGCCTTCTGCAGTTGACGCCTCAGCACATGGCGCGGATCCGCCCACGAGGGCGAGCCGTCCGGCATGGTGATATCGCAGAACATCCGCGCGGAGTGGTGGTGGCCGGCCCTGGTGGCCCAGGGCAGCACCTGGAACGTCGACGGGTCAGGATGGGCGACGGTGTCGGACTCCGACACCCGCGCGAAGCCCTCGATGGACGACCCGTCGAAGCCGATGCCCTCTTCGAACGCGCCCTCGAGTTCAGCCGGCGCTATCGCGACCGACTTGAGGAATCCGAGCACATCCGTGAACCACAGCCGGACGAAACGGATGTCGCGCTCTTCCAGCGTGCGGAGGACGAATTCCTTCTGCCGATCCATACCCGCACACTAGGCACGATCTGTTAAATCCGTGTTACCGATGCTTAGCCAGGTTGGGGCCAGGCACGTTGCGGATGCTCAGGCCTGGCACCGCAGGTTCGGCGGCGGCAACGTCAAATCCACGAAGTAGCGCACGATCGCGGTGTCCACGCACTGGTTGCCATCGAACGTGACCGTGTGCTGGGTGCCGTCGAAGGAGACCAGCGAGCCGCCCAGTTGGCGGGCCAGATCCACCCCGGCCTGGTAGGGAGTGGCCGGATCGTGAGTCGTAGAGACCACGACGACCTTCCCCGGCGGGGCCGGCGACGCGGCGTGCGGCGTCGAGGTGGCCGGCACCGGCCACAGCGCGCAGATGTCGCGGGGGGCAGCGCCGGTGAACTGCCCGTAGCTCAGGAAGGGAGCCACCTGCCGGACCCGCTGATCGGCCGAAACCCACGCCGCGGCGTCCGTCGGCGTCGGCGCGTCGACACATCGGATCGCGTTGAACGCATCCTGACCGTTGTCGTAATGGCCCTGTTTGTCACGTCCGTTGTAGTCGTCGGCCAGCAACAACAGGTCCCCCGCGTCGGTCCCCCGCTGCAGTCCGAGCAGTCCGCTAGTCAGGTATTTCCAGTGCTGCGGCGTGTAGAGCGCGTTGATGGTGCCGGTGGTGGCGTCGGCATAACCCAGGCCGCGGGGGTCGGACGTCTTGCCCGGTCGGGCCGCCAGCGGGTCGATCAGGGCGTGGTAACGGGTGACCCACTGGGCCGGGTCGGTGCCCAGCGGGCAGGCCGTCGACTTGGCGCAGTCGGCCGCATAGTCGTTGAAAGCGGTCTGAAACCCGGCCATCTGGTTGACCGTCTCGTCGATCGGTCCGATCGTCGGGTCGATGGCCCCGTCGAGCACCATGGCGCGCACGTGGGGCGCGAACCGCTCCATATAGGCGGTGCCCAGCTCGGTGCCGTAGCTGTACCCGAGGTAGTTGATCTGTTCGTCGCCCAGCGCCTGCCGGATCATGTCCATGTCGCGGGCGGCCGACGCGGTGCCGGTGTTGGCCAGGAACGGCAGCCCCATCCGTTCGGCGCAGTGCTGGGCGATCTCCCGATACACCTGTTCGATGCGGGCCACCCCGGTCGGGCTGTAGTCGACCATCGGGTCGCGGCGGTAGGCGTCGAATTCCGCGTCAGAGCGGCACCGCAATGACGGTGTCGAATGCCCGACGCCCCTGGGGTCGAATCCGACGAGGTCGAAATGCTGGCCGATTTCGGAATTCTTCAGATCGGGGGCTATTCCGGCCACCATGTCGACCGCCGACGCGCCCGGCCCGCCCGGGTTGAACAGTAGCGAGCCGATCCGCTGACCGGAGGCCGGAACGCGGATCACCGCCAACTTCGCCTGTGCTCCAGTGGGTTTGTCATAGTCCACGGGTACCGACACCGTGGTGCAGCGGGCGGTGGGAATGTCGGCGGTGTCGCCGACGAAGCCGTTGCAGGAACCCCACGTTTGTGGCGTCACGGCGGCCACGGGGACCTGGGTCTGACCGGTGCCGGTGTCGGGTTCGGGGGTCGCGGCGGCGAGCGGGAGTGCCGCTGACTGCATGAGCACCAGTCCGGACGACAACAGCGCCGAGCTCACCAGTCTCAGGCGCAACATGGCCGAAATCGTCTCACTTCAAATTGCCGGGTTGGACGCGGAACGATTACGCCTTGGTCACTAATCGATACGGGCGGCGCGTCGTGTCGGGTCAGCAGGTTGCGCCGCTGGGTGGCGTGGTCCCGTTGATCAGGTACGACGTGATGTAGTCGTCGACGCAGTTGTCGCCCTGGAACACCACCGTGTGCTGGGTTCCGTTGTAGGTGAGCAGTGAGCCCTTCAGCTCAGTGGCCAGGTCCACTCCCGCCTTATACGGCGTCGCCGGATCGTGGGTGGTCGACACGACGACGGTCGGCGCCAGTCCCGGCGCGGAGACGGTGTGCGGCCGACTGGTCGGTGGCACCGGCCAGAACGCGCAGGTTCCCAGCGGCGCGTCGCCGGTGAACTTGCCGTAGCTCATGAACGGCGCCAACTCGCGGGATCGGCGGTCCTCGTCGATGACCTTGGCGCGATCGGTGACCGGTGGCTGGTCGACGCAGTTGATCGCCACGCGGGCGTCGGTGGAGTTGTTGTAGTGCCCCTTGGAGTCGCGGCGCATGTACATGTCGGCCAGCGCGAGCATCGTGTCTCCGCGGTGCTCGTCGGCCAGTTCCTTGAGACCGTCGGTCAGGTGATTCCAGAGGTTCGGTGAGTACAGCGCCATGATGGTGCCGACAATGGCGTCGCTGTAACTCAGACCGCGCGGATCCTTGGTTTTCGCCGGCCTACTCACGGCCAGATTGTCCGGGTCGACGAGCGGGTCGACCAGGTTGTGGTAGGCCTCAACGGCCTTGTTCGGATCGTCACCCAGCGGGCAGCTCGAATCCTTGGCGCAGTCAGCGGCATAGTCGTTGAACGCGTCCTGAAATCCCTTGGCCTGCCGCAAGTCAGCCTCGATCGGGTCGGCGTTGGGGTCCACCGCACCGTCCAGGATCATCGACCGCACGTTCTGCGGGAAAGCCTCGGCGTAGGCCGAGCCGATGCGGGTTCCGTACGAGTACCCCAGGTAGGTCAGTTTCGCGTCACCCAGGGCCTTGCGGATGGCGTCGAGGTCCTTGGCAACGTTGACGGTTCCGACATTGGCCAGGAAATTCTTGCCCATCTTGTCCACGCAGCGCTGCACGAACTGCTTGGTCTCGTTTTCCATCCGGGCGACGCCGGCCTGGCTGTAGTCGACCTGGGGTTCGGCACGCAGGCGGTCGTTGTCGGCGTCGGAGTTGCACCAGATCGCCGGCCGGGAGCTCGAGACACCGCGCGGGTCGAACCCGACCAGGTCGAACCGCTCGTGCACCCGCTTAGGCAGGCTCTGGAATACGCCGAGGGCGGCCTCGATGCCGGACTCGCCGGGGCCCCCGGGATTGATGACCAGCGAGCCGATCTTCTCGCCGCTGGCCGGGAACCTGATCAGCGCCAGCGACGCCACGTCACCGTCGGGATGGTCGTAGTCGACCGGCACGGCGAGCTTGCCGCACATGGCATGCCCGGGAATCTTTGCATTCGGATTCGAGCTACGGCACGGTGTCCACACCACCGGCTGACCCAGGCGCGGCTCGGCCATGTGCGCCTTGCCGGCGACGACGCGCACACAGCCCGCCAGGACCAGCACCACGGCGGACAGCGCGGTCCAGATCAGCAACATGCGCGCGAACTTGTCGCGGCGAGTCAGGCACATGGCACCATATGCTGCCAGAGCGGACCTCAGACGCAGGTTAGCGCCCGTTTACCGTGCCGCGATCCGCGTCACGGTAAGTGCGCTGCGGCTGCGGAGCCCACGTGGTGTCAGGGCCGCCCGTAGTGGCCGTTCCCTCCTGCTGAGACGACACTTTGACCGCGCTGGCCCGGCGCCGCCGCCCCAACCGAACAGCGCCCGGCTGGCGCCACCGGTGCCGCTGGCTCCACCGGTACCTCCGGCGCCCGTCGGGTCCGTACCGAGACCGCCGGCTCCCCCTAAGCCGCCCAGCTATCCGCCGGCTCCCCCAGCGCCGCCGGCCCCGCCGACACCACCGGCCGCACGACGCCGCCGGCACCACCACTGCCGAACAGCAGGGCGGATCCGCCGGAACCGCCGTTCGCGCCGACACCACCGGTCCCGCCCGCTCCACCGTTGCCGAACAGCCCTGCCACGCCCCCTGCCCCGCCCGCCTGACCGGCTGTCGCACCCGCTCCGCCAGTGCCGCCGTTACCCAGAGCAAGCCGCCTGCCCCACCAGCCTGCCCCGGTCCACAATTGGTGCCGTCGCCGATCAACGGACGACCGAGCAGCAGGTTGGTCGGCGCATCGATCGCCGCCAGAATGCCTTCCTCAAGCGTCTGCTGCGGCGACGTGGCGGCAGCCTCGGCGCCCGCGTAGGCCAGGCCCGCCGCATTGACCGCTTGGGCAAACCGTTGATGAAACAGCGTCGTCTGCAGACTGAGCGTCTGAAAGTCGGCACCCACCCGATCGAACAACGCCGCCATTGCAGCCGACACCTCGTCCTGGGCGGCCGCCGCAATCTGTGTCGTCGGCAGTGCGGCCACCGCGTTCGCCTGCCGTAACGCCGCCGCAAGGCGGTTCAGATCTACGGATGCTGCGCTCATCTCCCCCGGCACCACCGATACGAAGGACGCCGTCTGGAGCATCCCTTCATGAGGCTCAGCGCGACGGCCGACCATATTCTCAACCGGGTCGGGCGCTGCAGGCCCGGCGGTTCGGAATCTTCGTCCTACTCTCCTTTCGTTTCCAACCATTGCGACTGAACGAAATTTGTTCAGTCAGTGTCTGATCCAGGCCCAATTCCGCGATGACGAGAGCTCCGCCGCCGCCCCGGCTAGCACGGCCTCCTCGCCTCTTCGGACCGCCCCCCGAAGGCATGGAAACCTCTATCCCGCAACTCTTTTCACAGCCATGAGCCGAGACGAGGCCGACAGCGACCTTCCCGGCCGGCCACCGCTAACGGAGAGGCCTGCAAGGCGAAATTCGGGGACACCGCAATATCCACGACGCCCCACGTCGAACATCGCGCACACGTCAACAAATCTTCTAAAGGCGGCTAACCGACGGTGGCCAGCATTTCCGCCATCACGACACCGAATTCGTCGGCCAACTCCCATAGATCCGGCACCAGTTCCGGGCACCCGATGAGCCCGATACACAGCTTGCCGCTCAACGACATCACCGTGATGTTCAACCCCGAGCCGTGAAAGATCGGCCCCAACGGATACATGGCCTTGACTTCACTGCCCAACAGGTACAGCGGAATCTGCGGGCCCGGAACGTTGGAGACGACGAGATTGTGCACGGGCAGGGTCTCGGTCAGCCGGGTCATCGCATAGACACGCATCGCGGCGCCGAAGACCGCCGGCGCGGCGAACTGTGACCAGTCTTGCAGCAGCGTCGCACCGATGGCCGAACTATGTTGCTTGGCAACAGAATTGGCTTCCGCAATTGCCTTCAGCCGGTGCAGCGGGTCGGCGATCTCGGTGTGCAGGCTGGCAAACATCGCCGAAACCTGATTGCGCCCTTCACGGGGGGACTTGCCGTGTACGGACACCGGTACCGACGCCACCAGCGACGTCTCCGGCAACACATTGCGATCGGCCAGATATTGCCGCAGCACCCCGGACACCAACGCCATCACCACATCGTTGACCTTGATGCCGAGGTGGTCCTTGACGTTCTTGACGTCGTCGAGATTCAGCTCGGCGTAAGCGATGTTGCGACGCCCGCTGATGGTGGCGTTGAAGACCGTGCGTGGCGCGGCGAACGGGCGGGCCATAGTCAGCCCGTCGCGCGCCCGCTGCAGCGTGTCGAGCACCGAGTTCACCGTGTCGGGAACCACGTTGGCCAACTGCAGCGGCCTGCTGGCGAACCGGAGCAATCCCCCGACCGCGATCTGCCACCCGCTGGCATCGCCGACCCCGCGCACCGGTTCGGGAGCCGGGGCATCGGCCTCGGTGGTGCACAACTGCGACAACAGGCTGGCACCGGTGACCCCGTCCACGCCGGCGTGGTGGACCTTGATCATCACCGCCAGGCATCCGGCCCGGTGGCAGTCGGTGCCTGCAACCCCTTCGATGACCCACATCTCCCACAGCGGCCGCCGGCGGTCCAGCGGCAAGGACGCGATGTGCCCGCAGATCTCCGAGAGTTCGGCGCGCCCACCCGGCGGCGGCAACCCGATGCGGTGCACGTGGCGGTCGATGCTGAAGTTCTTGTCGTCCACCCAGACCGGGTGGTCGAGGTTCAGTGGGCTGTCAGCAAGCTTCTCCCGAAACTCCGGCATCGCGGCCAACCGCTGCGACAGGGCGTCGCGCAGCCGGTCAAAGGTGTAGCCACCAGGCATCGTGGACGTGTCCAGCTCCATGATCGAGCAAACATGCATCGGCTGGGAATCGGTCTCCAGGTACAGGAAGCTGGCGTCGAGGCCACTGAGCCGCTGCATCCGGAGATGGTATGTCCGTGGCGCACCACACGGTGCATCCGAGTGGACAAGATGGCAGACTGGATAAGTCAGACGAACCCGGGGACCCCGCTGCGGGCCACGAGGATCGACCCGACCATCACCAAGGGACAATGATGTCTGAGAACGTCTATGGTTCGAGCCCTGCCGCCGGATCGGCGCCGCGGCCCAAAATCCGCACCCATCACCTACAGAAGTGGAAGGCCGAAGGCCACAAGTGGGGCATGCTGACGGCCTACGACTATTCGACCGCGCGCGTGTTCGACGAGGCAGGCATTCCGGTGCTGCTGGTCGGCGACTCGGCGGCCAACGTCGTCTACGGCTACGACACCACGGTGCCGATCTCGATCGATGAGCTGATCCCGCTGGTCCGCGGCGTGGTCCGGGGCGCCCCGCACGCGCTGGTGGTCGCCGACCTGCCGTTCGGCAGCTACGAGGCGGGGCCCGCGGCGGCGTTGGCTTCCGCCACTCGGTTCATGAAGGAAGGCGGCGCCCACGCCGTCAAGCTGGAAGGCGGCGAGCGGGTCGCGGACCAGATCGCTTGCCTGAGCACGGCCGGCATCCCGGTCATGGCTCACATCGGCTTCACCCCGCAGAGCGTCAACACCCTCGGGGGCTTCAAGGTTCAGGGTCGTGGCGACGCCGCCGAACAGACCATCGCCGACGCCATCGCCGTCGCCGAAGCCGGCGCGTTCTCCGTGGTGATGGAGATGGTGCCGGCCGAATTGGCTACCCAGATCACCGGCAAGCTCACCATCCCGACGATCGGGATCGGCGCCGGGCCGAGCTGTGACGGCCAGGTTCTGGTGTGGCAGGACATGGCGGGGATGAGTGGCGGCAAGTCCGCCCGCTTCGTCAAGCGGTTCGCCGATGTGGGCGCCGAATTAGGCCGTGCGGCAAGGCAATACGCCGATGAAGTGGCGACCGGGGCGTTTCCGGCCGAAGAGCACTGCTTTTAGCGGCGATCGCCAGCCCGGCGCAGCCGGGCGCAGCGGGTCGCCGCCATCGATCCAGCGGCGATCGCCAGCCCGGCGCAGCCGGGCGCAGCGGGTCGCCGCCATCGATCCAGCGGCGATCGCCAGCCCGGCGCAGCCGGGCGCAGCGGGTCGCCGCCATCGATCCAGCGGCGATCGGGCCTAGGACGTCGGCGCCGGCGCCCCGCAGCGAGCCCTGAAGTCCGTCACCGGCTGGCGAATTCCCTGCAGATCGGCGTGCGTCTGCGGATTGGCGTCCATGTACTGCTGCAGCCGGTCGCGCATCTCTTCCCGGGAAAGCCCCTTCAGGCTGGTGAAGAAGTCGTTGACGTCGGGGTGGGCGAAGAGGTAAGCGGAAGTAGCCGCGGCCACGCCCGCCGACACCCCGGCCAGGTCGGCCGCCGTACAGTTGGGCGGCGCCGGGTCGGGGTCCGCCCAGGCAGATCCGGAGGCGCCGAAAAGCATTGCGCCACTTGCCGCGCCGATAGCGATCGCGCCGGCGATCACGCGGGAATTCCACATGGACAGCTCCTTCACAATCCCGACCACAATCCCGACCGGTGTCCCGAGAACAAGCACAGCATCGCTCACGATATGTGGTGCGGCCGGCCCGTCGACAAGATCATGCCGTAGGCAGCACCGTAACCCCGGTGTGGCACGCTATGAGAACCCCTCGATCCCTGATCGACGCCTGCGGACCACCCTGATCTGCAGCGACGCGTTCTCACGGAGAAGACATGCCTGCTAAAGCGCCAAAGACGGCGCGACATCTGGAGGTCGAGCGCAAGTTCGATGTGGTCGAGTCGACGGTGTCACCCTCGTTCGAGGGCATCGCCGCCGTGGCCCGGGTCGACACCTTTCCCATTCAGGAGCTGGACGCGGTGTACTTCGACACCCCGGCCCAGGACCTGGCGCGTAATCGGATCACCCTGCGGCGCCGCACCGGCGGACAGGACTCCGGCTGGCACCTGAAACTGCCTGCCGGGGCTGACACCCGCACCGAGGTTCACGCGCCGATCGACGCCTCCGACGACGCCGAAACGGTGCCGACCGCGTTGCTGGACGTGGTACTCGCGATCGTCCGGGACCGCCCTGTCGAGCCGGTCGCGCGCATCACCACCCGGCGCGAAGCCCAGGTCCTCTACGACGCCGCGGGCACCGCGCTCGCCGAGTTCGCCAATGACCACGTCACCGCATGGGCGGCGTCCAACGGCTCTGACGCCGGGCCTGCCGAGCAGCGCTGGCGCGAGTGGGAACTCGAGGTCCTGGGTACCGACTCCGACACCAAGCGCGCCGCCGGCCATGAACTGCTGAACCGGCTGAGCAACCGGCTGCTGGACGCCGGCGCCTCCCCAGCCGGACACGGCTCAAAGCTCAGCCGCGTGCTGGAGGCGGCCGACCCGGCCCAACAGACCGCGGCCACCCCGCCCCCGACGGACCCGGTACATCGCGCGGTGGCACAGCAGGTCGAGGAGTTGCTGGTGTGGGACCGTGCCGTGCGCGCCGACGCGCACGACTCCGTACACCAGATGCGAGTCACCATCCGCAAGATGCGCAGCCTGCTCAAGGACTCCCAGGATTCCTTCGGATTGGCCGCCGGCGCATGGGTTCTCGACGAATTGCGCGAGCTCGCTGGGATCCTGGGCGTGGCGCGTGACGCCGAAGTCCTGGCCGAGCGCTACGAGCGCGAGTTGGGTCGGCTGGACCCGGAGTTGGTGCGCGGGCCGGTGACCGAGCGTCTCGTCAGCGGAGCCCGGCGCCGATATCAGCTCGGGCATCGACGCTCGCTGGCCGCTATGCGGTCCAAGCGGTACTTCCGCCTGCTCGACGCCCTCGAGTCGATGGTCACCGCGCCGTCGGTCACCGCGTTTGGCGAGAAGCCACGACCGGTCACCATCGATGCCGCGTACAAGCGCGTCAGCAAAGCCGTCAAGGCTGCCAAGGCGGCCGAAGCCGCGCACGCCGACGACGCGGACGAGACGCTGCACGTAATCCGCAAACGCGCCAAGCGGCTGCGTTACACGGCCGCGGCCACCGGGGCCGACCGGGTGGCCCAGCAGGCCAAGGCCATCCAGACGTTGCTCGGTGACCATCAGGACAGCGTGGTCAGCCGCGAACACCTGCTGGCCCAGGCCCACGCGGCGCACCTGGCGGGGGAAGACACCTTCACCTACGGCCTGCTCTACCAGCAGGAGAGCGAGATCGCCGAGGGCAGTCGCAAACAACTCGATTCGGCGCTGCGCGAGCTCGACAAGGCGGTACACAAGAGTCGGCGCTGAAGTAGGCGAGCCTGCTGGCACCAGACGGACCACGATTCCGACCTCGTGGTCGGCACGAGCGGCGTGGCTGCTCTGGAGTTGAGCAACCCTGGCCCACAAGACCGCAATTGACCAGCCCTGCTGGCGCCGGCCTTGATTCGGCACTTGCCGACAGGTCCGTGCGAGCGGGTTGCGGACTTGTTTCCTTCCAGCTCGTTCCTTCCGGCGGGCGGTTCATGGCCATCCCGTGTCAAACTTCCTCAAGAGGTGTTGACTGACTATCAGTTCTAGAGTGAACATGTCATCACTTGAGCAATTGCGTCAGCCAGTTGTAGTTGCGCCACCCCAAAGGAGCTCAGGATGCGTACCGATCCCCGCGGTGTCGTGCTCGCCTGCTGCGGCGCGTTAGTGGTGGTTATGTCCGCGGTCGCCGGTGTCAGCGTCGCACTGCCTGACATCGCCGTAGACCGTGGCGCAAGTGCGACCGACCTCACCTGGATCGCCGACGCCTACACCGTCGCGTTGGCGGCGCTAGTGCTACCGGCCGGCGCCATCGGGGGGGACTTCGGCCGCCGACGGACACTGATAGGCGGCACGTTGGTGTTTGGGCTAGCCAATGCCGTCGCCGCAGCAGCGGGATCACCGTCCGCCATCATCATCGCGCGGGTCGTCATGGACATCGGAGCGGCGTTCATCATGCCCAGCACGTTGTCGACCATCACGGGCGTGGTTCACCCCGACCACAAAGGACGCGCCGTCGGAATCTGGACCGGTTTTGCCAGTGAGTTCAGCGGAGTAATGTGATGTCTTTCGTCAGCACGGCACCCGAGACCATGTCTGCAGCGGCAACGCAACTGGCCGATCTGGGATCGGCGCTCAGTGCGGCCAATGCGACAGTTGCCATCCCGACCACCGAAGTCGCGGCAGCGGGTGCCGACGAGGTATCCGCTGCCGTCGCGGCATTGTTCGCGTCGATTGGCCGCAACTATCAGGCTGTCAGCGCCCAAGTGGACTGGTTCCACGGGCAGTTTGTTCAGGCATTGAGCGCAAGTGCTGCGTCGTATTCCCACACCGAATCAATGGGCAGGTCGATCCTTGAGAGCCCGCTCAACGCGCTGGACGCCCAGGCGCGGGCGCTCCTTGGCCGGCCGCTCATCGGCAATGGGGCCAACGGAGCGCCGGGCCAGGACGGAGGCGACGGGGGCCTGTTATACGGCAATGGGGGTGCGGGCGGTTCTGGCACCACCCAGCACCCGGCGGGCGGCCGTGGGGGATCTGCCGGGCTGATCGGCAACGGTGGACCCGGCGGCGCCGGAGCCGACACCGGAAGCGGCGGCCAGGGCGGCCACGGTGGGCTGCTGTTCGGCAACGGCGGGGCGGGTGGCTCCGGCGGGTCTTCCACCGCCAGCGGCATCGCCGGGTTCGGCGGCCGCGGTGGTGACGCCGGGTTGATCGGCAACGGCGGGCCGGCGGGATCCGGCGGCAACGGCGCGAACGCACTGACTAGCGGTGGCGATGGCGCACCCGGTGGCAACGGCGGACATGCCGGACTCTTATACGGCAACGGCGGCCCCGCAGGAGCCGGCGGCAATGGCGGCAACGCTGCAAACGGAACCGGAGGCAACGGCGCACCCGGCGGCAACGGTGGGGGCACCGGGTGGATCGGCAACGGGGGTGCCGCCGGAGCGGGCGGCAACGGCGGAAATGGACAGACCGGCGGACATGGCGCGGCAGGTGGATCCGGCGCGAACGCTGGCCTGCTGATCGGACACGGCGGACCGGCAGGCAACGGCGGCAACGGCGGCAACGGCGGCAACGGTAGCGGTGGCAACGGAGCGGCCGGCGGAAGCGGTGGGTTCGCCGGTCTTTTCTACGGCAATGGCGGGCCGGCGGGAGCAGGCGGCAACGGCGGCAACACTGTCAGCGGGCTCGGCGGTAATGGCGCATCGGGCGGCAGCGGGGGCGCTGGCGGGTCGATCGGCAACGGCGGCCCCGGTGGCGCCGGCGGCAACGGCGGCAACAGCGCCACCGGCGACGGCGGCAACGGCGCCCCCGGCGGCCCCGGCGGGCAAGCGGGGCTGTTGGTCGGCGACGACGGACCCAACGGATCCGATGGCGTCCAGGGCCAAAGCGGCTAGCCATGACGGCGCTCAGCACGTGCAGCTCGACGCGGCGGGCTCGTAAGCGAGGAGGCGGACGAGTTGGCCTGTAAGCCGGATTCTGTTCCCCACCGCCGCGGCTTTCATCCACGGCGGCACGGCGACGACCATCCATCTGGACACACCGTTGCCGGGTGCCTCGAGCGGCCTACCCGCAAACTCGGGCGAGCAGCCCTCAAGCGTCTGCGCGGCCGCACTTTCGGTGCGGCCTTCTTGGCCTTGCTTCGGGTGGGGTTTGCCTAGCCACCCCGGTCACCCGGGATGCTGGTGCGCTCTTACCGCACCGTTTCACCCTTACCACCCGTGGGTGGCGGTCTGCTTTCTGTGGCACTGTCCCGCGAGTCGCCTCGGATTGCCGTTAGCAATCACCCTGCTCTGTGAAGTCCGGACTTTCCTCGACCCAAGTCGGCACCTCTCGGACCGACGCGTGCCGCGGCCGTCCAGCCAACTCGTCCGCGTCGAACACGGTACCCGCTGAATAGGGCACAAGCCAGGTCCGGTCTCCTATCGTGGACAGCGCGGTTTGACGATGCAGGCAACGACGGGAGGGCGGCCGAATGTCCCGGTGGGAGACCCGCGTCGGCTCCGGAGACTGGGAGGCCATCGCCGCCGAGGTCGACGAGTACGGCGGGGCGCTGCTGCCCCGGTTGGTGACGACCGCCGAGGCCGCCCGGCTGTGTGCGCTCTACAGCGACGACAGCCTGTTCCGGAAGACGATCAACATGGCACCGAAACGCTACGGCGCCGGGCAGTACCGCTACTTTCATGCCCCGTATCCCGAGGCGGTCGAACAACTCAAACAGGTGCTCTACCCCCGGCTACTGCCGATCGCCCGCGATTGGTGGACCAAGCTGGGCCGATCGACCCCCTGGCCGGATAGCCTCGACGAGTGGCTGACGACCTGCCACCGCGCGGGACAGACTCGCTCGACGGCGTTGATGTTGCGATACGGGGCCGGCGACTGGAACGCGCTGCATCAGGATCTCTATGGCGATCTGGTCTTTCCGCTGCAGGTGGTGATCAACCTGAGCGAGCCTGGCGTTCACTACACCGGAGGGGAGTTCCTGCTCATCGAGCAGCGGTTTCGGGCGCAATCGCGCGGCACCGCGACGCAACTGCCCCAAGGGCACGGCTACGTGTTCACCACCCGCGACCGGCCGGTGCCCTCCAGCCGGGGATGGTCAGCCGCCCCCGTGCGCCACGGCATCTCGACCGTTCGTTCCGGCGAGCGCTACGCGCTGGGCCTGATCTTTCACGACGCCGGCTAGCGTTCACTCAACCCGTCGAACAGCAGCAGTCAAGCGCTGCAACACATTTCGCGCGATCTGGATATCCGCCGCCGCGAGGTCGGCAGTGAATTCCCGGTGCGCGGCCGAAGCCCGGGCCGTGATGGCCGCCAAGGCACGTTCCCCGGCGGCGGTCAGCGTCAACAGCGGCGAGGAGCGGTGGTCGGGGTTGGATGTCCACTGCGCCAGACCGTCGTCCACCAGGTTGTTGGCGATGCGCTGCACGCCCTGCCGAGAAACACCGAGTCGACGGGCGGCGCGGGGCACTGACGTCGCATCGCCGGAAAGCACGCTGAGCAACTGCCAGCGGGCCTGCGTCTGTCCTTGCGTTTTCGCGACGGCGTCTCCGGACTTGCGCAGCGCTCCGGCAGCTTCGTAGATGTCGGCAACCAACAGGGCGATGTCGTCGGCCATCGAGCTCCTTTTGACAATACGTTGTCAGTTTAGCAATATGATGTCGACATTAGATTGGAGCACAGATCGTGAGTAGCGCAATCGCTAATCTTCAGGCCGCGCACCAACGGGCGGCAGCCGGCCGGCCCAGAGCACACGGCTTTCCCTACCTCGCCGAGGTGTTGCGTCAGGCCGGGGTGAGCACGTACCACCACTCGATCCCGTCGGGTACCACCTTCTATGTGACCGAGGCCGGCCCGGTCGTCATGCAGGCGGATCCGGTCGTGCACGGCATGGCCGACGTGGCGTCGTGGAACGAGGACGCCCTGGTCGCCGCGATCCGCACCGACCAGTCCGGCAGCAGCAGCTATCCGCAGTTCGCCCGGTCGTGCTGGGAGGCCGGCGTGGTGCACTACGACGTCGACCTGCAACGCCGCACCTGCACGTACTCGGGTGTGGCCGGCGAGCAGTACGTCGAGTCCTATCCGCAGGTCGAGCTCGCCGGTTAGAGATATCCCGTCTGATTGACCAGGCGTACCGACGACGCGCCATCGGGATAGAACTCGGCGATGCTCAACGACGCCAGATCCAGATGCAGCCGGTACAGAATGCCCGACCCGGCGTCCAGCGCCATCCGCAACATCGACTTGATCGGTGTGACGTGGGAGACCACCAGCACGTTGGCGCCCGGGTGCTCGGCGATGATCCGGTCGCGGCCACGGCGGACCCGTCGCAACACATCATCGAAGCTCTCCCCGCCCGGCGGCAGCGCACCGGTGTCATACAACCAGCGACGGTGCAATTCCGGGTCGCGGGTAGCAGCCTCGGTGAAGGTGAGGCCTTCCCACGCGCCGAAATCGGTCTCGATCAGGTCCTCGTCGAGGGTGACGTCCAGGCCCAGCGCGCGTGCCGCCGTCGTCGCGGTGTCGTAAGCCCGCTGCAGTGGCGAGGAGATCACCGCCGCGATACCGCGGCGCTGAGTCAGGTAACGCGCGGCCAAACCTGCTTGTCGCCAACCGATTTCATTTAACGGGGGGTTGCCTCTACCGGAGTAGCGGCGCTGCGCCGAAAACTCGGTCTGCCCGTGCCGCAACAACAGCAACCGGGTGGGCGTGCCGCGGGCTCCGGTCCAGCCGGGGCCCTTGTTCTCATCGGACGAACCCTCCTCGCCCGCGGCCTTGCGTGCGGAGTCGGTGACCGGCACCGCGACCTTGTCCACCCGGCGATCCGTCTGGGCGGCAGCGTCCATCGCCTCGTTGGCCAGCCGGTCGGCGTAGGCGTTGTGCTCGCGCGGAATCCAGGAAAAACTGATCCGGCGAAACTGCGCCGCGAGTGACCGCGCCTGGCCGTGCAGCTCCACCAGGTCGGGATGCTTGACGCGCCAGCGTCCCGACATCTGCTCGATCACCAGCTTGGAGTCCATCAGCACCTGGACCTCGCCGGCACCCAGGTTCAGGGCGTCATCCAGCCCGGCGATCAGACCGCGATATTCGGCGACGTTGTTGGTGGCGCGTCCGATGGCCTGTTTGGTCTCGGCCAACACGGTCCGGCGATCCGCGCTCCACACCACGGCTCCGTACCCGGCGGGACCCGGGTTCCCGCGCGACCCCCCGTCGGCCTCGATGACCACCTTCATTGATCAAAACCCTTGACGCGCAATAAGATCGCGCCACACTCCGGACACCGCAGCACCTCGTCCTCGGCGGCGGCGGTGATGCGGGCCAACTCGCCGCGGCCGATCTCGATCCGGCACGCACCGCAGCGGTGTCCCTGCAATGGCCCGGCCCCCGGCCCTCCCCCGGCGCGCAACCGCTCGTACAGCGCCGACAGGTCGGGATTCAGACCGGCGCTCAACGCGTCGCGTCGCGACCCGTGTTCGGTCCGGATGTTTTCCAGTTCAGCCAATGCGGCATCCAGAGCCTGCCGGGCACTGGTCAACTCGGCCTGCAACGCGTCGGTGGCCCCCGACTCGACGGCCTGTTGCGCCTGCAATTCCTCGCGGCGCTCCATCACTTCTAGCAGCGAGTCCTCGAGGCTGACCTGTCGGCGCTGCAACGTTTCCAGCTCGTGCTGCAGGTCGGCCTGGCGTTTGGCGTCGGTCGCCCCCGCACTGAGCAACGCACGGTCGCGGTCTTCGCGCTTGCGCACCGCGTCGATCTCGGCCTCGAAGCGTGTTATTTGAGCATCCAGGTCTTCCAACGCAATTCGCATGGTGCCCAGCCGGTCGCTGGCCGCGGTGTGCTCCTTGCGCACCCGGTCGTACTCGGCGCGCTCGGCCAGATGAGCGCTCCGATGCGCGAGCCGGGACAGCTCAGCATCCAACTTCGCCAATTCCAGTAGCGAACGCTGCTGTGCTACATCGGCCTTCATCGCTGCACTCCCGGTCTCTTTGTCAGCACGGTGTTCTCAGGTTCCACGGGTCGGTGCGGACGGTGGATACCCGCACGGGTAGCGATCCGAATCGGGACCGCAACACCTCGGCCGCCTGGGCACACCACGGGAATTCACTGGCCCAGTGTGCGACGTCGATCAACGCCACCGGCGAGGCCCGGCAATGCTCGTCAGCGGGATGATGCCGCAGGTCGGAGGTGACATAAGCCTGGACGTCCGCCGCGGCTACCGCACTCAGGAACGAGTCCCCAGCGCCGCCGCACACCGCCACCCGCGACACCGGCAGATCCGGGTCGCCCGCGGCGCGCACCCCCCAGGACGTCTTAGGCAGAGCCGCGCCGACGCGGGCGACGAAATTCCGTAACGGCTCGGGCGCCGGCAGCACCCCGATGCGGCCCAGCCCGGTCCCGGACGGAGGCGGCTGCAACGCCAGGATGTCGAACGCCGGCTCTTCGTACGGATGCGCGGCACGCATCGCCGCCAGGACGGCGGCCCGCGCCCGGGTGGGCGCGATGACTTCGACCCGGTCCTCGGTGACGTGCTCGACGGCCCCGACGCTGCCGATCGCCGGCGCGGCGCCTTCGTGCGGCAGGAACTGGCCGGTGCCGGTGACGCTCCAACTGCAATGCGAGTAGTCACCAATGTGGCCGGCGCCGGCGGCAAAGACCGCTTCCCGCACCGCTTCTGCGTTCTCCACAGGGACGTAGACGACCCATTTATCCAGCTGGGAAACGCTCGGCGAGCTGTCCAGAACGGCCTCGACGGTCAGGCCGAGGGTCTCCGCCAGCGCGTCGGACACCCCCGGGGACGCTGAGTCGGCGTTGGTGTGCGCGGTGAACAACGAGCGGCCGGAGCGGATCAGGCGGTGAATCAGCGCACCTTTGGGCGTGCTGGCGGCGACGGTGTCGACGCCACGCAACAGCAACGGATGGTGGGCCAGCAGCAGCCCGTTGTCGGGCACCTCGGCGGCCACTTCGGCTGTCGCATCGATCGCGACGGTGACCGATCCGACCTCGTCCTCGGGGTCACCACACACCAGACCCACCGAATCCCATGATTCCGCCAATCGCGGAGGGTACGCGGCGTCCAGCACCTCGATGACGTCAGCCAGTCGCACACTCATCGGCAGCTCCCGCCGGGTACACCTGCCGGCGCGATCGACTCGACCAATTCGGGCCACTCCGGACGCACCGCTGCCCGCAAATAGCGCTCGTCCAGGCCGACGAATGTATCGCAGCGCCTTACCGCAATGCCCTTGTCACGCAGCCGCTTTCGAATTCCGACAGCGTCCGGGCTGCAGAACAGCACGAAGGGGGCCCGGCCCGCGACGACCTGGAATCCCACCGATTCCAGACCCGCGACCATGGCCGCGCGCGTCGCCACCGACCGTCCTGCATCCGCGGCGGCTTCGGCGACAGCGTGCGGGGCGCAGCACGCGGTGATCGCGGCCAGCTGCAGGGTGCCCACCGGCCAGTGGGGGCGCTCAGCGGTCAACCGGGCCAGTAGGTCCGGCGCCCCGAGTGCGTAACCCACCCGCAAACCGGCCAGACCCCACGTCTTGGTCAGGCTGCGCAGCACCAGCACGTCCGGCAGTGCGTCACCCGCAAGCGAGTGCGGCTCGCCGGGTATCGAGTCGGCGAACGCTTCGTCGACGACGAGTATCCGTCCGGGCCGGCGAAGCGAGAGCAGTTGCTCGCGCGTATGCAGCACCGACGTCGGATTGGTCGGGTTCCCTATCACCACCAAATCCGCATCCTCGGGCACGGCACCGGTTCCAGTGGCAGCGTCCAGGGTGAACGGGGGTTGCAGGACGACATGGTGCACCGCAATCCCGGCCGCGCTCAGCGCGGCCTCGGGTTCGGTGAAGGAGGGCGCAAGTATCGCCGCGCGACGTGGGCGCAGGTTGCTCAGCAACGCGAAACCCTCGGCGGCGCCGGCCAACGGCAACACTTCGTCGCGGGTGCGGCGGTGCCGTGCGGCCACCGCGTCCTGCGCCTGCACGACGTCTGCGGCGCTCGGGTAGCGGGCCAGGTCCGGAATTCGTGCCCTCAACGTCTGCACCAGCCACGACGGTGGGTGGGGACGACGAATGTTGACAGCGAAATCCAGCATGCCCGGCACGACCTCCTGATCACCGTGATAACGCGCGCGCGCAACACGACTCGACGTGCGCGGACCAAGGTCTGCCATCACAGAAACACTAGTGCGCTCAGCCATGCCATGATCGCCGACCACCGGTTGCCGTCAGCGCAGCAGACTCTGGATATCCATCAGATTGAGATATCCCGCTTCCACGATCGTGAGCGCTTCCATAAGGGCCGCCATGGTCAGCATTGCGGTGGTGGCCGCGATCGGGTCTCCGATCGCATGAATCAGGCTGCCGCGCTCGATCCCGCTCACGAACAAGCTGGCGTCGTATACCGGCAGGCTTAGCGTGGCGGCGGTGACGATGTCGGCGGTCGGAAGCAGGACCGCATAGTCCGTCGAGATGATCTTCGCCACCGTGTTGACGATGTTCGCCGGCGTCGGCGCCACCGGTCCCGGCGGCGGCCCGAGCAGCGCTGGCAACAGGTCGGGCCACAGGGGCACCGACGGGGAGGGATTCGAGACGATGGTCTCCAGATCCACCAGGAAGTCGTGTACACCCTGCTGTGCGCCCACTGCGAGGGCATGGAGAACCACACCCGGATTCACCTCCGGAAACAGCCCGAACGGGGTCGGCACGTTGGCCGCGGTCGTGGACCAGCCGTAGGTCGGATCGCCGTAGCCGAGATTGACGATGACACGCAGACCGGGCTGGAGCAGGTCGGCCACCGGTTTGCCGAAAACCGGAATCACGCGCAGCGGATCCAACAGCGGCAGATTCGGGGTCGGAATCATCTTGTAGGTGGTCATCGTCGGGCCCTCGGTGCTCAGGGTGACTGCCGAATCGACCTGCTCGGTCGTCAGATGCGGGTAGCCGAAGTGCACCGCGCCGATGCCGAAGAAGGCGTTCAGGTCGGCGACGATGTTGAGCGGATACCGCGGAAAGTCGGCCAGCCCGTCGTATTCGCGGGTGTAGATGGTGGTCGGGTATAGGTTGTCCGGCGTCGCCCCGTACATGGTCAATCCGACCGACGGCAGGCTTAATCCGACGAAGCGCTGCAGTAGGCCGCCGTTGGGGTTCATCGGGTTACCGATCAGCACGAAGTCCAGATCCGCGGGACTCGGGGCACCTGCGCCCAGCGCCGCCAGTTGTCGCATCTCCAGCGAGGCTATTTCCGCGCTTTGGGAGTAGCCGAACACGGTGACGTGGTTGCCGCTGCCGAGCTGCTGGATGACCGCATTGTGCAGAATCGCCACACCCTGCTGCACCGAGGTGTCGAACGGCAGGCTTCGCACGCCGGTCAGTGGGTATAGCTGCTCGGGCGTGAACAGCACCTGCGGGATGGCACCGTTCTGCCGGATGAACAGCGTGCTGACGGCGTTGACGTAGGAGCTCGTCGGATTCGGGTCGCCGGTGCCGCCCATGATCAGCGCCACCAACGGCTGGGCCGGTGCCGGTAACGGGGCGGTGGGTCCGCCCGGTGCCTGACTCGCGCCGCCGGCCGGCAACCCGCTGAACAAGCCCGATACCGCGACGGCGTTGGCCGCCTCGGCATCAAGGTACGTGCGCGCGGCGGCGCCCAGCGCGACGGCGAATCGTTCACCGAATGCCGCCGTCCAAGCGAGGACAGCCTGCGATTCGCGGGCGTAGCAGCCGAACAGCTCCGCGGCGGCCACAGACACCTCGTCGGCCGCCGCGGCGGCCAGTTCGGTGGTGGGACCGGCCACCAGTGCCCTGATTTCGCCGATCGCCGAGCCGACTGCGGCCACTTCGGCCGTGGCCGCGGCCATCAGCTGCGGCTGCGCGTTCACAAGTGTCATTGCAGCGAACCTCCACAACCCGGCCCCCGCATGTTGCGACACCGATTGTGGCAAACAGATACCCCTGGGCGCCTAGTTTTGCGTCGGGTCGCCTCATCGTCGGTGGCTCGGCGCGATCGACGACAATGGACACCGTGACAGGCGGTGGCAACGCGCAATTGGTGATCTTCGATCTCGACGGCACCCTGACGGATTCGGCGGTCGGCATCGTGGCCAGTTTTCGGCACGCGCTCACCCACATCGGGGCCGCGATTCCCGAGGGCGATCTGGCCGCCCGGATCGTCGGGCCGCCGATGGACGAGACATTCCACGCCATGGAACTCGACGGGCGCGCCGACGAGGCGTTTGCAGCGTTCCGGGCCGAGTACGGCAGCCGCGGCTGGGCGATGAACAGCCTGTTCGACGGCATTGCGCCGCTGCTGGCCGACTTGCGGGCGGCCGGGGTGCGGTTGGCGGTGGCGACCTCCAAGCTGGAGCCCACGGCGCGCCGCATCCTGGCCCACTTCGAGCTCGACCAGCATTTCGAGGTCATCGCCGGAGCCAGCCCGGACGGCACCCGCAAGTCCAAGACCGACGTTCTGGCGCACGCGCTGGGGCAGCTGGAACCGCTGCCCGAGCGTGTCCTCATGGTCGGTGACCGCAGCCACGACGTGCACGGGGCGGCTGCGCACGGCATCGACACGGTAGTGGTCGGCTGGGGCTATGGGCGGGGTGACTTCGCCGAACCGATCAGACTGACCGGCGTGACCCACGTGGAGACGGTCGACGAACTGCGGAGGGCGTTGGGTGTCTGATCCGCTGTTGCACGTGACGTTCGTGTGCTCGGGCAACATCTGCCGTTCGCCGATGGCCGAGAAGATGTTCGCCCACCAGATCGCCGAACGCGGGCTCGGCGACGTCGTACGCGTCACCAGCGCCGGCACCGGCAATTGGCACGCCGGCGAAGGCGCCGACACGCGGGCCAAGCGGGTGCTGCGCGACCATGGCTACCCCACCGCCCACCGCGCGGCTCAGGTGGACGACGACCACCTTTCGGCGGATCTGGTAGTGGCCCTAGGGCGCAACCATCAACGACTATTGCGGCAACTAGGGGTCGAGGACTGCCGGCTGCGGATGTTGCGCTCGTTCGACCCTCGCTCTGGGGCCCACACCCCCGACGTCGAGGATCCCTACTACGGAGGCCACCGCGACTTCGAGACGGCGTTCGTTGTCATCGAGGCCGCGCTACCGGGTCTGCACGACTGGGTCGATGAGAAGCTCGCGCAGAACGGGTACGGGTGATGCTGCGGCGGTTGGGGTTTTTGGTGCGCCCGGGCTGGGTGGCGCTGATTCTGGTGTGCATCGCGTTCACGTATCTGTGTTTCACGGTGCTGGCGCCCTGGCAATTGGGCAAGAACACCCGGACCTCGCGGGAAAATCAGCAGATCACCGATTCCCTTAACACCCCGCCGGTGCCATTGCAAACGCTTCTCCCTCAACAAGATTCGTCGGCACCCGGAGCGCAGTGGCGCCAGGTCACCGCCACCGGGCACTACCTGGCGGAGGTTCGGGTGCTGGCGCGGCTGAGGGTCGTGGACGGTGAGCAGGCGTTCGAGGTGCTGATGCCGTTCACCGTCGACGACGGTCCGACCGTCCTGGTCGACCGCGGCTGGGTGCGGCCCGAGGAGGGCTCGCACGTGCCGAAGATTCCGACCCCACCCACCCAGCCGGTGACCATCACGGCACGTCTTCGCGACTCCGAGCCCACGGTGGCCGGCAAGGACCCGTTCACCAGAGACGGCTACCAACAGGTGTATTCGGTGAGCACCGGCCAGGTAGCGGCGTTGACGGGGGTGCCGCTCGCCGGGTCTTATCTGCAGTTGGTAGAGAACCAGCCCGGTGGACTGGGTGTCATCGGGGTCCCGCACCTCGATGCCGGGCCGTACCTCTCCTACGGCATCCAGTGGGTGTTGTTCGGCGTCCTGGCGCCCATCGCCTTGGGTTATTTCGTGTATTCCGAGGTTCGGGCGCGGCGCCGCGACAAGCAGGGATCGCCGGCGGTCGCGCAGCCTGCCGGTCCCCCGTCCGTGGAGGACAAGCTCGCCGACCGTTACGGTCGCCGGCGCTGACCCGCCCACCACGCCAGCCCAGCCGCTCCCACCGCCGCACTGGCCTGCACCATCCGCGAAAGCCGCACCGCGCGAAGCAGATCGGCAACCGTGGGTTGCCGGCCGTGGCCCAACGTCGGCCGGATCTGCAACTCTTGCCGGTACTGGGTAGGACCGCCGAGTCGCACGCCGAGCGCGCCCGCGAACGCGGCCTCGACCACGCCGGCATTGGGACTGGGATGCCGTTGTGCGTCGCGTCGCCAGGCAAGCATTGCGGCACCGGGCGATCCGTCGACCAACGGAGCACACATCACTACTAGACCGGCCGTCACGCGCGCGCCGAGATAATTCGCCAGATCGTCCAATCGCGCTGCGGCCCAGCCGAATCGGAGGTATCGCGGCGACCGGTATCCCACCATCGCGTCCAGGGTGTTGATCGCGCGATACCCCAACACCGCAGGCGCCCCCCCGATCGCGGCCCACAGCAGTGCCGCCACCTGGGCGTCGGAAGTGTTCTCGGCGACCGACTCCAGCGCCGCGCGGGTCAGACCGATCTCGTCCAGCGCAGCCGGGTCACGCCCGCACAACGACGGGAGCAAAAGCCGCGCTGCGTCGACGTCACCGCCCTGCAGCAACTCGGCCATCCGGCTGCCAGTGCGGGTCAGCGAGTTTCCGCCCAGCGACACCCAGGTTGCCAGCGCGGTTGCCAACGCCGAACCGGTGCGACGCCGGACGGCCGCACCGAGCAGACAGACGCCGCCCACCAACAGGCCCACATGAGCCACCCCGGCGACCCGGTTGTCTCGGTAGCTGATCCGCTCCAACGTTGCGGCCCCGGCACCGAACAATGCGACCGGATGACCCCGACTGGGGTCGGCCACCACGAGGTCGAACAGGTAACCGGCGACGACGCCCGCGACCCGAGCATCCCGTGCAGACACCCCGGCAGCGTCTCACACCGGCGGCAGGCGGCTAGAGCACCACCACGACGACGAGCAGTGCGATCAGCACGAGAAACTGCGCCGCCAGCATCCACCACATCTCGGGGACGTAGTCGACCGCGGCCCGCGAGCGCCTGATCTGGAACAGGTTCGGCAGGCTGGCCGCCGGCGCGTCGGGGCCCCCTGGCCGCGATTCGATCGACATGTGTGCAAAGTGCCCTTTTTGCCCCGTCCTAATCGGAATTGGCGGTGAAGTCGATCACATGGACCGAAAGGCTCAGCTTGAGCATTGAGGCGGCGAAAATGGATTCAAATTTCGTCGTCCACTAGGCGCTGCCCTTGCTGGAGTTCCGACCGTCCGGCAGCCCGGCCGTGAATTGGTCCACGGTGACAACCCACCGGTCGAGCCGCCATACACCCTGCTGCTTGACGGCCGTGAACTCATAGCTGCCCGTCAGATCAGCTACCGGCGGGCCCCCATCGCGAATCGCAAATACTTGCACGTAGCAGTGCCCCGTCACTTCGCTGGCGGTTTGGCCGGTAATCCAGAACGAGTTCAACGCGTGGCGTCTTTTATTGCGTTCGGCCCGGAACGCTGATTTCCTGGCCGCCAGCAATGCCATCACAATGTTGATGTCTTCCGACAACACCCGCCCTTCATGCAACAGCGCCAATTTCGGTGATTCCGTGAACAGTGCGCGAAAGTCGTCGAGTCGATCCTGGTCGTAGGTGTAGGCGTAGGCGCCCATCAAGTTTGCGACCGCGAGTCGATCTGCGACATCGAAGTGTGCATCGCCGGCATCGATGCCGCCTGCTGCCAGTCGTCCGTCGAACATGTCCGCCCTGTCCCCTCAAGGGGCCCAAACAGTCCCTCAGTCGCATATTTCGTCAACCAAAATTGACCTAATCACGTTAGGCGGCCGCGCTGCCTACTGTCAACTTTAGTTGTCGAATACGCGTCTAGAGCGGCGCGCCACCGTGGGTAGCGCATACCTGCGCGCTGAGACCACGACGGCCACAGAGCTTTCAGACCCGTGTCAGCGCCCGCGCGGGTGACCTGCTCCGCTGCTTGGCGCTGCTAGAACACCGCGAGCAGGACTATCAGTGCGACGACCACGAGGACGGCCACCGAGATTCCCACGATCGTGTGCCGCGGGTTGAACTTGTGCGGCCGGCTCATCAGCGGGCTGGTCGACGGGGCGACTCCCCACTTGCCTTGGCGGGAGAGATTGGGTCCGTCAGGGGGTGGCGGCGTTCCGCCGTGGTGTGCGGGATCGGTACTCATCCGCGCAGAGATGCCCACTGCGGGCTGGTCTAACCGCGCCGAGCGCCGATAATCTCGATGGCATGAGCCAGGATCCGCAATGAAGCGGCGGGTCACCAGGGTCGCCGACCTGCTGAACCCGCGGCGATGTTGCTGCCGGCGGCCAACGTCATCATGCAGCTGGCCCGGCCCGGGGTCGGGTACGGAGTCCTGGAAAGCCCGGTGGACAGCGGCAACGTCTACAAGCATCCGTTCAAGCGGGCCCGCACCACGGGTACCTACCTCGCGGTGGCCACCATCGGTACGGAATCCGACCGCACATTGATGCGGAAAGCGGTAGGCGTCGCCCACCGCCAGGTCCGCTCGACGCCGTCGAGCCCGGTGGCCTACCACGCCTTCGATCCCGCGTTGCAGCTGTGGGTCGCCGCCTGCTTGTATCGCTACTTCGTGGAGCAGCACGAGTACCTCTACGGGCCGCTGCCCGATGCGGCCGCGGACGCGGTCTACCAGGACGCCAAGCGACTGGGTACCACCCTGCAGGTGCCGGAACGAATGTGGCCGGCCGACCGGGTCGCGTTCGACGAGTACTGGAAGCGCTCGTTGGACGAACTGCAGATCGACCCGCCGGTGCGGGAGCACCTGCACGGGGTGGCCTCGATGGCGTTTCTGCCCTGGCCGTTGCGGACGCTGGCCGGACCTTTCAACCTGTTTGCGACGACTGGGTTTCTGGGCCCGGAGTTCCGGGCGATGATGCGGCTGGATTGGTCGGAGTCCCAGCAGGTCCGGTTCGAGTTGTTACTCTCGGCGCTGCGGGTGGCCGATCGGCTGATACCACACCGCGCCTGGATCCTCGTTTATCAGATTTACCTGTGGGACATGAGGTTTCGCGCACGCCGCGGCTGGCGTGTGGTCTAGCGGGCGTCCGTGCCGCCGAGCGTGACATTCACGACTCCCGCGCGCCGTGTCGCGTAGTCGGATTCCCCCTCGGCGCCAAGGCAAGTCAGCGCACCGTCGCGAAGAACTTCCTCAGGTCCGCCACGAACAGCTCGGGTTGCTCGAACGCGGCGAAGTGGCCGCCGCGCGGCATCGTCGTCCAGTGGGTGATGTTGAAGTTCGGCTCACACCAGCGACGCGGCGCGCGCAGGATCTCCTTGGGGAAAGACGCGACGCCCGTAGGTATTTCGACCCGGGTGGTGTCGCCCCACTTCTTGAAACTCTCCCAGTACAACCGCGCTGAGGACGCCGCGGTTCCGGTCGCCCAGTACATCATCACGTTGTCCAGCAATTCATCTCGGGTCAGCACGTTCTCGGGGTGCCCGTCGCAGTCCATCCATGCCTGAAACTTCTCGACGATCCAGGCCAGTTGGCCCACCGGGGAATCGACCAGTCCGTAACCCACCGTTTGCGGCCGCGTCGACTGCTGCTTGGAGTACCCGGTGCCGTTCTTGCGGTGCTCGGCCAGCGTCGCCAGTGTCGCTTGCTCTTCGGGGGTGGGATCGGCCATCGTCTCGGCTGTGGGCATACCCAGCGGCATGTTCAGATGGATGGCCGCGCAGTTGCCCCCATTGCGACCGATCTGGCTGGTCACGGCCGCCCCCCAGTCACCGCCCTGGGCGCCGTAGCGGTCGTACCCGAGGCGTGTCATCAGCTCTTCCCACACCAGCGCTATCTTCTCCACGCCCCACCCGGTGCGGCCGGGCTTGCCGGAGAACCCGTAACCCGGCAGCGACGGACACACCACGTGGAAGGCGTCCTCGGCGCGTCCGCCGTGGGCGGAGGGGTTGGTCAGCGGCTCGATCACCTTGTGGAACTCCACGATCGAGCCCGGCCAGCCGTGGGTGATCAACAGCGGAAAGGCGTCGTCGTGGGGCGAGCGCTGATGGATGAAATGGATGTCGAGCCCGTCGAACTGGTCTACGAAGTGGTCGAAGCGGTTCAGCGCCGCCTCGCGGACCCGCCAGTCGTAGGAGTCGGCCCAGTAGGCGGCCAGATCCTGGGTGTAGCGCAGCGGAATGCCCTGGCTCCAGTCGTCGACACATTCAGCTTCCGGCCACCGGGTGCGCGTCAGTCGCGCGTGCAGGTCGTCGAGGACGTCCGCGGAGATGTCGATGCGAAACGGCTTCACCCGCTCGACCCTACTTTTGCGTCGCGTCCTTGATCAGCGTGCTGATCTGCTCGAGGAGTTCACGCATGTCGGCGCGCATCGCGTCCACCGCTGCATACAGGTCGGCCTTTGTTGCCGGCTGCTGGTCCGACGACAACGGTCGCACCGGCGGCCCCGATGTCTGTCGTGCTGCGCTGTCGCTCTGAGAACCCGGTAGGTCACCCACGGTGTCGAGCGTGCCATACCCGGGCAAACACGTCCAAAAGGGGAGCTTCTAGCGGGTCGCCGGCAGCAAGTCGGTGCACCGTTTCACCGATCATGATCGACGGCGCATCCCTATCGGCGCGAATCTGCGGCGGTGCCGACGCGTCGGCCACCCGCGGGTTCGCCACGCCGCCAGGGACTGGGCAGCACGTCGAATGCCACGCGAAACAGAGGGCTCTTCCGCCGTGCCGGGCCGGTCATCGGCGGTCAACCTCAACTAGCCGGGCAGCCTTCACGATTGGCTGCGTCGAGCGCCTTGGGCGCGTCGTCGATCGCTTTGCGCACCACGTCCAACACACGAGGGTCCCAGGTCAGCGCGGCATTCCAGTCCAGTCCGGCTTGGTTGGAGACATAGATGCTGTGGGTGTCGTCGAAGGTGTAACAGCGCCGATGTGGCAGTACCGGGTCGCTGACGTCCTTGCCCAACGCGCTTGGTAGCGCCACCAGACCGTCGTTGGGCCACACCGCGGGGTTCGCCGGGCCGGGCGTGGTGAATTTGTTGCCGCCGATCAGCACCACCGGGATCTTGTCCAGCACACCGGACTGGAACTGGTTCCACCCGTTCTTGCCCATCAGGAACGCCTGATTGACCTCACGGCCGGAACCGGCCATCAGCCGCAGCACTTCGTCCTTGAACCCCTTCATCGCGTTCTCGCAGAAGGTGTCGCCCAGGCAGTCGGTCAACGGAACGATGCCGTTGGCGTAATCGGAAAGGTAAGACCCTTGCCACGGTGTGCCGATCGTGGTCAGCGAGCGGACGTGCACCGGCGCGCTGGTGGTCGCCAGCACCCGGATCGCGGCGCGCGAATACAGCCCGCCCATCGAGTGGGCGACGAAGTCGACGTCGTTGACTCCCTTGTCGGTGTGCAGGTAGTTGAGGAACCGGGCGAGGTGCTCACCGGCGGTGTCGATGCTGCCGGTGGAGTCGACGGTCATGTTCTCCGGAAGCGTGACCGGGCAGATCCCGAACGGGCCGAAGCCGGTTTGGTCGACCACCTGTCCACGGCCGGCCATCGCCGGCGATGTGTAGACGGTGTAACCCTGCTTGAGCAGATACTCGCGGATTGCGGTGTCGGTGTTGCCGGCGGCCAGTCCGGTCGCGCACGCCTGGTCGGGGGTGGTGAACGGGCTGGTCGCATCTCCGCCGGACACGATCACCACGGCTTGTGCGGCCGGGCGTTTGCCGGTTGCCTCGTTCTTGCTGCCGCAGCCCGCGAGCATGGCGGCCACCACTACCGCGATCAGCACCAGAACTCGTCGCACGCGACTGAATGCTAGACCCGCGACGGCCCCCGACCGAAGTTCCGGCTGCGCGGGCAAGGCCAACCCGGCCCTTTCTTGGTGAGGGTAGCCTAAGTGTCGGTAGTCTTGCTTCATCACTGCCACCACCAGCGCCTGGCCAGTGTCGGCAGTCCGGAGGTACCCACGATGCCTAACAGCCGGTTGGAGCGATCGGCGGCGGAAACCCGACCCGGTCGGGAAGGACGGTGCACGCTGGCCGACCTGGCGCCCGGGGCCGGCGCCGAAATCGTCGCGTTCGATCCGACTATCCCGGAGGATGTGGCGAATCGTTTGCGCCACTTAGGTTTTCGCCCTGGAACTCGGGTCACCAAGCTGCGCACCGCTCCCTTGGGTGACCCGTCCGTGTATCGACTGTTGGGCTATGACACCTGCCTGCGCCGCCATGAAGCGGCCCAGATCGAGATCGCCGGACCGCCATGACCGCGTCCTGCCATGACGAAGGCGGTACGGTCGCCGCGCCACCCGGTCTGACCCGGACCGCCCTGATCGGCAGCCCCAACGCGGGCAAGACCACCGTGTTCAACCACCTGACCGGGATGCGGGCGCGCACCGGCAACTATCCCGGTGTCACCGTCGCCCGTCGGGTCGGCACCGGACGGGTGCGCACCGACCACGAAACCAAGACGTTCATCGTCGAAGACGTCCCGGGCTGTTACAGCCTGCACCCGGTCAGCCCCGACGAACAGGTGGTCGCCGACCTGCTGGACGGGAAGTTGCCAGACATCCCCGCACCCGACGCCCTGGCCGTGGTGGTCGACGTCACGGTCCTCGAGCGGTCACTGTCGCTGGTCTCCCAGGTACTGGCGCTGGGTAAGCCCACGATGGTCATCCTCACCATGGGAGACGAACTGTCGGCCCGCGGCGGGCAGCTGGACACCGAGCGGTTCGCCGCGGCACTGGGAGTTCCGGTGGTCGGTGTCATCGGCAGCCGAGGCAAAGGGTTCGAGCCGCTGCGGGCGCTGCTGGCCGAGCCGCAGAGCTGGCAGCGCGTCGCCATCCCACCACCATTGGACGACGCCGAGTACCACGGCTGGATTGCCTCGATCCTGGATGCCGGCCGCTATCGGGCACCCGAACCCGACCGCCGCAGCGCGCGAATCGACCGCGTGCTGTTGCACCCCGTCTGGGGATCGGTGTTCTTCATCGCGGTGATGTTCGGGTTCTTCCAGATCGTCTTCACGTTGGCGGCACCGCTGCAGGACGCGATCGCGGAGTCCTTCAGCTGGCTGGGCACCGTGGTGGACCACAATGTCACCAATACCGCGGTCGCCGGCCTGCTCGGCCACGGGTTGATCGGCGGGGTCGGCGCCGTGCTGGTGTTCATTCCGCAGATCGTGCTGATGTTTTTGCTGATCTCGCTGCTGGAGAACATTGGCTACATGACGCGCGCCGCTTTCCTGGTGGACCGCGTCATGGCCACCACCGGCCTGGATGGCCGGGCCTTCGTGGCCATGCTGTCGTCGCTGGCGTGCGCGGTGCCCGCGATCATGGCCACCCGCACCATTCCGTCGTCGCGAGACCGGCTCGCCACGTGCATGGCAGCCCCACTGATGACCTGTTCGGCGCGCCTGCCGGTGTACATCCTGTTGATCGGGATGCTGGTCAGCCCGCAGGACCGGTGGGGTCCGGTCTCGATGCAGGGCGTGGTGATGTTCGGCATGTACCTGCTGGGGGGCGTCTCGGCGATGCTCACCGCGTGGCTGTTCAAATCGGTGGTGCTCGGCGGCGATCTGCTGCCCTTCTACATGGAGATGCCGCCCTATCGGTTCCCCTCCGCCAAATCGGTGGTGATGACCGTGTGGGATTCGGCAAAGGTGTTCCTGCGCAAGGCCGGAACCATCATTCTGGGCACCTCGGTCGTGCTGTGGTTTCTGCTCAACCTGCCGGTGCGCACCGCACAGACCGCGGGCATGGACCAGGCCGCGGCCACGGCCTACGTCGTCAACCATTCCTTCGCCGCCGGCCTGGGCAGGATCCTCGAACCCATCTTCGCGCCACTGGGTTTCGACTGGCGCGTCTGCGTCGGCCTGATCGGGGCGATGGCCGCCCGCGAGGTGTTCGTGGCAACGCTGGGGCAGATCTTCGCCACCGGCGCCTCTGGTGACCTGATCGCGGCCACCCATTCGGCAGTGTTCACCTCCGGCGCGCACCACGGTGAGCTGGTGTTCACGACGCCGACGATCATCGCACTGCTGGTGTTCTTCGCCTACGCCCTGCAATGCATGTCCACCATCGCCACGCTGCGACGCGAGACCAATTCGTGGCGGTGGCCGCTGGTGGCGTGGGGATACATGTTCGTGCTCGCGTGGGTGGCGGCGTTCGCCGCCCGGCACGTCACCCTGTGGTTGACAGGTTGAGCGTGTCGGTTCCGTTGCTGCACCCGCAAGCCACCGACGACCCACGTCTGGTGCGGTGGCTGACTGGCACCCGGCAACTGTCCGACGTTCCGCCGCAATTGGGTGCGCTGATCGATCAGGGTGTGCTGGAGCGGGCCGAGGTCGGCCCAGGCGAGGTACGAACGTGGTTGGGCGTCAACCGATCCTGGCAGGTCGACGGACCTCGGGTGCGCTCGGCGCTGTTCGATGCGCTTTCTGCTCAGGGCGCCGACGTGAGCCAACAGGAGTTGCGCGACGAGATCGAGGAGATTCTGGCTCGGGATGTGTCGCCGATCGCCGCCGCCCACGGGGGCGCGATCAAGGTGCATTCGGTGCGCGACGGGGTTCTCACGGTGGAACTGACCGGAGCCTGCCTGGGCTGCCCGCTGAGCGGTCGCACGCTGGGCGACTTGGTGACCCGCAGCGTGCAGGACCGCTTCCCACAGATCCGCGAGGTCAAGGCGACGAAGCCGCGGCGCACGTGGCTGTCTCTGTCCAGGAAATCCAGCGGGCAGTAACGACGCCGTCCCGCGTCATACCGGCGCACCCACTTCTGCGACCGCCTTGGCCAGCGCGTCGAACCACTCTTGCGCACCTTTGCACACCCCGTCGGCCACCGCGGCCAGCGACCTGTCCGCCACCACAAAGATCGACAGCACGTCGGCGTAGACGATCCCGATCAGCCCAATGCCTTTCGTGCCGCCGGGCAGAGCGGTGAGCAACAGTCGATCAACGCGGCCGCCGAGGCTGTCGGGAGCACAGGGCGGTCCGTGCATGAGCGTTGCGGTGACATTCCATTTCAGCGGCCACTTCTGCACCGCCCCACCCTTGCCCAGCATTGCCCGGGTGCCGGGTTCATCGCAGGCCAAGGCGTGGCGCAGTCGATCGGTGATCGCGCCGAGAAGTTGCAGCGGGTCGTCCTGTGACCAGGGTGCGGTGACAACCAGATTCCCTGTCTGCGTTGATGAGTCAACGAAAACCCGGGCGGTGTCCTGACGCAGATTCTTCGGCACCCCGATCTTCAGTGGCGCTTGCAGCGGCATGCCTTCGGCGCGCAGCGCACCGTCGATCGCGTGAGCCACCGCCGCGAGATACACCGTGTTCACCGTCGCTCCCGGGATGCTACGGGCCAGCAGGCGAACCTCGTCGAGCGGGCGGGACGTCAAACGGCACACCCAGTCACCACTTGGCCGCACGTTGATCCCCGCCGGCCGGTATTTGTTTCGCGATTCCCGCCAGAGGAGCGTCGCCAACCGCGCGACATCGCGCGCCGCACCCCGGGCACTGGAACGGGAGCGGATCACGTTCAGCGCGCATCTGGAGCGCTGCGTGAGGCTACGGCCCCGCCATGCCAGACCCGGCCGCAGCAGTCTCAGCGCTGGTGGAGCAAAGACTTTGGGCTGCAACGCTTCTGGCGGCGCAAGGAAATCGAGGTCCAACAGTAGCGCACCGAACAGCGCGATGCAGGCGGTGCCGTCGCCCACAGCGTGATGAACCTGGACGATGATGGCCCACTTGCCGTCGTCGAACCCTTCGACGACGTGGATCCGCCACGGCGGGAGTCTCAGGTCCAGCGGTTGCGTTGCATGTTCGATCGCGTGCAGCAACTCTGACATGCCGCCACCGGCCACTCGTCTGGCCTGTATGTGGTACTCGAGATGGAAAAGTTCCGCGTCGAACCAGGCGGGCGGGGCCAGGGCCCCGGGAGTGGTGACAATGCGCTGTGTCAGCCGGGGAATCTGTGGCGCCCGGGCGCGGACCCGTTCCCGTAGCTGCTCGAAGGCAGACACCGAGTCGTCAGCGATTGGGTCCATGAAGAGGGTCGAAATCAGCAGACTCTGGGTCGGACCGCGACGGGAAACGGCGAAGGCGTCGCGTGCATTGAGGTAGTCGGGCCTACCACTGCGCTGGCGTGCGTTGCGTCCGCGCCGAGTCTGCATCCTCATCCTTCGTAATGACGACCCAAACGATAAATGGGTATTACGCTGTTCGAATATGGCTACACAATGGCCAGATTGCTCGGGAGCCTAGCCGCCGAGCATGGTTTCGTCAGGTGAGCAGTCACGTCTTATGTACAGAATTCGTGACAATGTGTGACATTCGACGCAAGGCTGGCCGCCTTGTCGGCTGGTCGACCAGGCGTGCCAGCACCGCGATGGCAGCCCTTTCCTGCGATGAAAGCACGTTCCGCCGAGGCGCGGCGCCCGCCGCTGCGAAGCCGGATGAAAACGAGTAATCGCAGGTAAGAACTCTGAATGGTAACGCCTCTGCAGCTTTGAAACCGCCCCCGATCGGATGGCGCACCAGGTATCGGATCACTTCATGGAAGAGACAATCGGCGCACCGCGCCCGGCCCGGAAAACGGAACTGAAACGGCGGCATCGCTTCGAAAAGTTTCAACATCATAATGGCTCTATTAGCAGTGCGACGTCGCGCGATTCAGCGTTCGCTCCTTATACTTCTGCGGCGCTGAGAACGCGCGAAAAAGGAGTGCGAAAAGATGCGGTCGGACCAATGTCTGCGCGAGGAGCTCGCCGGGGTGCTCAGGGACGCGGGGCTGGATCCGATCGACGACCCTGACATCCTCGATTTCGACTTCACCGAGCGACTCGGGCTCGGCAGTATCGAACTCGCCGACCTGCTCCTACGGGTCAGCCGGGCCTACGCGGTCGAGCTGCCCTCCGATGCGATCGGCAGATGTCGCCGGCCGCGTGACCTGCTCGAGGCCATCGAGTACGCGCCCGGAGCGTTCATCGACCGCGTGCCGATCACTCAGGCACCCGGACCGGCGAATCCCGCCCCGGCAATCACGAGCCTGGCCGAGCTGCGGCCAGCGCCGTCGACACTGCTTGACCTCCTGCGAGTGCGCGCCGAGCGGGACGGCTCGCACCCGCATCTGAGGTTCCTCCGGCCGGACGGACAGGTTCAGACCCTGACCTACGCCGAGCTCTGGGACCGAGCCGGAATCGCGGCCGCGGGATTGGCTGAGCTCGGCCTGGTGCACGGCGAGCGGGTCGCGATTCTCGCGCTCACCGGGCCCGACTTCTTCGTCGCCTTCGTTGCGACGTTGTGCGCGGGCGGGATCCCGGTGCCGATCTATCCGCCCGTCCGTCTGGACGACCTGGACGGCTACGTCAACCGGCAGAGCCGGATTCTGCACAGCGCCGGGACGGCGCTCATCATCTCAGACCCGCTGTTCACCGCCGCGGCGAACCTGCTGTGCGCGGCCACACCATCGATTCGCCGCTGCACCGCAGTGTCTGCGCTCAGCCGAGGCCGGGAGCCGTTCTGCGTCGACTCACTCGCCGAACTCGCGCTCATTCAGTACACCTCGGGTAGCACCGGCGATCCCAAGGGCGTCGCGCTGACCCACGCCAACCTGATCGCGAACACCGAGGCGATCGGCGACGCGGTTGTGCGCGCCGGCCTTCGCCCGTCGGACGCCGTGGTGTCCTGGATGCCCCTTTATCACGATTTCGGGCTCATCGGGACCTGGATGGGTCTGGGACTGTTCACCGGAGTGTCGGTCGTTCTGATCTCGCCCGTCGATTTTCTCACCAAGCCGGCACTCTGGCTGTGGGCCATCGACCGGTTCCGGGCGGCGGCGGTGGCGACCACCCCCTTCGCGCTCAACCACGTGACGCGGCGTGTCCCCGACGATCACGTTGCCGGCCTTGACCTTTCGAGTCTCAAGTTGGCGTTCCTGGGAGCCGAGCCGATCCGCGCGAATTCCGTCGACGAATTCTGCCGACGCTTCGAGCCGTACGGTTTTCGCCGCAGCGCCATCGCGCCCGCCTATGGACTCGCCGAGTCGTGCGTCGGCGTGGCCCTGTCCCATGGCGGCCGGCACGGTCCGCGGGTCGATCACGTCGACGCCGCCCGGCTGGCGGCCGAGGGCTGCGCGCTGCCCGCCGAGCGCGGGCGGCCCGCGCGCAGCATCGTGTCCGTTGGCGTGCCGATCCGCGGGCAACAGATCCGGGTGGTCGACGCGGCGCACCGACGGCCGCTGCCCGAGCGCTGGGAGGGCCGCATCCTGGTCCGGGGCAGATCGGTGATGTCCGGATACTTCGGCAGACCCGAAGCGACGGCGGCTGTGCTGATAGACGGCTGGCTGGACACCGGAGATTTGGGTTACTTCGCCGACGGGGAGCTGTTCATCACCGGTCGTGTGAAGGATCTGATCATCAAGGCGGGGCGCAACTTTCACCCCCAGGACATCGAGCACGCGGTGGGCCGACTGACCGGAGTTCGCAAGGGGTGTGTGATCGCGTTCGGCGTGCCGTCGCGGGACGCCGGCGAAGGGATTGTGGTGGTCCTGGAAACCACCGAAACCACAACCGATTTCACCTGGTGCCACGGCCTGAAGGCATCGGTCCGCGCTGCGGTGGTCGAGACGACCGGTACCTCGCTCGACGACGTGGTGCTGATCCGACGCGGCAGCATGCTCAAGACATCAAGCGGGAAGCTACGGCGGCAGGAAACCCGGCAGGCGTATCTGGACGGCAGCCTGACCGCGTTGACCACAACGCCGGCGCGAGCGGTTGCACGGGGCTGGCGCCGGGCCGGCCGGTGCCGGGAGGTGCTCGTCGGTGCCTACATCACGGTGATGACGATGTTGGTCGTGCTGATCACCACCGTCGTGACGGCACCCCTTCGCGGCCAGGCCACCGCCTGGCGAATCACCCGACGGATGCTGGCGCTGTTGTTCGCTGCGACCGGAATTTCGTTTCGGCGCAAGGGGGTCCGGCTGCCGGACGGGCAGGCGCTCTACGTCAGCAATCATCCAACGGAGTTGGACCCACTGCTGCTGATCATGGCGCTCGACCGGCCGGTCACGATGACGGCCAAGGCGCGACTGCTCGGCGGCCCGTTGGGCGTGTTGGCCAGGCGGTTGGGCGTGATAGCCGTCGAGCCGGGCTCGGCCGAGTCGTCACTGACGTCATACGACCGCATGGCGGAGTTGTTGGCGGAGGGGGCATCGATCCACCTTTTCCCGGAGGGCGAACGCCGTGACACACCCGGCATCTATCCGTTCCGGCTGGGCGCCTTCAAGCTGGCCGCCACGACAGGGGTTCCGATCATCCCGCTGGCGCTGCGGGGCCCGCGCAAGGTGATGGGTGGTCGGCCCTACCGGCCCGCCGCCTTGGAGGTCGAGGTACTGCCCGCGGTCCGGCTCGATTGCGATCCAACCGATCTGGCGGCGCTGGCCGCGGCGCGGACCACGGTCCGGCACGTGATCGCCGCGGCCGCCGGGGAGCCGCTGGTCGACACGCGCGGCCTAAAGAGGCCGGTGGTCAAGGATTCGCCGGCGACACGCCTGATGAGCTGGGGACGCCGGCTTCGCGCATGAGCCATTGTCCGAACTCATACGGTGTCAGATCCCGGCACCCGCGCCGCCTCCGACCCGACGTGGCGCATTCGCCGGATGATTGCGTACTTGTGGACCTCCGTGGGCCCGTCGTAGAGCCGGAATCCACGAATATCCCGGAAGATCATCGCGATCGGTGTTTCGTCGGTGACGCCGATTCCACCCATGACCTGGATGCAACGGTCCACGACCTTGAACAGCTCCTCCGACACGAAGGCCTTGCTGATCGAACTCTCGTGTCGCCCCTTGTGCCCCTGGTCGAGAACCCAGGCCGTGTACCAGATCGCCAAACGGCACTGCGTAAGCGCGATTTCGTTGTCCGCCAACAGGAATCCGACACCCTGGTGGTCGACGATCGGGGCGCCGAACGCCGTTCGGGTCTTCGCATGCTCCAGGGCGATGTGCTGGGCACGTGAGGCGGCACCCAACCAGCGCATGGCATGGGTCAGACGCGCCGGGGCCAAGCGCATCTGCGCGTACCGCATCGCCTCGCCGACTTCGCCGAGCACGTTCGCCGCGGGTACCCGCAGGTCGTCGAAGACGACCACGCCGTGTCCTTCGACGTAGTTGCGGTCCATGGAGTTCATCACCCGCTCGATGACGATGCCTGCAGAGCCGGGGTCGTCGCCCTTGGCCAGGAACAACGTTGGTCCGGAACGGCTTTCGTCGCCTACCACGTTCGCCATGACAATCCACGTGCCTGCCCCGTTGGCGCCCGTGATGAGCCACTTCCGGCCGCTGATGACATATGAATCCCCGTCGCGTCGCGCCTCGGTGAGAAGTTGCGACGGGTCCGAGCCGGCCCCGCCGGGCTCGGTCATCGCGAACACCGATCGGACCGCGCCGTCGAGTACGGGTTTCAGGAAGACGTCGGCCTGCTCGTCGGTCGTCAGTTTGCCGAGCAGGAACATGTTGCCCTCGTCCGGCGCGGCGCAGTTCATCGCGACGGGTCCGAGCGTGGACCACCCGGCCGCCTCGTAGATCACCGACTGCTCGATGTGAGAGATGCCTCTACCCCCGAATCGCGGCGACGCCTGCGGGGTCAGCAGCCCTTCTTTGCGGGCCAACTCGATGAGCTCCTGCCGCAAGTCGTCGTTGGGGCCGTGCTGAGTGAGGCGCGGATCGCGCTCGTAGGGGACGATCGTGTCGATGACGAATCTGCGGACTCGCTCGCCGAGTGCGGTCAGTTCCGGGGGTACGGAGAAATCGATCACGGAGCCGTCCTCTTCCTCTGGATAGTGGGTGCTGGAAAATCAAATGTCTTCTGTCGAAAGGGAATCCGCGGTCACCGTTAAGACCGACGTCGCAACGCGGTTGAAGGCGGCGTACTTCGGACCGACGAGCGCCCCGCTTTGATGCAGAACGAACAACTGCTGCCAGGCGATCGCGAGCCGGAGCCGGCCCAATGCCAGGTAGAAACCCACCGGCACCGGTTTGCGTCCTGCCGCGGCGAAGTACTTCGCCGCAAGCGCTTTTCGGTCCGGGAAACCCGGCTCCAATGACGGAGCCAAGCCGAGGTCGCGAATGACGTCCGCGTCGTCTGCTTGCGCCCAGTACGACAGGGTGACGCCGAGATCGAAGAGAGGGTCGCCCAGCGTCGACATGTCCCAATCGATCACAGCGGCAGCCGCGCCCGTCGCATCGAAGATCACGTTGTCGAACTTGAAATCGGAGTGCAGCACAGTGGGTTTGATCGACGGTTCCGGTGCAGCGGTGCCCAGCCAGGTGACGATGTGATCGGCCGTCGCCGGCGGTGACCCGCCGAACGCGTTGTGTGCCCGCCGGTTCCAGCCGGCGATCTGTCGCGCGATGAATCCGCCGGGCCGGCCGAGCTCGCCGAGGTCGGGATGGGTCTCGAGGTCGATCGAGTGCAGCTCTGCGAGGGCGGTCACGAACTCGTCGGCAAGCCGGCCGTTGGGAACGCCGGCAAGTTGCTCGGGGACGGTGTCGGACACCACTGCGCCGGGCCGGTATTCGATCAGCTGAAAGGGGCTGCCCAATACTGAGGCGTCGTCACAGAAGGCAATTGCTCGGGGCGCGCGGCGGTAATACGCGTGCAGTCGACTCAGTACCCGGAATTCGCGCGCCATGTCACTGGCGCCCTCGGCCAGTTGCCCACCCGGTGGCCGCCGTAACACCACGGGTCGTCCGTCGACCGAGATGAGGTAATTCAGATTGGCCAGACCGTTTGCGAACTGGCGGGGCTCATCGGCGTCGAGCACCATCCCGCGGCCACCCAGCCAGACGCTCAACGCTCGCCAGTTCTGGGGTGAGCAGTCGGCGCGGAAGTTCTGCTCCTTAAAGCGCGGCACCGGCGACACTCTGATCCTGGCGTACGGTCATCGGGCTCCTTCGAGGCAGGTCACGTCATAGGGACACTACGTACGACGCCGATCGGGCTGACACGCCGCCCGAGGCGTTCAGCGCTCGCCGAGGCGAGACGCTCAGCCAGTTCGACGAAGTTTGGGTGTCGGTGACAGTGGCCCGCCTGTTGGGCCAACCGCACCCGCGAAGACGACGGTGATCAGCGACGCCGAGTCGGTATCCCCAAAGCCTTTGCCTCCCAATGCTTCCCCTGGCGCGGCGATGGCGGCGCTGTCGTCGCCCCGAGGACCTTGGAGCGCACCATGCTCATGCGTCGCCTGAATGTGGTCCCCCAACCGACCGCGAAGGGATACCCTTCCGCTATGACCCGCGTCGCGATCGTGGGTGGGGGCGCTGCGGGGGTGCTCGCCGCGGTACATCTGCGCCGGAAAAAACCAGAAGCGCAGATCACGCTGATCGACGCGTCCGGCCGTCCCGGCACCGGCGCAGCCTATGGCACCAGCGACCCGACCCACTTGCTGAATGTTCCCGCGCATCGCATGTCGGCCTGGCCGGAGGATCCCGACCACTTCTGCCGTTGGCTGGACGAGCGAGCTGTCACGCCGGCGGAGAGCTTCGCGCCGCGTCTTGCGTACGGCCGCTACCTGCGGGATCAACTGGCGGGCGCCGATGTCCGGATCGAGACTGCCGAGGTGGTCGGATTGGTACCCGGCCAGTCAGCACAGGTGAAGCTGAAGGATGGACGTTCGGTATCGGCGGACGCCGTAGTGCTCGCGTCCGGTCGCCCCGAAGGTGGCCTGCCCGATTCGTTGGAACGCGCCTTCGCCCCGGTGCTGGCCACCGGCACTGACGGCATCGTTGTGGTGGATCCCTGGGCGCCCAGCGCGCTCGCGGCTCTTGGTTCGCGTCGGCCGCAGAACGTCTTGGTAATTGGTTCCGGACTCTCGGGCATCGACGTTGCGCTGCATCTGGTCGCTCGCGGCGCCAAGGTCACAATGCTGTCCCGCCATGGCGCGCTCCCGCATCGATTCCGCGACGTAGGCCCGCCGACAGAGGTGCCTCACCTCGATGCGCTCGGTGACGCGAACACTCTGGAGCAGGTGCGCGCGGCCCTCGGTGCGGATCTCGCACACGCTCGCGGAGCCGGATTGAACTGGCGACAGGTGATCGACGGAGTGCGGCCGCGCACGGCTCGGCTGTGGCGCTCGCTGGGTTGGGAGGACCAACGCCGCTTCCTGCGCGAGGACTTGCGGCATTGGGAGGTCCTGCGCCACCGCATGCCGCCTACAACCGCCGGCGCGATCGAATCCGCGACCAGCAGTGGCCAATTGATCATCGAAGCGGGCGAAGTGGCTGATGTATCGCTGCGCGGAAGTGGCGTCGAACTGGTCGTCACGACAAGCGAAGGATCAGTTCGTCGACGCGGTGACGCGGTGGTGGTCGCAACCGGGACTGCGTGGGATCGGCGATCGCTGCAACGCTCGGCCCTGTGGGGCAACCTGCTGGCTTCGGGTGTCGCTTCGATGCACCCGTGCGGACTCGGCGTTCGCCTGGATACGCACGGCCACCTCATCGACGAGGCCGGCGCCACGGTCCGAGGCGTCGTGTGCATCGGGGCGATCCGCCAGGGTGAGGAGTGGGAGACCACCGCAATCCCCGAGATCCGCGCCCAAGCAGCCGGCGTAGCGCAACTGCTCGCCGACGATACGCCCGACCATCCGATAAGGGCCCCCCGCCAAATCCCGACCACCCCGAAAGTGACCGGTGCCGATGCCTTTTACGCCGAGGGTGTGCGTCGCTTGCTGGCCGTCCAGGACGGTGCATCGGTAGCTTTCGCCGCCGCGATCGCGGAGAATCCGCGGCACCCGCGTGCACACGTCGCGCTGGCGATGATCGCGACGGAACGTCCCGACCGGGCAGGCGGTCCCGACGCTGTCAACGGCCATCTGGCCCGAGCGCGGGCGGCGCTGGCACATGGCAGCGACGAGGACCGCAGCCACGTGGAAGCGATTGCCACGTGGTGCGAGAAGGGAAACGCCGCAGGCACCGAAGCACTCATCGACCATCTCGGCCGCGTGCCGGATGACGCGGTCGCATTGCTGGTGCTCGCACCGTCGATTGCGTTCGCAGGGGCTGGCGATGCCTTGCCGGACGCGTGGCAGTACGTCGAGCGGTTCACCGGTGTGCACGGCGAGGCGCCGTGGTATCTGGGGTTACGCGCGTTCGGGCGAACCGAACAGGGCCTCTGGTACGACGCAGCCGATCTCGCTGATGCCGCGCTCGACCTCGATCCAGGCAACGGCAACGCCGCGCACGCGCTGTCCCACGTGCACTACGAGACCGACGCGCACGGAGCCGGATTGAAGTGGCTGACGGAATGGATCGCCGGGTCGGGCAGCACGCAGCGTTACCTCCCGCACTTCCAGTGGCACGCCGCGCTGCACGAACTGGCAATGGGCAACGCCGCTGCGGCGGCGCGTCGGTATGCATCGTCTCTCGCGCCGCCCCACTCCCGCGACGTGCGCTGTCTGGTTGATGCCGGTTCCCTTGCCTGGCGGGCGCGGATGCACCCGGACTGGGTGACTCCGCCGGATCCGATGCCGGTACTGGCAGAGGTCGGATCCCTTGCCTATGCGCCGAAAACACCGTTCATCGCGTTTCACGCGCTGCTTCTTTTGGCTGCGGCGAATGACCCGGCCGCGATCCGCGCGATCAGTGTCCCCGGCGCGACCGAGGAACAGGCGACGACGTTGCGCCTGATCGGTGAAGGCCTGATTGCGTTGACGGGGGGTGAGCTGCGCTCCGCGCTTGACCATCTCCTCGAATCGCTCCCGGGGCTCCCCTCGATCGGCGGCAGCCGTGTGCAACAGGAAGTGGTCCTCGAAACGGCTCTGGCCGCGATGCTCCAGCTCGGCGCACCGGGTCAGGCAGCGCGCCTGTTGTCGCGGCACCGCGCCGCGCCCGGTCCGCAGGTAACCCGCGGCGCCGTGAACTGAGCCTCGCGGGCATCGGCCAGAACGATCTGCGAGTGCTGACCGTCGGCCCTGGCTCGAATATTTCGCCGGGATCGGCCACGGATCACGAACTGCGGACTACGAACTTTCAAGGGTTCGGCTCGCAGTCCGGGCCGCGAGGCTGATCTGGACCGGAAACGCATCCGGGAACGGTCCAAAGGAGAAGAACATGAGCCTGGACAACATTTCGAACCTTGCTAGGCCAGGACTCGACGAGTTGGTTCCGTCGCGCTACGCGGTGCAGGTCGGCGACATCGAGGTGTTGGTAATCAGCGACGGGGTGCTACCGATACCAACCGCGACGATGGCCACCAACGCCGACGCCACCGACCTGGCGAGCTGGCTGGACGACATGTTCTTGCCGTCGGACCTGCTCGAGTGGCCGCTGAACGTGGTCGTGGTACGAAGCGGCGACCGGACCATCCTCGTCGACGCTGGGCTGGGAGCGGAATTCCCGGACTTCCCGCGAGCCGGGCAAACCGTTCACCGACTGGAGGCCGCGGGTGTCGATCCAGCATCCGTGACTGACGTGGTGCTAACCCACTTGCACATGGACCACATCGGAGGGCTGCTCACCGACGGACTAAAGGCCCGGCTACGGCCGGACCTGCGAATCCACCTCGCGACCGCCGAGGCCGAGTTCTGGACGGCGCCCGATTTCTCCCGCACCGCCATGCCGGCGGGGATGCCGGAGGCACTTCGATCGGCGGCCTCGCGGTTCTTGGACGAATACCGCAGCCACCTGCAGCCGTTCGAGACCGAGTACGAGGTGGCACCGGGAGTAGTCGTCTGCCGCACCGGCGGTCACACCCCCGGGCACAGCGTGGTCCGTCTGGCGTCCGGCGACGACCGACTGACGTTCGCCGGTGACGCCGTGTTCCAGGTCGGGTTCGACCAACCAGAGTGGCAGAACGGCTTCGAACACGACCCCGAGGAGGCGGCGCGCGTTCGGATTCGTCTCTTGCAGGAGATAGCGGCGACCGGCGAGTCTCTGGTTGCCACTCACCTGCCATTCCCGTCCGTCTGCCGGGTGGCCGCCGTCGGCAACGCTTTTCGCTGCGTACCGGCTGTCTGGGTGTACTGACCCCGGGTCGAACAACTGCGCGAAAATGCTCACCGCGCGCATCAGCAAGGAAGGGTCACCATGAGAATCGTCGTAATCGGGGGAACCGGCCTGATCGGGTCAAAAGTCGTGCAGGCCTTGGCTGAACGCGGTCATGATGCCGTCGCTGCAGCTCCATCGACTGGTGTGAACGCCGTGACCGGCGAGGGCTTGTCCGATGCGCTGACCGGCGCATCGGTGGTCGCCGACGTATCGAACTCGCCGTCGTTCGAGGACGCCGCAGCGATGGAATTCTTCAATAGTGCGACAACGAACTTGCTGGCGGCCGAGGCCCAAGCCGGTGTTAGGCATCATGTTGCGCTGTCCGTGGTGGGCACCGATTGTCTTGCGCCGCAGAACGGTTACTTCCAAGCCAAGCAGGCGCAGGAAGATCTCATCACTGCGGGGCCGATTCCTTACTCGATCGTGCACGCAACGCAGTTCTATGAGTTTCTCAACTTCATTGCCGACTCCGCTACCGAGGGGAACACGGTGCGGCTGCCGTCGGCCTTTATTCAGCCAATGGCCGCGGCCGACGTCGCCGAAGCGGTTGCCATCGCAGCGGTCAGTGCGCCGATGAACGGCATCAGCGAAGTGGGCGGGCCCCAGGCGTATCGCATGCCCGATCTCATTCGGACGGTATTGACCGCCCACGGAGATGCTCGCGAAGTCCTCGCCGATCCCGCCGCGCGGTATTGGTACGCCGAAATCCAAGAGCGCACGCTTGTTCCCGATGACGGCGCGAATCTGTTCGAAACCAGGTTGGAGGACTGGATTCTCGAAACGGCCGCGAAAGGATAGCCGAAGCGATGTCGACAATGGACGTTTACGAGGCGGTCACGAGCCGACGAGCGGTGCGCGGGTTCACCGATCAGCCCGTCCCAACAGAGGTGCTGGAGCGTGTTCTTTCCGCCGCGGCTTGGTCCCCGTCGGGATCGAACCTCCAACCGTGGCACATCTACGTTCTGACCGGTGCTCCGCTGATGCAGCTCAAAATGCTTGCAGTGCATCGCGTGGGGGCGGGCGACCCCTGGGACGAGCGCGAGTTCGAAATGTACCCAACGGATTTGAAGCCGCCCTATCGTGATCGCCGGGCCGCCTTCGCCAAACAACGCTACGGTGCACTCGGCATTGCACGCGAGGACTTGGAGGCTCGTCAGCGCGCCGCGATCGCGAACTGGGACTGTTTCGGCGCACCCGCCGCCCTATTCTGTTACATCGATCGCGATATGGGCCTTCCCCAATGGGCAGACCTCGGTATGTACCTGCAAACCGTGATGCTGCTGCTGCGCGCCGAGGGCTTGCACAGCTGCCCGCAGATGGCGTGGTCCCAAACTCGCAAATCCGTTGCCGAGGTGGTGTCACCCCCCGACGGGCGCATCCTCTTCTGTGGCATGTCCATCGGGTATGAGGACCCGACAATCGGTTACGCGCGTACCGGACGTGCGCCGCTCGACGAGACCGTCACGTTCATTCAGGGTTAGCGCTGCGTCGACGGTTGCCGGCTGCACCCCTCGACCGCAGCCGGAGCGCTCGCTAGCATCAGGTTCGGACCAGCCGCCATTCGCCAACAGCAAACCGGGTGGGGGCCACTGGGACCGGACGCAATGGTGACTATGTCGAGCCAGGGGCGGGAACAACGTCTGAGCGGCCGCGCCGCCGAATGCGGGACGCTGCGCGGCATGGTCGCGACGGTCCAGTCAGGAAGCCATCAAGTTTTGGTTCTTCGCGGCGAAGCGGGGGTCGGCAAGACCGCCTTGCTGAGGTACGTGTCAGCGCTCGCGTCGAGGTTCCGCTGTGTCCAGGTGGCAGGTGTGGAGTCGGACATGGAGCTCGCATTCGCCGGCCTGCAGCAGCTGTGCGCGCCGCTGATGGATCGATTCGATGAATTGCCCCAGCCGCAGCGCGAGGCGCTGAACGTAGCCTTTGGCCGCGGTGTCGGACCGGCGCCCGACCGTTTCCTGGTCGGATTGGCCGTACTGAGCCTGATGGCCGCCGCCGCCGACGACCAACCCCTGCTGTGCATCATCGACGATGCACAGTGGCTCGACCAGGTGTCGGTGCAGACACTCGCCTTCGTCGCGCGGCGTCTCTTGGCCGAGCCCGTGGCGTTGGTCTTTGCCGTCCGCGATGGCGGCGCATCACCATTGGCCGGCTTGCCGGAACTCGCGCTCAGCGGCTTGTCTGACCGAGAGGCCCGCGATCTGCTGGACAGGGTCATGCCCGCGCGGATCGACGAGCGGGTGCGTGACCGCATCGTCGCCGAGACGAGGGGCATTCCGTTGGCATTGCTCGAGATGCCGCGAAACCTCTCTGCGGCAGAGCTTGCTGGCGGCTTCGGGAATCTGGCCGCGCACCGCTCGGCGGGACAGCTGGAGGAAAGCTTTGTGCATCGGATCAAGTCTCTTCCGGCCGACACTCAACGGTTGCTGTTGGTCGCGGCGGCCGAGCCAGTCGGCGACGCTGCGTTGTTCTTGCGTGCGGCAGCCACTTTGGGCATCACGGTCGACGCGTTAGCGCCGGCCGAAAGCGAAGGACTGATCGAATTCGGTCCGCGCATGCGCTTTCACCACCCGTTGATGCGCTCAGCCGCTTACCGCGCCGCGGACCTTTCTGACCGTAGAGCTGTACATCGCGCATTGGCCGACGCGACGGATCCGCAATCCGACCCCGACCGTCGGGCTTGGCACGCCGCGAACGGCGCGGCGGGACCCGATGATGCGGTTGCCACGGAACTGGAAACCTCAGCGGCCCGAGCGCAGAGCAGGGGCGGCATAGCCGCGGCAGCGGCATTCTTGGAGCGCGCAACCGCGCTGACATCGGATGCGGGCCGGCGCGGTTCCAGGGCCATCGCTGCCGCACAGGCCAAAGGCGATGCGGCGGCCGCCGAGGCCGCATACGAACTCCTTGCGATCGCCGAACTAGGCCCGCTGTCCGACCTTCAGCGCGCCCAAGTGGCTCGATTGCGTGCCCAGATGGACTTTGCCCGCAGCCGCGGAGGTGGTGGCGGTGCGCCCCGACTTGCCGAGCCCGCAGCGCAACTGCTCGACGCCGCCCGAAGTCTGGAAACCTTCGACGACGAACTGGCCCGGGAGACCTATTTCGAGGCGCTCGCCGCAGCCATGTATGCCGGGCGACTCGGTGGACTCGACGCGCTGGCGAAGGCCGCCGAGACGGCGCGCGCTGCGGTTGACCGGGCACCGAAACTGCATCAACCGATGAACCTGCTGTTGAGCGGCGTGACCAACCGAATCATGAGCGGCGTCAACGACGGCGGCGCCGTGCTGCGTACAGCGATGGAGCTCATCTGCACCCAAACGGGGCAAAACGACAGCCAGGCGCTGCGCTGGATGTCGTTGGCCTTCCCAGTCGTGCAGGAGTCCTTCGCGGCCGAACTGTGGGACGACGCGATCTACCGTCAATTGGCTACCGACATCGTCGGGCAAGCGCGTCAGGCCGGTGCCCTGGCTATCCTTCCGCGGGCGCTCGCATACCGGGCGAGGGCCCACGTATTGGCGGGCGAATTCGCCGCTGCAGCAACGCTTATCGACGAGGCGGCCTCGATCACCGCATCGACCGGCTACACGCCGTTCAAATACGACGCATTGCTACTGACTGCCTGGCAGGGGATATCAGATGCGGTTGGTTTGATCGAGGCAGCCTCCGCTGAGGGAATCGCCAGGGGCGAAGGCCGGCTGCTCGGCTTGGCTGGGTATGCCGCGGTTCTGCTCTACAACGGGCTCGGCCGCTACGGAGGCATTCGCCGCCGGTCGCCAGGCGTGTGAATACGAAGACCTCGGCTTCTACGGATGGTGCTTGATCGAACTGATCGAAGCCGCGGCACACACTGGCGAACGAGAGACGGCCGCCGCGGCCGTAAGTCAGCTCGCAGCTCGCGCTGGCGCCAGCGAAACCGACTGGGGTCTAGGTGTTTTGGCGAGCGCGCGAGCCCTGATAGCCGACGATCAGAACGCCGAGGGGCTCTTCGCCGAAGCCATCGAACGCTTGGAGCGCACCAGCATCGTCGTACAGTTGGCTCGCACCCATCTGCGCTACGGGGAGTGGCTGCGCCGGGTGAACCGGCGGCTCGATGCACGTCGACACCTCACCGAGGCCCATTCGATGTTTACCCGAATGGGCGCGAACGCCTTCGCGGAGCGGACTCGCCGGGAACTTGTCGCCATCGGTGAGAAAGTGCGCAAGCAACCCCTCCGCTCCGGAGATGAGCTGACGGCGCAGGAAGCGCAGATCGCACGATTGGGCGCGGAGGGGCTGACGAATCAGGAGATCGGCGCGCAGTTGTTCATCAGCACGCACACCGTCGAATGGCATCTCAGGAAGGTGTTCGTCAAGCTGGGGATTACGTCGCGTAGGCAGCTCCGGACCGTGTCGTGGGCCAGCTAGGGTCGACGAAACGCCTCGACGATCGCCTCCTGGCTCTGTGCGTTCAGGCGCGGGCGCCGGTCCAGCGCGGCCGCGGGAAGGTGCGGGTCGGCCACGCCGGGCGAGCTCGGAAATGCGTGTGGCGGCGCTGACCTGCATAACCACTGGTGGGCGCGGACGGTATCGAACCGCCGACCGCTGGTGTGTAAAGGCGTTTCTGTGTGCTGGTAGATACGCCTACCCGGTATGTGAGCAGGCATAGCACATCACGGTAGTTCACGCGAGTTATCTGTAACTGTGGGCAAAGTGTGGGCACGGCGTGGGCACGGTGACGAGGCCGGGAATCAGCACAGCACTCATTGGGCGGCAACAACGATGATCACTCACGACGACAACGCGATCACCTGGCGCGACGTCGCCCGGCCAGTGTGCAAGGCCGGTGACGGCACCGTCCGCTGGTCACTGTTCGTGCTGGCCGACGACCTGGAGCGGCTCAGTCGGACCGCGTGAAACCGCGCCGTATACGCGTAGGCGCGCCCCTATCTAGGTGTTCGGCCCGCCCGCACTCTCCGGGGGCGAGCTGGCTTGGTTCTCAGCAGACTCATCCGCAAGCACTTCTGTCGACTCGGTGGACGACTCGGCCGGCGGCGGGTACTCGAACCGTCCGCGGGCCTGGATGAGCAGCGCCCTAGCTGTGTCGGCGTCGATGCGACCCTCTGCGTGGTCGCGCGCGATGTGGAACAACGACCTGGTGTCGATTACTAGGCCATCGTTCTCGGCGAACGCCTCGACGTCCTCATCCTGCCCCCAAAGCAGCTGCCTGCGCGTGCTCGGGTCGCGTTCACGAAATTGGTTCACGATGTACCACTGCGCGTCCGGAAACCGGCCGACCTCCTGCTGATATGCCTGGGTGAATCGCGACAACTTCAGCAGGTCGGTAGTGCTCCCCCCGCCGGTATAGCCCTTGACTTCACCGATGGCAGTCCAGCCGCCGTCCCTTATGCGGAGGTCTTCCATTTTCTGTCGAGCGCCGCGAGCGTCTCGGTCCTCGACGTCGAAGCCTAACTGCCGCAAGCTATTCGCGACCGCTTGGACAAGTTGATGGTCTGAAGCGGTCAGGATGAGGCGCTCGTTAGCGTCCGCATTACGACGACGCTCCTGAAGCTCTGCCTCAACCTTCGCCACCTGGCGGCTGAGCCGCTCCGTCGTCTCGTCAAGTTCTCGCTGCGCGCTCTCAACCTCGCGAGCCGCGTCGCGCTCAGCTCCAGTAATCCACTCCTCGCGATGCGACCATTCGGGGCCAGCTGGGAACGCCAGCGGCTCCTTCGTGGCCCAGCGTTCGAGAGCAAGGGCGATCCATCGTCGAGTTAGTTCGACCCCCTCGGGCAAGTAAATGACTTCTTTCGGGCCACGGCTCTCATGAAAAATCGCTGCGTAAACGTGCCCGTCCGCGTCGGTGATCAACGGGATGAAATACTCGATTTGCTGCTCGTTCGGCGGTCTTTCCAGGACTTGGCGCGGAAGGGGCTGAGCGCTAATGGTTTTGACGACTTGTTTTAGGTCACTGCGGAACTCTGCCGGCCCCTCACCCGTCAAGAGCACTTCCTCACCGAGCGTGCCGCGTGTACTGATGCCGTATGGAAAAGTCACCCAATTCCAGGCCGGCTTACCGCCGATTTGGAGTACATAATGATGCGCTTGCCAGCCGCTTGGTGAACCAATCGAAATGATGGCGTCCCAACTTTCACCGCGGAACCCCTGCAAACCGTTCGTCATCACGCCCACTGTCGGGATCAATCCCTCAGTCACGGTCGCGTCCTCGACGTGGCTGAGCAGCACGCGTGGACGTGGTCTCTCGTTGTAGACCACTTCGTTTGGTGACATCGGGCCAGCCTACCGAGCGCCGCTGACGCGCCTACTGCTCCCATCAGCCGTTTGGACGGGTTATCTTCGTCGTCGCCAGGGCGTCAGGTTCGCGCGGCGCAGCTTCGCGCGTTCGTCCTGCGGCCCAACATCATCGACCGAATCAACGGTCTGCGTTGCCGCCGGCAACGGCTCAAGGTCCACGCCGAGCCCGTACACCCGTGCTTGCTGCGCCAGGATCTTCCGGCACACCTCCGCGAACCGGTGATCACCCTCGGTCGGCGGCTGTGGTCGGAGCTAGCGATGGTTACCCCCTACCCGTTGGACGCAATCAGTTGCTCGGCCACGTGTGGCAGTTCATCGTCTTCAGGCATGTAGAAATCGATGTCGCTGTACTGGCCGCCGAAGCGCTCGCCGAAGTCTTCGATCGTGACGCCACCTTCTAGACGCGGTCGAATGCCGGCAGTCTCAAGTTTCTTTACCCAAAGCAACTCGGGGGCATCGGCCGTCCACGTGGTGCCAATCCAACCGACCTGTTGCTCAAGGACGTAGACGGCGACCGCGTGCGGATTGGCCTCATTGGGTTGGTGACGGAGCGTCACCTTGACCGGACCTGGACGAAGCCGCGCGACGGCGTCCTCGTAGGGGCTAGTGCCGGCAACGCGGCGGCGGCGAATGCCTTCGACGTCGACTACGCGGAACTGTGCTGAGTCGGTCATGGGTGCACAGGATAGGCGTGGAGGGTGACGGCGGGCGTCGGGTGCTGTCGAACCGAAAGGCGTCACTCGCCGACGCCACGCGCCGTCCGGTCTATGCGGCGGTGCCGACCTTGACCACGGCGGCCGGCTGATTTACCGAGACACCGAACCGGCCCTCAACGCGGCAGCGGACGAAGTTTTTTGTGAAGTCGTCGGCGATGTTCTCTGACCACGCCACGTCGACCGCGCCGTCGTGATCGATGGTCACTGCGCCCTTGCCGAGGACCAGGCCGGTCTTGGAGCCGAGGCCCTGGTTCAGCACTACGGGCACGCCCCATAGTCGGCGGGCCACCGGGTCGATCGGCACACCGCGGACATCAGTTGCGCCCGAAGTCACTTCGAGTAGTTCGATTGCCTCCCAATCGGCCGCGGACAGGGCAATGGCACCGGCTTCGTAGCCGTTGGCGTCCAGAGTCGTCAACGCCTTGCGGACGCTGGTGAGTGCGTTGGTGGCGAACGCTTGGACGACGACGCCGCTGGTGTTCAGGATGCCGGTGAAGTGCTCTCCGGTGCCGTCCCCCGAGATGACCTCGGCCTCGATTGCTTTCCGCAGACCCCAGAGAAGTTCGTCGGCGACGAAGCGCTCCAGGTCGGTGTTGTCGCTGAGCAGGTACCGCGGGATCTGCTCGGACAGGTGGGCCACGACGCGCAGCCGGTTGTCGACGCTGGTGACGCTGACGACCGAGGTCGGTTTCAGGCCACCGGCGGCCACAGGTGCGGCGTTGTTAGTGCGGGCGCTCTGGCGTAGAAACGAGTAGCTCGGCGGGACGATCCGCACTGGGAGTATGTCGAGCAACGAGGCTGCGGGGCGGCCAGTTTCGACGACGTTGGGCAGCAGCAGCGTGCTTGTGGTCTGCACGCCGGAGGCGAGCGCCTTCGTGCCGTTGTGCGGCATGGCCTTGACGACGCTCTGCGCGAGGGTCTTCGCGTGTCGGCCGGTCATCGCCAGATGCTGGTCGCCGCCGCTTGCTGACCCGCCACCAGATTCCTCCGTGTCCCTGGCCATGGCGTCGAGTTGGGCCAGCAACGCCGCGGACTTCGAGGCCTCCGCCATAGCCTTGGTGGCTGCCTCGGCGCCGTCGAGGTGCTTCTTGACCTGGTCGGCTTCCTCGGTGGTGAGGTCCCGGTCGAGTTCTTTGGCCAGCTCGCAGATTTCGCGGGCCTTGGTCAGGTGCTCATCACGTTCGGTGCTCCAGCGGTTGCCCTGCGCGGCCTTCACGCTTTCGCGTGCGCCGACTTTCATCAGGGCGCGGTCAAATTCGTTGGTCGGATCGGTGGGTTCGTAGAAGCTCACGGTGTTGTCCTTCGCGTGGAGTTGGGCGCGAGCGACTGTCTCGCGCAGAGATTCACGGGTGTCGCCCGACTTCGCGGCGGTGATAAGCGCGCGGTCGTTAGCGCCGCGGGTAACGACGGAGACCTCGACGAGGTCAAGGTCGCGGAGCTCGTTCGCGCCGTCGCTGCCCTTCGTCGCCGTCTTGATCTGGTAGCCGATGGACAGCGCACCGATCCGGCGCGCCTTCACCTGCCGGTACGCGGCCGCGCCTTCATCGGTGTCGAGGTCAAATCGGCCGAGGATCTTCAGCCCCTCGGCCGTCTCTGAGGCCTCGACGACCTCGCCGACAAAGGCGCGGGGATCTTCGGTGCGGTGCATCCACAGCAGCGGTACAGTCCGGCCGCTGGCAATGGACTTGGCGAACGCGCCGGGCATCACCCGGTCGCCCTGGTAGTCGATGTTGCCGAAGGTCGAGGCGAAGCCCTCGAAGGTGCCTTCCTCGAGGCCGGCTGTTTTGATGCCCTCGATGGGCACGGTTTTACGGTGCATGAAATGCCCTTTCGGACAACGGAAATGGAGGTCTCAACAACGGACACGGCTGCACTGCTAGCGATGTCCGTCGGATTGTTCGCGGCGCGGCTGGCGGGGTTCCCTCTGGGACGACCTGGCCGCCGCGGTGGCGACGCTCCGCCCTCATCATAACGGGTGGTCCCGCCAAATCCGAGCGTCCCAGTGGTCGGCCGCGTCAACGTCGACCTCGGCGTACTCGTCGGGCGTGAAAACGCCGTCCCCTCGGCGTATCGGCACGTTCACCGTTCGGCGCGGCTGCTCGTTGACCGGTTCAGGCGTCGTCATCGCGGTCCACTTCCCGCTTCATCGCCTCACGCTCCTCGAACCACATCGCATCAAGCGCCCAGCCGTCCAGCTCAACCTGCACACGGTCGCCGTACAGCTCGGTGGCGATCTGCGCGCACCGAACCGCCAACGCGATCGCCAGATCAAGCGCCGTACCGGCGGTTTTCGCGCGATGCAGGACGCCGGTGCTGCCATCACTGTCCCCGGCCTGCAACGCCGCGACCAGCTTGGCCGCCTCGCGCGTCGCCGCCATCAAACCTGGATCTGTCATCGGAAACCGGACCTTTCTTCGGTGTTTGCTGGCGCATGGCCAATGTTTGCTGGGCGTTGCCTGATATTTGCTGCGCCGAGGGGCGAATTTGCTGCGAAAGGGGCGACTTTGCTGCACGGTAAGGGGGTCCGAGCCTCTGACCAGCACAAACAAGCCCCTCGGCGCGGTAGCTTCGCATTTTTTCGCACGAAAATGCTGGTGGGGGGGTTGAATTAGGCGCCTGAGCTGCAGTTTCGCGAAAAAGTTCGGGGGGAGAGGCCGACGTACCGGCGCGGGTCGGCCGTTTGCGCTGGTTGGGGCGATTTTGACCCCTATACCGGCCGGTGTTTGCCGTGTTCCAAGCCGGTGTGTTTGCTGGGTGCGGTTCAATGTTTGCTGTGGCGGCGGTCATGCGGTGGCCTTGTTTGCTGGAATGGCGACGGGGTCGACCACCCGGCCGGCCACAACGCCGATTGGCCTGTGGTCCGCGGGCAGGGTGTCGAGCCATGCACGGCAGGCGTGTATGGCCGGGCAGCCGTGGCAGAGGTTGAGGGCGGCGGTGCGGGCCTGGCGTGTGTCGGCCGTTCGGGTGTCGCCGGTCGCGCGGTCGAACAGCTCTATGTGGCTGCGGCACGACGCACCTGGGAGGTGTGGCGCCGCAGCGGCCAGCGCTGCCAGGAACTCGGTCAACGACATCCGTGCCGGTGTGGCTGGGTTAGATTCAGCGGCGGGCGGGCGTGGCCGAGCTGTACCGGGTGGTCGGGCTTTGAGCGCGCGCTTGTAGCAGCCGCAACACAGCGAGCGGCAGTAGGTCGGCTTGCGGCAGCCCTCGACACTGCACGTCGCGGTCATTCCCATTCCTTCCTCTTCGACATCGTTCGTGTCACTTGACCCGCCCTATAAAGGGCGGGGTCAATCGTGATTGCCTAGCGCGTGATGGGCGTGATTGCTTGCGTGATAGTCCTGACCTGCGGTGATGCCTTCTGTCGTGATTGGTTTGCGATCGTCGTGATCACTCGGAGTGTCGAAAAGTGCGTGATTGCTGCTGACCTGCAGTTTTCCTGGCCTGCGTGATTGGTCGTGCGTAGCAAGGTCGGCCAAGAAGTAGGCGGTGGGGGCGCGGACCTCGCCGCCGCCGCGGTTGCCTTCAAGGCTGACGAGCACGTGCGTGGCGACGAGTTTGTCGAGCTTGCGACGGGCCTTCTCGATTTCGGCGCGGCCGGGGTTGGTCTTCTCGGTGGTGGCTTGTGCGGCGCCCTTGGCGGTGAGGCCGTTGACACCGCTTGCCTTGACGAGCTCGACGAGGTCGACGCCGTGCTCGATGGACAGTGAGCCATGCTCCTGGTCGTGCAGCAGGCGGTATGGCCCGAGCTCCTCGGCTGGCTGTTTGACGTGGCGGAATCCGATGATGGGGTCGCCGGGTTCGCCGTAGAGCAGGACCACTGAGCCGGCTCCTGTGGTGAGCCATGTGCTGCCGTAGATGTCTGTTACCGACGTGATGGGGCCGCCTGGGTTTGAGCCGCGTTTGACGACGTGGTGCAGCTCAAGCAGTTGGACGCCGGTGTTGAGGAGCACCTGCCGTGCGCGGTTGTAGGCCGCGCCGACTTGGTCGTCGGATAGCCCTATTGCCGCGTCTTTCAGGCTGTCGATGACCACGACTCTGGCGCCGAGTTCGCCGGCCATTCCGGTGAGCAGGGCGGGTTGCGCAGCGATGTCAGCCGGTGGCGGGCCGGGGCGCACGACGAGGCCGCCGAGTTCGCGGCGGTCGTCCTCGCTGAATTGTCGGCCGAGAGATCGTGCGATTTGTTGGGGTCGGTCCATGGCGAGGTAGAGGACGGGCTCTCCCTGGTACGCGACGGGTAGGCCGAGGACCCGCCCGTCTCCGCAGCCGAGGAGTGCTCTGACGAGCTGGCCCGCCAGTGTGGTTTTGCCGAGGCCTTGTCCGCCCGCAATCATGAGTGCTTCGCCTTCGGCCCAAAGGACTTGTGTGCCTTCGCCCCACACGGCGGGGATGGCCGGTGGCTGATCGAGGACGAAGCGTGCACCATCGACGTACCTGTCGGGCTTATCGATCGTGGTTAGTCCGTCATCGGGTGGCTCTAGCGGGCCGCCCTGGTCATCGGTCGGCCATTGCGGTTCGGGTATGGCGGCCAGGCGGCGCGCAGCGACGAGCCCGGGGTCAGTGCGGGTCATGCGACCGCGCCATTGGTGAGGCGGTGCAGAAGTTGGGCGAGTTCGCGATCGGTGCCCCCCCGTCGCCAAAGTGCTTGCAGCACTTCGATTTCAAGTAGAGGTACCCTGCCCGTTGCGAGGATGTGAAGGGCGGCGTCGCGGCCGCCATCGATCCTGCGGTCGGACAGCGGCGGTTCGGAGCAGCGGCACGGCCACGGGTCAAAGCATCTGCAGTCGAGTGGCGCGACGCGTCGCGCGGCATCGCGGCGGCGTCGAAGTTGTGAGCGGAGATCCTGCGATGCCGGCGTGTATTGGCAGCCTTGCCGTCGAAACTGCGATTTCGCCGACTGGTCGGTCTCGTCGCTAGACTCAGCCTTGCCTTTGCTGTTCTGAGGAGTCCCCCCGGTTTCCCGGCCGGGGGTTTCTCTTTCGGCGCTCATGCCGACACGACTCCTCGGGGGTCGTCGGTGCGCGTGACGGTGTTCGCGTCGAGGTATGCGTGGACGTCGGTCCAGCGGTAGAGGACTCGTCTGCCGTGCTTGATGAATCGCGGCCCTGTCCCGCGGTAACGGTCTTGGGCCAGCCGGGCCGCCGTGGTGTGCAACGCCTCGGCAACCTGCTGGGGCGTGGCCAGTGAGGGGAGCGGCTCAGCCTTAAGCTTCGTGATCTCGGATGATCCTGACATCGTTCGGTGCGCCTTTCCTTCGGGGTGAGCGAGTGATGAATTACCCGCTCAGTGGAACGTACGTTGAACGAGCGCGTGTTGCAAGAATCGCTTGCGCGTGTCTTGCGAAACTCGGTCACTGCGTGGGAACCTGTGCGCTGTGCAGATAATCACCGTGAACGGAAACGCAGTAGGGGACCGGCTGCCGCCACCCGCTGACGAGGTGGCCCCGACACTGCTCGGATACGCTGTGGCGGAGGTGAAGGCCGGCCCCGCCGACTCCGATCACCTCCCATACGACTTGGTTGCCACGGTGGAGGCGGACGGCACCGGAAAGCTGGTTGTCACGAAGCTGACCGCCGAGCAGGTCGATGGTGGACCACCGATCCAACGCGGCGAACTCGCCAAGATCTCCGTCGAGCCGTTCATCCGGTACGTCGCGAATAAGGTGGTTTGGCGCAGCGAAGGCAACCGGATCGGCATTCCAGGACCGCCGGAGGATTTCTGGAACCGGGTTGCGGAGAACGGACTCACTGACGCCGACCTTCACGACCTCGCACGCCTCTACAGATGGGTGCGCCTACAGGAGGGCAAACCGACCCTGCGGATCGCCGAGGCACTTGGGCTGTCGACTGCGACTGTGCGCCGCTGGGTCGCCAAGGCTGTCGAGGCAGGGTTCCTCACTCATGCCGAGCGAACGAAGTAACCGGGTCATGGCGACGATAAGCAAGTACCAAACCAAAAGCGGGACAACGCTTTACCGTGTTCGATACCGCACACCCGACCGCGGCCAGACCGATAAGCGCGGGTTCAAGACCAAGCGTGACGCCGAGGCGTTCGCCCAGCAGATCGAGGTCGACAAGCGCCGCGGCGCATACGTGGCACCATCAGACGGCCGGGTCAAGTTCGGGGAGCTGGCGCGCGGGTGGCTCGACGCCAAGCACAACTTGAAGCCGTCGACCCGCGCCCGCTACGAGATCACGCTGGCGGTGGCGCTGGTTCGGTTTCGTGACGTTGCCATCGGGGACATCACCCGTCCGATGGTTCGCGCCCTGGTGGCCGAACAGGTGAACGGCGGCGCGGCCCCGTCATCGGTGCACAAGGCGGTCGGGTTGCTACGCCAGGTGCTCGCAATGGCGGTGGCCGACAACATCATCGCCACGAATCCCGCTGAGGGCGTGGCCCTTCCGACCGTTCGCATGACCGAGCAACGATTCCTCAGCGTTGCCGAACTGCACCGGCTGGCGCTCGCATCGGGTGAACGCATGGCACTGGTCTACGTTCTCGGAACCACCGGGCTCAGGTTCGGCGAAGCGGCCGAACTGCGGTGGCGTGACGTGGACATCGCGGGGTTGCGCATGAGGATCACCCGCTCGGTCACGTTCGTGGGCGGCCGGGCCGTCGTCGGCACACCGAAGAACGGCAAGGACCGCACGGTGGCCCTACCCGCCACAGTGGCCCGGATGCTCTCCCCCGGCGCCGATGATGACCTGGTATTCCCGGACTCGGCCGGAGGGTGGATGCGGGCCAGCAATGTCCGCCGGCGGTGGTGGGCCAGAGCACTGAGTGACGCCGGACTCCCGGCCGACTTCAAACTCCACGAACTTCGCCACACCGCGGCCAGCTTGGCGATCCGGTCTGGGGCCAACGTCAAGGCGTTGCAGAACATGCTCGGCCACGCCTCGGCGGGGTTGACGCTGGACCGCTATGGCCACCTGTATGACTCCGACGTGGACGCTCTAGGCCACGCGATTGATGCGGAAATATCTGTAACTTGTGGGCACGGTGTGGGCACGGGGGCTATCGGCGGCCGTCACCTACAGGCCGTGAACGCCCCTGAACTGCAATAACACTGGTGGGCGCGGACGGTATCGAACCGCCGACCGCTGGTGTGTAAAACCAGAGCTCTACCACTGAGCTACGCGCCCTTATGCCCCGGCGCAGGCTACACGCCGAAACCCCAACGACCCAAAACTAAACCCGCAACGCGGCCAGCGCCTGCGTCCACACCGCCCGATCGCGGGCCTCGCCGGGCTGCTTCATCTCGGCGAACCGGATGATGCCCGCCTTGTCGACCACGAACGTGCCCCGGTTGGAGATTCCGGCCACCTCGTTGAACACCCCGTAAGCCTGGCTGACTTCGCCGTGGGGCCAGAAGTCCGACAGCACCGGAAACAGGAACCCGCTCTGCACCGCCCAGATCTTGTGGCTGGGCGCCGGCCCCACCGAGATGGTCAGCACCGCGCTGTCGTCGTTCTCGAATTCCGGCAGGTTGTCCCGCAGTTGGTCCAGTTCGCCCTGGCAGATCCCGGTGAACGCCAGCGGGAAGAACACCAGCAGCACGTTCTTGGCGCCCCGATAACTGCTGAGCGTGACGGGCTGCTGGTTCTGGTCGCGCAGCGTGAAGTCGGGGGCGGTGGCTCCGACGTCGAGCATCAGCGCTTACCGGTCCGCGACTTCGGCTGCACCAACCGGCTGGCCGCCCAGTTACCCAGGTTCACCGACGACGTCGGCATCAGGCCCGCGGTAGGGGCCGCCTCGGCGATGTCGGCGGGCAACACGTGCCCGGGCCGGCCGGTCTTGGGCGTCAGCACCCAGATCACGCCGTCCTCCGCCAGTGGACTGATCGCGTCCATCAGCAGGTCGACCAGGTCGCCGTCACCGTCGCGGTACCACAGCAGGACGACGTCGACGACCTCGTCGGTGTCTTCATCGAGCAATTCGCTGCCGCAGGCATCCTCGACATCAGCGCGGATGTCGTCGTCGGTGTCTTCGTCCCAGCCCCATTCTTGGACGACTTGGTCCCGTTGGATGCCCAATTTGCGAGCGTGATCCGCCGCGACCACCGTGGAACCTCCTAAACAACCGAGAGCAAGACAACCGAGAGCGACGAACGTAATCGTCGCACAGGCACTAGTAGCTTCATACGGCTAACCCACGCACAATTTCAACGCCTTGGTCTTGGCGTCGTTTAGCCGGTCGACCCGCCTGTTGAACTCACCGGTCGACGCGTGGGTGCCGATCGCGTTGGCCACCTGCCGGGCAGCGTCGTTGTAGGTGTTCATCGCATCGCGCAGCTGGCCCGGCAGGGCGTCGCTGTAGCTGTTCTCCACCGCCGAGGCGCTGGCGTTGAGCGCGTCGATGGCGGGACCTTCGGCGGGGCCGGTGTTCTTGCCGCCGTTGAACGCCGCGACGAAGGCATTCACCTTGTCGATCGCTTCCTTGCTGGTGGTGGCGAGCGTGTCACACGAGGTCCGGATCGCCCGGGTGGTGACCGAGGCGATGCGCTGGGATTCCCGGACGCTGGACGTCACCGACGACGCCGACACCGACGCCGACACCGAGGACCGGTACGCGGGAGCGACGTTGGTGTCGGGCGCTCCGGTCCCTTCGGTGACCTTCGTACAGCCGACGATGCCGATTGCCACCACAGCGATGGACCCTAGAGCAAGAGCGCCTCGCCTGGGGAAGGCCCCCACGCGCCCGCGAGGTACGGCGCGCCATCCGATGAGCACGGGGTCTGACGTTACCGCGTCGCGGTCCCATCTGCCCCACTAGCACCGACTTCGGTGTGGCACCCCCGACCGGCACACGGGTACCCGCCCGGGACGTCGGTGCGGCACGATAGAGGGACGATCCCTCGAGCATCATCCATGCCGACTACAGGAGCGGAAGTTGACCACCGAGTTCGCCCGCAACGATCTGGCCAAGACCTCAAGCAGCACAAGCGAACCCGATCGCGTCCGGGTGATCCGGGAAGGCGTCGCCTCGTATCTGCCCGACATCGACCCCGAAGAAACCTCGGAATGGCTGGAGTCGTTCGACGACCTGCTGTCGCGCTCGGGCCCTGCGCGGGCGCGCTATCTAATGCTGCGGATGCTGGAGCGCGCCAGCGAGCAACGGGTCGCCATCCCCGCGCTGACCTCGACCGACTACGTCAACACCATCCCCACCGAGCTGGAACCGTGGTTCCCCGGCGACGAGGACGTCGAACGGCGCTTCCGCACCTGGATCAGGTGGAACGCGGCCATCATGGTGCACCGCGCGCAGCGGCCCGGGGTGGGCGTCGGCGGCCATATCTCCACGTATGCGTCCTCGGCGGCGCTCTACGAGGTGGGCTTCAACCACTTCTTCCGCGGCAAGTCCCATCCCGGCGGTGGTGACCAGGTGTTCATCCAGGGGCACGCCTCCCCCGGTATCTACGCACGCGCCTTCCTCGAAGGCCGGCTGAGCAGCGACCGCATGGACGGCTTCCGGCAGGAACACAGCCATGCCGGCGGCGGGCTGCCGTCCTACCCGCACCCGCGCCTGATGCGCGACTTCTGGGAATTCCCCACGGTGTCGATGGGGCTGGGCCCGATGAACGCGATCTACCAGGCCCGGTTCAACCACTACCTGCACGACCGCGGCATCAAGGACACCACTGACCAGCACGTGTGGGCTTTCCTGGGCGACGGCGAGATGGACGAGCCGGAAAGCCGGGGGCTGATCCAGGTGGCCGCCAATGAAGCGCTGGACAACCTGACCTTCGTGATCAACTGCAACCTGCAGCGCCTCGACGGCCCGGTGCGCGGCAACGGCAAGATCATCCAGGAGCTGGAGTCGTTCTTCCGCGGGGCCGGCTGGAACGTCATCAAGGTGGTGTGGGGCCGCGAATGGGACGCCCTGCTACACGGCGACCGCGACGGCGCGCTGGTGAATCTGATGAACACGACGCCGGACGGTGACTTCCAGACCTACAAGGCCAACGACGGCGCCTACGTGCGCGACCACTTCTTCGGCCGCGACCCGCGGACCAAGGCGCTGGTGCAGAAGATGAGCGACTCCGAGATCTGGAATCTCAAGCGTGGCGGTCACGACTACCGCAAGGTCTACGCGGCCTACCACGCCGCAGTCGCGCACAAGGGCCAGCCGACGGTCATCCTGGCCAAGACCATCAAGGGCTACTCGCTGGGCGCTCACTTCCAGGGCCGCAATGCCACCCATCAGATGAAAAAGCTTGCGGCCGAAGACCTCAAGCACTTCCGCGACGCGATGCGCATCCCGATCACCGATGCCCAGCTCGAGGAGGACCCCTACCTGCCGCCGTACTACCACCCTGGCCCCGACGCCCCGGAGATCCGCTACCTGCTGGACCGGCGCCGCACCCTGGGGGGCTTCGTCCCCGAACGCCGGACCAAGAGCAAGGCGCTCAAGCTGCCCAGCCGCGACGTGTACAAGGCGCTGAAGAAGGGGTCGGGCAACCAGGAGGTCGCCACCACCATGGCGCTGGTGCGCACCTTTAAGGAACTGTTGCGGGACAAGGAGATCGGCCACCGCATCGTCCCCATCATCCCGGACGAGGCCCGCACCTTCGGCATGGACTCGTGGTTCCCGTCGCTGAAGATCTACAACCGCAACGGCCAGCTCTACACCGCTGTGGACGCCGAATTGATGCTGGCGTACAAGGAGAGCGAAGTCGGTCAGATCCTGCATGAGGGCATCAACGAGGCCGGCTCGGTGGGGTCGTTCACCGCGGTCGGCACGTCCTACGCCACCCACGACGAACCGATGATTCCGCTCTACATCTTCTATTCGATGTTCGGGTTCCAGCGCACCGGCGACAGCTTGTGGGCGGCGGCCGACCAGATGGCCCGCGGGTTCGTGCTGGGCGCCACCGCGGGACGCACCACGCTGGTCGGAGAGGGCCTGCAGCACGCGGACGGGCATTCGTTGCTGTTGGCGGCGACGAATCCGGCGGTGGTGTCCTACGACCCGGCGTTCGCCTACGAGATCGCCTACATCGTGGAAAGCGGCCTGGCCAGGATGTTCGGCAAAGACCCGGAGAACGTGTACTTCTACATCACCCTCTACAACGAGCCCTACCCTCAGCCGCCCGAGCCGGAGAACTTCGACCCCGAAGGCCTGTTGCGTGGCATCTACCGCTACCGCGCGGCAAAGGAGAAGCGGTCGAGCACAGCCCAGATCCTGGTGTCGGGGGTCTCGATGCCCTCAGCGCTCAAGGCGGCCGACATGCTGGCCGAGGAGTGGGACGTGGCCGCCGACGTGTGGTCGGTGACCAGCTGGGGCGAGCTGAACCGCGACGGCGTGGAGATCGAAAAGCAGCGGCTGCGCCATCCCGACAAGCCGGCGGGCGAGGCCTACGTGACGAAGGCGCTGAAGGACACCCGCGGCCCGGTGGTGGCGGTGTCGGACTGGATGCGTGCGGTCCCCGAACAGATTCGGCCCTGGGTGCCGGGCACCTACGTGACGTTGGGTACCGACGGGTTCGGCTTCTCCGACACCCGGCCCGCCGCCCGGCGCTATTTCAACACCGACGCCGAATCGACAGTGGTCGCGGTGCTCGAGGCGCTGGCCCGCGACGGCGAGATCGACCCGTCGGTAGCCGTTACCGCTGCCCGGCAGTACAAGATCGACGACGTGCAGGCCGCCCCCGAGCAGACCTCCGACCCGGGCGTCGCCTAATTCGTCCCCCCGGCGTCCTTTAGCGGATTCTTCCAGAAATAGGGCGTAGCTTTTAGGAGTGGGCGACAACAACTTGGCGCAGCAACTCGGGCGTCCCAGGTCGCCACTGGAGCTGCTGGACACCGTGCCCGACTCGCTGTTGCGCAGGCTCAAGCAGTACTCGGGCCGGCTGGCGACCGAAGCGGTGTCGGCCATGCAGGAGCGGCTGCCCTTCTTCGGTGACCTGGAAGCCTCCCAGCGTGCCAGCGTGGCCCTGGTGGTGCAGACGGCCGTGGTCAACTTCGTCGAGTGGATGCAGGACCCCCACAGCGATGTCAGCTATACCGCGCAGGCCTTCGAACTGGTGCCCCAGGACCTGACCCGGCGCATCGCACTGCGTCACACCGTGGACATGGTGCGGGTCACCATGGAGTTCTTCGAGGAAGTGGTGCCGCTGCTGGCCCGCAACGAGGAACAGTTGACGGCGTTGACGGTGGGGATCCTGAAGTACAGCCGCGATCTGGCGTTCACCGCCGCCACCGCCTACGCGGACGCCGCCGAGGCGCGCGGCGCATGGGACAGCCGGATGGAGGCCAGCGTCGTCGACGCCGTGGTCCGCGGTGACACCGGCCCCGAGCTGCTCTCCCGGGCGGCCGCGCTGAACTGGGACACCACCGCGCCGGCCACGGTCATCGTGGGAACCCCGGCACCGGGACGCGCTGACGGCGAGAACGGCAGCGAACGCGCCAGCCAGGATCTCCGCGACATCGCCACCCGGCATGGTCGGGCGGCCCTCACCGACGTGCATGGCACCTGGCTGGTCGCCATCGTCTCCGGCCAGCTGTCGCTCACCGACAAATTCCTCAAGGACCTGCTGGTCGCGTTCGCCAACGAACCCGTGGTGATCGGTCCGACCGCCCCGATGCTCACCGCCGCCTATCACAGCGCCAGTGAGGCCATCTCGGGGATGAACGCGGTCGCCGGCTGGCGCGGGGCCCCGCGCCCGGTACTGGCCCGGGAGCTGCTGCCGGAACGCGCCCTGATGGGCGATGCCTCGGCGATCGTGGCACTGCACACCGACGTGATGCGGCCGCTGGCCGACGCCGGGCCGACCCTGGTGGAGACCCTGGACGCTTTCTTAGATTCTGGCGGTGCTATTGAGGCTTGTGCCAGGAAGTTGTTCGTTCATCCAAACACCGTGCGTTATCGACTCAAGCGGATCACCGACTTCACCGGGCGTGATCCGACCCAACCGCGGGACGCATACGTGCTGCGGGTGGCGGCTACGGTGGGTCAGCTCAACTACCCGACACAGACTTCCGGCGCCGCCAACGTTCCGGTCCCGCAGCTTCCGTCGCCGGTCAGAGGGGGTTCCGGCGCGGTTTCTGGGCGATAGTGATTTAGATGACAGGTAGCGGGCGTATCTCAAACATGTAGCTTACGGAGCTATTTTGTAGGAGGTATACAAAAACCTAAGACGAGGTTCATAATCTGTTACACCCCGCAAACCCGTCTTCACAGTGTTCTCTTAGACACGTGATCGCGTTGCTTGCACCCGGACAGGGTTCCCAGACTGAGGGAATGTTGTCGCCGTGGCTGGAACTGCCAGGCGCAGCAGACCAGATTTCGGCATGGTCGACGGCCAGTGGCCTGGACTTGGCGCGGCTGGGCACCACGGCCTCGACCGAGGAGATCACCGACACCGCGATTGCCCAGCCCCTGATCGTCGCGGCCACGCTGCTGGCTCACCAGGAGCTCACCCGGCGTGGACTGCTGTCGGGTCAGGACTTCATCGTGGCCGGCCACTCCGTCGGTGAGATCGCGGCGTACGCGATCGCCGGGGTGCTGGCCGCCGACGACGCCGTGATGCTGGCCGCCACCCGCGGCGCGGAGATGGCCAAGGCGTGCGCCGCGGAACCCACCGGTATGTCAGCGGTGCTCGGCGGCGACGAGTCCGAGGTACTGACCCGCCTCGAGCAGCTCGACCTGGTGCCCGCCAACCGCAACGCCGCCGGTCAAATCGTGGCCGCCGGCCGCCTGACGGCGCTAGAGAAGCTTGCCGAGGACCCGCCGGCCAAGGCCCGGGTTCGCGCGCTGGGTGTGGCCGGAGCGTTCCACACCGAATTCATGGCGCCAGCCCTGGACGGCTATGCCGCCGCGGCGGCCGGCATCGCGACCGCCGAGCCCACCGCTACCCTGCTGTCCAATTACGACGGGAAGCCGGTCACCTCTGCCGCCGCGGCGATGCAGACCCTGGTTTCTCAGCTGACCCGGCCGGTGCGCTGGGATCTGTGCACCGCATTCATCCGTGAGCAGAATGTGTCGGCGATCGTGGAGTTCCCGCCCGCGGGCACCCTCACCGGTATCGCCAAACGCGAACTTCGGGGGGTTCCGACGCGAGCCGTCAAGTCACCCGCAGATCTGGACGAGTTGGCGAATCTCTAACCGCCTGCTCTACTCCAGAGCCCAGCAAGCACGTCAAATCGGTTTACACACAACACATTACGAAGGGAACTAACTGTGGCCGTCAGTCAGGAAGAAATCATCGCCGGTATCGCCGAGATCATCGAAGAGGTCACCGGTATCGAGCCGTCAGAGGTCACCCCGGAGAAGTCGTTCGTCGACGACCTGGACATCGACTCGCTGTCGATGGTGGAGATCGCCGTTCAGACCGAGGACAAGTACGGCGTGAAGATCCCGGACGAGGACCTCGCTGGTCTGCGCACCGTCGGTGACGTCGTCGCCTACATCCAGAAGCTCGAGGAAGAGAACCCCGAGGCTGCCGAGGCGCTGCGCGCCAAGCTGGAGACGGACAACCCCGAGGCCGTTGCCAACGTCAAGGCGAGGCTGGAAGCAGACAGCAAGTGACCAAGCCTTCCACTGCTAATGGTGGTTACCCCAGCGTTGTGGTAACCGCCGTCGCGGCGACGACATGCCTCGCGCCGGACATCGAGAGCACGTGGAAGGGCTTGCTGGCCGGCGAAAGCGGCATCCACGTCCTCGAAGACGACTTCGTCACCAAATGGGACTTGCCGGCCAAGATCGGCGGTCACCTCAAGGAACCGGTCGACAACCACATGGGCCGACTGGACATGCGACGTATGTCGTATGTCCAGCGGCTCGCCAAGTGGTTGAGCGGCCAGTTGTGGGAGTCCGCCGGCAGCCCTGAGGTGGATCCCGATCGTTTCAGCGTCGTGGTAGGCACCGGTCTGGGTGGCGCCGAGCGGATCGTCGAGAGCTATGACCTGATGAACGAGGGCGGCCCCCGCAAGGTGTCACCGCTCGCTGTTCAGATGATCATGCCCAACGGCGCCGCCGCGGTGGTCGGCCTGCAACTCGGTGCCCGCGCCGGCGTGATCACGCCGGTGTCGGCCTGTTCGTCGGGCTCGGAAGCCATTGCGCACGCGTGGCGTCAGATCGTCATGGGCGACGCTGACTTCGCAGTATGCGGCGGCGTCGAAGGACCGATCGAAGCGCTGCCCATCGCGGCGTTCTCGATGATGCGGGCCATGTCCACGCGCAACGACGAGCCCGAGCGGGCGTCGCGGCCGTTCGACAAGGACCGGGACGGGTTCGTCTTCGGCGAGGCCGGAGCGATGATGATCATCGAGACCGAGGAGCATGCCAAGGCACGTGGCGCCAAGCCACTGGCCCGCCTGATGGGCGCCGGCATCACTTCGGACGCCTTCCACATGGTCGCACCGGCCGCCGACGGCACCCGTGCCGGCGGCGCAATGCGACGGGCGATGGAGATGGCGGGCTTGTCCCCCAGCGACATCGACCATGTCAACGCCCACGGCACCGCGACACCGATCGGTGACTCTGCCGAGGCCAATGCCATCCGGGTCGCCGGATGCGAAAACGCCGCTGTCTACGCGCCGAAATCGGCGCTCGGGCATTCGATCGGCGCCGTAGGCGCGCTCGAATCGGCGCTTACGGTACTGACCCTTCGGGACGGAGTCATACCACCGACATTGAACTATGAGACCCCGGATCCGGAAATCGATCTTGACGTGGTCGCAGGCGAGCCCCGCTACGGCGAGTACCGCTACGCGATCAACAACTCGTTCGGGTTCGGCGGCCACAATGTCGCGCTCGCGTTCGGGCGCTACTGAGTGGCGCGCTAAGCACGGAAGGAACGTGGCACAAGCCATGACAGAGCTGGTTACCGGGAAAGCCTTCCCGAATATTGTCGTTACCGGCATTGCCATGACGACCGCACTGGCAACCGACGCCGAGAACACGTGGAAGTGTCTGCTCGACGGGCAAAGTGGGATTCGGACGCTCGAGGACGATTTTGTCGAGGAGTTCGACCTGCCGGTCAAAATCGGCGGGCACCTGCTGGAGGAGTTCGACAGCCAACTGACCCGAATCGAGCTGCGCCGCACGGGTTACCTGCAGCGGATGTCCACCATCCTGGGCCGGCGGGTGTGGGAGAACGCCGGCTCGCCGGAGGTCGACACCAACCGGCTGATGGTCTCCATCGGCACCGGCCTGGGTTCGGCCGAGGAGCTCGTCTTCGGGTACGACGAGATGCGGGTGCGCGGCTTCCGCGCGATCTCGCCGCTGACCGTGCAGAAGTACATGCCCAACGGCGCGGCCGCGGCGGTGGGTCTGGAACGCCACGCCAAGGCCGGGGTCATGACGCCGATCTCGGCGTGTGCGTCCGGGGCCGAAGGCATCGCACGCGCCTGGCAGCAGGTTGCGCTCGGTGAGGCCGACATCGCGATCTGCGGTGGCGTGGAGACCAAGATCGAGGCGGTGCCGATCGCCGGGTTCGCCAACATGCGAATCGTGATGTCCACCAACAACGACGACCCGCAAGGTGCTTGCCGCCCGTTCGACAAGGACCGCGACGGCTTCGTGTTCGGTGAAGCCGCCGCGTTGATGGTGATCGAGACCGAGGAGCACGCGAAGGCCCGCGGCGCCAACATCCTGGCCCGCATCATGGGCGCCAGCATCACCTCGGACGGCTTCCACATGGTGGCGCCGGACCCCAACGGAATCCGGGCCGGGCACGCGATCTCGCGGGCAATCCAGCTCGCGGGTCTGCAACCCAGCGACATCAGCCACGTCAACGCTCACGCCACCGGCACTCAGGTCGGCGACGTGGCCGAAGGCCGGGCGATCAACAACGCCCTGGGCAGCAACCACCCGGCGGTATTCGCACCGAAGGGCGCTCTCGGCCACTCGGTGGGAGCGGTCGGTGCGGTGGAGTCGATCCTGACCGTGCTCGCATTGCGCGACCAGGTCATTCCCCCGACACTGAACCTGGTCAACCTCGACCCCGAGATCGACCTGGACGTGGTGGCCGGCAAGCCTCGATCCGGCAATTACGAGTACGCGATCAACAACTCGTTCGGCTTCGGCGGTCACAACGTGGCGATCGCTTTTGGGCGCTACTAGGAAGCTCCAAGGATCACGGGATAAACCAGAAGCACTTTGGCGAACTAGGAGATCTGCGATGACAATCATGGCCCCTGAGGCGGTTGGCGAGTCGCTCGACCCCCGCGACCCGCTGTTGCGTCTGAGCAACTTCCTCGACGACGGCAGCATCGAGTTGTTGCATGAGCGGGACCGCTCGGGTGTGCTTGCCGCGGCCGGCACCGTCAACGGTGTACGCACCGTTGCGTTCTGCACCGACGGCACCGTGATGGGTGGCGCGATGGGCGTCGAGGGTTGCGCGCACATCGTCAACGCCTACGACACCGCCATCGAGGAGCAGTGCCCGATCGTGGGGATCTGGCACTCGGGTGGTGCCCGGCTGGCCGAAGGCGTCAAGGCGCTGCACGCCGTCGGGCTCACCTTCGAGGCCATGATTCGCGCGTCCGGCTACATCCCGCAGATCTCGGTAGTCGTCGGCTTCGCGGCTGGCGGCGCCGCCTACGGTCCGGCCTTGACCGACGTCATCGTGATGGCGCCGGAAAGCCGGGTCTTCGTCACCGGGCCCGACGTGGTCCGCAGCGTCACCGGCGAGGACGTCGACATGGCTTCCCTGGGTGGGCCCGAAACCCACCACAAGAAGTCCGGGGTGTGCCACATCGTCGCCGACGACGAGCTGGACGCCTATGAGCGTGGTCGCCGGTTGGTTGGATTGTTCTGTCAGCAAGGCCATTTCGACCGGACCAAGGCCGAGGCCGGCGACACCGACATCAGGGCACTGCTGCCGGAGTCGTCGCGACGGGCCTACGACGTGCACCCGATCGTCCACGCGGTGCTGGACTCGGACACCCCGTTTGACGAGTTCCAGGCCAAGTGGGCGCCGTCGATGGTGGTCGGACTCGGCCGCCTGTCAGGCCGTACGGTCGGCGTGCTGGCCAACAACCCGCTGCGGCTGGGTGGTTGCCTGAACTCCGAAAGTGCGGAGAAGGCAGCGCGTTTCGTGCGCCTGTGCGACGCGTTCGGTATACCGCTGGTGGTCATCGTCGACGTGCCGGGGTATCTGCCCGGTGTCGACCAGGAGTGGGGCGGCGTGGTGCGACGCGGCGCCAAGCTGCTGCACGCCTTCGGCGAGGCCACGGTTCCGCGGGTCACTCTGGTGACGCGAAAGATCTACGGCGGGGCCTACATTGCGATGAACTCCCGTTCGCTGAACGCGACGAAGGTGTTCGCGTGGCCGGACGCCGAGGTCGCGGTGATGGGCGCCAAGGCCGCGGTTGGCATTCTGCACAAGCGCAAGCTCGCCGCAGCGCCCGACCACGAGCGCGAGGCGTTGCACGACGAGTTGGCCGCCGAGCACGAGCGCATCGCCGGTGGCGTGGACAGCGCCATCGACATCGGTGTGGTGGACGAGAAGATCGACCCGTCGCACACCCGCAGCAAGCTCTCCGAGGCGCTGGCTCAAGCACCCGCACGCCGCGGTCGCCACAAGAACATCCCGCTGTAACGTTCTTTCTGCGATCAGACGCAAAAGCACCCGTTTCCGGCCGGAAACGGGTGCTTTTGCGTCTGGTCACCAGAGGCTGGTCACCCCCCACCCGCCAGGAACTCCTCAGCCACCGTTGTCACCTTCTCGCGGTCGCGCGGCACCAGCCCGATGCGGGTGCGCCGGTCGAGGATGTCACCGACCTCCAGGGCACCCTCATGGGTGACGGCGTACTCGAACTCGGCTCTCGTCACGTCGATACCGTCGGCGACCGGGTCAGCGGGCCGCTCGCAGGTGGCCACCGCGAGCACGTTGGCCGCCTCGGCGCCGTACCGCGCCACCATGGAGGCGGGCACGTTACCCGGGCCCGCGGCCGGGCCCGGATTGGCCGCGGCCCCGATCAGCGGCAAATTGCGGGTGCGGCAGTCACCGGCGCGCAGCGCCCGCACCTTGACCGCCCGGTTGAGCACATCCTCTGCCATGTAGCGGTATTCGGTGAGCTTGCCCCCCACCACGCTGATCACCCCGGTCGGCGATTCGAAGATGGCGTGATCGCGCGAGACATCGGCGGTGCGTCCTTGACCAGTGTCGATCAGCGGCCGCAGACCGGCATACGAACCGATCACGTCGGACGACGAGACGGTGGTCCCCAACGCGGTGTTGACCGTGTCGAGCAGGAAGGCGATCTCCGCCGAAGAGGGCTCCGGCACATCCGGAATGGGGCCGGGCGCGTCCTCGTCAGTCAGCCCGAGGTAGATCCGCCCGAGCTGCTCGGGCATGGCGAACACGAACCTGTTTAGCTCCCCGGGAATGGGAATGGTCAGCGCCGCAGTGGGATTGCCGAACGCCGCGGCGTCGAACACCAGATGCGTTCCGCGGCTTGGACGCAGCTTCAACGCCGGGTCGATGTCACCGCCCCATACCCCGGCCGCGTTGATCACCGCGCCGGCCTTCACCTCGAACGACTCCCCGGTCCGCTGGTCGGTCAGCCGCACCGAGGTCGCGGTGGCCTGTGAGGCGGCGACGTAGGTGAGGATGCGGGCGCCGTGCTGGGCAGCGGTGCGCGCCACCGCCGTCACCAGCCTCGCGTCGTCGATCAGCTGTCCGTCGTAGTTGAGCAGCCCCCCCGCCAGGCCGTCACGCTGGACCGTCGGCGCCATCTCCACGACCCGGCTCGCCGAGATCCGGCGCGACCGGGGCAACGTCGACGACGACGTCCCCGCCATGATCCGCAACGCGTCGCCGGCCAGGAAGCCCACCCGCACCATGGCACGGTTGACGTGGTTCATCGCGGGCAGCAGCGGAACCAGTTGCGGCATCGCATGAACCAGGTGAGGGGCGTTGCGCGACATCAGAATTCCGCGCTCGATGGCGCTGCGCCTAGCGATGCCGATGTTGCCGCTGGCCAGGTAGCGCAGCCCGCCGTGCACCAGTTTCGAGCTCCACCGGCTGGTGCCGAACGCCAGGTCCTGCTTCTCGACCAGAGCCGTGCGCAGCCCCCGGGACGCGGCGTCGAGGGCGATGCCGACTCCGGTGATACCCCCGCCAATCACGACGACATCCAGTTCGGAGCCGTCGGCCAGGGCGGTCAGGTCTGCGGTGCGACGGGCGGCGTTGAGAGCGGTCAGGTTCTCCATCAGGACAGGTATCCGTTCAGTGTGTAGGCGAGTTGGGTGGCCAGGGCCTCGTCGTCGAGGATCGGTTTGACGATGTCGGCAGATTGGATGGTGGACTGGGCGATCAGCAGGATCATGGTCGCGAACTGACGAGGGTCACCGGGCCGAACGCTGCCGGCGCGCTGCGCCTCAGCCAGCCGCTGGGCCAGGCCTTCGATCAGGAACTGCTGGCTGACGCCGAGACGCTCGGTGATGTACACCCGGGCCAGCTCGGAGTGCATCACCGACTTGATCAGCTCGTCGCGGCGCAACCGGTCGGCCACCGCCACCACCTGTTGCACCAGCGCCTCCCGGTCGTTGCCCTCGAAGGGGACCTGCCGCATCACATCGGTGATGTGGTCGGTCAACAGTGTCGACATGATCGACTGGGTGTCCGGCCATCGGCGGTAGACCGTCGGACGGCTCACTCCGGCACGGCGGGCGATTTCGGCCAGAGTCACCCGGTCGGCACCGAAATCGACCACACAGCTGGCAGCGGCAGCTAATATCCGATCCCCGGTATCCAAATTTGGGTCATTACTCATTGACACCATGTGTAATACTGTAACGCATGACGCACCTTGAGGAACTCCTTCCGCCGATGAAATGGAACGCGTGGGGGGACCCCGCCGCGGCCAAGCCACTCTCCGATGGAGTCCGCACTCTGCTCAAGCAGGTTGTGGGCCTTGATGATTCCGATGCGGCCGAGCTGCAGCCCGACGAGGTGAAGCTGCGCGAATGCGCCCTGTCACAGGCCGATCAGGACGCGCTCGCCAAGATCGTCGGCAGCGAATTCTTCCGCACCACCGACCGCGACCGGCTCCTGCACGCCGGTGGCAAGTCCACCCTCGACCTGCTGCGCCGCAAAGACCGCGACGTCCAGGATGCACCCGACGCGGTCCTGCTGCCCGCCGACGACGACACGGTCTTGGAGATCCTGCGCTACTGCTCCGATCACGGCATCGCGGTGGTCCCGTTCGGCGGCGGCACCAACGTCACCGGTGGGCTGGACCCCACCCGCGGGCAGTTCTCCGCCGTGATCTCGCTGGATCTGCGCCGTTTCAACGAGTTGCACTCCATGGACACGGTCTCCGGCATCGCCGAGCTGGGCGGCGGCGTCACCGGCCCGGATGCCGAGCGATTGCTGGGCGAACACGGCTTTTCCCTCGGCCATTTCCCGCAGAGCTGGGAGTACGCCACCATCGGCGGCTTCGCGGCGACCCGCTCGTCGGGCCAGGACTCCGCCGGCTACGGACGGTTCAACGAGATGATCATGGGACTGCGCATGGTCACCCCGGTCGGCATCTGGGACCTGGGCCGGGTAGCGGCCTCGGCGGCCGGACCGGATCTGCGTCAGCTGGCGATCGGTTCGGAAGGCACCCTGGGCGTCATCACCAAGGTGCGGCTGCGGGTGCACCCGGTCCCCGAGACCACCCGTTACGAGGCGTGGTCCTTCCCGGATTTCGCGACCGGAGTCGCCGCCCTGCGTGCCATCACCCAGACCGGCACCGGCCCCACCGTCGTGCGGCTTTCCGATGAGGCAGAGACCGGAGTGAACCTGGCGACGCATGAGACGATCGGCGACAACCAAAGCAGCGGAGGCTGTTTGGGCCTGACCCTGTTCGAGGGCACCACAGAGCACACCGAGAGTCGACACGCCGAGACCCGCGCGCTGCTGGAGGCCAGCGGCGGCACATCGCTGGGCGAGGCCCCGGCCAAGACGTGGGAGCACGGCCGGTTCAGCGCGCCGTATCTACGCGACTCCATGCTGGCCGCCGGCGCGCTGTGCGAAACGCTGGAGACCGCGACCGACTGGTCCAACATCCCCGCGCTCAAGGCGGCCGTCACCCAGGCACTTACCTCTTCGCTGGCCGAGTCGGGCACCCCGGCACTGGTCATGTGCCACGTGTCGCACGTCTACCCGACCGGCGCCTCGCTGTACTTCACCGTGGTCGCCGGGCAGCGCGGCAACCCGATCGAGCAGTGGTGGGCCGCCAAAAAGGCCGCGTGCGACGCGATCATGGCCACCGGCGGCACCATCACCCACCACCACGCCGTCGGCGCCGACCACCGAGCGTGGATGCCCGACGAGGTGGGCGATCTCGGCGTGCAGGTGTTGCGCGCCGCGAAGGCCACCCTGGATCCAGCCGGAATTCTCAACCCCGGCAAACTGATTCCGTGACGCAGCAGTCCCCCGTCCTGAGCCGGCACGAAATCGGCAAGGTCACCGCGCTGACCAATCCCCTGTCCGGGCACGGCGCCGCGATCGAGGCGGCGCAACGCGCGATCGCGCGCTTTCACAAGCGCGGGATCGAAGTCGTCGAGATCATCGGCGACGGTGCCGAAGACGCCCGGTTTCTGGTGGCCGCGGCATTGGAGAAGGGCACCGACGCGGTCGTCGTCACCGGCGGCGACGGCGTCATCTCCAATGCCCTGCAGGTGCTGGCGCAAACCGATGTGCCGATGGGCATCATCCCGGCCGGCACGGGCAACGACCACGCCCGTGAATTCGGTATTCCCACAAAGGATCCCGAAGCCGCGGCAGATATCGTGGTGGACGGCTGGACGGAAACGATCGACCTAGGGCGGATCCGCGATCAGCATGGTGTCAACAAGTGGTTCGGCACCGTAGCGGCAACGGGATTCGACTCCCTGGTGACCGACCGGGCCAACCGGATGACCTGGCCGCACGGGCGGATGCGCTACTACATCGCCATACTCGCCGAAATGTCGCGACTGCGGTTGCTGCCGTTCCGGTTGGTGCTCGACGGGCAGCAGGTGATCGAAACCGAGCTCACAATGACGGCTTTCGGCAACACCCGCAGTTACGGGGGTGGAATGCTGATCTGCCCCAACGCCGACCGGTCGGACGGCCTGCTCGACCTCACCATGGTGAGGTCCGAGTCTCGAACGAAGCTGATCCGCTTCTTCCCCACCGCACTGAAGGGCGCGCACGTGGAACTCGACGAGGTCACCACCGCACGGGCCAAGACCGTCGAAATCGAGTGCCCCGGCATCAACGTGTACGCCGACGGCGACTACGCCTGTCCGCTGCCCGCCGAAATCTCCGCGGTGCCGGCTGCGCTGCAGGTGCTGCGTCCGGCCCTTCCGGCGGCCAGGGTGTAACGCTCCGGTCACGCGGCGCGACATGTTCAGCATGTCGGGTTGTGGCAAGACAGCGCTGGTCGCTGCAGCAGGTTTAGGTGCGTCGCTCTGGCTGGCCCCGTCGGCCCACGCGGGTGAAGTCGCTTCGTGGAACGGCGAATACCTTGTCGTGCTCGGCGCCAACGCGAAATCCGGTACCAGCGCGGCGGCCGGTCAGCCCGAATTCGCCCACCGATCCACTGTCTCGTTCACCTCGAACTGTGCGGCGGGCGTCTGCGTGGCCACGGTGGACAACCCTGCCCCACCGAAGAACGAATCGATGCCGCGCACAATCGAATTCACCTGGAACGGGTCTCAGTGGGTGCGCGAGATGACCTGGAAATGGGACTGCCTGCTGCCGGACGGCACAGTCGAATACGATCCGGCGAAATCGATAACGGTCTACACGCCAGGGCAGTACGGCATCCTCACCGGCGTCTTCCACACCGACATCGCCAGCGGCGCGTGCCAGGGCAACGTCGATATGCCGGTATCGGCCAAGCCGATTTCTGGTTCGGTCACCTGACCCCGCCGAGCAGACACAAAAGCACCTCGGAACACATGTTCCGGGGTGCTTTTGTGTCTGCTCGCGAAACTCAGCCCACGCCCCTGCTCAGCCAGGTGACCTCGCCGGCGTCGCCGCCGTCGCGATACGCCTCGAGCGCCTCATCCCACGCGGTGCCGAGCACCGAATCCATCTCGGCGGCAAGGGTGTCGGCGCCCTGAGCCATCAGCGTCCGCAACCGCATCTCGCCAACCATGATGTCGCCGTTGGCGCTCATCGCCCCGCTCCACAGCCCCAACTGCGGAGTGTGGCTGAATCGGTGACCGTCGACGCCGGGGCTGGGATCCTCGGTGACTTCGAAACGCAGCACCGACCAGGAACGCAAGGCGTTCGCCAAACGGGCACCCGTCCCGACCGGTCCCACCCAGTTCGTGACGGCACGCAACTGCCCGGGCATGGCCGGCTGTGGCGTCCACACCAAATTCGCCTTGGCTTGCAAGGTCGACGACAACGCCCACTCGACATGCGGGCACACCGCCGCCGGCGAGGCGTGGACGTAAACCACACCAGCCGTCACGTCGGCGAACTGATTCGACGCACGCATCTTCTTGCTCCTTCGGTTCCACGAGGGACGTCTTCCCCAACGACCTGGTGAACCCGATCAAGCAGCTACTGCGCGATATATTTTCTTGTGTCTTGCGTGTCTATTGTGCCCTGTGATGCCCATGTTGCGCTAGTGTGCATTTTCCTTTCGGGCATGAGCGCCTAAAACCGCATCCGAAAGGGCAGGCCAGGGCTGCAGCGCCCACTGACCGAAGTCGCGGTCGGTGAGCACCACCAGCGCCAGGTCCGCCTCGGGGTCCACCCAGACGAAGCCGCCTGACTGCCCGAAATGGCCGTACGTGCGCACCGAGTTGCGAGCACCCGTCCAGTGCGGCGACTTCGAATCGCGCAGCTCAAACCCCAGCCCCCAGTCGTTGGGCCGCTGCGAGCCGTACCCGGGCAGCACTCCGCCGAGGCCCGGGAACTGCACCGTGGTCGCGTCGGCGTGCATCTGCGCCGAGACCGTGGCCGGACGCAGCAGGTCCCCCGCGAACCGGGCCAGGTCGTCAACCGTGGAGGTGGCGCCGAAACCGGCGGTATCAGCGCCCCCGTCGAGGCGGGTGGCCGTCATGCCCAGCGGTTCGCACACCGCCTCGGTGAGGTAGCGACCGAACTTGATGCCCGACTCGCGCTCGATCACCTGGGCCAGCACGGCGAACCCGTAGTTCGAGTAGATCCGGCGGGTCCCCGGCCGGGCCAGCACCTCGCCGGAAAGCATGGCCAGTCCCGACGCATGCGCAAGCAGGTGCCGGATGGTCGACCCGGGCGGTCCGGCCTCGGTATCGAGATCGACGACGCCTTCCTCGACGGCTATCTGCGCGGCCCGGGCCACGATCGGTTTGGTGACCGACGCCAGCGCGAAGACACGCGCGGTGTCGCCGTGCGTGGTCAGCACGCCGCTCGGGCCCACGACCGCGCCCGCGGCGTTCGGGACCGGCCAGTCCTCCAAGACGTCGAGAGCGCTCATCTACTTGCGAGCGATGTAGTAGTTGTTGATCGGGTCGGACTCGACTTCGGCGACCACCACGTCGTCGAAGCCGGCGTCGGCGAGCATCGCGGTGGCCAACTGCGTGCCCCACGCCGCCCCGAGCCCCGCGCCGTCGTGAGCCAGCGACACCGTCATGCAATGCATCAACGACACCGTGTACAAGTAGGTGCTCATCGGCACGTCGACGTTCTCCTCGAGCCGGCTTGATGCCTTGATGTCCGCCATCAGAAACACCCCGCCGGGGCGCAGGGCGCGGTGGATGTTCTCGAGCACGCGGGCCGGCTGCGCCTGGTCGTGAATGGCGTCGAATACCACGATGACGTCGTAAGTCGCCTCTTTGTCCAGCGTCGGCAGGTCGTGACTTTCGAAGGTGACGTTCTGCAGACCGAGCCGGGCGGCCTCGTCACGGCCGGCAGCAATCGCCTCTTCGGAGAAGTCGATGCCGGTGAACCGGCTGGCCGGAAACGCTTGAGCCATCACATTCACGGCATGCCCACTGCCGCAACCGAAGTCGGCGACATCGGCTCCGGATCGGAGACGTTCCGGCAGGCCGTCCACCAGCGGCAGCACCACATCGACGAGCCCGGCGTCGAACACCACCCCGCTCTGCTGGGCCATCAATGTGTGGAAGCGGGGATATTCGCTGTAGGGCAGGCCGCCGCCCACCCGGAAGCAGCCGAGGATCTTCTGCTCGACCTCACTGAGCAGCGGCACGAACTGTGCGACCAACGCAAGGTTGTTCGGCCCGGCGGCGCTGGTCAGCACCGCGGCGCGCTGGGCGGGCAACGAATAGGTCCCGGTCTCGGGGTCGTAGTCGACCACGCGGCCGGTTGTCATGCCTCCCAGCCACTCTCGCACATATCGTTCGTCGAGCCGCGCGGCTTGGGCGATCTCCGCACTTGTGGATGGCGCCAGGCTGGCCATCGTCTCCAGCAGCCCGGTCTGATGCCCCAGACTCAGGAGCAGCGTCAGGCTGGCGTTGTCGATCGCCGACACCATGCGGTCGGTGAAGGCTTGGACTGTTTCGGGGACGGTTTCGGTGCCGGTCTCGGGTGCCGTCATGCGAAGCGACGCTACACCGTAGTTTGGACGCCATGAGTCAGACAGTGCGCGGCGTCATTTCGCGGAGAAAAGGACAACCCGTCGAGTTGGTCGACATCGTCATCCCCAACCCCGGACCGGGTGAGGCCGTCGTCGACATCACCGCCTGCGGCGTGTGCCACACCGACCTGACCTACCGCGAGGGCGGTATCAACGACGAGTACCCGTTCCTGCTCGGGCACGAGGCCGCCGGCACGGTGGAAGCGGTCGGACCCGGCGTCACCCACGTCGAACCCGGTGACTTCGTGATCCTGAACTGGCGCGCGGTGTGCGGGCAGTGCCGCGCATGCCGAAGAGGCCGGCCGCACCTGTGCTTCGACACCTTCAACGCCGAGCAGAAGATGACGCTCACCGACGGCACCGAACTCACACCCGCACTGGGCATCGGGGCGTTCGCCGACAAGACACTGGTGGCGGCCGGGCAGTGCACCAAGGTCGACCCGGCCGCCGATCCGGCCGTCGCGGGCCTGCTCGGCTGCGGGGTGATGGCGGGGCTGGGCGCGGCGATCAACACCGGTGGGGTGACACGCGACGACACCGTCGCCGTGATCGGCTGCGGTGGCGTGGGTGACGCCGCCATCGCCGGCGCCGCGCTAGTCGGGGCCCGCAAGATCATCGCGGTGGACACCGACAACACCAAGTTGGAGTGGGCCCGCAAGTTCGGCGCGACCCACACCGTCAACGCCCGCGAATTTGATGTCGTGGAAACCATTCAGGACCTCACCGATGGCTTCGGTGTCGACGTGGTGGTCGACGCCGTCGGCCGGCCGGAGACCTGGAAGCAAGCCTTCTACGCCCGCGACCTTGCCGGGACTGTGGTGCTGGTCGGCGTGCCGACACCCGACATGCGCCTGGACATGCCACTGGTGGACTTCTTCTCCCGTGGCGGCTCACTGAAGTCGTCCTGGTACGGCGACTGCCTGCCCGAGCGCGACTTTCCCACCCTGATCGACCTGTATCGGCAGGGCCGGCTGCCGTTGGAGAAGTTTGTCTCCGAGCGAATCGGGTTAGACGGCATCGAGGAGGCGTTTCACAAGATGCACGATGGCACGGTATTGCGTTCGGTGGTGATCCTGTAATGGTGGTCATCGACCGGCTGGTCACTCACGGCACCTTCGAACTCGATGGCGGCAGTTGGGAAGTCGACAACAACATCTGGCTGATCGGCGACAACTCCAACGTCGTGGTGTTCGACGCGGCCCACGAGGCGGCACCGATCATCGAGGCCGTCGACGGGCGTCATGTGGTGGCGGTGGTGTGCACACACGGGCACAACGACCACGTCACCGTGGCGCCCGAGCTCAGCGAGGCGCTCGACGCGCCGGTGCTGTTGCACCCCGCAGACGAGGTGTTGTGGCGAATGACCCATCCGGACAGCGAGTTTCGCTCAGTTGCCGAAGGCCAGACACTGAAGGTGGCCGGTACCGAGGTGCGGGCCATCCACACGCCGGGGCACTCGCCGGGATCGGTGTGCTGGTACGTCCACGACCTCGGCGTGGTGTTCAGCGGTGACACGTTGTTCTCCGGCGGCCCGGGGGCTACCGGCCGGTCGTACTCGGATTTCCCGACGATTCTGCAGTCGATCTCCGAGCGGCTTGGCAAGCTGCCCGGAGATACCGTCGTGCATACCGGCCACGGGGACAGTACGACGATCGGCGACGAGATCGTGCACTACGAGGAGTGGGTCGCCCGCGGGCACTGAGCCCTCGCCCCCGATAGCCGCACCCCCAGCGAGCGCGCCCGCCGCGAGCGGGCACTCAAAGCCAGCCGCACCGGCGTGTCGGCGTACCGCAGCGCACACTCGCGCCCCAACAAAACGCGAGCTACTGCTCGTAGAGGATCCGCCGCTTCTCCTCTTGAAACTCCTCTTCCGTCAAAGCGCCTGAATCCCGCAGCGCGGCAAGGTTTTTCAGCCGCTCGACGCGCACAGCCGCACCGGTCGGCTCGTAGGCCACCGCGGGCGCCGCGAAACTAACCGCGCCGCCGGCAGAAGGCACCGGACGGCGGCGCGCCCGCCCCAGCCACACGATCGACAGCGTCAGATCCACCAACCCGACGACGAACAGCGCTACGAAGACCCAGACCAGGTAGCCGTACGAACTCTGATGCCCGAAAGCCAGTCGCGGGTTGATGTATCCGTTTACCTGGCCGTCGGTCACGACGTTGTAGGTGCCCTCCGCCGGCACCTGGACGTTCCACACCCGGATATGCGCATCGTTGTTGACTGTCGTTGTGCTGCCGATGCTTTCGGTGACCTCCGGCTGCGCCACACCGTCGGGCGGAGTGATCGAGATGCGCATGGGCGGCACGGGCAGCCCGCCGCCGTCGGTCCCACCGATGACCAGGGTGTGCAGGCTGACGGTGGCCTGTCCGGCCGGTAGGTGCACGCTGCCACTGCCCGGAACGGGCACCTCGCCGTAGGCGTCGTAGTCGTCGAGGAAGAACACATTGAGCACCAACGTGGTGATGAAGCCGGCCACCGCCACCACCAGCGTCACAATCGCCAGGATCAGTGAGATCTTGGCGACCCGTCTGCTATTCATCCAGGCAGTGTGTCACGCGCGACGGCGACAAGGGAGACTGTTTGCGACCGCGGACGAAGCAACCGGACAAGGAGTTCTCACATGACCAACGATCTTGTCGCCACGGTGCCCGATCTGTCCGGCAAGCTCGCGGTTGTCACCGGATCCAACAGCGGCCTGGGCTTCGGGCTGGCCAAACGTCTGGCGGTGGGCGGCGCCGACGTCGTGATGGCCATCCGCAACCAGAGCAAAGGCGAGGCCGCGATCGCGGAGATCCGCAAATCGGTGCCCGACGCCAGCCTGACCATCAAGCCGCTGGACCTTTCGTCGCTGGCCTCCGTCAAAGCGTTGGGTGCACAGCTCACTGCCGACGGCCGCCCCATCGACATCCTGATCAACAACGCCGGCGTCATGACGCCGCCAGAGCGCGACACCACGGCCGACGGCTTCGAATTGCAGTTCGGCAGTAACCATCTGGGCCATTTCGCCCTCACCGCCCAGGTGTTGCCGCTGCTGCACGCGGCGCAGGCTCCGCGTGTGGTATCGCTGAGCAGCATCGCCGCGCGCCGCGGCCATATCCACTTCGACGACCTACAGTTCGAGAAGTCCTACGCTTCGATGGCCGCCTACGGGCAGTCGAAACTGGCGACACTGATGTTCGCCCGCGAACTGGACCGGCGCAGCCGCCAGGGCGGCTGGAACATAATGTCCAACGCGGCGCACCCCGGGCTCACCAAGACCAATCTGCAGATCAGCGGACCGTCACACGGCCGGGACAAGCCGGCGCTGATGCAGCGTCTCTATACGACGTCCTGGAAGTACGCCCCGTTCCTGTGGCAGGAGATCGACGAAGGCATCCTGCCGGCCCTGTACGCAGCAGTCACACCTGGCGCCGAAGGCGGTGCCTTCTACGGCCCGCGCGGGTTCGCCGAGGCCGCCGGAGGCGGAGTCACCGAGGCCAAGATACCTAAGCGAGCCGCCGATGACGCTGACTGCAAACGGCTTTGGGAAGTTTCGGAGAGGCTTACCGGTGTCAACTACCCCGCGCCGAACTGAGCCGCAACCCAAGCTCCGCCTCCCGGAATCAAGCGTCGTTGTCCGGCCGGAGCCGATGGAGTCAGCGACGTACGGCCAGTCGTCGCGGCTGCAGGCGGCTGGACTGCTACCGGCCGTCGCGCTGTTCGAGCAGGCGGCGCAACAGGTGCCGCTGCCCAAACCCCCGCAGCCGGTCGTCGTTGCCGACTACGGCGCGGCCACCGGTCACAATTCACTGAAGCCTATGGCCACCGCGGTCGAGGTGTTGCGTGCGCGAACCCGCCACGACCACGCGATCCTGGTGGCGCACACCGATGTCCCCGAGAACGACTTCACGGCCCTGTTCCACACGTTGTCCGAGGATCCGGACAGCTATCTGAACATCGACTCGGCCAGCTTCACCTCGGCGATCGGTCGATCCTTCTACCAGCAGATTCTGCCGACCGGCACCGTCAACCTCGGGTGGTCGTCGTGGGCGATCCAGTGGCTGAGCCGAATTCCCGCGGGTGCGCCGGAAATCGCCGACCATGTGCAGGTCGCGTTCAGTCGCAGCACCGAGGCGCGGCGGGCTTACGAGCATCAGTCGGCGCTGGACTGGAACGACTTCGTCGCGTTCCGCGGCCGCGAACTGTGTCCCGGCGGCAGGTTGGTGGTGCTCACCATGGCCCTGGATGAAGACGGCGAATTCGGCTATCGCCCACTGAACGAGGCGCTGATGGCGACGCTGGAAGAACTTGCCGAGCAGGGCCTGGTGCGCAGGGAAGAGTTGCGGCGCATGGTAATTCCCGTGGTGGCCCGCACCGAGAAGGACTTCCGCGCCCCGTTCGCTCCGCGCGGGTGGTTCGAGGGCCTGACGATCGAGCACCTCGACATGTTCAACGCCGAGGACCGCTTCTGGGCGAGGTTCCAAAGTGATTCCGACGCCGAGGCTTTCGGCGCGCAGTGGGCAGCATTCGCCCGGGCAGCCCTGTTCCCGACCCTGCGGGCGGGCCTGAGCGGCGGGATCAACGATCCACGCGGAGCGGACTTCGTCCAGCGGCTAGAGTTTGGTGTCGCCGAGCGGCTGGCCCAGACGCCCGAACCGATGCGTATTCCGCTCGCGTCGCTGGTGTTGGCCAAGCGGGATTCGCTGTAACGGGGAGTTTCGGCGCGCCACCGATGTGGTAACCCTCACTTTGGGTCGGGACATAGAGCAACTCCATAAGGGGGCCACAGGTATGACCGCGCACGACGACGAATCGGCTGGTCAGGAGACCAGCAAGACCGATGACGGTGCCGTGAGTACTGCCGAGGCCGACGACAAAGACGAACAGAACACCGGGGGCGCCGGGGGCAGCACAGAAAAGCCCGAGCCGGACGAGGAAGACAAAGAGCAGGCCAAGGAGATGATGACGGCCTACGAGGACAGGCCCACTCTGGTGCTGCCCGGTTCCGGCAAGACCATCACCGGCACTGCGGTAAACGACTGGCTCGACGACGACGGCAACCCCAAGTACGCCGAGGACGAGGACTCGCCGGCGGCCAAAGCCAAGTCCGAGGGTTCCAAAGGCAGGGACGAGAAAGATCAGCCGCCCGCCCAAGATGAGGCCGGCAAGAAGGATGACGGCGACGGCGAATCCCGGGCCAAGAACACCGCCGAGAGCGAGCGTGCCGCCCACGCCGACGAAACGACGGAAGACGAGAACAAGTCGGTCGAGGAGCTGAACCAGGAAGCCGAGCAACGCGTCAAAGACAACCTGGACAAGGACAAGGACTTCAACAAGCAGATCTTGGAGGCGACCAAGCAAGACCGCGAGGACCGCGAGAAGGCTGGTACGTAGACCGGATTCAGCCCGCCTGCAGTCTGCCCGGAAGCGCTGGAACTGTCGGCGCATAGGCAATCCCCGGAATCTGCGGTAGTCCCGGAATCTGCGGCAGCTGCGGAATAGGCGGCGGCGTAGGTGGATTCGGATTCGCCGGCCCCGGCAGCTGAGGTATCTGGGGAACCGGCGGCGTTGTTACCGGTGGCTGGGTGGTCACCGGCGGTTGCGTGGTCACCGGCGGCTGAGTCGTCGCCGGAGGCGCAGTGGTCGCTGGCGGCGGCGCTTCGGTGGTCTGCAGCGGGGCTTGCGTCGTCGCGGGCGGCGGGGCCGGCGCCCGCGTCGTCGGCGCGGGTTCGGGCGTCGAGGCCGGCGGTGGCTCTGCACTGGGACTCTCGCTGGTGGCAGGCGGCGGCGCCGAACTGCGCGGGGTGGTGTTGACTCCCGGCGACTTGCCGCCCTTGTCGTGCGACGTCAACCCGATAGCCACCGCGGTGCCTACCAGCAGCACCGCGACGACCGTGCTGACGATTATCACCGCCGGTAGGCGGTACCAGGGAATCGGCGAGGCCTTCTGTTCGGCTTCCGGCCTTTCTTCGCGCTCGAACTTCATCTGCGGCCGGGCGGCCGTGTAGCCGGAACCGGAGCTCGACGAAACCGCCGGCATCAGACGTGATTCGTCCTGGGCTTCCGACCAGGCCAGCGCGGGCTGCATCGCCGACACCGGAGCAGCTGCTGCGGGCACATCCTGGAATTCCTGCGCGGACGGCTCGGGCGCCGCCGCAGGCGCAGCCACCGCCGGCGGCGCGGCCGGGGTCAGCGTCGTCGCGCTGGTGTCACCGGGGCCTCGTGCGGCGCGCAGCGCGCCCCCGATAGCCGCGGTCAGTTGCGGGCGTGGCGTGGTGATCACCGGCACCCCGAACCGCCCGGACAGCGACGTGGTCACCGCCGGGATGTTCGCGCCGCCACCGACCGTGACGATCGCGACCAAACCGGATGCGTTGCGGTGCAATGATTCTTCGAGCACGCCGGCCACCCCTTCCAAGGCGCCGCGGATCGTCTCTTCGAGTTCGTTGCGGGTCAGCCGGATTTCACTGCGGACTCCGGGCACCCCCTCGGAAAGGGTGGTAGCCGTCGTGGCCGAGAGCCGCTCCTTGGCCCCCCGGCAGGCGGCCCGCAACCGGGTCAGCGACCCGATGGCCGCGGTGGCGGACGGATCGAACGAACCAGTGGCGGGCATCTCGGACATGACGTAGCTCAGCAGCGACTGGTCCACCAGGTCACCGGAGAAGTCGTGATGCCGGATGGTCGGGCCTAGCGGCTGGTAGTCGGCGCTGGCGTCGACCAGGGTGATGCTGGTTCCGCTACCACCGAAATCGCACACCGCGACGGTCCCCCGGGCCGGTATGCCGGGGTTGGCGCGCACCGCGAACACGGCAGCCGCCGCGTCCGGGATCAAAGTGGCCGGTGTGGCCTGGTGCGACCACTCCGACACCCGGCTCACCGCCCCGCCCAAAGCGTCGACCGCCGCCGGCGCCCAGTGCGCCGGATACGTGACCGCGACATTGTCGGGCAGCGCGCGCCCGCCGGTGGCCGCGTAGGCCAGCGCGCGCAATCCGTCGGCGACCAGCGCCTCGCTGCGGTGCACCGAACCGTCTGCCGCCACGATCCCGACCCGGTCGCCTACCCGGTCGACGAAGTCGGTGATCACCAGCCCGGGTTCGTCCAGCTTGGGATTCTCCGAGGGAACCCCTACCTCGGGCGGGCGCTGCCGGTAGAGGGTGAGGACGGGTTTGCGGGTGATGGAGTGGTCGGGCGTGACGGCGGCTAGATTCGTGGCACCGATCGACAGGCCCAGCGCTGGCCTAGCTCCGTCTGCCATCTGGCCTCATCCCCGTGTCCCCCCGGCGTCATCTTCCTCTACAAACCTATAGGCACTTTCAGTATCGGCTATCAGCGGAACTGTATGAGTGCTGGTCAGCGGATCGTACCCGCGCCCGGGATCAGTGGCAGGTCCAGCGCGGTCACCCAGCCCGGGGACAAGTCGTTGACCGCTGGGACGGCGTTGAGTGCCCGCAAACCGGTCGCCAGGCATCCGGCGGCCGCGGCGTCCCGACCCGAGCCGTCGGTGAAGCGGAACGCGGTTTCCTGGAAGATGCTGGGCGTGCCTTCGATGTCCACCCGGTACACGTCGTTGTCGTGGCCCGTCGGCCAATCCGGGGCGGCGTCGAGCCCGATGCGGTTGACATGCTCCAGCTGGATGCGCGTCTCACCTTTGTAGAGCCCGTTGATCGTGAACCGGACGGCGGCGACGTTGCCCGCCTTGACGACGCCCTTGGCGGACTTCCGGTCGGTGGGAGTCACCCACTTGTCCCAGGTCGTGGTCATCTCGTCGAGCATGATGCCGGCGGCATGGGCGATCATCGGGACCGTGGCGCCCCACGCGAAGATCAGCACGTCGCGGTTTTCCAGCATCGGGCTGAACTCCGGTTCACGGCCGATGCCCATCTCCCGCTCGTAGTCGCCCTCGTAGTTGGTGTAGTCCAGCAACTCGGAGGCGCGCACCCGCTTAACCTCCGAGCACAGACCCATCAGAGTCATCGGGAACAGGTCATTGGCGAAACCGGGGTCGATGCCGGTGGTGAAGCAGGAGGACTCCCCCAGCTCGCACGCCTGGGTGATCGGGGCAATCCAGTTCGGCGGGTTCTGCGGCATGGTCGGCCAGATCCACGGCGTCATCGCCGTCGAGCACACATCGATGCCGGCCCGCAGGAAGCGGGTGATCAGCGAGATGTTGTCCTTGGCGTGCATGGCCGTGGGGCCATAGTGCACCAACGCGTCGGGTTTGAGCGCGATCAACGCCTCCACATCGTCGGTGGCGGTGACACCGACCGGTTCGCCGAGTCCGCAGATGTCCCCGACGTCGCGGCCGACCTTCTCCGGATTGCTGACGCCGACACCCACCAACTCGAACAGCGGATGCTTGACGATCTCCGGGATCACCATCCGCCCCACGAAGCCGGTGCCCCACACCACCACCCGCTTAACGCCACTCTGCGTCATCAATCGCCCCATCTTTCGACTATCCGCTTCACCCTAGGCGGGCGGTGCGGCGACACCTAGCATCGGACCGTGCGAGCGGTCGCGGAATCGATCGCGTGGCGTTTCGTCAGTACGTTCGACGTGATCAGCCTGCTCGCCGATCTCGTGCACGAAGGCGCTCGTTCGCGCATCCGCCCGTAACTGGCGCGCCGCTCTGGCGATGCTGGGCTGATTACGCATCCGAGTACCGCATCCAGACTCCTACCAGGACGCTGAAGTCGCCGAATCCGCTCGTACACAAAGGTTCTGGGGCCTGTCCGCACGGATGTGGCGATACTGCGGTTTCACCGCGACCACCCTGCTCAGCTTCGCCACCTTCGGGCTTTGGCGCGTCGCATGGTCACCCGGGGGCGTGCTCACTGCGGCCGCGGTGCCGGTAATCTCCGCGGCCCCGGTGGCAACGGATGCGCCGGCAATACGGCGCTCAGCGCGCCGCCAAAGCGTGCAAACCCCTGGTGTGGCGCCGCGGGTGATGACACGATGAACAACCATGACCAGTCGTCGCGCAGCTTCGATCCTGATTGCCACCGGCACCGCCTTCGGGGCCACCTATGGTGTGGCGCACGCGGACCCTTTCAAACCCCCGGGCGCATTCCCACAGGTTCACTACGAGGTCAGTGGCACCGGGATGGCCGAATACATCTCGTACCAGACCCAGTACGGTCAGCAGCGAGCGGTAAACGTGCCGCTGCCGTGGTCGACGGACTTCCAGGGTTTCGGTGGTCAGGTCTACGTGCTGAGTGCGCAGGGGCAGGGCACCATCGCCTGCAAGATCGTGGTGGACGGCAACGTGGTCAACGACGCCCATTCGACCGGGACGCCCGGGAAAACCATGTGCTCACACTGACGGCGCCTAGGCTCGCCAGTGGCGCCTCCTCAAATGGTATGGAGGTCAGCTCCAGCCCCAACATCACCATCAACGATCAGACGCCGGAGTTGGCCGAGCACTTCGGTTCGATGATCGTGATGGACGACCCGCGCCACCAGCGGCTGCGCTCCATTGTCAGCCGGGCGTTCACGCCGACTGGTGGCCCGCATCGAAGCGTCGGTGCGGGATCGCGCACACCAACGGACGACCATCAGAAGATATTCCTTTGAATCAATGCGATTCTCGGCTTCGGCGCCCCCGAACTGCCCACCGATTTCGGTGAGTTCCTACGTCAGGTTCGGCGGCGGCGCGCACCGCTGTCTGAGCGCCAATTTGGCCCGCCGCGAGATCCGGGCGGTGCTCGACGAATTGCGCCGCGAGATGTCCGAGATCGTGGCGACCGCCGAGCCCGACATCTGCTGTCGCAGCTATTCCAAGAATCAGGGTGCTGCCGGTTACGTGGTAGCGGCACCCGCGTCTAGGTCGTAAACGAACAGGACACGCGGGTAGACCGTCAGCCACTCCGGCGGCTGGGAAATCCTTTGCACAGCAGTCGCTTTCGTGGTCAGCCAAGCCAGCGCCTGACGGTACTCGTCCAGGCGTGCCGGGCGAAACGGGTAACGGCGGTAGTAGGCGAACGCCTGCACGTGCGCGTGCAGGGCGAGCTTGCCGACCAACCCCCCGGGCATGTCTTCGAACACGATGACGCGCCGGCGCGCGACACGGTCGCATTCCGCGGCCAGCCGGACCGGGTCGTGGCTGTGATGCAACACTTCGCTGAGGATCACGTGGTCAAACGATTTGTCCGGAAACGGGATTGACGTGCCGTCGAATTCGGCGAAGGTAATGTCGGTCTGCCGGAAGTCTTTGACGTCGACACCGGTGGGGACCGCCCCGTACATCGCACGCAAGTAGGCCGACAGATGCCCGGTTCCGCAACCGACGTCGAGCACGCTCTCTCCCGGCCCGACGTAATCGGCGAGGGCTTCAGCCTGCTCGCGCAACCGCACGGCGGGCTGCATGACATGCTGCGCTTCGGACAGGCGGCGGCGCAACATCTCGGCCAATGATTGGGCGGCAATCATTGACGTAAGAGTATCCGGCGGCGCCGGACAATGGCGTTGTTGCTGTCGCCCTTTCGGCCATGCTTGCATGTACCCGGGTATGCGATGTGGCCGCCCAAGCAAACGGCAACGCCGCGATACGGAGGTCTAGCAGTCACCGTGACCGCCCCGCCAGGTTCTTCCACCCGTCAACGCTTGCTGGAGGCCGCGGTCACCTGCATTCGCCGGAAGGGATACGCCGCCACGACCGCGCGGGACATCACGGAACTTTCCGGAGCGAACCTGGCCTCGATCGGATATCACTTCGGTAGCAAGGACGCACTACTGGACGAGGCGTTGATCGAGGCCACCGAACGCTGGCTAAGGCCCCTGGCGCGGCAACGACGCGGCGCGGAGTCGGCGGGCCTGGAATCCGAGTTGTCGAATTTCGTTGAGTCGCTCCCTGGTAACAGGGCGGTTGTGCTGGCGTTCTTCGAGGCGCTGCCTCGCGTGGAGCGCTCACCGGTGGTGCGGGCACGACTCGCAGAAATCTATGAGCAACTGCGCGCGGGGATACTCGATGTCCTACCGCCGGCCTGGCGGGATGACACCGCTTTGGCCAGTGCCATTGTCGCGCTCTACGACGGAATTCTCGTTCAGTGGCTGGTTGATCCGGACCGGGTCATAGATGCGCCGGCCATGGTCGCCGGCCTGCGCCGCGTTTCAGCCGGTCGAGTCCGATAACGGAATTCGCCGATTGGCATGCCGAACGTGGTATACATACGTATATATGAAATCGCGGGAACCCGACGTCGCAATCATTGGCGCGGGCGTGGCTGGGCTCTGCGCCGCCACCCGACTGGCGGCAGCGGGCCGCGACGTGATGGTTCTCGAGGCTGCCGACCGGATCGGCGGTCGGCTACTCCGTCAGCACGTCGCCGGGGTGGTCGTCGACGGCGGTGGTGCGTGGGTCGGCCCACGCCAGCCTCGGATTCTGCAGCTCATCACCGAACTCGGGTTGACCACCGTGCCAACGTTTAACCGAGGTCGGCACTTGTCTTGGCTTGGTCGACGGGTGCACTCGGCGCGGGGCGCAATGCCGCCGGTGCCTGCGTTGGCGCTCGCCGACGCTGCTGTCGCGATGGCACGTCTGGACATCATGGCCAAGCTGCTGCCGCGGCGCGCCCCGCTGCTCGACCGGCTGACCGTCGGTTCCTGGCTGGATCGGCATGTGCGAACCCACGGCGCCCGCACCTTGATCGAGATCGCCGTCGGAGCCACCACCGGCAGCAGCGTGGACGAGGTTTCACTGCTGGCGTTCGCGACGCATGTCCGAGCTGCCGGCGGCCTGCACCAACTCACCGGGGTGCGCGGCGCGGGGCAGGACGCCCGGGTAGCCGGTGGAGCCGTAGGCATCTGCGAAAGGTTGGCCGATCGCCTTGGCAGGCAACAGATTCAGCTGAGTTCAGTTGTGCGGGCGGTGCAGCCCGACCGTGACCATGTCGTGCTCCGGCTGCGCGGCGATCAAGCGGTGCGGGCCGAGCACGTCGTCGTAGCCGTCGATCCGGCCAGTTGCGGAAGAATCGACTTCGGGCCTTTGCTGAGCGTTGGCCGTCAACAGCTGCACCGCCGGTTCCGCATGGGTAGCGGCATCAAATACCACATCGCCTACCCCACGCCATTCTGGCGGCACGCCGGGCTGAGCGGGCAGACCTACGCCGACGAGGGCTTAGCGCGTTTGACCTTCGACGCCACATCCGATTCGGACGGACCGGGGATTCTGGTCGGATTCCTTGGTAGCTTCGCCAGCGATTCACTTCCCGCGGCCGAGCTACTGGACCCGAGTGCGGTCGAGGAGCGCAGTGCCCACGTCGCTACCGACCTGGCACGGCTCTTCGGGCCCGCGGCAACGAAACCGTTGGCCTACATCGAACAAGACTGGCGCGCTGAGGCTTTCCTGACCGGATGCGTTCCGGCGCCGGGCCCCGGGGTGCTGTCGGCGGCCGGACCCGAACCGCACGCGCCCAGCGGTAGAGTCCATTGGGCCGGTGCGGAGACCTCCCCCGTTTGGGAAGGCCATATGGAAGGGGCGGTGCACTCAGCGCACCGCGTCGTCGCCGAGATCATGTCTGCGCCCTGATCACCGAACCGACGGACACGTTCTGGGCTACAGACGCCGCGCGTTCGCCCGGTGTCGCTTTGTAGGGGACCACGAAAAGCCTAGACTCGCACGCTAGCCCGGGTTTCGAGGAGGCTGTCATGGGGGTCGAGCGCCGTACGATGCCGCGTTCGGCGGCAGTGCTGCCGGGCGGTCTGACCAGCACCGCCCGCCTGCCTCTCCCCGAGCTCAGCCGCTGCACCGTCGCGGTGTCCGATTGCCCCGTTCCCGAACCCAACCCGAGCACCGTGCCCGGTCAGCCGCAGGGTGCTCTCCGTGAGCCGACCACCATCTCGGCCCCTGGCCGATCGTGACCGCCAAGCGTATTGCGTTCGCGTGCATGGTGGGTACCACCGTCGAGTTCTACGATTTCTACATCTACGGCACCGCCGCCGCGTTGACGTTTCCGACGGTATTCTTCCCGAACCTCAGCCCCGTACTGGCCACGATCGCCTCGATGGGAACCTTCGCCGCCGCGTTTTTGTCCCGGCCGTTGGGCGGAGTGGTCTTCGGCCACTTCGGTGACCGCATCGGGCGTAAGGCGACGCTGGTTGCCACGCTGCTGATCATGGGGTTGTCCACCGTGGCAGTGGGTCTGACGCCCGGTGCGGTGACGATCGGTGTGGCGGCGCCGTTGATCGTGCTGACGCTGCGCCTGCTGCAGGGGTTCGCCGTCGGCGGCGAGTGGGCCGGATCAGCATTGCTCGCTGCCGAATACGCACCGGTGGACAAGCGCGGTCGATACGGCATATTCACGGCCATCGGCGCCGGGATCGCGATGGTGTTGACCGGCGTCACCTTCTTGGTCGTCAATGCCACCGTCGGCGAGACGAGTCCGGCGTTTCTGACCTGGGGGTGGCGAATTCCGTTCCTGCTCAGCGGTTTACTGGTCGCCTTCGCGCTGTACGTGCGGGTCAGCATCGAGGAGACGCCGGTCTTCGCCGGCCAAGCCGCCAAGACCGGCCGAACCGTGCCGCCGCGGGCTCCGCTCGCCGAAGTCCTGCGCCAACAACGCCGTAGCGTGGCACTGGCCGCAGGCAGTTTTTTGGCGCTGTATGCGTTCGTGTTCATGGCCGGCACCTATTTGACCGGGTATGCGCACAGCAGCTTGGGGCTGTCCCGCAACGCGATTCTGTTCGCCGGTTTGCTCGGGGGGCTGGTGTGGATAGCGATGGTGCCGGTGTCGGCCGCTCTGTCTGACCGGGTCGGGCGTCGACCCGTCATCCTGTCCGGGTGGGCGCTGGCGTTGCCGTGGTCATTCGCCGTCCTGCCGTTGATCGACGCCGACAGAGCGGCGCTGTTCGCGGTGGCCATCGCCGGCACGTATGGGATCGCTGCCTTCGCTTACGCGCCGATGACATCGTTTGTGCCGGAGCTGTTCACGACATCGCACCGCTACACCGGCGCCGGGCTGGCGATTAGTGTATCCGGCATCTTGGGCGGCGCCGTTCCGCCGCTGATCGCCGAACCACTGCATGATCGCTACGGCAGCGGGTCGATCGGGCTGATGCTGGCCGGGCTGGTGGTGATGAGCTTGTGGTGCACGTACCGGCTGCCGGAAACCCGGGGGACGTCGCTGGAGAGCGCGATCACTACGGCGATATCACCGTCTCGCGCAACCTAGGATTCCGAAGCCTCCCGCGCCCGTAGTTGTTCGGCCAGCTGCCGAATCTCGCTACGAAGCTCGTCGATCTGAGCGGCCGTCGCCACCTGATTGGCCGTGTCGTTCTCGGAAACCCGCTGCACGATCCACGAGGCGAGTGACCCGGTCACCACACCGATCAGCGTGATGCCGCCCATCATCAGCAGGACCGCAACGACGCGCCCGGTGACGGTGAGCGGATAGAGATTGCCGTAACCGACGGTGGTCACCGTGGTGATGGCCCACCAGACGGCCTTACCGAAGCTGTTGATGGTGGTGCCGACCTGCTGGCGTTCGGCATCCAGCACCGCCAGCGCGCCGGTGTAGACCAACAGCAAAACCCCGGACACGGTGTAGATCAGGATCTGGCCGCGCACGGCATGGCCGACGGCCTTTTGCAGCACACCGAGCAGCACGATCAGCCGCACCATCCGCAGCGGTCGCAGGAACGGCAGCATCACGATCACCAGGTCGAGGATGTGCAGCAAGAACCATTCCCGGCGGTTGTCCGCCAGGGCCAACCGAGCGAAGTAGTCCCCGACGAAAAGGGCCCAGGCGATCCAGCAGAGCAACCAGAGGATGCGCGCTTCCGTCCCGTGCGGCCGGGCCAGGATCTGCACCGAATACATGATCAGGAAGGCGACGGCGACCAGGGCGAGCGGCCACTCGGTGCGCTGCCTCCACAACTGTTCCTTGGAGATCGACTGCATGTGCATCACCCTACGAGCTGGTCGGCCAGATCGACGAAATCGCAAGCGTTGACATCGAACTCGTCGGAATAAGCGACATCGGCCACGCCATCGGCGCCGAATTCGAGCGGCCGGGCGACGAAGGCGGTCTGGAAACCAAGTTGGGCGGCGGCGCGCAGGTCGTACTTGTGGCTGGCCACCATCATGATCTCGCCGGCAGGTAGGCCGAGGTAGGTGGCGGCCATCCGGTAGGCGGCCTGGTGGGGCTTGAAGACCCCGGCCATCTCCGCGGTGAAGATGGCGTCCCAGGGCAGGTGGGCGCGCTTGGACATGGTGATCACGGTGCTGACGTCGGCGTTCGACAGGGTCGCCAGGACATATGTGCGGCGCAGCCGGGTCAGCCCCGGCACCACATCCGGCCACGGACGCAGCCGCTGCCAGGCCAGCGCGAGGTCGTCGCGCTCCGCAGCCGTCAGGTCGGTGAAGCCGGCTTCGGTCAGAACGGCGTCGAGCACGTCCCGGTAGACGGAGTGCACCGAAAGCCATGACCCCTGGCTTGGCCGGGCTTCCAGGGCCGCGAAGTAGCCTGCCCGCCAACGTCGGACGACCTCCGACCAATCCACCCGGGCGTCGCGGCCGACGCTGATCCGGCGCGCCTCGTCACACACCGTGGAGTGAAAGTCGGTCGCGGTTCCCTGGACATCGAATAACAGCGCCTTGAGCACGCGACCGAATCTACGATGTGCACCGTGGCTACCGATGCTCCCCCCGAAGACGTCATCGAAGAGCAAGAGCCCGACTACCGTTTCACCCTTGCGAACGAGCGGACGTTCCTGGCCTGGCAGCGCACCGCGTTGGGTTTGCTAGCTGCTGCGGTCGCCCTGGTACAGCTTGTTCCCGAGTTAGCAGTGCCCGGCGCACGACGACTGCTCGGGATCGGCCTCGCAGCGCTGGCAATCGGCACCAGCGGCGTCGGGCTGCGCCGCTGGGTCCACGCCGATCGCGCCATGCGGCGCGGGCAGCCGCTGCCCCGCCATCCCTCGCCCGGTTTTCTGGCCGTAGGACTGATCGTGCTCGGTGTGATCGCGCTCGGATTGGTGATCTTCAAGGCGATCACGGGGTGAGCGGGCCCGAGCCCATCGGCGGCGCCGCCGAACGAACGACGCTGGCCTGGACGAGGACATCGATTGCGTTCGTGGCCAACGGGGTGCTGTTGGCGTTGAAAGACGTGCACGGTGCCGGTCAACGTGTGGGTGCGCTGCTGCCTGCCGGCGTGGCGTGCGCAGCGGCACTGGCTACCTACGTGATCGCGCTGCGGCGACAGCACACGTTGGCCATGCGTCCACTGCCGCCCCAAATCACCGCCCGCCGCCAGGTGTACGTGGTCGGTCTCGCGACGTTCGCGCTCATCGCAACGACCGCGATCGCCCAACTGCTATAACGCTTTTCGCTACCAGAGATACACGACGGCGTCTTTGCCGCCGGTACATCTGATCCACGGGTTGGCGCCGTCGCCGGCGCACTGCATCAAGAAGTTGGCGGGGATCTTCGGATCGCACTCCGCGCCCGCCACCGTGAAGCAGTCGACGGCTCCCGGCGACGACACCGTGCGCGCGCCGTTGGTGGCGTTGTTGTAGGTGTTCCAGTACGAATGCAGCACGGCGTTGGCGAAGTAGCAGGAGGTCTGCGGGGAGCCGCGCCCGCCGTGCGAGCCGTACCCGGTCACGTTCATCTGGAAGCCCTGGTCGCAGCTCTGGTGGCTGGCGCTCTGGTCGGGGCCGGTGACCAGCGGTGGTGCCGCGTTGGTCGGGCGCGACGGAATCGGCTCCGGCGAGTTCGGCGACGTCTCGCCCGAGTACGGCGGGATGGTCGGCGGCACAGTTGCCGTCGCACCGGCCGGCGTGTCCTCCCTCTTCGCCAGCAGTCCGACGGCCACGCCGATTCCGCCCAGCACGAGCACAGCACTGACACCGATCACGACCGGGGCCAGCCGGCGCCCTCGGAGTTTGGCCGGGGCCTCGCTGGGGACCACGGGCTGCGGCCCGGACGGAAAGGTCTGCGGGTAGACCTGCTGGACCGTCGGCGGCTGCGGCGCCGGCTGCGTCGGCGGCCGCGGCGGGGGCGGTGGCGTCCAGGACGCCGCACGGGTCGGCGACTCATCGGTCGGATCGACGGCGGTGCGGACACCACTGCGCAGCGCCCGTTCGGCCGCCCGCCCGAACGCTCCGGCGCTGCCGTACCGGTCGTCCGGCTCCTTGGCCATGCCTCGCGCGATGACGTCGTCCAGGGCTGCCGGAACCCGCGGGTTGGTCAGGCTGGGTCGCGGTGGCGGTGAGGACAGGTGGGCCGCGACGAAGCCGCCCTGGGTTTGCGCCGGGAACGGAAGCTGGCCGGTCAGCGCTTCGTACAACACGCACGCCAGGGAGTAGATGTCGGCGGACGGGGTGATGTCCCGGTCGGAGAATCGTTCCGGCGCCATGTAGGCCCACGAGCCGACTCGCATGTTGGCCGCCGTGAGGCGGGTGTGCTCGCCCATGGTTTCGGCGATTCCGAAGTCGACCAGATAGGCGAAGTCAGCCGGGGTGACCAGGATGTTCTGCGGCTTGATGTCGCGGTGCACGAGTCCCTCGGCGTGCGCGGCATCCAGCGCGGCGGCGATCTGGGCGACGATGGCGACGGCCCGCGCCGGTTCCAGCGGTCCGTTGGCCAGCAGGCTTTCCAGGTCCTTACCGCGGACCAGCCGCATGTCGATGAACAGTGAGCCGTCGATCTCGCCGAAACCGTGAATCGGGATAACGTGCGGTTCCTGCAGCGTGGCCGCGGCATGCGATTCGCGCTCGAAGCGGGTACGGAACTTACGGTCATTGGCGAATTGGGTCTTGATGATCTTGAGGGCGACGGTTCGGCCGATCTGGTTGTCGTAGGCCTCGTAGACCTCGCCCATGCCGCCTTTGCCCACCACACCGGTGATCGTGTACTTGCCGAATGTCGTGCCGACACGCTGATCCACCGCTAACGCCCTCCTCCGTAGGGATTATGCGGCACGTTGCCAGGATGTCTTAAGGGTTGCCCGGGCAACCACCGGTGGGCAGCCGAGCGAGGTGGGCGCGCAGCCAGGTGGCGGCTTCGTCGAGGGCACGGGTGCCGTCGTCGAAGGATCCGGACGTGGGCTCGGCCGCGATGGCGACGGCGAGCCGGCCCGAGTTGACCACGCCGAACTGGCGCACCAGATACTTGTCCGCGGGCGACGGCCCCCAGCCACCTTTGAATTGCGCGGCGGGCAGCGCTCCCATTCCCCAACTCTGTTGCGGCACAATCTGACCCATCAGGACGAAGATCGGGTCGTACCGCTTGTCGCAGAATGCTTGGGCGATGAAGCGCACCTGATCGGCGAGTGACCAGATGGTCTGGCCGAACGCGGTGAATTCCGGTCGTAGCTTTCGCGATTCGACGATCGTCGGGTCCCCGGTCTCCCGCAGGATGTCTTGCACCTTGCCCGCGGCAGTGACCGGGTCGCCGAGCTGCTGCCAAAGCGCTTCAGCCGCTGCGTTATCGGACTCGGTGATGGTGGCTTTCAGCTGGGCGGTGACGTTGTGCTGTTGTCGGTAGGCGGCGATCGCCAGCGGCACCTTGATGGTCGACCAAGCCGGACCCTGCTGCCAGTCGCCATACATCGCCGGCGGTTCGTCGCTGCCGACGGCGGTGACAGCCAATCCCATCCTGGCGTTGAGGCGGCTGGCGAGTTGAGCGAATTCGGCGGCCAGGTCGGGGTGCTGCGCGGCCGGGGCACTGCTGGGGGATGTCATCGGTTGCCTTTGTGAAGCGGGGGCGTGCCGGTAGGTGTAGACGGCGGTTGATGTCACGATCGCGGCCGCCACAACCAGTGTTGCGAGGACCGCGATCGTGGAGCGGAGCCTAGCCCGCCTTGGCTTGCAGATAAGCGACGATCCCCTGAGTTACGGCGGAGGCGTATTTCGCTCGGCCATCGGCACTTTCGATCTGGGCGGAATCCTCGGCGTTTTTCATGTTGCCCAGCTCGACAAGCACGGCGGGGTACTGGGCCAGGTTGAGGCCGGCGAGGTCGGCACGACCATAGAGACCGTCGGAGCCGACATAGTTCGACGGCTGGAAGCCGGCGGAGATGAGGGCCGAGCGCATCGCGTTGGCCAGCTGCATCGCGCCGTTGGATTGGGCGTCGTTGAGCGGCGGGCTGGAGTAGTTGACGTGGAACCCGCGCCCGGAGGGGGGTCCGCCGTCGGCATGGATGCTGACGATCGCGTCCGGATGCATGGCGTTGGCGCGGGCCGCGCGGTCGTCGATGCAGGGGCCCACGGAGCCGTCGTCTGGCCTGGACAACTGGGTGGTGACGCCGAGGTTGTTCAGGTTGGCCGCGACCATATTGGTGACGTCCCAGGTGAACGCGTGCTCGGGATAGCCGTCGCCGGCCGCGGTGCCCGAGGTGTTGCACGGCTTCGTGCCGCCCCGGCCGTTGGGCACCTGCTGGTTGATCGACGGGTCGGCAACGGCGTTGTGACCCGGGTCGAGGAAGACGCTCATGCCGGCGATGCCGGCGGCTGACGCGGGCGGCACGGCGACCATCGCGGCCAACAGGACGGGTGCTGCGGCGGCGCATTTCAGCACGTCGCGCCTGGAAAATCGGCTCACCGCGCGATGGTAACAACCGTGGTGGGCTCAGCGCCCTTCACCTGCGCGCCCTTGGCGCGCCGAGGTTGCCACCAGGGTTGCGCGGGGAGCTCGATCACGACCGCCACGGCAATCTCGATCGTGGGGGGGCGATCAGCTGCGTTCACCAAGCCGAGCAATTGCCTCACCGATCGTGCTATGACCAGACAATGCGAATCGTCACGCTCGCACCGATCGCGGCCGTAGCCGCCGTCGCGCTTGCAGCCACCGCGCACGCCGACCCGCGGAACTTTCGCACCCCGTCGGGAAACATCGTCTGCACGATCAGCAACACCGGCGCCGCGTGCGATATCAACGAGTACACCTACACGCCGCCACCGCCGCCGGAGTGCGGCCAGCACATCGCCTGGGGCAACCGCTTCGTTCTGGCACCCGGCAAACCGGCCGAAATTCACTGTCACGGGGACACCCTGGGTGTGCCGGGCGAGCCGACACTGGACTACGGCCAGACCGCCTCGGCCGGCACCCTCAGCTGCACGAGCGAGCAGTCCGGAGTGAAGTGCACCGACAGCAGCAGCGGGCATTTCTTCGAGGTTTCGCGGGACTCATTCAAGCTCGGATAGCGGCGTCATACGTCGAGATGCAGGCATTGCCAAGCCCGTCCGCAGAGGCTTTATCCCAGATTTCGTCCCCGCCCGCCGACCACTCCGCACAGGCTTTGGCGTAATCCTCTTCAAGAGATTGGTGACCCGGCATGCGAATCGCTCTCGAGTAGCACCCGAGTAGGAACGCCGCGGCACGTCCTTATCCGATTCGCCCAATCGCCAACTGCGCGAAACGCTTCAACGTGTCGCACGACCCGTTGCCCTGAATCACCCGCAGCAGCCGGTCGCCGCCCAGCAACACCACCAACGTGGTGGACGGCGGCGAGGTCGTGGGGTCGTCGACACAGGCGGCCTTGCTGGCGACACCGTCGACCACCGTCCCGTGCCGGGAGTCCAGCGCGAACTGCGACGCCGCATCGACCAGGAAGGCGCCGGTTGACTGCAGGTCCACTTCCACACCGTCGCCCATATCGCCGGGCCTGTCGTAGATGCACGCCACGTCGACCGATCCCGCCTGGTCTCCGTAGGGCTCTAGGGTCACTTGCCCACCCATCATTCCGCGGGCCTCCGTCTCACTCACCCACTCGCAGGGATGGAAAGCGGCGGGCTCCCTCGGGTCGAGGTCGGCGAGGTCCACGGTCACCGGGTCGTGGCGCCCGGTCGGTGTGGCGGCGGCCGGCGACACGGCGACGACTCGGTAGGTCTTCTCCGCGGGCTGGGCGGGGCTGTGCAGCGGGTCGTGCCCGTCCGGCGCGACGCCCCGGACGTTGTCCCAACACCCCAACGCGCCGTCCTTGGCCTGGTAGAGCAGCCGTCCGACCACATTCGGCAGCGGGCGTGGCCAGGTCTGAGAGTCGCACAGCTGCTGCACTGTCGTCGGGCCGGGTGAGGCCGGCATCATCGGGTGCGGGGCGGACCGGTGCGCCGAACACCCCGCCGCTAGCACCGCCACGGCAATGACCACGGGCATCCACGGCTTCACGCCGATCAGTCAACGCGATCGGGACCGCTACCGAACCCAAGATCACCCGAGCGTGTTTCCCGCCGGGCTGCCAAGATGGTTAACGGACGGCAAACGTGCAGCTAACCTGGCGCGACACCGGGTCCGGTGAAATGCTGTGACTGGTCACCGTCGCCCGCGTTACAGTCGGGCCAGCGGTGACAATCGTGGGAGGCGTTGTTGCAGGAGACCTCGTTCGGCAAGTACCGGCTCATCGAGTTGATGGGCCGGGGCGGGATGGGCGAAGTATGGCGCGCCTATGACGCCGACACCGATCGAGTCGTCGCCCTCAAAATCTTGCCGTCCGCCGTTTCCACCGACGAGGTGTTCCAGCAGCGCTTCCGGCGCGAAGCGCACGCCACCGCGCGACTCAACAGCCCACACCTGATCCCCATCCACACCTACGGCGAGATCAACGGGCGACTGTATGTGGACATGCGGTTGATCGAGGGTCACGACTTGCAGGCGGTCCTGAACCAGGGACCGCTGCCGCCGGCCCGGGCGGTGAGCATCATCGACCAGGTCGCCAAAGGCCTGCACGCCGCGCACCGGGAGCGGCTGCTGCATCGCGACGTCAAGCCCTCCAACGTCTTGCTGGACCACGACGACTTCGCCTACCTGATCGACTTCGGCATCGCGCGTGCCGCAGACGACCTGTCCCTGACGGCGACCGGCAACTTCATCGGGACCTACCACTACATGGCCCCCGAACGGTTCACCACGGCGACCGTGGACTCCCGCTCGGACATCTACTCCCTGGCCTGTGTGCTCTATGAGTGCCTGACGGCACAGTCGCCGTTTCCGGGCGACACGTTGCAGGAGCAGATCACCGGCCACCGCAGTGCGCCCCCGCCACGACCGTCGAACACCAATCCCGACATTCCTGCCAGCCTCGACATGGTCATCGCACGCGGTATGGCCAAGAACCCCGGCGACCGGTACGACACCGCCCTGGAGCTCGCGCGCGACGCCCACAACGCGCTCACCGCGACCACAGTGACGCCGACCATCAGGATGCAGCCGGCTACGGCCGCGTACACCAATCCGCTGACCCGCCCCGACACCAGCTGGCGACAACCCCCGCAACCGCCTCCTCCGCCGCGCAATCCGCCGCCTGTGCCCCGGTCGCCGTCACCTCCGCCGCGGTCGCCGTCACCTCCGCCGCGGTCGCCGTCACCTCCGCCGCCCCCGCAGAACATCCACCCGACGATGGCGCGACCGGTGCCGGCTGCGATCTCGATTCCCAAGCCCGACTCCCCGCGGCCGGCCCCGACGCCGCCACCGCCACCTCGCCGTCCGTGGTGGCGCAGCAAGGCCGTCGCCGCGGGCGCTGTCGTCGCCGTGATCGTCACCGTGGTAGCAGTCGTCTTGCTCGGCACCTCGGGGTCGAAGAGCGAGTACGAACAGGTGACGCTGCCGTTCACCGGACTGCGTGACCCGCAGGGCCTGTCGGTGGATATCGGTGGAACCGTGTACATCGCTGATACCGAACACAATCGGATCTTGGCGCTGTTCGCCGGCACCACCGAACCCCACACGCTGCCGTTCGACGGCCTGAACCTGCCGACCGGTGTGACCGCGGACAACACCGGCACCGTGTATGTCAACGACGCCGGCAACAAGCGGGTCCTGGTCTTGCGTCCGGGGGCCCAGACCCAAGAGGTGCTGCCGTTCACCGATCTGGAGAATCCGACGGGGCTGACCGTCGACAGCAGCCGGACCGTCTACGTTGCCGACACCGGCAAGAACCACGTGGTGGCTCTCGCCGCCAATTCCAACACGATCACCGAAGTGCCGTTCAACGGTCTGAACAATCCGACGGGTCTGGTGGTGACGGGCAACGGAACCGTCTATGTGGCCGACGGCGGCAACAACCGCGTCCTGGTCCTGCCGGTGGACACCAAAAAGCAAGCAACACTGCCGTTTACGGGCCTCAAGCAACCCGGCGGTCTCACCCTCGACTCCCAGGGCAACGTCTACCTCAACGACACCGGCCACAATCGGACGCTGAAGCTCGCGGCGGGCTCCTCGACACAGGAAGAGTTGCCCTTCACCGGCCTCGACTACCCCTGGGGGTTGGCCGTCGACAACAGCGGCACCGTCTACGTCGGCGGGCGTAACGACAAGATCGTCGCGCTGCGGCACAAGTAGATTGGCTCAGCCGCCGAACCTGGCCGCCGATACGGTTCGAGGAACAGCCGCCGAACTCAGCTGGCTTTGCGGGCGAGCTTGTTGCCGAGTCCGGACACGATCTGGCTGGGACGCTGCTGCTCACCCTGCTGGGCGCTTAAGAGAATGATCGTCCCAGTGAGGACGGGAAGCACCCACTGCATGTACCGCAACTGCTTCTGCGCTGAGGCGACGTCATCCGGGGTCGACGAGGTTGGCTCGGTGGCCCCGGCAACGGGATGGCCCTGTCCCTCAGCGGCCTTCGCGCCGAGCGCACCGCTGTAGGCGGTAGCTCCCAGCGCGGCACCGGTGAGGGCGAGCTTGGCCGCGGTGTTGGAGGTGACCCCACTCTGGTACTTGGCTCGCTTGCGGTTGTTGTAGAGGATGGCGCCGCCACCGAGCAGGTGCGCGCCGATGGCCGCGGCATTGACCGGGGCCCACTTCGCCCATCCCGTGGCCGATACGCGGGCACGGTCCTGCGGGTCGCGAACAGCGGCACTCGCCCCGTTCAGTCCGACAGCTCCCATGACCGAACCGCCGAACCAGGCGGCAGCACCGAGGTCGTGGAGCGAACGAATCACTGTGTTGCGTGAAGACATGTATGTCCTTCCATTGGGTGGAGGTCGTCGCGATGGACGCGCGCCCCGCTTAACTCGGGATTCACGGTTTGGGTGGTTTGAAACACTTGGGGGCCCCCGAATCGTTTCTGGCGGAAAGTTTGTCGGGCAATCAGCCTCGGCTCGACTCGGATTCGCTTGGTGCCCGGCAGCTTCGCATCCGGACGCGCCGCCACCGGGTCAGACATCCGACCGACGCGTTCCGGCAAACGCCTGCCGGGCGTCGGACCCCCGTCGCATGCTGCCGACAGGGATTTGAGGCAGCATTGCCGTGAAGTCACTGATCGGTGAAACCTTCGGCAACCTCGACAGCTCCGTTGTCGCGACGGACGCCGCCGACAAATGGGTTGCGCAGCTCAGTTCCAAGCGCCCCGGCATCCCCGACAACGGCGTGGTGTGGGACAACGCGACGACGCTGCAGGAGCACCTTCAGTTGCGCACGTTGTACAACGCCAAGCTGTTGTGGTCGGGCGACTGGTCGACGTTCTCCGAGCCAATTATTGGGCGACGATCGCGGAAATCTCAGTTTCCAAGCCGAGCCACAAGGTTGCTCAACTCCAGATGCGCCTCTGCCAGCCGGTCCGCAACGCAACCGAAACTCATTGCATCACTTGATATACGGGGTGAGCTGAACCCTGCATCCAGCACGCCCTCCATGATCGACCAGGTCTCGCGACAGGCAGACAACTGGCTGCGGCACCTGTCGATCTCGTCGGATAGGTGGCCGCCAGGGCCGCCACCAGACGACGACGCACCGCCCGAAATGCCGCCGAAGGATGCCGGATCCGGCGGCCCGGTAGGCACCTGAGTCGATGTCGTTCGAACTGGCACTAGCTGCGACGGGAGCGTGGGCGTAGCGATGTAGCCATTGGCGGGATAGTCTCCATAGATTGTGATCTCGGCGCGTCGATGCGCGAACATCATTGCGACATAGGCACATAGCACCGCGTCAACCGAGTCCTCCACTAGATTCAACTGGAAAGGTCGAGATGCGTGCTCGACATCACGCCGCACTCGTTGCCAGCCGGGGTGGGCCTTGACTTGGAGCGGCAGCGAAGCCTCATCCAGCCCTTCGATCAAGCCGAGCAGTCTGAGCATCTCCGCTTTGCGATGAGACGTCCGCTCTCGAGGCGAATCACCGAGTCCGCGCTTGTACTTCAACGTACATGTGAGTCCGAATAGTGAGATCGTCGCGGGATGCGGGTACACCTCGATCGCACGTCGTGGTTGAGTAGATTGCGGGTCGATATCGAGGCCCAATTTTTCTGCGAGCACTTCGCCGCGTGGCGGGTCGAACAGTCCCAACGCCTGCATCCGAAAGGCTGGCCGCGCCCCGGCCTGGAAGGCGCCGAAGTCACGGTAGAGAGCCTTTTCGGCTGGACGTGAACCGGTTTCGTTGGCGACCCGCAGCGGAGCGTCGATCCCCACCACGCAATCACCGGCCAGATAGGGAGAAAGCTTCTCCTCTATGTCGTCGTCACTCAACGCTGCGCCGATGTCTCGCAGTACGCCGGCTGCGTCGATGACCGCAAAACCGGTCGTATTTCTAGAAACCCAAGCTAGATCGAGTCCGAGGAAGAACACTCATCGAGAGTGCCTGACGAGCGGACGCAACACAATCTCGCGTCGTGCAGGATTTCCTTGGCGTCAACAACGACGTGCGTTGTTGTCACATCTCGGGATCAGCCCGTCCTTTGCACCGCTTGCGCAGCCGACTACCGCGCCCTGTCCCTGGATGTGGGACTTCCAGATACCGTCGACTTGCTGAACCAGCATGATCTGGCCAATTACGCGTATCCGCTCGTCAGTCACCTCGCGAAGATCGGCCTCGGCGATTCAGCACCGTCGGGGTGCACGAAGCGGCACGCTGAATCTTCGCTCTTGAGCAGCTCGAGGGGCAGAACCGCTTCCCAGCCAAATCATCGAGGAAGGCCGGTGGCTGAGCGTGCGTAAAACGGCATCCACGTCGACGACCGTCTTCACGAAACAGATTTCCTCACACCTCGAGGGGAAGGTGTCCGAACGCGACGAGGGTGCAGTGGCCCTCGAATTGTGCTTCGCGGTTGGCCCCCATCGGAACTGGGTGAATCCATGGAAGGCAACGATCGACTCGCTCGATTGGTGCTTGGAAGGACCTGCGAGGCTCGCCGATGGCAGCCTAGGGACGGCCGGATTGTTGATCCCGGACTGCATTGCGCGGTCAGCTCCGACCGGGGCAACGACGTCCGGATCGCATCAACGCCGCTATCAGAATTCACGGGGTCCGACGTTGGGCACCGAGGGAAGCGGCAGCCCGCTCGGTCAGAGCTACATGCGCTTCACCCGGCTGATCACGATGTCATGGCTCGAACAGAGTCGGCACGTCAGCGGCCGGATCCTCAAGCGCAGCTTCGACATCCGTAATGCCTTGCTGCAGAACGGGTATCGGCAGCCGCACGACAGGGTGATCCACCAGTCCGCGGCATGGTCCGCCTCGTCGCAGAACTTCCGGCAGATGCATGGGATCTCGGTATCGAAATCCAGCGCCGACAGGACATCGAACTCCGGCAGCAGTAGGCACTCCCCGACCATCACGGACTGAAGGGTAAACCTCTAGTTGAGAGTTTTCGGTTAGGCGCGCGCGGGAGCGGACGCGCGCCCTTCCGACAGACCATGCATGCGGGTTCGGGCACATGCACCGCCGACACTGCAGTCGTCTCAGCGCCAAAAGTACCGAATTACAGGCGCCGAGAATTGGCGAACTCTTCCACCAACGGTGGTTCACATCCCCGCGTTTCTGAAATACATTTAGCCGTTCGATTCGCCCCAATGATGGGAGCCGCTGATGTCGACGTTTGTGGTTGCAGCGCCGGAGGTTTTGGTCGCGGCGTCGGTGGAGGTGAGTGGGATCGGGGAGGCGCTTCGTCGGGCGACGGCGTGGTGGGCGCCGTCGACGACGGGGATTGCGGCGGCGGCCGCCGATGAGGTGTCGGCGGCGATTGCGGGGTTGTTCGGCAGTTATGGGCAGACGTTTGTGGTGTTGGATGCGCAGGCGGCGGCCTTTGAGCGGGGGTTGGTGGCGGCGTTGAGCGCCAGTGCGGGTGCCTATGGCGGCGCGGAGGCGGTGAGCTTGTCGGTGTTGCAGGGTGGGGATCTGCATGCGTTGGGTGAGGCGTTGTTGGGTCCGATCAATGGGCCGGTGGTGGCGTTGACTGGGCGTCCGTTGATTGGTAATGGCGCCAATGGTGCTCCGGGGACCGGGGCTGCCGGGGCGGCGGGTGGGTGGTTGCTCGGTGATGGTGGGGCCGGGGGTTCGGGGGCGGCGGGTTTGGCTGGTGGGGCCGGTGGGGCGGCGGGGTTGATCGGCACTGGTGGGGCTGGGGGTGCCGGCGGTAGTGGTGGTGGGGCAGGTGGTGGCGGTGGCGCCGGGGGGTGGTTGTTGGGTACCGGTGGGGCCGGGGGTACGGGCGGGTTCATCGCTAACGGGGTCGGTGGGGTCGGTGGGGCCGGTGGGGCCGGGGGGTTGTTCGGGGCGGGTGGTGCCGGCGGTGCCGGGGGGTTGGCGGGCAACGGCACCGGCGGGGCCGGGGGCAGCGGTGGGGCGGGCGGGGTGTTCGGTGGGCTGGTGGGGGCCGGTGGTGGTGTGGGTGGGGCCGGCGGTGGCGGGGATGTCGGGGGTGGTGGCGGTGCTGGTGGGGTCGGGGGTCCGCTGGTGGGTGCCGGGGGTGTTGGGGGCAGCGGCGGGTTGGGGTTGACCGGGCTGGGCGGGGCTGGCGGGGCTGGGGGTGCGGGGGGGCCGTTGTTCGGCAACGGCGGCGCCGGGGGCAGCGGGGGCAGCAGTTTTGGTGGTGACGGCGGGGTCGGCGGGGCTGGTGGGCAGGCCGGTGCGCTGGGGTCAGGCGGTGCCGGCGGTGTGGGGGGGTCCAGTGCCGGTATCGGCGCCGGTGGTCATGGCGGGGCCGGCGGGGCGGGGGGTCTGGTCGGCTTCGGCGGTGTGGGTGGGCTCGGCGGGTTCGCGGTGGCCGGGGCCGGCGGGGCCGGCGGGGCCGGTGGGGCCGGGGCGTTGCTGTTCGGTAGCGGCGGGGCCGGTGGGGCCGGCGCCCAGGGCGCCCCGCTGTTGGCCGGAGGGGCCGGCGGGTCCGGCGGGAAGGCCGTGCTGCTAGGCCTGGGCGGGGCCGGCGGAGTCGGCGGCCTGGGTGTGGTCGCCGGGGCCACCGGCGCTACCGGAGCCAACGGGCTACTGCTGCCGGCGGCGGCACTGAACGTGATCAACGCCCCGAGTGTGGCGTTGACCGGGCGCCCGCTGATCGGCAACGGCGCCCCGGGCGCGGCGGGCAGCGGCGCGCCCGGCGGCCCGGGCGGCTGGCTGCTCGGTGACGGCGGGGCCGGCGGGTCGGGCGCCAACAACATCCCCGGCGGGCCCGGCGGCGCCGCTGGACTGCTGGGTGCCGGCGGCACCGGCGGGGCCGGCGGGTTCGGGGCCAGCGGGGCCGGGCGCGCCGGCGGCCAGGGCGGCACCGGCGGCCTGTTCTTCGGCACCGGCGGCGCCGGCGGGGCCGGCGGCGTGGGCGCCCCCGCCGGGGTCGACGCCAACGGTGGGGGCGGCGGCGCGGGCGGTGCCGGCGGGATCTTCGGCGCCGGCGGGGGCGGCGGCACCGGCGGGATGGCCAGTCAACTGGCCGGCGGACTACGCGGGGGCGGCGGCGGGGCCGGCGGGGCCAGCGGAGCACTCAGCGGACTGCTCGGCGCCGGCGGCGGCGCCGGCGGGGGCGGCGGTATCGGTGACCTCGGCGGCCCGGGCGGAACCGGCGGGCCCGCCGGGATCAGCGGCTCGATCTTCGGCGGCGGCGCCGGCACCCTGGGCGGCTCGCTCATCGGCGCCGGCGGCATCGGCGGCGACGGCGGCGCCGGCTTTTCCAGCGCCGGCCCCGGCGGGGCCGGCGGGACCGGCGCGCAACTGCTGGGCACCGGCGGCTCCGGCGGCGCCGGCGGCACCAGCCAAGACGGCACCAGCGGCCTGGGCGGGCCCGGCGGCAACGCCGGCGCACTGGGCTCCGGCGGCGCCGGCGGCGTCGGAGGCGCCGGAAAGTTCGGCGGCACCGGCGGACTCGGCGGCAACGCCGCCCTGATCGGCACCGGCGGCGCCGGCGGCGCCGGCGGACTATCGGCCACCGCCCCCGGCGGCACCGGCGGCGCCGGCGGCCACGGCGGAGCAGGCGGCTCCCTACTAGGCAACGGCGGCCCCGGCGGAGCCGGCGCACCCGCGACCAACCCCACCAGCACCGGCGGCAACGGCGGCATCGGCGGCGCCTCGACGCTCATCGGCAACGGCGGCAACGGCGGCAACGGCGGCCACGCCACCACCCCCCTCCTACTCGGCGGACCCGGCACCATCGGCACCGGCGGATCACTCCTAGGCCACAACGGCATCCCCGGCCTACCCATGAGCCCCAACCTGCTCGTCAACGGCAGCTTCGAGACCGCCACCCCCTCCCCCTCGGGTTTCAGCTCGGTGACGATTCCAGGCTGGACCGTCACCGGCACCCCGACCATCATTTCCTATGGCACCCCACGCGGTTACCCCTCGCCGTTCTCGTTCCCGTTCCCGGATATGCCGCCAATCTTGGGCTTCCCCGACACCGCACCCCCGGGCGCGGGCGACAACTTCGCCGGCGGCGGACCCGTAGCCACCTCCAGCATCAGCCAAACCGTCGACCTCGCCGCCGCGGCCGCCAGGATCAACACCGGCACCACCCCCTACACCCTGAGCGGACTGCTCGGCGGCTACCTCCTTGACCCGTCATCCACCGCCGTACAGGTCACCTTCCTCAACGCCAACGGGGTCGCTCTCGGCTCTGGATCCATCGGACCGGTCTCCACCCTCGATCGCCTGGGCATGACCGGATTCCAGGCCCGCGACATCTCCGGCACCATCCCGGTCGGCACCACCTCCGCGGTCGTGACCGCGACCTTCACCGACCGCAACCCCGTCCTTGGTAACTACAACGGTGCCTTCGCCGACAACCTGTCCTTCACCGTCGGCGACCCCTCCCTGGTCGCGCCGGTACTCACCGTCCCGACGTCCAACGTCGGCCAACTCGACCACATCTTCCTCTTCTATATGGAGAACAAGGGCGCCGCCGACATCCTCGGCAGCGTCAACGCCCCCTACCTCAACAGCCTGATCAACTCCTACGGCTACGCCAACAACTACTACGCCCTAGGCCACCCCAGCGAACCCAACTACCTGCGCATCCTGCTCGGAACCGACTTGGGGATCGACTACAACCCGACCGCGAACACCGTCACCGCGCCCAATCTTGTGCAAGCTCTGGATAGCGCGAACATATCGTGGGCCGGCTACACGCCGAACATGCCCTACCCGGGTGCGATCGTGTCATCCGGCGACTACAACGTCGACCAACTGCCCTTCCCCCGTTTGACCGATGTCTACAACGCCAGCCCCGCCTACCGTGCCCAGCACCTGCTGCCGATATCTCAGTTAGGCGCGGATCTGCAAAACCCGGCCACCGCACCGAGATTCGCCTGGCTCTGCGGCTCGGAGGAAACCAACATGGAAGGCCCCGTCAGCTCTCCCACCGACATAGCCAGATGGCTTGCGAGCCAAATCACCAATCACCAATACAACGTCGCGGCGGGCGATCAGTATCTGCAGCAGAACGTGTCCACCATCATGAACTCGCCGACGTGGAACAGCGGCTACAAGGACGTCATCATCATCACCTTCGACGAAGACTACAACAACCTGTCAACGGGAATCGGCAACCAGGGCAACCACATTCCGATGGTCGTCATCCCGAACCAGGCCGCGGTGAGCTCCGGCGGGATGCTGTCCGGGCACTTCGTGACCAACAGCTATTTCAACCACTACAGCCTGATGTCGACGATTGAATACGCTCTGAGCCCCAACCCGGGAACTCCGCTGATCACCCTCACCAACAACGACAGGTACGCCACACCCATGAACGACTTCTGGTCGTGACGGCCCCGGCGGACCCTCACCCGGCAGCCGTGTAAAGCTCTGCCATCCGGGTGATTTAACTCTGAAGCTGCAGCATGGTCTGCCACGCGGGAGGCAAGGGGTCGGCGACCAATTCGAGTTGGGTAGTCGGTTGGCCGGCAAATTCATGGGACGTTGTCAGCCGGGGACTTAAATGCAAAGTCGCAGAAGGCGTTACCGTCGAGCTAGACACGCGACGAAAGCGCGACGCGCATGTTCACATTTGCGGTCCTCGTGAATACAGTAAGTCGATCGAATCGCCCCGCTCAGGGATGGGAGCCGCAGATGTCGACCTCACTGATTGCAGCACCAGAGGCTTTGGCCGCGGCGTCAGCGGACCTGAGCGAGATCGCGGAGGCGATCAGGCAGGCTACGGCGTCGGCGGCGCCGTCGACCACGGGGATCGCGGCCGCGGCCGCTGATGAGGTGTCCGCGGCGATTGCCCGGCTGTTTGGCGGCTACGCCCAGTCATATCAGTCGGTAGGTACTCAGGTTGCGCTGTACCAGAGGCAGTTTCAGCAGGCATTGACCACGGGGGCGAGCGCCTATGCGGCCGCCGAAGCCGCGAACGGATTGTCGCTGCAAGCCTTCGAGCAGACCGTGGGGCAGGCGCTGCTGGAAGCGGTGGATGCGGTGAACGCGCCGGTTCTGGCGTTGACCGGCCGCCCGCTGATCGGCAACGGCGCCAACGCAGCCCCGGCAGCGGCGCCAAGGGTGCACCCGGTGGATGGTTGATCGGTGACGGCGGGGCCGGCGGGTCGGGTCAGGCTGGCCCGCCGTTCGGTTACGGCGGCGGAGCAGGCGGGGATGCGGGACTGATCGGCACCGGTGGGGCCGGCGGGGCGGGAGGCACCGGCGGGGCCGGGGGTGTGGGCGGACGAGGCGGGTGGCTGTTGGGCACCGGCGGGACCGGTGGGGCCGGCGGATACGCAGCCACCGGGACCGCCGGGGCAGGCGGAGCCGGCGGGGCCGGCGGGTTGTTGGGTGGCGGCGGCGCCGGCGGGCCCGGCGGATTCGCGGCGGACGGGGCGGGCGGCGTCGGCGGGGCCGGCGGCACCGGAGGTCTGCTCAGCGGGTTGGTCGGCGCCGGAGGCGGAGTCGGCGGAGCCGGCGGTGTCGGGGACATCGGAGGTAGGGGCGGAGCCGGCGGGGCCGGCGGCCTGCTGTTCGGTGCCGGTGGCAGCGGCGGCACCGGTGGACTGGGCGGTGCTGGCGGTGGCGGTACCGGAGGGGCCGGAGGTGCGGCCGGTCCGCTGTTCGGCAACGGCGGAATCGGCGGAACCGGCGGTGCCAGCTTCGGCGGTGACGGCGGGGCCGGCGGCAGCGGCGGGCACGCCGGTTGGCTGCTGGGCTCGGGCGGCGCAGGCGGGGTCGGCGGCAGCAACTTCGGGGCGGGCACCGGCGGCCACGGCGGGGCCGGCGGCGACGCAGGTCTGATCGGTTTCGGCGGCACCGGCGGAGTCGGCGGGTTCGCCTCGGCCGGGATCGGCGGGGCCGGCGGCAACGGCGGCGCCGGAGCCCTGCTGTTCGGCAACGGCGGCGCCGGCGGAGCCGGCGCCCAGGGCGCGCCGACCTTCGCCGGCGGAGCTGGTGGTGGCGGCGGCAAGGCCACGCTGCTCGGCCTCGGCGGGAACGGCGGGATCGGCGGACTCGGCACTGCGCCGGGCGCCAACGGCGTAAGCGGCGCCAACGGGCTTTTGTTGCCGGCGGCGGCCCTCAACGTGGTCAACGCGCCCAGTCTGGCCTTGACCGGACGTCCGCTGATCGGTAACGGCGCCGCGGGCGCGGCCGGCAGTGGGGCCGCCGGAGGCCTGGGCGGGTGGCTGCTCGGCGACGGCGGGGCCGGCGGATCCGGCGCCAACGGCATACCCGGTGGGCCCGGCGGCGCGGCGGGGTTGTTGGGTAGCGGCGGTAGCGGTGGGGCGGGCGGGTTCGGCGCTTCTGGTGTCGGCCGGTCGGGCGGCCAAGGTGGCAACGGCGGGTTGTTCTTCGGCAACGGCGGGGCGGGCGGCGCCGGTGCTGTCGGCGCGGACGGCAATGGCGGCGGGGGCGGAGCCGGCGGAACCGGTGGGATCTTCGGTTCCGGCGGGGTCGGCGGCACGGGCGCCATGGCCGATCTGGCGATTCCCGGTGTCTTGGGCGGGGCGGGCGGGTCTGGCGGGGCCGGTGGCGCGTTGAGCGGGCTGGTCGGCGCGGGCGGCGGCACCGGAGGGGTCGGCGGAGCCGGGGACATCGGCGGGGCGGGCGGGGCTGGTGGAGCCGCCGGCATCGCCGGTTCGCTGTTCGGCGGCGGAGCCGGCACCATCGGCGGCTCTGTGGTCGGTGCCGGCGGGGTCGGCGGCGATGGCGGCGCCAGCCTGAACGGCACCGGCGGGCCGGGTGGAAATGGCGGCGCGGGTGGACAATTCGCCGGTGCTGGCGGCTCCGGTGGGGCCGGCGGATCGGTGCTGCAGCCCGTACTCGGCAGCCTTGGTGGTGGTGTTGGTGGAGGCGGAGGCACCGCCGGCTTGCTGGGATCAGGCGGTTCCGGCGGTACCGGCGGCACCGCGGGAGCGTCGCTCCTGCTGCAAGCGCCCGGCGGTCAGGGTGGCCTCGGCGGCAACGCGACCCTGGTCGGATCCGGCGGAGCTGGTGGAATCGGCGGCTTCTCCGCTTCGGGCATCGGCGGGACCGGCGGCCAAGGCGCGGTTGGCGGTGCGCTGCTGGGTGACGGCGGTCCCGGGGGGACCGGTGCAGAAGGTGCGCCCGGCTTCGGTAGCGGGAACGGCGGTCTGGGGGGCAGTGCCAGGTTGATCGGCAACGGCGGCAACGGCGGCAACGCGGGCAACGCGGCGACGCTCGCCTTGTTAGGCGGCCCCGGCACCATCGGCACCGGCGGAAAGCTGTTAGGGCTCAACGGAATTCCCGGATTACCGATGAGTCCGAACCTGTTGGTCAACGGGAGCTTCGAGATTGCCACCCCGTCACCGTCGGGCACCAGCTCGGTCACCTACCCAGGCTGGTCGGTGAGCGGCACCCCGACCATCATCGCGTACGGCACGCAGCGCGTCAGCTATGTGTTGGGAGTTTCCTTCCCGTTCCCCGACCTGCCGAGCTTCTTGGGCTTCCCTCAAACCTCGCCTCCGGGTGCGGGCGCCAACTTCGCCGGCGGCGGGCCCGTGGCCACCTCCAGCATCAGCCAAACCGTCAACCTCTCCGCCGCGTCTGCCAAGATCAACACCGGCACCACGCCCTACACGCTCAGCGGACTACTCGGCGGCGCCCTCATCGACCCGTCCTCGACCGCCCTGCAGGTCACCTTCCTCAACTCGAGCGGGGCCGTATTGGGCACTGGCTCAACCACATCGGTTTCGGCGCTGGATCGCTTGGGAATCACCGGACTTGAGCCGCGATCGGTCTCCGGAACCATCCCGGTCGGTACCACCTCCGCCGTCGTCACCGCCACGTTCAACGACGCCAACCCCGTCACCAACCACTACAACAACGCCTACGCCGACAATTTGTCGTTTACCGTCGGCGCCCCCGGCCTGACCCCGGCACCGCTGACCGTGCCGGCCTCCAACGTCGGCCAACTCGATCACGTGTTCCTGATCTACATGGAGAATCACGGCTTCAACGACGTCGTCGGCAGTGTCAACGCGCCCTACATCAACAGCCTGCTCAGCACGTACGGATCGGCGAACAACTATTTCGCCAACAGCCACCCGAGTGCCCCCAACTATTTCCGGATCCTCGGTGGCTCGGACTTCGGTCTCACCTACAACCCCAACCCGCCGTCCATCAACGCACCCAGCCTCATGCAAGAGATGGACGGCGCGAACATTTCGTGGGCCAACTACGCGCAGGGCATGCCGTACCCTGGCGCGTTGGTGTCCTCGGGTGACTACAGCACGTTCCAGATACCCGCTGCTCAGTACAGTTACGTCTTCAACAACACGGTCGCCTACCAGCAGCAGCACCTGCTGCCGCTGACACAGTTGAGCATCGATCTCCAGAACGCGAGCACCACGCCGCGGTTCAGCTGGATCGTCGCCAACAACGCCAATGACATGGAAGGGCCGGTTGAATCACCCCTAGGCGTTCTCAGCTTCCTCGGCAGCCAGCTCACCAACCACCAGTACAACATCGCCGCCGGCGACCAGTTCCTGCAACAACAGGTCTCCCTGATTCAGAACTCCGCGGCATGGAACACGGCGGGTCAGAAGGACGCGATCATCATCACCTGGGACGAGGATTTCAACAATCTCGGACTGGGAATCGGCAACCAGGGCAACCACGTTCCGATGATCGTCATCCCCAACCAGGATGCTGTGACGTTGGGCGGGATGCGATCTGGTCAGTTCATCACCAATTCGTACTACGACCAGTACAGCCTGATGTCGACCATTGAGTACGCGTTGGGGCCGATGGCGGGAGTTCCTTTGGCGCCGTTGACGTTTAATGACATGTATGCGACACCGATGAATGATTTTTGGGCGTAGGGGCTTTCGTCGACCACGATCGAGTCGCAGCGGTGGTCGGGTTTCAACACCCGATGACCTGACCGCCGCTCGCATCAACCCCACGGCGTGGACCGCCCGCGCCATCACCGACGCCCTCAACGCCGACATACGCGCTCGCGGTGCGACCTGGCCCGACCACATCGCTAACCCCGGAGCGTTCCTGTCCAGCCGATTACGACGGCTGAACTGGTCACCTCCCGAGCCGTCAACACCAAAGGCCGGCGGCTGCGCCGCCGTCAGCCTCGACCAGACGCCTCGCCCGGTGGCGCTTACCGATGCGTCGCGAGCGCGGATCGTCGCCGCCCAACAGGAGATCCGTCGAGTGCTGCGCGAGCGCGCCCAATACAGCGCCACCACGCACTCTCACAAGTACGTCACCGCCTCCACCAGACGCGACAACCACGCTGGCCTGACCCCGATTCGTTGATCCATTGACCAATTCACGGAGTCCGGTCAGGCGGCTTCCTGTGCATGAATCTGTGCACGATTTCCACCTACCGCCGCTAGGCGGTGTTAGTTGTTCTTCTCCCGTAGAGAGTTACTCACCAAGCGGGCGCGCAAGCGAGCCCGCACACCGAAATTCAGGGAAGGGATTCAAACCCGTGCAGTGCGTCCGCCCCGGCAGCGTACGCCGCGACAACTGGCCACCCAACGTCTTGCTGCCGCCCTTGTCGCCAGTACCCACGGGCTCGACCGCGCTCACATCGGCACCATCTGCGATGCGCTTGCTGTGCGAGTCGGCGCGCTTGTTCGACGGCGAGGGCGTCGAGGATGACCGGGGCCACGACGTCGTGTTGCGACAATCCCCTGCCACTCAACACGTTGCAAGTTGGCTGATTCCGTCCTAGGTGAGCAGCGGCCGGTCGAGATCCTGACGGATGAGGATGCTGACGGATGAGGATGCTGCGCAGTTTGTGCACCAGCGTGGGGAGGTCGGTGCGGTCGATGATCTTCCAGCGGGGGCATTCCGGTAGGGAAAACTCCTGCGGGAGTTCGACATTGGGGAGCACCACGACGTGGTCCCAACGCAGTCGTCCCAGCGTCCAGCGCGGGTCGCTCTCGACGTAGCCACGCAGCGTGTAACACGGTTCCAGGCCTTGTGCCGCGCAGCCGCGGCGACTCGCTCAGCGCAATTCCATGATTGAACAGTGCGGCGGCGACAGCTGGCTATGGTCCCAGCGCGCGGCCACCAATGCAGTGTTCGGATTCTGCTGCGCGTCCCTTCACCACATATCCGAGAGAGAAGATGTGGCGGGCGGGAAAACGCTACTGGTCAACACCTTTCGCGCTGTGCAGTCGGCTTTCGTTCACACTACTCCGACGCGATCCTCGCATTGTCGTTACAAGGGGCTAACCTCACGTTCATGCCCATGCTCGAACATGACAGCGGCCAGGCCTACTACCGACACTGGCCGTCGGCAGATCCCCGCGCCGCCGTCATCTTCCTGCACGGCTTCGGTGAACACACCGGGCTCTACCACCGGTACGCCTTTGCGCTCAATGCCGCCGGCATCGACCTATGGGCCGTCGACCAGTTCGGCCACGGGCTCACCGGCGGGGAACGCGGCGACATCGTTTCGATCGAGGCCTCCTGCGACTTGGCGGATGCCATCACCGATCTCGCCGCAAGCCATCGGCCCGATTTGCCGTTGCTCGCACAGGGGCATTCGTTCGGCTCTGTGGTGACCTTGTGGCGCCTGCTGGATGCGCCCGGGCGCTATCGGGCCGGCATCGTCTCTGGGGTGCCAATCGCGCCGATATCCGAACTGTCCGATGCAGCAGAGTCATTCGACCTCGATCCGACGTGGCTGTCGACCGATCCGTTCTACCTCGACTCGCTGCAGCACGACCCGCTGGCCTTCGTCGGCGCTAGCGGATCGGTACTGTTCAGCGAACTCGGCAACGCTTGGAACCGGTTCGGATCTGAGCTGGTGAGCCTGGCGGTGCCGACGTTGGCCCTGCACGGTGAGGACGATCCAATTGCACCCATCGAACCGGTACGTGCCTACGCCGAACGAATAGAGCCCCTGCAGCTCAGGGCATTTCCCGGTGGACGCCACGACATCCTTAACGAGACCGCACACCGGGATGTCGTGGCAGCAGTCATCGAATTCGTCGCCGCGCAGACGACGGTGTGACCCGCCGTCACGGCTCCGCCCTCGGCGGGCGACTACCCATCAGCCGGCTCGCCGCCTGTTAACAACCGACGCGCCTGGTGCGGCCAACCATGATCACGGCGTTGCCTACGCTGACCCCGTGGACAGCGAAGAACTGATGCGACCGGCACGTTCGGGACCCGCCTGGCTGACGCCCAACGTGCGGGTGCTCTCCGCGGTGTCGTTCCTGCAGGACAGCGCCAGTGAGCTGCTCTATCCACTGCTGCCGATCTATCTCACAGCTGTGCTGGGTGCTCCGCCGTCCGTGGTGGGGGCCGTCGAGGGCGTGGCCGAGGGTGCGGCCTCACTGACAAAACTCGCAGCCGGTCCGCTGGGCGACAAGTTCGCGCGACGCCCGCTGATCACCACCGGTTACGGGATGGCGGCGCTCGGCAAGGTGATCATCGCGGTGGCCGGGGCATGGCCGGGTGTGCTCGCAGGTCGCGTAGTCGATCGCCTCGGCAAGGGTATCCGCGGCGCGCCGCGGGACGCGCTGCTGGTCGACCTGGTGGATGAGGCGTTGCGCGGCAGGGTATTCGGATTCCACCGCACGATGGACACCTTGGGCGCAGTCGTCGGCCCGCTGCTGGGCCTGGCGTGCTACGAACTGCTCGACCACCAGATCAAGCCCCTGCTGTATGTCGCGATCGTGCCCGCCGTCCTGAGTGTGGCACTGGTGTTCCTGGTACGGGAGCGCAGCCGTCCGCTGCCGCCGGCGCAGCGGCGATCCATGGTGGACGGTGTGCGCGCATTGCCGGGGCCGTACTGGCGGGTGACCGCACTGCTCATCGGGTTCAGTGTGGTGAACTTTCCCGACGCCCTGCTGTTGTTGCGGCTCAACGAGATCGGCTTCTCGGTGGTGCAGGTGATCCTGGCCTATGTCGGCTACAACCTGGTGTATGCGCTGGCCAGCTACCCGGCCGGAGCACTGGCCGACCGCCTCGGCAGACCGGCTCTGTTCGGCTTCGGTCTGACGTTCTTCGCCATCGGGTATGTCGGGCTGGGGCTGACTACCGACACCGTGACGGCATGGCTGCTGATCGGCGCTTACGGGTTGTTCACCGGGTGCACCGACGGCGTCGGCAAGGCCTGGATCTCCGGTCTCGTCAACCAGGAGTTTCAGGCCAGCGCGCAGGGCGTGTTCCAGGGTGGCACCGGCCTGGGCATACTGGTAGCAGGTTTGTGGGCGGGCTTCCTGTGGGGGGCGAACGGCCAACTGCCACTGCTTATTTCGGGAGTCATCGGCGGTGCGTTCGCGGTCGTGCTGCTCGGGGGGCAGCTGGTCCGCGGTGTCGGGCGCCGATAGCGGCGAGCAGACGCAAACTCACCCCTTTCGGGCCGAAATGGGGCGAGTTTGCGTCTGCTCGCGCCGACACGGCATCGTCGCTGGATGGGCGGCCGCGGAAGAAGCCGGGGGCCATCACCCACCAGATGACCATCAGGATCGCTCCGAGCAGCAGCGCTCCGATACCCACCGCCGCGACCGCGCCGAACCCGAGGATGGTGACGTTGTGTCCGCCGTCGTCGGTCAACCAGCCTGGCCGCGCGAACTGGACGAGCCCGTAACCGAAGACGACCAGCAAGGCCGAGCCGCCCAGCAATGGGAAGACGCCGCGTATCACGAAGTCCCGCGACGAACTAAAGAGGGTCTTGCGGTAGTACCACGCACACGCAAACCCGGTGAGCCCGTAGTAGAACGCGATCAGCAACCCGACCGATCCGATCAGCGCGGCCAGCAGGTTCTCGCTGATGAGCGTGAACAGGACGTAGCAAGGGGTGGACACCAGGCCGATCGCGATGGTGGATGTGGTCGGTGTGAAGTAGCGCTGGTGGATCTTCGCGAACGAGTCAGGCAGCGCCTGGTAAGCCGCCATCGACAGAGTGGTCCGCGCGGTCTGCAAGATCGTCGCCTGCGTCGAGGCGGCGGCAGACGTCAGGATCGACGCCGCCAGCAACAGCAGTGCAATCTTCCCGAGGACGCTGTTGCCGAACAATTCCGGACCGATGGATGCGAAGACGTCTTTGGAGTTGTGCAGGTTGCCCAACCCGATGCCCGACGTCCCGACACCGGCGAACGCGACGGCCGACACGGTCACCAGGGCATAGGTCGCCAGCAGCAGGAACGTCGAGATGACGCCGGCGCGACCCGGCGTGCGGGCGGGGTCGGCGGACTCCTCGCTTAAAGCCACAGCGGTGTCCCAGCCCCAGTACATGAAGATGGCCAGGAGGACTGCCGGGGCGAGACTCGTGCCGACATCAAGTCCGTCCGGCCAGAACCAGGACAGCGACGGATGCAGTGAATTCGCCTGGGCACTATGCACATACACCCTGACCAGCGCCACCACCGAAAACACCATCAGCATCAGGATTTGGATGGACAGCAGAGCGTAGAACAACCTGGCCGAGACCTCGATGCCCCGGTAGCAGACGTAAGTCATGACGACAATCCAGCAGACGCCCGCGACCGTCGACCAGAACCTGTTGTCGGCCAGGTCCGCAACCGAATGCCAGCCCAGGACGCCGACGAACCTGAACGAGTACGTCCCGGTGATCTCGACCAGGTTGGCCATCACAATCACTTCCGCGACTATCATTGCCCAGCCGCCAAGCCATCCGACGACGGGGCCGAATGCCCGTGAAGCCCACGCGAGCGTGGTGCCACAGTCCGGTTCGCCCTTGTTGAGTTCCTGGTAGGCCATCGCGATCAAGTACATCGGGACGAACGAGATGAGAACGACGCCTGGGGCTTTGACGCCGGCGAGCTGCACCCCGCCACTGGCCACGATCAGACCCAACGTTGCGGCGAGACTGTACGCCGGCGCCGTGGAGGCCAAGCCGACCACCACACCGGAGAGCAGGCCGAGTGCGCCGCCCCGCAAGCCTTTACTCTCGACGGCCGCCGCCTCCTCACCGTGGCTCATCGTGGTTGATCAGGGTGCCCGAAGGCCCGTGGCCACTTCCAGCTCCTGCAGCGCCGGTTCCATGGCGTCGGCGAGTTTGTCGATGTCGTCGGCGATCTCCGGTGTTGTGACAAATCCGAAATTGATCCATCGGTGGTAGCTGAAACAGCTGATGTTCAATCCCACGCCCAGCATCAGCGGTCCTACCGGAACCAGCCGCTCGACGACCGCGCCCGCCAAATACATCGGGTGGTCGGGTCCGGGAACGTTGGAGATCACCAGGTTGATCGGAGCGAGGTGTCCGCCGAGATGGGTTGCGGTGTATGCGCGGATCGCCAGCCCGACCAAAGCGGGTGGTGTCGTGTCGGTGAGCCCCAGACTTTGGTGAGCTGTCAGAGTTCTGGTCATCTCTTTGGCGCCCCGGGAGTTGGCGTAGATGGTCTTCAGCCGCTCGGCCGGCTCGGCGACGTCGGTGGCCAAGCTGATTGTCGTTGAGGTGATCTGGTTGCCGACGTCGGTGCTGTCGTGGTGTGTGGAGATCGGAACCTGGGCTACCAGCGCCCGTTCGGGGAGCTCTCCGCGTTCTTCCAGGTAATGGCGCATCGCCCCCGAAACCAGTGCGAGGACAACGTCGTTGAGCTTCACCTCGTGGGCTCGTTTCACCGCTTTGAGCCGATCCAGCGGCAGACTGCACGTGGCGACTCGCCGCTCGGGCGTGAGGTCGGTGTTGAAACGCGTCGTGGGTGCTTCGAAGAAGTGCGGAGGTTTGTTGGCCAGCCCGCGCACCGCCCATTGTTGAGACAGCGTTTGCTGGGCGATTCGCAGCACGCGGTACGGCGTCTTGACCGCGACGTTGACGATCGCGCCGAGCATGCGCCGCTCGAATCCGGGCATGCCGGAAGTCCATGCCCGGTCGGCGGCGACGGCGGTTGGTCGCGGTTCGGGCCTTGCGTCGAGCATGATCTCAGTCAGCCCGGCGCCGGACACTCCGTCGATCAGGGCGTGGTGCACTTTGGTCAAGGTCGCGACCCGCCCGTTCTCGACCCCCTCGATTAACCACATCTCCCACGGTGGCCGGTCCCGGTCGAGCGGGTAGGACATCAGGCGGCCGACCAGCTCGTCGAGCTCGCGGCGTCCTCCCGGTGCGGGCACCGCGATCTGGCGGATGTGATAGTGGATGTCGAGGTCGGTGTCCTCGACCAGCCACGGCCTGTCCAGACCAAAAGGCGCGCCCTTCACCCGGTGGCGCAGCACGGGGAGCTCCGGAAGGCGCTTTACGAGAAGGTCTTTCACGGTATCGAAGCCGAAGTTCGGCACCGCGGCGGGATCGCAAATGATCAGTCCCCCGACATGTAGGGGGCAATCGTGAGTATCGGCGAACCAGAACGTCGCATCGAGGCTCGACAGCCGCTTCATGGTCTCTCGGCGGCCTTCGAGAGGTTGATGACGTCGGGGCCGGGCGTCGCGGAGTAGAGCTTGTCGATCTCGGCGGAATACTTCGCAGCGATCGGCTTGCGTTTGAGCTTCATCGTCGGGGTGAGTTCGTCGCCGCCCGGCTCCCACGAGGTGCCCACGATGAGGAAGCGTTTGATCTGCTCGACGCGGGACAGCTTCGAATTGCCCTCGATGACAGCGGCGGTGAGCATTTCGCGCGCATCAGGATGCTGGGCGAAGGCGGCCAGTGATTCGTCAGCCATGCCGAGCGCCGCGGCCTGCGCGGCGGCGGCTTCGGGATCGAGGACGATGAGCGCCGTCACGTAGGGTCGGGCGTCGCCGAATGCCACGACCTGGTCGACCAGCGGAGAGGCGGCCCGGATCGCCATCTCGATGTTCGTCGGGGAGAGATTCTTGCCGGATTCGTTGACCAGCAACTCCTTCTTGCGATCGACGATCGTCACGAAACCTGCTTCTATCGTGCCGATGTCACCGGTGTGCAGCCAGCCTTCGGCATCGACCGCTTCCGCCGTCTGCTCCGGCTGATGACGGTAGCCTCGCATCACGATCGGCCCGCGGATCAGCAGTTCGCCGTCGTCGGCGACCGAGACCTCCACGCCGTTCAGCGCCGGCCCGACCGAACCGACCTTGTTCATCCCGGGCCGGTTGGAGGTCGCACCGCCCACGCACTCCGACTCCCCCCACACTTCGTACACCGGAATGCCCAGTCCCCAGAAGAATTCGATTGTTTCTACCGGTATGGCGGCCGCACCGGTCACTCCCCAACGCAGCCGGTCCATGCCGAGCGCCTCGCGCACCTTGGCCAGCACAAGGCGATCGGCGATCTGGCGGCGGACGGCAAGAGACACGGGCAAGGACTTGCCGGCCAGGGTTCGGCGGGCTGCCTGTTTGCCGGTGCCGATGGCCCACAACGCCAATCGGCGCTTGAGTCCGGTCGCCTCCGTCTCGAGTTTCGTTTCGATCCCGGCTTTGATCTTCTGCCACACTCGCGGCACCCCCAGCCACACCGTGGGGCGGGCGTCCTGCAGCGCCTGCGCGATCGCGTGGATGTCGGCGACATCGGTAACCTGGACTCCCAGAACCATGTTGGCGTAGTGCCCGGTGACCCGGTCAGCGATGTGCGCATGCGGTAGGTACGAGGTGATCCGATCGGTCGGTTGCAATTCGATAAGCTCGATGATCGCCGAGAATTCGGCCATGACGTTGGCGTGGGTGAGCTCGACACCCTTGGGCGGGCCGGTGGTCCCCGAGGTGTAGATGATCGTTGCGACGTCGTCGGGCCGGACCGCGCGCCAAGCCTGTTCTAGATCGAAATCGCTTTGGGCGCCGAGGGATTCGAGTTGTTCGAGGCTTTTGAAGCCGTGGGGGTCGCCGTCGACGACGATCACGTGATCGAGTTGACCCCCGGCCGCCTCCACCGCGGGCAGGAACTCCTGCTGGGTGAACACGACCCTGTTCTCGGCATTGCCAAATAGGTAACGGATCTGGTCCGGTGCCGAGGTGTTGTAGATGGAGAACGGGATCGCACCCAGATGCATGGCGGCGGTGTCCACCAAGTGGAACTCCGGACGGTTGCGCAGCATGATCCCGACCGTGTCAACGTGTCCGACTCCCAGGGCGGCAAGCCCCGCGGCGATGTTGCGGACGCGGTCGGCGTACTGACGCCAGGTGATGACCACCTCGTCGACGACCGTCCGGATGGCCACCGAGTCCGGCGCTACGGCCGCCGTCTCTTGGAATGCCTGCGGCAGCGTGGAGACCAGTGCTCCGCTTGGGTGCCGGACCACGGTGGGATCGGCTTCGGTCATTCCTTCCTGCTCCTTTGGTCAGTGAGCGGAAATCTTTCTCTGGACTTCAGCGTGTGCGGTGGGGTGTGGGTGCGGCCAGAGGACAAGGTCCCTTGTTGGGGGGTCGGGAAAGTCATCAAGCTCAGAGGTAGCCGTCCCCGTCCATGCGCCAGTTCAGTGCGCGCACGAGATCGATGACGCCGCCGGGCGTGACCCTGCAACCGATGACATGCATGCGACGCCAATCAAGGATTGTTGGTCGTCGTGGGCCATATGAAGACAACTGTTCTAGCGCCGAGCTGTTGAACTTGACATCACGTGAGAGCCTGCCCGATGCGAGCAGACCAGGCCGGATCAAGTTCTCGCCTCAATCGGCATTGTTCGGCCGAGTGCAGTTACCGCGGAAGACCAGTCGCCCTGCGCCTTGGACTAGGGTCTCGCGGCAATTGGAGAAGTCGATGCGACTCTCGAGGCGCTCCATCCTTCGAGGGGATTCGTTTCCAGACGCGCGTTGGGGGCCCGCCTTTCTCCCCGCTGGGACAAGTCTTCTGTCGGGCTCCGGTTGGATCATCCGGGTCGGGAACCTTTGTCAGCATCGCTTCCATGCGGCGGCGGAAGGTGTCGGTCCGCACCCCTTCACCGAGGACCCATTGATGGATTTCTTGGAGTTGTGGAAGCGTGAGCTCGTCTGTGCCACTGAGGTTCTCCGGATCTGGGAACAATTCGTATTCTTCACGCAGTTCGGCTGCAGCCCTCTTCACGATGGCGTCATGGTCAAAGAGCAACTCGGGTTCGATCGAACCGTCGGGTCTAATCGGTACGAATTCACCCTCCGCGCGTTCCAACTGATCCCGCGGCTGAACAAGATAATGCGCGAGCGACATCGACCAGCTGCTGCGTTTGTCGCGTCCCGGCTTGTCGAACACCCCTACGAGGTGCGCTCTCGGCGTGCCGATCGGAACAGATTCGCCGGCAACGCCGTGCAGGGCCGCATCGATCGGTCCAAGATCCAGGCGGACCTTCATCAGCGCAGCACGGAGGCCGTCGCCGACCGTCTCACCCTCGCGCAGGAAGCGGCCCGGCAAGACCTTGCCGCGCGGAGCCTTGCTGCGGTCCTGTACCAGCACAGCCAAGCGGCCCTGATCAAGAGTGAGCACCGCAATATCCACGGCCACGTTAGGGCCGCGGTAATCATCGAATTCAGCCATTGGCAACCACGGGCGCGGCGTCCGCGATGCTGACCCCGTCCCCCGTTCCTCCTGTTCTTGAGCAATTGCGGGCGCTGCTTGACACGCCCTGTGCCGCTGAGCATTCGCGAAGCGACCCTTCCCCGTCCAGCGTGGTTTGTTTCAGCAACAGGTAAGCGGACGTCCGAACCCGCGTCCCGTACCTGGCGGGTTGAGACACGCACCCGTCACGCCCACCCATCGCCGTCACCTACACAGCATATTCGACACGTGCGATAACCGGTTGTTCGACAATTGCGACGACTCTAGGTAGTCTCGTTTCTGCGACAACCGGGGAGGTCTTCATGGAAAATGTCCACGTAGGACGCGGCACGGCACGCGGCGCACTGGGAGTGTTCCCGGTATGGGGAGAGGTCGACATAGCACGTGACTACAGCACCGCCCTCTCGGACGCACGGGTCATCGAGAAGGCCCAGCCGGATGTCGCGACCCTGATGGTGGCCAATGCCGCAGATCGCCCCCTGCTACTCCTGGAGGGACAGGTGCTCGAAAGTGGATGGCAGAACCGGATGATCGCCCGGTCGCTAATCGTGGCACCGAACGACGAAACTGCCGTCGGCGTCGTGTGCGTTGAGGCCGGACGCTGGAACGGCCTGCGTCAGCATGCGGACTCGCACCGGCGAGCGGCCACCCGGGTGCAAGCCGGCCTGCGCGCCGGCGGCGATCGACAGAGCGAAGTCTGGAAGCGGGTCTCCGAGTACGACGCCCGCTACGGACGCAATGACACGTCCTCGTTCGTCGAGCACGCCAATCGAGCCGCTGAGCGCGTAAGCCCGCTCGTCGAGGGACTGCGACCATTCCCCGGACAGATAGGCGTAGTGATCGCGGTCGGCGGCTATCCGGTGTCCGCTGAGCTGTTCGGCTCTCCCCTGACGCTGGCCGAACAGTTTTCGGCGATCGTCGCGGCGGCCGCGATGGACGCGGTCGAGCGCCCTGGTGAGGTCACACCGTCGCGGCGGGTTCGGCGCTTCATCGCCGGAGCCGCGAATGTTCACGTGCACCGCACCGCGCGAGCCGGTGCCGGCAGCACCGTCGCCGGAGCGAACGACGACGCCTCGATCTCGCTGTTGCGTTGGCGGGGCCGCGATGTACACACCAGTGTGCTCAACCCGCGACACGAACTGATCCGTGCCTCGTAGGCGGTATCTATCTCAGTTTTACATTGCTGCACAGTATCTTTCGCCTGTAGGAAGCGAGCGCACTCATGACTTCAAACTGGTTTGAGCAACTGACGGGGTTCAGCGAGTCGGACTACCTCACCACCCAACGCCGACTTGTCGTCGAGGGCGACACCCTCACGTCGACTGTCAACGGCAAGAGTTACGGCATTGGGCACCTGTCACTTCCAACGCTGGCCGAATTGCGGACCAGCGCACCCAATCCATCCGGACCACGGACCACCGTCACGTCAATCGTTGGCGACGTACGCAGACATCACGCCGATCCAGCGTTGCGGGGGGCGCTGTTTCAGGTGGCATCGCAATGTAACCTGCTCGAGATGACTTGCCCAACGGTGACGCCAGAGGACGGGGTAACCCGGTACGCCGGCGACCACACCCAAGGACCGGCCTGTGCGATCGCCGCCGGCGCCGCAACGATCTACCGCAACTACGGCGTGGCTGTTGGAGGCCAGATCGGTCAAACCGCGACGCATCAGGTGGATGCATTGGCACACATGGGTTACGCCCTTTCCGCCGCCCTCGCCGCTCCGGTATCGGAGCTGTGGACGATGCACAACGGCTACGCGGCATGCACCGAGGCCGGGCTGCGCGCCATCACCAACCTGCTCGACGGCGCGACCGCCGAGCAGCGTGACGCCCTGCGCGGAACCCTCGCCATCGGACTTCACCGCAACGTCGAAGTCACCGATGTGAAGTCAAAGGACCAGTTCGTGTCGCAGGCATACTGCTCCGCGTTGCCAGTCGGCTACTACCGATCCAACGGCGACTGGGCAGCGTTCGCCCGCTTGGTACTCGAAAGTGCCTACGAAGCAACGTTGTTGGCAGCATCCGAACAAGCATCAACCGGGGGGTCCGACACAGTGCTACTGACTCGACTCGGTGGCGGATCGTTCGGAAACGACGACGCCTGGATTGATGACGCCATGATGCGCGCCTTGCGAATAGTCGAGCACGCCGCTCTCGATGTCCGGATCGTGAGCTACGGCCAGCCCAATGCTTCGGTCCGCGCGATTGTCGATCAATGGAACGGGAAGGAGCCCACATGACGTGGCCCCACGATGAGACTTTCCACGCCTGGTGGGTAATGCCCGACCAGCTGCTGGCGGGCGAGTACCCGGGCGCGCTGACACGCGCCAAGGCGACGGCGAAACTCCGCATGCTCGAAGAAGCGGGCGTCGACACGATCATCGACCTCACCGAGGACGTCGACGGTCTTGAGCCGTATTCGCACCTGCTCGACGAAATCACCGCCGGCAGCGGCCGATCAATCCGGCGCTACCACCACCCCATCCCCGACAACCACGTCATCGACGACGCCGGCTATGACGACATCCTGGCGCGGATCAACGACGAAATCGGTTCGGGCAGAACTGTTTACGTTCACTGCTGGGGAGGGCGCGGCCGCACGTCAACCGTGGTCGGGTGCTGGCTCATCGAGCAGGGACTCGATTACGACGCGACAATCGCCCGACTCAAGGAGTTGCGATGCAACACCAAGAAGTCGCACGTTTCCGTCCCTGAGTCCCGTTCACAACACGAGGTCCTGCGGCGGCGCGCCGACGCAAACAGCCCGACCATGTGACGGCGGTGCCGGAACTCTAAACCGCACGCAGCTGCAGCCGTCGAGCGAGATCCGGCCCGCCAACTTCTCGGATGAAAGCTGGATCCCCACACACCACAAGCTGATCCCGAGCCCGGGATAGTCCGACGTAGAGTCGTTCCCGCGAGCGCTCGAACGCCGCCTGCTCGTTGACGACTAGCACGATCGCGCGTCGCTCAAGTCCCTTGAAGCCCAGCACATGTCCGTAGAACACCTGCTCTGCATCCCAGAAGCTGTCCCAATAGGCAGCGTTGCCCGCGGCTTGTCGCTCCTTCTGCTCGGGGTGCCGGCTGCCGGTGGTCAACAGAGCGACGTCTTCTGGGCGCCATCCTTCATCGAGAAGCGACTCGATCTCGTCGTCGCCGACACCCATCGCGTCCTCGCGCGAGCAGGCAACGAACTTGACGGCGGGGCCGTCTCCGCCGAGGAAACGCATCGTGTGGTCGACCAGCGGCTGAAAAGCGTTGGCGATCTGCTTGGTGTTGCGGACGTTGTGGTCGAGGATCAGCGGCACCAGCGGAACTGGCGGGGACCCATGCCGGCTGAACACCCGCTGCCCCTCGTCACTGAAGACGTAGAGTCCGCCTGATTCCTCATCTTTCAGCGCTGCGAGCAATGGGTCCCACCAGGCATCGGCGAAGTCCTGCGCTTCGTCGACCACGATCGAGTCATAGCGATGGCCAGGCGCCAATTGTGCTGCCAGCTCTGCCATCTGCTGCGGAAGATCATGCTCCCAGAACTGCACCGTCTGCTCGGTGCGCAGGGATTCGTCCGGCCCTTGTGGTGCGCCCCACAGAACCCCCAAGGCGTGGAACTCGCCGACGTAAGCGGGCTTCTGGCGTCGCGGCCAGGCTGCGCTGACGCGCTCAAGGTAGGACGCCAGGCCGTGGGAGTAACACACGAGCGCCACCCGTTGACCTTGCTGCGCGAGCCGGCGCGCTTGTTCGATGGCCAGGAAGGTCTTGCCGCTGCCGGCGCCGCCGCGCACTTCAACCCGGTTGATGAGGCGGATGGCGTCGAGGATGACGGACTGGTGTCCGGTGAGGGTATCGGCGGTGTCCTCGTTGGCTAAGGCGCGGGCGACCACATCACGTTGCGGTAATCCTCTGCCGCTCAACACGATGCGGAGTTGGCTGATTCCGTCCTCGGTGAGCAGCGGTCGGTCCAGTTCCTGACGGATGAGGATGCTGCGCAGTTTGTGCGCCAGCGCGGGGAGGTCGGTGCGGTCGACGATTTTCCAGCGGGGGCATTCCGGTAGTGAAAAATCCTCCGGTAGTTCGACATTGGGCAGAACGACGACGTGGTCCCAGCGCATTCGGGCTTGTGTCCAGCGTGGGTCTCCTTCGACGTAGCTCCGTAACGCGTAGCACGCTTCGCGCGCTTGGCGGACCGGCTCGATGTTCACTAGTTTGCCGCCGCGGATCTGGCACCAGCCTTCACCGTCATGCCAGACTTCACCGCCCTTGACCTCCAGGCAGACGATGCCGGCACCCTCGATGCCGACGACGAAGTCGACCTCATGGTCCTTGAGATGGTCGGTGACGCGCTGGTTCGGGATCACCACGTCGTTCGGCTGCAGTTGGTCGGTCAGCGCGTGATAGACGCATCGTTCGGCGCCGTTGAGCAGGCGCGGGGTTACGCGACGCAACTGCGTCGACTCAGTCTCCGCCATTACACGATTGAACAACGCGGCGGTGACATGTAGTCAAGATTCGCACTAGCACCGTCGTAGCAACTCACTGACTCAGTTGGCTCACCGACTTTGATGAATCGCCATCCGCGGCGGAAGCTGTCAGGTCTTTTTGCTGAACTGACTGCGGCGGCGAGGCTGACGGACGTGTTCTTTCGTTCGTGGACACGCCCTACCAAGGTTCGTAATGGTCGCGCCGCAACAGCTGGCAAGCATGCAGTTCATCCGCTTTCGCCGATGACTTCCGCCCATCACGCGGCCGTGAAGAATCGGGTGACACCGAAATGCGCAGCATGGCCCATACGCTGCCGCCCCCGGCGGACAAAGAGCTTATGCATGGCGGGTGCATAACGGGCGGGACGATTTGCACCGACGGTATTCCTCGGCGGGGCAGGGCTGCCCGGTCCTTGAATTGGCCTAGCCTCGCAGATACTTGATGACTTCGCGGAAGGAGGGAACGTCATGATTGGGCCAGAGAACGCACCGACCGACGAACCCTTCGTCTGGCGCGGGATACTCGACCCTGACCTGTTGTTCGACGACGACGTATCGGCGAGTCATGAATGTGCCGATGCGGCCAAAGTAGGAGACTGGGCAACAGTATTCGAACTGCTCGACGACGACGAACTACACGTAGACATCAATGGGTGGCGGCCCGGCGGGACCACCTGGTTCACCGTCTTGCACCAAGCGGCCTGGCAGGGCGCACCCAACGAAGTCGCCGCCGAACTCATCCGACGTGGCGCCTTGAAGTCACTCACCGACGCACGGGGACGCACCGCCCACGACATCCGGTGCGAACGGGATCTCAAAGCGGTTCACCCCAAAGACATTGCCGCACAACAGCGCAAATCACTTATTCTGCGCACGCGCTATCTCAAGCCACCGCCTTCCCCCCTGGCGGAATACGAAATCCGCGCGCTCGAGTGGCACCTCGCCGAAGTCATCGACAGCCGCATTTGCGGCGTGCTCTATGACGGCCGCGATCCCCAACGTGTCCTGCGATACCCTCCCGTGGAGATCTTGCATGAGGTGCCGGGCCAGCGCATATGGTTCCCCGTGCCCGGGATGTACGGGGGCTTCGACATCACGTTGGCGCAAGACCATCTCGATGTGAAGAGTTGGTGCCGCGTTGTCGGCGGTTCGGGACAGGCACATGTGGTCACGACGCAAGGCGCCATTCTGGTCGATCAAGGATTCGTGTAGTCCGGCAGCAAACCCCTGCACAGGTGTTCGACTTCCACGTACGCCGGCCCTTGCGCATTTCGCTGTCGGGATTTGCTTGTCGGTGGCCAATCGTATTCTTTGCTCCTCGGCGCGATGCGAGGGGGAAATATGCGCGGACATGCGGTTATTGCGGTAGTGCTCGCGACATGCGGGGCATTGGCGTTGTCGGGTCCGGCTCGGGCCGACCAGTACGACTTTATCTCCGAGCTGGACAACTCGGGGGTGAGCTACGCGTCGATCACCGACATGATCAGTATCGGCAAGGAGCTCTGCCACGACCTCCGAAACGAGGTGTCGCCTTCGTTGGTGCTCGGCAAGCTACGCAGGACGGGTTTCGCGCCGACCGAGGCGGCGATCATCCTGACCGCGGCAGTGAATAACTTGTGTCCGGACACCAAGTCCTTGGTTGTCGCCTGGGCACGTGGGAATGGCTATACCGGTCCGGTGTGAGGGTGTGGACAAGCCAAACTAGCCGGCGAGCCGCCGTAACAATGCGCGCGGATTCATCGAACCTGTCAACCCCGCTCGCTACGTCCATCAGACTTCGCTTGGAAGGGTTGTACGACTTGACCAATGGCTTCGACGCATGGCGGTCCGGCGGCGGGCTCTGGGACCTTCAGCGGAGTTCCGCGACGGCCAGTTGGCAGCCACGAGGACGACGTGGAACAGCGCAGCCGTCTTCTGGTCGTGCAACACACCGGCTGGGGCGCTCATCGACCAGGAACTGCTGGGGCCCCTGCTGTATTGCGCGCTGAGATCGACAGCGTGGGCTCAGAGCGTGGCGCGATGGCTATACCTTGAGGCCAAATAGAATTCAATGCAGAGGCCGGGTCAAATAGGGGGATACAAGTGTTCGGACGTAGCGACGACGAATGGGACTTACTGCTGGACAACGCAATAACAGTCTTGAAGGAGGAGGCTGGACGACGGGGAATGACGTCCTATAGCAAGCTAGACACTGAGCTAGTGCGTCGGACCGGTCACCCGGCGTTCGACTTCTCGCTCGAACGAGACCGGACCGCGATGGGCAGACTCCTGGGTCAGGTGGTGGAACAGACTCGCGCCGAGAACGGTGGAATGCTTTCGGCGATTGTTACTTACATCGACGGCACCGACCCAGGTCCTGGATTCTTCAAGCTTGCAACGCACCTCGGCTTGCTTCCGCCATCACCGACGAAGGAGGACAAGTTGACGTTCTGGTCGCAACAGGTCGCGAGGTTGCACGATTGCTACGCACCGCCACGTCGGCGCTCAACAGGTAGATGATCAGCACACTAACCCTCAGATTCTCACCGTTTCGCGTACCTTGATTCAGGTGGATCCCGACGAATTCGTCGATCGCTATCCGACGCTGTACCACATGGCCGAACAAGCAGCTTGGCCGTCGATTCAGCGGCACGGTCTTCTCAGCACGGCGGCGATTGTCGATCTGTTCGACCCAAGTCCAGGCGTTCGGGATGCCGTCCTGTCCCAGGTTAGAGACTCGTCAATCACGCTTCGCCGCGACGGGCTCGACGAAGTGACAATCCGGGATCAGTTGCCACTGAAATTTCTCGACGCATGTCTGCAAGAGGGCGTCTCGAGGCAGGATTTCCTCGACGCCCTCAACGGACGGGTTTTCTTTTGGCTGACAGAGCAGCGGCTGCAGCGACTACTAAACGCCAAGGCATACCGGGGCCGCCGTCACCTCATCCTGTCCATTGATACCCGTGCGCTGCTCGCCAAGTATGCGACCGAGATCGAACTCGCTCCCTACAACACCGGGAGTGCGCATGTACCGAACGCGCCCAATCGGGGACCCGGCGTTTTCACTTCGCTCTCGGATTATCCGTTCGCATTTTGGCGCGTTAAGCGTGGCCGAAAAGGTGAACACGTTGTAGAACTGACAGTTCGCTACTCAGTTCCCGACGTGATCGCGTTCATCCAACGAGCTGAGCTTAGGGATAACACTGGTGAGACTGTGAAGGTCGAGTGAGTAGCGGCGTGGTCCAAACACTCCGGTGAGGACCAATAATCCAACGCCGCAACAGGTGGGTGTGGGTGCGATTGTCGGTGGCCTTGCATACACTTCCGAAAGATCGCGGGGGGGCGAAGTGACCAATGACGAAGTGCCGAACCTGCCGGCACCGGTAGATCGTGGCGAGGTCGTGGTGTCCTATCACGACGAGGGACTGCTGATAGGCGGCGATCCCGCAGTTGTCGAGTCATACCTGAGTCGGTTGAAGGAGACCGCCGGTCGAGCCGCCCAGGTCGCTGGGATAGACAGCGCCTCGCTGGGCAATGTGACGGGCCTGCTCGCTGGAGCCGCCTCGGTACTCGGAAACTCAGGGAAGTACGTTCAGCTGCATCCTGACAGTCTGAACGCGTTGAAGAACGGCAACCTCATTCCGGGAACCGATGGCTTCTTCCGGATGATGACCCGCTCCGATGATGGCCAGTTCCTCACCCAGCTTCAGTGGAGGCCGGCAAAGCTCGGCCCGGACGTCATGGTGTCTGCGCAGATGATTGCTGTGCAGGTGGCGTTGAAGTCGGCGATCGCAGATGTGGAAGAAGCCGTTCGTCGTGTTGAAGGCAAGGTTGTATCTGTCCTGGAACTTGCCAAGGCGACCCGAGCCGGCGATGTCCTTGGAAGCAACCTCACCATTTCGCGAATGGTTGACTCTTTGGAGCGATATGGTTCGTTGCCCAACGCCTACTGGGATTCCGTCGCGACTCTCGGACCGGCGCTTAATGTGACCGTCGAGCAGCTACGCGACCATGTGCGGCGTGTCCTGGCGTCGTTCGATCGTAATCTAGCCGTTCAAGAGCGAAGTAAGAAGTTGCGCAATGCAATCGATGACGATCGTCTTGGCGAGACGTTAAGCCTGCTAGTTGTTGCCGAGGAATCCCTCTATAAGTGGCAACGTCTGCATCTGGCACGAGTCGAGTCGACCGAGCCAGAGCATCTGCTGCGAGCGATCGACGAGGCCCGCGAGCTGATCGCGCACCACCTCCGTGAAGACGCCGACATCTACCGGCGCGCAACGGAAGTGCTCGACGGGTTCGCCAAACCGGATGCTGTCGAAGGCTTCCGATTCCTGGCAGTTCGCCAGCTGGCCGCTCATCGCGCCACACTTCGCGAGGAACTTGACCGCTTTGCCAAAGCCCGCCGCCACCAGATCGAGGCATGGGAGGACTTCCACATACCAAGCCTGCTGGATGCGGCAACGGCGACGATCGAAAGCGCGAAATCCACCGCCGGTCATGTGTTGGAGGCCGCCGGCCAAAAACTCCTTCGGTTCAGCGCTCAGCTGAAAGAACCCTCGCAGAAAAAAGAAGGACCGAGACATGGATCGTGACAACGATTCCGGGTAAGTATGCAACTTCGCATGGCGGGCTCTGAAGCCGCCAGCCAGAACGTTAACAGGCTCGATCACCTAAATGATCTCGTTAGCGCCGACTGCACCGCCAGCTCCCGCACCTGCCCTACCAAATGCCGCACCTCCGCCGGCGACGGCTGCAACTCATACGCGTGGTGGTGCACCGCCCGACTCAACGAGTGCCATACCCGCCTGGCCCGCTCCCCCACGTCAGCTCCTTTATATCTCCCGAGCACAACGAGTTTCGAGATCGTCGTCGGTGACTTCTGCCCGGCCGAACACCACGCGGCACTTTCATCGTTCAGCCAATCCTCGAGTGCCATCCTCGCCAGTAACGCCGCCGTCCGCGCCGCACGGGGCCCGAGCACGATGTGCCCGTCCAGGATCTCATCTGCGTAGGCGAGCAGCTTGGTACGCCCAATCATGCGCTGGCCCCGGCAAGGTCGCCGACGGCGAGTCGAGCGTCATTGACGGCGGCTTTGTATTCGGTAACCCCCTGGTGGATACCCTTATTCGCCACACTGAGAGTGTCTCGTCGCGCGCGGCCGCCTGCCTTCCATTTCTCAACCGCCGCCTGATCATCGGCATCGCCGGCCAACGCCAGCGCCAGCCTTCTCGCCGTCTTGTTGGCGTTTTCCCAAGCCGCCTCAACCTCCTCGCGAGATCGCCCCTCCATAAACGCCTTACATGCATAGACCTCCCAGGCGGTGGCCTCCAATGCTTCTCGACACAACGCTGGGATTGCCGACCTCTTGACGTCCTCGGGCACCGCTTCGTCGGCTGCGATCGCGAACGCGTCGTCGAGTAGACGCGTAGCAGGCTTCGTTGAATCCACCACGCTTATAGCGGAATTCATCGTGCGCGTGACCTCCAGAATCCTCGCCGGCGCACGTGAACTCCGGATGGCTGCCGGCAGGCGGTTGTCGTGGGTCAAGACAATGACCTGCCGATCCTTGGCCAGACCAATCAACACGTCGAGGAACCCATCGATCTTCGAGGGATCCATCGCTTGGATCGGATCGTCGAAAACCAGGAATCGGAAGGGACTTTCCGGCGACGTCGCCCGCGGAATGAAGACGGCCAGGGCCAGCGCTTGCAGCTCGCCTTGACTCATCACCCCGAATGCCTCCGTTTCAGACCCGTCGACCGCTGCACGAAGTACGACACGCCTGGTGGTCTTTTGCCCTTCGAGGCGGATCGCGCCCAGGTCCACATTGCTTTCTTGTCGTAGCGCCGCCCAGATCTGACGAGACTTCTCGGTCAGAGGTGCCAGCCGTTCGTTGCGCAGCTGACCGGCGTTGGCCTGCAACCACTTCAGCGCTTCAGTAGCGATTGCGCACTGCGTAGCCACCCCAGCGGCTGCCTCCGCTTTCTGCAGCCACTCAGCCAATTTCAACGCCACCGGGCTCCACAAGTCTTCGCGCGCTTGGATCAGAGCTGTGGCTTCCTGAGCAAGATCCGCGTACGCGGCCCGCAGCGGCGGCAACGTGGTCATGACATGTTCGGCCAGTGCGAGATCGTCATCGACTGGCAGCTCGGCGAAGTCGTCATACAGCGAGCGCGCCGCGTCTAGTCCGCTCAGCTCGGCATCGGATAGCGGCGGCCGGAGCACGTTTCGCGCCATCGTGACCACGGCCGATCGGGCCTGCCGACTCTCTGCGCGGGCGGCAGTCAGATCTCGCGCGGCGCTCTCGGCACGCTCTAGGGCGGCACGCGCGGCAACAGCCCAGTTTTCATCGAGACTTCCCTGACCACAGACCGGACAACTCTGATCACCATGGTGCTCGTGGAATTCCAGGCTCGACTCGAGCAGGCGCGCACGGTCGGCAGCAACGGTATCGGCGCGCAGCGCTTCCTGTCGTTCCGCCTGAGCGGCAGACCTCAGCGCCGCGAGTTTGAGTTCGACATCCTCAGCGGTGGGTACGACCAACTGGCGCGCCTGCTCCCAAGCAGCCGGGATATCGGCTGCGGCGCCAGTGACCAAAGGCCGCACGACGCCGAGGTCGGGCTTGCTCTTTTTGACCTGCACTAGTGCGGTCGCGGCACGAGAGTCCTCATGCGCGCCGAGTAAGGGTTTGAGCGCGTCCGCGACCTTCTTGAGTTCGGCAGCGGGCACCCTGAGCCTTTTGAGCTCAGCGTCGAGAACATCGACGGCTGTGGTCAATTGCTCCAACCCCAACAGCCGGTAGAGCTGGTCGTAGAACTCGCTGGGCTTTCCTTCGAGAATGGTGCTGAGCTCGTCGTAGCTCAGCAGTGGTCGATACATGGTCAGCGCCACGTCCCACCCCAACACGCTGATGGCCTCGCGCTTCTGGCCTTTGCGCTGCACCCACTGCTGCATCTGCCCGACGGGCACGTCGTCACCCGATGACCAGTCGACACCAATTGTCGTTGCGCCCGAGCCTTCTTCGGCGATGTCGACTCGGATCTGCGCTGGATTGCCCGCGTGGAGGTTGCGCCAATTCTGCGACCACACCAGCGGTTTATCTTTCCATCTGGAGTTCACCCCGGTAAGCGCCAGTTCCAAAGCCTCGGCGAGAGTGGACTTTCCTGAGCCGTTGCGCCCGGCGATCACGGTCAGACCCGGACCCGGTTGCAGCGGGAGGCTGATCTTTGGACCGATGCCCCGAAAGCCGGACACGGTGATGGATGCCAAGTAGGCGCCAACTGGTTCGTCAATTGGCTCATCTACCGCGCCCAACGAAACCGCGAGTTGCGAGGAAGCACTGACGCCCCCAAGAGCTTCGGACAACACACCAGGATCTTCGAGTGCCGCCAGTACGGCGAGTCGTGCCGGCTCGCTCAGCGACTCATCTGCATCTGCCAGCGCCAATACGTAATTCTTGAGCGTTTCGGTTCCCACGGTCTCTCCTCCTAGTGAACGAGACTAAGAGCAGGAGGCGACAACTCACAGGCATTTTGCCAAGACATTTATGACCTCATAGCGAACGCCTGCGCATGCGTGGCGCGTCGTGGTTTCATGGCCAGCGCGGGTCTTGTCGGTGGGACGACTTAGGCTCCCGGAGTGCCCTAATGCGGGCGCTGAACTCACCTGAGGGGATCTGTCGTGAGCGAGACCAACTATCACTCGGTGGTAGGCGAAGCGCTATCGATGCTGATCGATGGTCTCACCCCGTTCATCGCAGACGTATCGGCGAAGGCGTTCCCGCCGAGTGTGTCCTGGACCGAACTGTTGCGCCGCAAAGACGCTGCCGCTGGCCGACAAATGGGCATGTATAGAAGCGGTGACTTGTCATTGATGTTGCGCGCATTGACAGAACGGCTCGGCGAATACGGTTTCCCATTCACCCGAAACCTGCCGCGAACGGTGCAGAACTACGCGAGCGAATTGCGCGACGTCCGCAACCGGTGGGCGCACACTGAGCCGTTCACGACCGCGGAGGCCTACCGGGCGATCGACTCCGTCGAGTTGCTGTTGCGCGCCATCGGTGCGGCCTCAGCCGCCGGCGACGCTGCCCGACTGAAGTCAACGGTCGTCCCGCTACAACCTGGTGAGCCCGATCCCGACGCGCACTCCCCTACTGCTGATCGGTCTGAACCGTCGCCGACCGCGGCGGCTGATCCACCCGTCGTGCCGACCGCCCGTTTCGCCCCCTCGTCGGCGGTGCCTCCGCCCACTACGTCCTCCTCTGGCGCACGCATCGAGATTCACGCCATCTCCGAGTTGAGCTACCCGATGGCACACTGCCGGATACCTGTGATCGACCACATCACCATCGACGGCATCGCCGAAGAGTTGCGCGGGGCAGTGCTGCATGTTGACGTCGTGAGCGCCTCAGGCTCGCACGGCGGCCCGCGCGAACTGCATGTCGACGTCGCAGCCACGAAGCCGACGATCCTGCGCGATATAAATCTAGCGCTGGCCCCAGCGTCCATGCTGACGGTGGAGGATCAACGACCAGGCATCATCCGAGCGATCCTGCGCGATTCCAACGGCCAGCTAGTCGCCGAGGCATCGAAGGACGTCAACATCCTGGCCGCCAACCAGTGGAAAGCCACCCCCTTGCAGCTGGGGTTGGAGATGCTGGCAGCACATGTCCAGCCAAACGCGTCAGCGGTTACCGCACTCCTGCCCGACGTCTCCGACCGACTCAATGCCGCAACCGGCAGGTCCGCAATCGACGGCTACCAAAGCGAAAATCCCGACCGGGTTGACGCTATCGCGCAGGCTGTCTACGACGCCATGCGCGCGCGGGACATCCGATATGCCGAACCCCCGGCAAGTTGGGGGCTCGACGGTCAGAAGATCCGCACCCCGGCCGAAGTCCTAGAAGGTCGGCTAGGCACCTGCCTGGACACCGCAATCACCATGGCCGCCGCGCTCGAGCAGACGGGCGTCAATACCACGCTGTGGGTGCTCAAAGGTCATGCCCTGCTGGGGTATTGGCGCATCGATGCGGCGCTGCCGACGATCTCCACGACCGAGGTCATCGACGTCGCCAACCTTGTCGACCTAGGCCACCTCCGGCTCATCGAGACGACGATGCTGACCGGGGGCGACCAGTCCGCTCCGTTTGCCGATGCCGTCCACGCGCCCAGAACCGCGCACCTTGGTGACGACTTGTCGAACATTCTCGGCATCACCGATATTCGACAAGCACGCATCTCTCGGATCCACCCACTGCCAAGCCGCGCGATCAGCCCCGATGGCAACGTCATCGTCACCGAATACAACCCGGCCCCGGAACCGGTAGTCGCCCCATACCAACGTTCCGACTCGGCCACAGTCAACCAATCACCAAAGGACTCGGTCCCACCTCGCGTCGCCAAATGGAAGAACGCCCTGCTCGATCTGAGCTTGCGCAACAGACTCATTCACTACACCGAACGCGCGGGATACCGCTTGGAGGTGCCGGGACCTGCACTCAGCCAGTTCGAAGACGCAGTCAACGACGGAGTGCGTATCACGCTGCTGGCATCCGACGCGGTGAAGGAAATCGATGTCGCACGCGGAATCCGTTACGGACGAGACCTTCCCGAGCGGGAACGCCAACTGCTTCTAACCGACAAGCGCAGCGTCTACGTCGACATCACCGATGCCGCCTATAAGACACGGCTGCGATCGATTGCATATAAAGCGAAGACCATTACCGAGGAGACCGGATCCAACAACCTTTATCTCACCTTCGGGATGCTTAACTGGCGACTCGATGACCGTGAACTGCGCTCGCCATTGGTTCTGGTGCCAGTCACGATCAGCACTGCCAACCGCGGTGAGCGCTACACTCTCGTTCTTGACGAGGCCGGCATCTCAACCCCGAACTACTGCCTCATCGAGAAACTCCGCGTCACTTTCGGTTTGGAGATTCCCGAGCTCAGCAATCCGACTCAAGATGCGTCCGGCATCGACCTGGCCGCCACCCTCGACGCCGTGAGGCATGCAATAGCGAAAGTCGGACTACATTTCCGGGTCGAGGACACGGTGCACCTGGCGATCTTGCAGTTCGCCAAGTTTCCCCTGTGGAAGGATCTCGACGACTCGTGGAAAACGTTGGCGAACAACAGCTTGGTCAGCCATCTGATCAACTCGCCTTTCCAGCCTTTCACTGATCCGGTCAACAACACGGGCGACGTCCACCTTGACCAACTCGGCGACGAAGTGCCGGTGCCGGCCGACTCGTCGCAGCTGCAGGCGATAGCCGAAGCCGCGGCCGGAAAGACATTCGTCTTGGAAGGGCCCCCAGGCACCGGGAAGTCCCAGACGATCACCAATCTGCTCGCGCACGCGATGGCAGCCGGGCGTCGGGTGCTGTTCGTCGCCGAGAAACGTGCCGCCTTGGACGTCGTCAAGAAGCGTCTTGAGGCAGTTGGTTTGGGTGATCTTTCCTTGGACCTGCATGACAAGTCGTCGCGCCCCGCGGCCGTCCGCGCACAGATCCGTGCCGCACTGGACCTTCAGGTGAGCGCCGACACCGATTCACTGCGCACCCAAACCGAGGCTGCTGAATCCAGCCGCAATGCCCTCGCCCGGTACGCCCGCCGCCTGCACGAGGCAAACGCTGCCGGCTTGTCGCTGTATTCCGCGCGCACCGCCGAACTTGCCGCCGACCAGGACGTTCCTCCGATCGATGTGCCGCGAGACCTGGTAGCGGGCGGCTCGCCGGAGGCTTTGAAAGCCGTCGAGGGGGTCTTGCGCAACCTGCCTCAAGCCACCGACTTGGCGCAGCCGCGAATCGATCACCCGTGGCGCTTCGTCGACTCCCTGCCGGGCCCGCGATCCAGCGTCGCGGAAATCCACCGCTGCGCAGTCGAATTCGACACCGCTCTGGCCGACGCCGTCGCGAACGGGCTCACCATCGAAAGCCTGGCACGGTGCGACGGAACTGCGGACTTCAAGAAGTGGGAGAAATTGTGTGCAGCTCCTCGTTACCCTTTAGCTGCCCTCGACACACTTCGCGAGGGAGCTTGGACCGCGGAGTTGGAATCCCTCGGCAACAACCTGCTGTGGCTGACCGACAACCCTCCTGTGTGGCGCACAACGTTTTCTGCCGACGCGGTCAACCTCGACATACCAGCGATCCACCAAGCAGCAGTGGCGGCCGACGAGTCAGGATTCTTCGGGCGTAAGAAGCGCCGGCGCGCCGTGCTGGAACAGCTTTCTCCGGTATTGATCGTCGATCTGAAATCTGTTGACCTCAAAACGCTTACGCCGATGATCGCCAGCATCAATGACTCGTTCACAGCGGTAACCGATCTGCGCACCCGGGTGGCGCGGCTGCCGGCGAGCATCATCGACCAACAGTGGAACCCCCTTGTCCCGGAGCACGCAGGCCTGATCCGGCAGGAACTCGCATGGCTGCGCTGGACGACCGCAACCTTGGCCAACCAAACCAACGATGCACACGTCGAAGACCTGCGGTCCTTCTACGCCAACCAGCCGCTGGGAGCCTGCGCCGCCCAGCTCGCCCGGATCGCGCCCGCCTGGGCCGCGCTGACGATAGCCACCGGGGCCGCGCCTGAGAAGCAAAAGGAATGGGCGCAGCCGGATAACTTCATCAGCCGTTGGTGGGCGTCACGCGCGGCACGTCACCTCAACGACACCGCGTCGATCGAAAACTGGATGGACCTTTTGCGCCTCGTCGATCCACTCACCAATTCCGGGATGGGTGGGCTACGCACTGCCATCCTCAACGGTGAGATCGACTCCGACGACGCCAGTTTGGCGTTCCAGCGTGGGCTGGCCGCGGTCTCCGTCGCTGAGCGTCAAGACGCCACCGCACTCGGCAGTTTCAATGCCGCGGCTCACGACAAGATGATCGAGCGGTACACGAAGAGTTTGCGCTCCATCCGCGACGAGCTGCCGCGTGCCATACCGGCGTCGCTGCTGCAAAAACGGCGGTTCGACGCCAACGCTTCCAGCGGTCAGATCGGCAATTTGCGGCGCCAACTCGACCGCCGGCGCGGCGGCTTGAGCGTGCGTGGTCTAGTCGAGCACTTCGGGGATGTGATCACCCAGATCATGCCGTGCACACTCATGAGTCCTGACTCCGTCGCGCGTTTCTTCCCGCCGAAGCCTGACCTTTTCGACATCGTGGTCTTCGACGAGGCGTCCCAGATACGAGTCGCTGACGCCATCGGCGCAATGGGCCGCAGCCGTTCGGTGGTCGTCGTCGGAGACAGCAAGCAGATGCCGCCAACAAGCTTTGCAGAGGTCAACGCCAACATCGACGACGACGAGAACTCCGATCAGGAGTCTTTCCTCGACGAGGAATCCATCCTCACCGAATGCGTGCACGCGCAGGTACCGCAGCAGTGGCTGTCGTGGCACTACCGAAGCCAGGACGAAGCCCTGATCGCCTTCAGCAACCAGCACTACTACAACCGCCGACTCGCTTCCTTCCCCGCTCCGCGTCGTGAGGGTCTATTTGCTGGTAGACAAGGAATCTCGCTGATCCGTGTCAACGGCACCTTCGAGCGCGCGGGGAAGGGCAAGACGCTGCGCACCAACCGCGTCGAGGCCGACGCGATAGTCGCCGACGTCATGACGCGGTTCCGGAATTCACCCGATGCTGTGCCATCCCTCGGCGTGATCACCTTCAACGCACAGCAACGCGATCTCATTGACAACCTGCTGCGCGACAGCACAGACGAACGCATCGCCCGCGCACTCGATGAGCCCGACGGTCTGTTCGTCAAGAACCTCGAGAACGTTCAGGGCGACGAACGCGACACCATCCTGTTCTCTGTCGCCTTCAGCGCCAACGACAAAGGCGTGGTGCCGCTGAACTTCGGGCCATTATCGAAGCCTGGTGGAGAGCGCCGACTCAATGTCGCGATCACGCGAGCACGGCGTGAAGTGGTGCTCTACGCGAGCTTCGATCCCGAAGACCTACGGGCAGAGGAAACCAGCCAGACCGGAACCAAGCATCTAAAGGCATACCTGGAGATGGCCGCGCGCGGTGTTGAAGCCGACAGTGGACGTCGTGTACCCGTGTTCGACCGGCATCGCGACGACATCGCCGAGGCGCTGCGCGCCGAAGGGTTGGTGGTGACGACCGACCTCGGCCTCTCCGACTTCAGGGTGGACCTCGTGCTCGCCGACCCAGCAGCACCCGATCGGCAACTCGTCGCCGTGCTGCTCGACGGCCAGGGTTGGAATGCTCGACGCACGGTGGCTGACCGCGATGCCTTGCCCGTGGCTGTGCTGCGAGAGATGATGCGCTGGCCGGCGGTGGAACGGGTGTGGTTGCCTGACTGGTTGAGACGGCGGGAGCACATCGTCGCGGATCTGAAGAAGGCGGTGGATCAGGCCAAGGAGCGAGTGCTTGCCGGAGACACGGTGCCGGAGCAGGCAGAGCCCGCGTTGCGTGCCGCCCACCTGCGGCAACCTCCTCCCCCTCAACGGGCGGTCCCTGTCAACAGAAGCTCTGCGCCGCAACGGCATCCGATGATTCAGGTCTATCGCGAGTGGAAGCCAGGTCGACTCGGCGATGTCAGTGTCCTCGACGATCTGTCCAATCACTACGCCAAGGGGCGTGTCCGCGACGCAATTGTGAGCGCCATGAACGCGGAAGCGCCGATACACCCACAGCGGCTCGCCAAGATGGTCGCCGCTGCGTTCGATCTGAACAGGGTCAACGAGACTCGACAACGATCGATCCAACAACTTGTTCCCGCTGACTATCGGCGTCGAACGGGTGAGGGCTTCTATTGGCCTGCCGGTGTAGAGCCGGAGAATTGGCGGATCGTGCGGCGACCGCCGGAAGGTACCAGCCGACAGCTGGACCACGTCAGCCTGATCGAGATCGGTAACGCGATGGTTGTCGTGGCTGAGCAGACGGGCGGTATCGTCGCGGACGAGCTGAAGCGCGAGGCACTGAATCTGTTTGGGAGTAAGCGGATTACGCAGGTAGTCGGGACACGGCTCGGGCACGCGTTGACAACGGCGCTTAAGCGAGGGGTGTTGCGGGAGAACGGTTCTGGGTTGATCGTGTGCGATTCGCCACAATAATTTCTGCAGTTGCGGGCTGCTGCATCTAGGGTTGGCTTGCTTGCCTTGGGCGACCGCGGCGGCACTTGGAGTCGACGAGTGACGGCACTCCTCGGGCTAGATGGGCTTGCCGTTGTGCTGGAATAGAATCCACTCAAGTCGTGATGCCGTCGTAGGGTGTCCGAGCTTATCAGCCCAGGTATGCAGGGCTTCGAGGTAAGCAACATAGCGCCAGGGATCGTTACGTTCGCGGGCGATGTCGTTCAGCCACACGTCAAGCGTTTTATGGAGGGTGTTCCGTACGCGGCTGTCGAGAATTAAGGGCTGCCAGCGCCGTTTCGGCTTGACGCCCGCGAACGAAAACCACTTCGTAAAGAATGGCTCTCGCACGCCGGCAAGCACGAAGCTGCGATGGGCAACTGCCAACTCCGCGCTGTCGATCTCATTGATGCCTCGGAGCGCCGTGGCTGACTCACGCAACACCGCTACAGCACCCTTCATATTGTCGAGGGCCGAGCGCGTGTTACGGAGTGACCTACTATTGGTCGTCCCCGACCCCCACGCCATGACTAGCACGAAGGCGGCAATCACTGATTCGTCCTCGGCGAGATCTATTCCCGAGCAGATATCGGCAATGGCATTGGAGGTCACGACGCGATCACCGAGCGTGCGATACCGCTCGTTGGCCGATTCCGTCGTGATTTTCGGGTCACGCAACAGAGCTGTTGGCTTGCCCTGCACGTCGTCGAGCGCCGCTTCCCATGTCGGGGTGCGGAATCGGACCGGGCTTGGGCTCGCCTCCGCGTAATGCTCGACCAAGACCGGCAATGTGGGAGGAACTGCAAAGCGCTCTGGACTCATGACTGCACCTTCGCATACGGGTCGGACAGAGCACTCGCCTGGCACGCCGACTGACGTCATCGCCGACGTCAAGTCTTTTGGGGACGCAACGCTGAAGACATCGCTTGTGAGAGCTGACCTGAACGCGTGACCGCCCGAATTTGACAATCCGATTACTTCCGCTCACCCAATGCTGACGGGAACGAGATGGGAAGGCCGCCAGCGCGATGATGTGATCGCTTCGGGCAATAGCGGATTACTCCGCGCGCCCTATGTGAAGGACGTTCTGCGAAGGTGAACTCGTCCGACAAACAGCGAGAAGTCGACTACGAGCGGGCCATGGAACATGGCGAAACCGCGACTACCTCGACAAGAACGCTTCCCGGCCCCTCCTCCAGCCCGATGGACTCGCCAGCTGGCGGTTCACCAAAACTGTTGGCCGCCAACCTGAACCGAGCCCACACGTCAGGCTCGTAGGTCGAATCGCATTGGCGGAGCCAGATGACGAACTTGTCGGATTCGGGTTCTACTTGGGCTACAGGCATGCAGGGATCGACGGCGTTGCAGTTTTCAACTGGCGCCTCAAGGTTGCACGCTCATTCTTCGGTGCCGTGTCGGGAGACCCGAAACCGAGAACGTCGCCGCACGCCGGACCTTCCAGCATTCCGACAATGTGATCGACGACTTCGTCGATGACATGTTCTGCGATCGACCTCCAGAACAGGTTTTCGGCCGAGCCCAACCGGCGGGCCGTCCACGGGCAAGCGAACCGCCGACCGCGGATGTGGCGCAGCAACCCTCAAAGGCGTACGTCAGGCCTGCAGGCGACACTGACCGCGAGAAGAGTGAGAAACCAGTTAGGCAAGCACCTTCCTCTCGCGTTGGCCATACCGGGCGGGGCAACGACGCGGCCGACATCCGGCCCATTGTGCGCGCCGAACTGCTGCTGAGCGCCCGACTGCGAGCACCGCGAAAAGCAAGCCTGACACCCGTGTTGTCCACCCTGCAACCCGAGCAATACCGCCTCATCACCGCCCCGGCGACCCGAAGCATGATCATGGAGGGTAAACCCGGCAGCGGGAAATCCACCATCGCCTCTCACCGGGCCACCTAATTCATCAGCGACGACCCGCGCACTCCGTCGACGTGCGAGGGCGATGTCGTGGTGGTCGGCCTCACCAGCCGGTACAGCACGCATGTCCGCGACGTGATCAACGAGGTCCCCGGAGACTCGCCACACGTCCGGTAGTCTCGCAGCCGATGACGGCCGGCGTTCGCACAAGGCCACACCGCATACCCGAATGGATCGGCCGAAGCGCGAAGATTTCAACCGCGACATGGTGCCGGCAGCACGGACACAATGAAACTCGTCGGGAATTCAGATGGCCTGGAAGTCACCTATCTTCTCCTCCGCAGCAACGGCTCAGACCGGCGTCTACTCACTACGGAACCCGCTTGGCAGGCGTCTCGACAAACTCCGACGCCGCTACGAACAGGCGCATTTGAAACCGAGTCTTTTGTGGCTGCTTACATTAATTGAGCACTACGTAAGACCGGACGGAGCGCGGTCTCGCATCGGGCACATCATTGTCGACGAGGCACAGGATGTGGCAACAGGTGAATGGTTGAATTTGTGGGCGATGAACGACGCCGATGCATGGACCATCCTCGGAGACCTCAATCAGCGCCGCACCGACAACACGCTCACGACGTGGTCGGATATCTCGAACGCCGTCGGGCTCCCATCCGCCACAACCCCGATCCGCTTGAAACTTGGCTACCGGTCGACCGAGAGAATCCTGCAATTCGCCAACAGATTGCTGCCACCTGACAACCGCCCCCCGCCTGCTCTGCGGAGAGAAGGCAAACTACCGGAGATTGTCGGGACCGTACGGGAGCACTTGGGCCGCAACGGTCGTTCAACAGGTCGCGCGACTGCAATCGACGTACCCGCAAGGCACGGTCGCCGTCATAACCAACATGCCAGCTGCCATCATCCCGCTGCTGCGCAGCGATCCAGCACGGCCCACGGTTAATGTGCTCACAAGAAACGACGCGCGTGGCCTAGCGTTCGACGCGGTCGTCGTGGTTGAACCCACTGACCTTCCCCACCTCGACCGCCGCCGCCGCGGGCCGCTTTACACCGCGTTGACCAGGCCAAACCATGAGCTGGTCATCGTGCATACGAAAGATCGGCCGCATAAGCTGCAGCCCGAGAAACCCCTCGGCGTTCGCCGAACGATAACCGAGCCGAAGCGCGCGGCCTCCGAGAAGGCCGCAACGAAAGCTTCGAAACCAAGAGGCCGCAAGGCTCGCCGCCGATCGGCCAAATCGGCGCACAAGCGCCGGTGATCCCTTCCCGCGCTCGAACTTCCGTCAGGAGCACTACTGATTCAAATATGACGCAGCCATTCTCGAGTGAACGCTCGCGTTCACAATAAAATTCTCGATGCGCACCCACCGAGAAAGAAAATTCGGGATGAACGAGCAGTACGCGACTGTCCTACGAACTGGCTCGGTTGGATCAGGACACCACGCGCCGAGGAAGTTGGTCATGAAAACCCCCAGAGCCTCAATGAGATTGAGCCGGTTCGCCATTGCGGCGACAGCGTCGGGCTCAGGACTGATTGGCAGCCTCAGTATGGTGAGCACGCCGTTGCCCGCATCCGGGTGCGGCACGTCAGTGAATACTTGCATCAGCGACGTCTGAGCGTGCCGCCTCGCGCCGGCAAACCCCGTCACGGGCACTTCTCAGTATCGATGCGTACGACGCCAAAAGTGATGCTTGTGCTTGTCGTGATCGTTGCCCCTGGCGGAGGCGTCGAGGTGCATACCTGCCAGTTCCGATCCACAATCTGGCTGCGGCCTTTGCCCGTCAGGTCCTTTGAGCCCGAATACCACACCTGACCGTTGGTCAACGACTGTATTGCGTCCTGAGCGCCCTGGAGATCTTTGCCGATGAGATTTGGCATCGTCCACGACGGGTCGGCGGAGGCGGGAGGCGCCGCGCTCAGCATGCTCACCATCAAAGCGGCGCAGAGGACCGTCGATACGCCCGATGCAAAATTCACCCGAAACCACCTCCCCAGGGGTCCCGAAGTGGTGATTAACCTAATGTTCACCTCGAAGTTCGAGCGAGGTTGGCCTGGCAACCCATAGGAAATTCATACAAAAATCCACGTCGTTTCGGCCGAGTAAAGGTTAAGGATCATGTCGCCATTCTGATGATATTCAGTCGCACCGACGGGAGTGTTCTCGAATTCAGGTGACCCGGCCGAACGATTGGCGTCGGTCGCAATGCGCACTCAAGAACTACTTCGTCAGCTTCGGCAAGACGCTTAGCCAGCCATCCGAAAGCAATTCCAACAACTGCCCATCCGGATCCCGCACCATCGCCGCCCCCTCCGAAACCGTCCCCTCCACAACAGTCCCCCCAAACTCCCCTACCCGCGCCAACACCGAACGAAGATCCGACACAGAAAACGAAATGTGCGTCAGCCCAGCCTGATCCATCACCCGCCCGTCGCCAGCCGAGACTTCACGCCCTGAGTAATCGAGTAACTCCAGCACCAACCCATCTCGCACCAGGTACGTCGCATGCAACCCCACCGGCCCCGAAAGCTGCAAGAGCGCAGCCGTCCCCTCCTCCGGAGCATCCAACTCCCACCAGAACTGAAACCCCAGTATCCCTTCGTAAAACCGTCGCGACGCCACGCGATCCCGCACGCACAACCCGACATGGTTGAAAACGACCGGCTGCGAACTCATTACGATCGCCTATACCGCGTCAGAACCACAGGGCCACCGGCGCCAATCACCACCGTCTCACGCTGAAGACACCCGCCGACGCCTTCCTCAACGACCCACGACTGCACGCTCAAGACCATCCCCTCCTCCAACACCGCATCACGCCCACGCCCCAACCCGATCACCGGCGGCTCAGCCCCCAACCCCAATCCGTGGGCGAGCACCACCGAAGCCGGGCCTAAGCCAACGCCTTCCCACGCCTGGTAGAGATCGGCGCCGACCGCGCCTGCACGGCAAGCCCCCACCAACGCGTCCATCCCAGCAGCGCAACGCTCCCCCAACGATCCCGAGCCACTCGAGCCAGCCACCACCGTCCGCGCCAACCCCGCCTCATACCCCGCATACAGCGCCCCCGGCGCCAACACCACCAACTCCCCGTCCCCCACCACCCGATCCGACGCCACATGCCGAAGCGCCCCCGCCCCAGAGGTAACAAAGCACACACTCTCCGACGGCGGCACCGGCGCCCCCAATCGCGCCACATGCTCGGAGTACACCCCGAGCAACTCCCGCTCCGAAATCCCAGGTCGCAATGCCGCAGCCAGAGCACTCAACGCCGATTCCGAAATCGCCGCCGCCACTTCGAGACACGTGATCTCCGCGTCCGTCTTCACCCGCCGGCACCCCTCAAGCACGGCACCACCGTCCACCACCTCCGCCCCGGAGGCCAACAATGCGATCATCGCCCCGGACGTAGCAGTCAACCCATCGGTCCCGATCCTTCGCGACTCACGCAACCCCGGAATCGCCGCCACCGACGCCATCAGATTCACCGGGTTCCAGCTCAGCGGATACAGATCCTCCCGCTCGATCTCCGGCGGCACTCCCTCATCCCACGTCGACAGCAGGTGCACCCGCCCGGTCGACCGCACCACCCCACACACCGGCGCGAACGGCAAAACCCCGGCGCGGCCCAACAACCGCGCCCCACACACGTAGTGCACATTGCCGGCGCCGCCAAGAATCAAAGCGTCAATGCCGGCAGATTCCATGCCGGAGAACACCTTCGCCCGGCGCTCAGCCCGCAACGCAGCGAAGTCAACCCGACACGAGTCCTCCAAAGCCATGACCCCAACGCGCACACCGGAATCACGCGCCACTGGGCTCATGCGACAACTCCATACGGCGCATAGTCCGAGCAGCTCAACTTCACCCACCCGTTATCCGTCACGGCCACAATGTCTTCCGCCCGATACCCCGCGGAACCCTCGTCCCAGATCACCGGCTCGAACACCATCACCATCCCAGGCTCGACCACCAGACGAGAGTCGAAATCCTCACCAAGGTCCGTCCCGATCAGCGGCATCTCCGCGCTGTCGGTCCCCACCCCGTGCGCCAGGTAAAAGTGCTCGATCCACGGCCGCGCCCCGTCATTGGCCGCCACCGCCACCTTGCACAACTCCAAACCGGAAACCCCAGGACGCAACACGTCCAGGCACGCGTCGACCACCCCCCGCCACCGCCTAAATTGCGAAAGCTGCATCCCATTCAACGCAGACCCCACCACCCACGTCCGGCCGTAGTCCGAGGCATAACCCTCGTACATGATCCCGGCGTCCACCCAGATCACATCGCCGTACCGGAGAAACCGGTCCGAGGTCACCGTCGGATACGCCAGATCACCATGCACAGTCCACGGGCCCGCCGAACGATATGGAGCCATCACCTGCCAGATCGGGTCGATCCCACCCGCCGACGCCCCCAGCTCGAAAACCCGCCGCAGAAACGCCGCACTCAGGTCGACCTGGCGCACACCGGGCCGAAGCACAGCCAATGCGTCCTCCATCGCCAACTCATTCAGCCACTGTGCGTGCCGAATACACGCCACCTCGTCGACCGTCTTCAACACCCGCGCCGAACCCAACACCCCCGACGCGTCCACCCACTCGTAACCGCGAAGACCGCGAAACATGGCGTGCGACAAGTGGTCAATCCCCAGCCGAGCCCCAGCACCGAACAGAGAAGCCAACTCCGACGCAAACACCCCGTCGTCAAGATCCGGAAACAACGGCCCATGAACCACGACGTCCGAAGGCGCCCCGTCGGCGAACATTGTGAACAGATGCGGCGCCGACTCCCCCGCCACCACCACCGCCACCGCACGGAACAACGCCGCTGTGTCACCGTCCATCGACGGCGTCAACGCACCCGTCGCGTACGACACCGCACTGGACCCGAGCAACACCAACCCGTCCAAACCGCCGGAAGCCAAACCAGCCTGCAACCGATCGAAACGCTCCCGCCGCATGCGGGCCAGATCTGGCAGCGCCGGGATCACCCGCCCGCCGATGGTCGCCCCGCCAGCCCAGTCCTCGATGGCCCCGCACCTCCCTATGGCGTAATAATGCAAAGATAGCGTAAAAAGCGCCGGGCGCTGCGCCGCGCCCTCCGCTGCGCACTCCGAGAGGCACATAACAAGTGACAGCACGGCCCGACATCCCCGCCGAAGTAAAGACGAATTTCGACCACCACTCCGACGAGTTCAACCTCAACGAACTCGCCATCAACGCCGAGCTGAGACGCACATGCCCGGTCGCCTGGAACACCAATTACGGCGGCTTCTGGTTTCTCACCAGCTACGACGCCGTTCGCGAAACCGCCCGCGACGGCGACACTTTCGCACACAAGTACGAGCCGAACGCCGAAGACGGCATCGACTATCAGGGCGAGATGGGCGTTCCGCGTCCCGAAGGCCAGCCCGCCCTGGGCATCGGCGAGATCGACGGCCCCTACCACCAGGCCCTACGACACGCCCTCGCGCCGTTCTTCTCCCCCGGCGCCGTCGACAAACTGCGGCCGTTCATGGAAGAGAAGGCCCACGAGTTCCTCAACCGGCGCATCACCGAAGGACACATGGATCTGGTGCTCGACTACGCCAGCCCCGTCCCGGCCATCCTCACCATGAAGCTGATGGGCCTGCCCTACGACAACTGGCACCTCTACGCGAACCTCTTCCACGCCGTCATGGCCGTGCCCCAGGACAGCCCCGAATACCTCAAAGCCATCGCCGCGGTGCCGGAGATGATGCAGGGCGTCCTCGAGTACGCCGCCCTGCGAAGAGGCGACCCGAAGGAGGACCTGACCAGCTTCCTGCTCCAATTCGAGTACGACGGAAACAGACTCACCGACGAACAACTGCTCAACATCATCTGGAACCTCATCGGCGGCGGCGTCGACACCACCACCTCACAGACCGCCCTGACCCTGCTGCACCTGGGCACCCACCCGGAACTGCGGGACCAACTACGACAAACCCCGGAGCTCTACCGCACCGCCACCGACGAATTCCTGCGCTACTTCTCGGTCAACCAGCAACTCAGCCGCACCGTCACCAGAGACGTCACCCTCGATGGCCAACACCTCAAGCGCAACGACAAACTCATCATCAGCTGGCTGGCCGCCAACCACGACGAAACCGAATTCGACCGACCCGACGAGATCGTGCTGGACCGTAACCCCAACCGCCATTTGGCCTTCGGCCTCGGACCCCACCGCTGTATCGGCTCACACCTGGCCAGGACCATGGCCGAGGTGATGGTCAAGGCCGTCCTGGACCGCATCCCCGACTACGTCGTCGACGAAGCCGGCGTCGACGTCTACCTGGGCAACCCCGCCATGACCGGCCTGGGCACCCTGCCGGTCACCTTCGCCCCGAAAGTCGCCTAAGCCAACGCCTTGTGGGCCTTATGACCACGCTTGACCCGCAGGGCGCGGCTGAGTTCGAGCAGTCGCGCCACCCCGTCCTCGATCCCGGAGGCGAGCGCCTCCAGGTCGGGTGCGGAGTCGTAGTCGCCGGTGATGCCGAAGACGAAATGCTCGGCGTAGCTGACCATTGCGATACCGGTGCGCAGCTGCAAGGCGATCGGTGGAACCGGCAGGATCTCCAACACCCGCCGGCCCAGCAGCCGTTGTTCGGCACGCGGGCCCGGGACGTTGGTCGCCAACGCCACCACGGCCTTCTGCGGCAGATGACTGAGCAGTCGAACCGCCCACGCCGAGAACATGAATGGCGCACTCCCGACCGCCGAGAGCATCGCACTGCCGCCCTCGCTCTGCCCGCTGTCCTTGGCATGCTGCAGACGCTTGTGCACCAACTCCAGCTGGGTCACCGGATCGTCCTCGTCGACGGGCAGCAGCGGCAGCATCGCCGACACCTCGTTGTCGGTCATGTTGAAGTGGTTGGTCCCGCGTACCGACACCGGCACCAGCGTGCGCAGCGAGTTGCGCCCGGGCTTCTCCCCGCGGTCCAGCAGCAGCTGCCGGTAGCTGGCGGTGATCGCGGCCAGCGCCACGTCGTTGACCGTCACGTCGAACGCGTCGCCGACCTCGTGCAGGTCGGCCAACCGCACCCGGGCCGCCCGGTAGCGCCGCCGGGTGGTGACCGACCCGCTCAACGACGTGTCCGGCGCCGCGGTGAGCATGCTCGCCGTCAGCTCGGCCGCCCCCAGCGCGGCGTGTTCGACGGCGGACGCAGCGCCAAACGCCGTTCGAGCGATAGCCCTGGCCCAGCTGACCGGGTTCATGCTCAACTTCGCATCCCACCAGCGCCGATCCGGCTCCTTGGATCCGTGGATCTCCGTGGCGAAGGACTCGCCGCCGCCCTCGTCGCTGAACTTCGCCATCATCTGTGTCGTCGCGATGCCGTCGGCTATGCAGTGATGCAGTTTGGTCAGCACCGCCCAACGATTATCGTCCAGGCCCTCGATAATGAAGCACTCCCACAGCGGGCGCTCCCGGTCCAGGCGGCGCTCCATCACGTCGGCCACGATGTCGAACAGTTCGGCGTCGCCGCCCGGCTGTGGCACCGCCAGCCGGTGCAGGTGCCGCGAGATGTCGAAGTGCGGATCGTCCACCCATTCGGGCGGACCGATGTCGAGCGGGTAGGTCTTCAGCACCTGCGTGCAGCGTGGAATCGATTGCACGCGTTCGGCGAACGCTTCGACGAACTCCTCATGAGTCGGCGGGGGCCCTTCGATGATGGACACCCCGCCGATCGCCAGACTCACATGTGGGTCGGAGTCTTCGACTTCCAGGAATGCCGCGTCGAGGGCAGACAGGTGCTCCATGGCCGTTACTATCCGCCCCAACGGGAGCGCTGGTGAGGGTCAGAAGTCCTCACCTTTCAGGGCCGAACGAAGGATAGATTGATGCCGATGAGCGACATGACAGCGCAGTTCGCCGAGATCGTCGGCAGAGAGAATCTGCAATCCGGTGACGCGATCCCCGAGGACTATGCCCACGACGAGGAGCTGACACAGTCGCCGGTGCAGCCGGCCTACGTCGCCAAGCCGGCCTCCGCCGAGGAGGTGGCGGCCTTGCTCAAGGCCGCCTCCGCGCAGGGCGTGCCGGTGACGGCCCGCGGCTCCGGGTCCGGCCTGTCCGGCGCGGCGCGCCCCGCGCCCGGCGGGCTGCTGATCTCGTTCGAGCGGATGAACAAGGTGCTGGAGGTCGACACCACCAACCAGGTCGCCGTCGTCCAGCCCGGGATCACGCTGACCGAACTCGACGCCGTCACCGACCCATACGGTCTGCGCTACATGGTGTATCCGGGCGAGCTGTCCGCCAGCGTCGGCGGCAACGTCGGCACCAACGCCGGCGGGATGCGCGCGGTCAAGTACGGGGTGTCCCGCCACAACGTGCTCGGACTGCAGGCCGTGCTGCCGACGGGCGAGATCATCCGCACCGGCGGCAAGATCGCCAAGGTGTCGACGGGCTATGACCTGACCCAACTGATCGTCGGCTCCGAAGGCACCCTCGCGCTGGCCACCGAGGTGATCGTCAAGCTGTATCCGCGCCTGGACCACAGCGCCACGGTGGTGGCGCCGTTCGCCGACTTCGACCAGGTGATGACGGCGGTGCCCGCCGTGCTGGCGGCCGGGCTGGCCCCCTACATCCTCGAATACATCGACAACCTGACGATGGCCGCGATCATCCACACCCAGAACCTCGAGCTGGGCATCCCGGACCGGGTGCGTGACAGCTGTGCGGCGTATCTCGTTGTGGGACTTGAGAATCGGACGCCGGACCGGTTGGACGAAGACGTCGAGCGGACCGGCGAGTTGCTGGCCGAATTGGGTGCGGTGGACGCCTATGTGCTGGAGGGCGGGTCGGCACGGCGGTTGATCGAGGCGCGGGAGAAGGCGTTCTGGACGGCCAAGGCGATCGGCGCCGACGACATCATCGACACCGTGGTGCCGCGCTCGGCGATGCCGAAATTCCTCAGCACGGTAAGGGGTTTGGCCTCGGCGGCCGGTGGCGCTGTGGCGGGCTGCGGGCATGCCGGCGACGGCAACGTGCACCTGGCGATCCTGCTGAAGGATCCGGTGGCCCGTAAACAGCTAATGACCGACATCTTCGCGCTAGCAATGGAATTGGGTGGGGCAATCTCCGGTGAGCACGGGTTGGGGCGCGCCAAGACGCCGTACTACCTGAAGCTCGAAGACCCCGCCAAGGTGGCGCTGATGCGGCGCATCAAGGAAAGCTTCGACCCAGCAGGCATTCTCAATCCCGGAGTGGTGTTCGGGGAGTAAGGTCCGCCGGCGAGCGCCTCGGTCTCACAACGGACGCCCGAGACTCGAGGCGGGCGGGCGGACCATGATCGGGCGGACCCACCCCCGCACAGCAGCCGGTGCTACAACGGTATCTAGGAGATCTGCCCGCTTGGCATGGCGCCATTAGCGCCCCACTGCACCTTGCCCTGCCGAAGAAATACCCACATCAGCCACATGCGTCTCTCGACCGAACGACGGCGCGTGTGCCCACCTCATAGCGACAACAGCAGGGACTGCCGCTGCACTGGGGGCTTCCCTGCCGTTTGTCGCTAGGAGGCGGGCTTTCAACTAGTCGACTTTTCCAGAGACGCAAGTGACGGAAGTGACGGCAGCCGACCAATCAACCACTCGCCGCATACCCTAACGCCGGTTCCGCTGAATCGACATGGCTGCCACTGAAAATGGTCAGCATCTGCGGACGAATCTGGTAGCGCACCCCGTTGGCTGGATTCACGACGTCGAATCCGCCGGAAGTCGGCACGGCACCACCCAATTCGATGTGCGCGCCGTCGCTGATCCGTTCGCCTCGGTAGTAGAAGTCTTGCGGCCCAGCCCTACACACCACCACTAGAGACTTCGCCGTGGCCAGAATCGCCGCGGGCGGGCTGCCCGGGTCACATCGCGCCGTATGCCCGACGAAGCCCAAGGCGTCCGCGCCATCCACCTGCCTGGACAACGACGGGGCCGCAGAAGTCGTAGGCAACGCCGTCGGCCTCGACGGGCCCGACCGGCCACCGAACGCCAACACCACCGCCAGCACAGCCGCGATCACCAGCATCAACGCCGCGAATCCGCCCACGACAACCGGCATCCGGCGCCGACCCCCGACCGGCGCCGCAAGCGGACCCGGCGGAGCATACGGACTGTAACCCGTGTCTTCCGGGTTCGGGTACGACGTCGTGAACGGCCGGGTCCCCGACGGCGGACGCACCACGGCCGCAGCCGAGCGCGCCAACTCACCGGCCGAAACAAACCGTGCCGCAGGCTGTTTGGCCATCCCTCTGGCGATCACCCCGTCGAAGGCCCGAGAAATCCCGCGGCGCATGATGCTTGGCCGCGGCGCAGCGGAGAAGACATGTGCGCTCATCACTGCCGCCGGCTCCGGAAAGTCGAACGGCGGCCTGCCCGTGAGACACTCGTAATGCAGGCAGGCCAACGAATAGACATCGGTCGCCGCGCTGACCCGGTCCCCCCTGAACCGTTCCGGAGCCATATACAGATACGACCCGATGGGCAAACCCGCGCCGGTCAAACTGGGATCGCCCCCACTGCGGGCGATGCCGAAGTCGACGAGATAGGCGAAGCCGTCCGCGGTGACCAACACGTTCTCCGGTTTGACGTCGCGATGCACCAGGCCCCCGGCGTGGGCGGCGTCCAGCGCTGACGCCACCTGAGCGACCACCGCCACCGCATCCGACGGATCCAGCGGACCGCGCGCCTGCAGCAGATCCCGAAGGCTGCCGCCGTCCACCAGGCGCATGTCGATGAACAGCACACCACCGATGGCGCCGAAGTCGTGCACCGGGATGACGTGCGGTTCCTGCAACCGGGCCGCGATCTGGGACTCCCGGCGAAAGCGTTCCTGATACTGCGGGTCGGCCGCCAGATCCGGCCGCAACAGCTTCAGCGCCACCATTCGCCCCCGACTCGTATCGAAGGCCCGGTACACCTCCCCCATACCGCCCGTACCCAGCAGGGACCGCAGTTCATACGGTCCGAACCGGGTCCCCACACGCGACCCGCCACGCGGCGAAGTCATCACTCGATCCTTGCACACGTAGGCTGCGGTTTATGGCGACCAGCAGCCGTCTCACGGTCGACGATTGGCTGCAGGCCGGCTATACGACCGTAGCCGACGAAGGCCTCAACGCCCTCAAGCTCGACCGACTCTGCTCCCGCCTAAACGTCACCAAAGGCAGTTTCTACTGGCATTTCGCCGACATGGCGGCCTACCGCCAGGCGTTGATCGAATCCTGGACTCGGCTCAAAGACGACGAACTTCGCGAGATCGAGCAACTCGGCGACACCGAACCACGCGAGCGGCTGTCCCAGATGATCGGGCTGCTCGTCAAGCCGCGACACTGGACCCTGGAACGCGCCATGCGGGAATGGGCACGATCCGACGAGAAGATCGCCACCGCCCTCCGCGCCGCCGACCGCCGGCTCCTCAAGCAGGTACGACAAGCCTTTCGCGACTATGGCTTTGACGCCGAAGAAGCCGATCTGCGCGCCAGCACCACCTTCGCCGCCGGCGTCGGTCTGCTGCACCTGTCCGTTGGCACACCGAAAAGGCAGCAGCGCGAGAAGTTCCTGAGCTTCTTGCTTCGCCCCTGAACATACCAAAAGGTATGGTGGTGGCATGACGGCCATCACCGACGACTTCGTCGACCGCTTACACCGGCGCGCCATTGAAGCCGAACAGCTCCGGCGGCTACCCGAAGCCACCGTCAAGGAGCTCGAACAATCCGGCTTCACGGAGCTCCTCAAACCCAGCGGCTATGGCGGCCAACAAGCCGATTTCGCAGCAATTTTCGACCCGGTACGCCGGATGGCCCACGGCTGCGCCGCCACGGCCTGGACCGCGGCGTTCTACACCCTGCACACGTGGATGCTGTCCCTGTTCGACGAGCAGGCCCAGGCCGAAGGCTTCGCGACCCAGCCGTTCCTCGCCTCCGCCCCGCTGGCCCCCACCGGTCGCGGCACACCGGCCGACGGCGGAGTAGCCCTGAGCGGACGCTGGTCCTGGGCCACCGGCGTGATGGACGGCAACTGGGCGATCGTCGGCGCGCTCTGCGGGCCGGACGAAGCGATCTACCCGGCGCTCGCGCTCGTCCCGGCCGACGACTTCAGCATCGTCGACGTCTGGCACACCGACGGCATGTGCGCCACCGGCTCCAACGACATCGTCGCCGACGACGTCTTCGTCCCCGCGCACCGCCTGGTCAAGGTCACCGACATCTACGCCGGCACCACACCGGGCGCCCGGCTGCACGACGCGGACGTCTACCGCTGGCCCCTGGTGCCCGCACTCGCGCTGACCGCCGCCATGCCGGCCCTCGGCGCCGCCGAACGCGTTGCAGAGATCTACACGCAGCGCCTCAGCGAGCGGGTCATCGCCTACGAAGGCACCAGCCAGAAGGACAAGCCCGCGGCCCAGGCCCGCTTGGGTCAGGCCCGCGTCAGGCTCCGCGCGTTGCACGGGCTGCTGCACGACGCCGCCGAACGCATCGACGAGATCCTGGCCACCGGCAATAAGGTGCCCAGAGCGGTTCGCGCCGACGCCCGCCTAGCCGCCGCGCACATCGTCAAGGAATCCCGCGATGTGATCGCCGACCTACTCGAATCATCCGGTGCCAGCGCGCATTTCCTGGACAACCCGCTGCAGCGGGCCAAGCGCGACGTCGACGTGATCAGCGGCCACGTGATCTTCGATTACGACACCAGCCGAGAGTTAGCCGGCGCCTTGGCAATTGGCTTGAAGATCTCGCCGATCGCCATGGTGTGACAGGCTGATGCCGACGTTGCCGTCGCCGGAGTTGAAAAATCCACCGGCAGGGATGCACATAGGATGGAAGAGACGAATTGCCTTGTCGTAGCTGGTGATCGGCGAGTCGACCGAGGTCCCGCCAGCCGCGATGGTGTCGGACTACGCCCGCCCCGCCAACTTGTCGACATCCACCACTTCACCCCGGTTGATACTCACCCAGTCCCGCCCGTCCAGATACGGGCGCAGGCTGCGGCCGATCAGCTCGGCGTCGGCAGCCGACTTGGGTCGCTGCAGCTCGTACACGTGCGGGAGCGAGGCCATCCCGGTGACCACATCCCACAGCTTCACCGCGTCGGCGCCACTGGGCGGGTCAACCAGCACCGGCCCGAACAGGCACTGGCCGTCCAGGAACAACGTCGGCACCCCGTACCCGCCGGCGTCGACCACGCGCTGATGCTCGGCCCGGACGTCGTCGTGGGTCGAAGGGTCGGCCAGCGCGGCATCGAGAATCGCTGCTTCACAACCGATTTCACCGAGCAGCCGCCGCGCGACGGCGGGGTCGTGCGGCTTGCCGCCCAGATCGTGCAGCTCGTGACCGATCGCGGCGTACCAACGGTCCAGCAACGCCATGTCGGTCCGGCGCAACAGGGCCCCGATCCTCATCAACGACCAGCCGTAGGACCAGTCGCGCTCCCAGGGGTGCTTCTTTCCCTCGACGCGGTTGATCTCCTCCAGACTGAAGAACCGCCAGTCGATGGTGATGCCCAGCTGTTCGCGAACATGGCGGATCCACACCGAGGTCTGGTACGCGAACGGACACATCGGATCGAAGTGGAAATCAATGGCGCTCATCGCCGGCTCCTTTCTAGTGCCTCTAGTGGCGGGGACGCACCCCGGCCGCGCGGTACACGAACATCGGCTCGAGTCGGTACTTCACCGCCGCGGCCGGCAGCCGCTGCAGCACCTCGTCGGGAACCTCCCGTCGGTAATCCAGTTTCATGGTTCCGTTGAAGGTGTGGTCCACTTCGCCCAGATCGATTTCGATCGACAGCCCACGGTCCGAGATCGTCGCGACAGCCGGACCGGGCGCGGCGTCCCACGAGCAGTCGACGGCGCGCAGATGGGAATCGGCGCCGGTGGGAAATGTCGCGACGATCCGCCGCTTGCTGAACGCGAACATGCCGCGGCTGCGCGACACGCCCGCAGCCGAGTAGACGCCCGGCACATCGCCGCTGAAGCTGCGTCGAACCCCTACCCGCGAAGCGAGAAAGATAGTGCCCTCGGCGTCGAGTTCCGCCAGCAATTCCTTGGGCACACGAAAGAACCCCGGCCAGCGCGGCACTACTGCACCGTGACATTCGCGGTGAACGTGCAGGTAGGCGCGGCGTCGCCGACGACGCTGCCGTACTTGGCGACGATCGTCGTCGTCCCGGACTTCAACGCCGTGAACGTCCACACCTCGGTGCCGGGGGCGCCCATCCGGTCGGTGGTGCTGCGCAGATACTCGTGACCGGCCTGCTTAAGCAGCGCGGCGTCACCGATTTTCGGATCGGACGTCCAGCGGTACGGGGTGCTCTTGTTGGAGCCCAGCGAAACCTTCAGCGAGTCACCGACGGCAAGCGTGACATCGCGGGTGATCGCGCTCTGGTTGAGCACATCGTCCATGGAGACATCAATGGTTTTGGTCGCCGCCTTACTCGGGCTCGAACAGCCCAGGAGCATCAGAAACAGTGCGAGGACGGCCAGCTGCTTGACCTTCATCCATGCACCATAGTCCCCCGCGGATCGAGTGTGCGCTGACAGCTTCGAGTGTGCGCCTGCGGCGAATAGTTCATCGAAACCCCGCCATACACGCACTCTCGAAACAACCCCCATATACCCACGTACCAGCAAACATTCCGGTACTTTCGATGCGTGTTTGGCATCATTCGGCCTTGCCGCCATCGCCTCGGCAGCGAACTCACCGCCGCGTGGCGCGCCCAGCTCTGCGGCCTCTGTCTGGCATTGCGCGACGACTACGGCCAGGCCGCGCGGATTGCGACCAACTATGACGGACTGATCGTCTCGCTGTTGGTCGAAGCGCAGTCGGCGGCGCAGCCCACGCGGCGCACGGCCGGACCGTGCCCGTTGCGCGGCATGAAGCGCGCGGATGTGGCGACCGGCGAATGCGTGCGACTGGCCGCAGTGGTGTCGTTGGCCCTGGCCGCGGCGAAGGTCCGCGACCACGTCGACGACCGCGACGGTCTGGTCGGGGTGGCCGCGGTGCGTCCCACCGCGCGACGCATCGCCGAGCGCTGGGTGCGCCGCGGCACCGACACGGGACACGAGCTGGGCTTCGACGCCGGCGTCCTGGTGGCCGCAATGGACCGCCAGACCGAACTGGAGGCCTCGGCCGGCCCGGGCAGCTCGTTGCTCGCGGTCACCGAACCCACCGAGACCGCCGTCGCCGCCGCCTTCGCACATACCGCGGTGTTGGCCGGCCGCCCGGCCAACGAAGCACCGCTGCGCGAGATCGGGCAGCTGTTCGGACGGGTGGCACATCTGCTCGACGCCGTCGAGGACTACCACGACGACGTGGCACACGGTAAGTGGAATCCGTTAGCCGCCACCGAAACAACCCTCGCCGAGGCACGCACCCTGTGCGACGACGCGGTGCTCGGCATCCAACTGGCCCTAGCTGACGTGGACTTCACCGACGGTCGGCTGCCCAAGCGACTGCTGACCAAAGAGCTGCGGCGCTCCGTCTCGCGCACTTTCGACCCCAGGGCCAACTACCCCGGCGGCAGCCCGCACGGCGAGCAACAGGGCATCAACTTCGGCGATCAGCCCTTCACCAACATTCCCGGCGAGATTCCGCCGGGCCAGATTCCACCCCAGCCGCAGCCGAAACGCAGCTGCTGGGACAGCTGCACCGACGCCTGCTGCTGCGAGTGCGAATGCGACTGCTGCTGCGATACCTGCTGCGAAGGCGACAGCTGCTGCTGCGACTGCGGAGACTGCTGCGACTGCAGCTGATACACCGCTAGGCATGCCCGCCGCCTAGCCATGCGCAAGGATGGGACAGGTGTTTGCGCTTGTTCTCATTGTTGCGCTCGTCACCACCGTGGTCCTGGGCACGCTCCTGGGTCGGCGGTTCCGCGTGGGCCCCCCGGTCCTGCTCATCTTCCTCGGCGGCCTGCTCGGGCTGATTCCTCGCTTCGCCCATGTGCACATCGAGGGCGAGCTGGTGCTGCTGCTGTTCCTACCGGCGATCCTGTACTGGGAGAGCCTGAACACCAGCTTCCGCGAGATCAAAGCCAACATTCGGGTCATCGTGATGACCAGTATCGGGCTGGTCATCGCCACGGCTTTCGCCGTCTCCTGGACGGCGCGGGCCATGGGCATGGAATCGCACGCCGCCGCGGTACTGGGCGCCGTCCTCTCCCCCACCGACGCGGCCGCCGTCGCCGGTTTGGCGAAGAAACTGCCCCGGCGGTCGCTGACCGTGCTGCGCGGCGAGAGCCTCATCAACGACGGCACGGCGCTGGTGCTGTTCGGGGTGACCGTGTCGGTGGCGGTCGGCGGTGGCGAGGTCGGCCCCCTGGCCCTGACCCTGCGGTTCGTCTACTCCTACCTGGGCGGCATCCTCGCCGGGCTGATCGTCGGTGGCTTAGTGACCCTGCTGCGCAGCCGCATCGATGCACCGTTGGAGGAAGGCGCACTCAGCCTGCTCACCCCGTTCGCCGCGTTCCTGCTCGCGGAGACCACGCACTGCAGCGGTGTGGTCGCCGTGCTGGTGTCCGCACTGATGCTCGCCTATGCCAGCCCGCGGGTCATCCGGGCCCGCTCCCGGCTGCAGTCCTTCGCGTTCTGGGACATCACCACGTTCCTGCTCAACGGCTCGCTGTGGGTGTTCGTCGGCGTCCAGATTCCCAATGCCATGCGCGGAATCGCCGACGTGCACGGCGGAATCCGGCACGCCGTCTATCTCGCCTTCGCGGTGTGCGCTGTGGTGATCGCGACCCGGTTCCTTTGGGTCGAAGTCACCACGGTCCTGGGTCTGGCCATCGACCGAAGCACGAACCGGCCCACCCGTCATGTGCCGTTCCGCCAGCGCAGTGTCACCAGCTGGGCCGGCTTTCGCGGGGCGGTGTCGCTGGCCGCGGCGCTGGCCGTCCCGCTGGAAACGCACAGCGGTGCGCCCTTTCCCGACCGCAGCCTGATCATCTTCGTGGTCTCCGTCGTCATCCTGATGACCGTCCTCGTCCAGGGCAGCACGCTGCCCCTGGTGGTCAGATGGGCGCGCTTACCCGAAGACGTCGCCCGCGCCGAGGAGGTGCAGTTGGCCCGTACCCGCGGCGCCGAAGTCGCACTCGAAGCGCTGCCGCAGGTCGCCGCCGACGTCGGAGTCGGGCCCAAATTACTGGCCCGCTTGCAGAGGGAATACGAAGAGAAGGCCCGGCTGGCCGAGGCCGACGGCGACGACTCCGACGACAGCAACCACCTGACCGAGGCACGCGACAAGATCCGAGAGGTGCATCTTCGGGTGCTCGAACGCAAACGCCAGGCCATCACCGAGCTGCGAAACCAACGACAGATCGACGACATCGTGCTGCGGGAGATCCAGGAGACCATGGACCTGGAAGAAGTGCGGCTGCTCGGTCCGGCCGACGTGGAATAAGCGCGCGCACTGGGCCGTTGCATGTTCGGCACCTGCGCATTCGGCCCGCCTGTCGAAGACCCTGAGCCTACATCGCTTGGGCGACGGGCGAATTCGAGTCCACGCACGCTCACGCGGCGCTGAACCGGTGGTTCGGCCCGCGCAGCGGGTAGCGTCACCCAGGTGACTTCCGTGCGCAGCGCCCAGAAAATCGTGGACGTGTTGTCCGCACAGGGTGTCCGGTACGTCTTCGGGGTGCCGGGCGCCAAGATCGACGCCGTCTACGACGCACTGCTCGACGGCGGGCCCGAACTGGTGGTCTGCCGACACGAACAGAACGCCGCGTTCATGGCCGCGGCGGTGGGCCGCCTCACCGGCACCCCCGGCGTCGTTGTGGTGACGTCCGGGCCGGGCACCACGAACCTGGCGACCGGCCTGCTCACCGCCAACACCGAACAGGATCCGGTGGTGGCGCTGTGCGGCGCGGTGCAGCGCGAGGACCGGCTCAAGCGCACCCACCAGTCAATGGACGCCGCGGCCCTGTTGCGGACGGTCACGAAGTTCACCGGCGAGATCGACCACCCCGACAATGCGGCCGAGGCCACCGTCGCGGCATTCCGCGCGGCGTTGACCGAACCCTGTGGGGCCGCCGCGGTCGTCCTGCCTTCCGACGTGCTGGCCGCTCCGACCACCGCGGGCATCACCGCGGCGCTGCCCATCCCCCGTTTGGCGGCGGCACCGGCTGAGCTGGGGGCGCGCGCGGCCGAACTGATCCGCGCGGCGCACCGGCCCGCACTGCTGGTCGGCATTCGCGGTGCCGATCCCCGATCCTGCACGGCGCTAAGGGCTTTGGTGGCCGCGACGGGGCTGCCCGTCGTCGAGACGTTCCAGGCGGCCGGCGTCATATCCCGGCAGCTGGAGGACTTCTTCCTGGGCCGGGTGGGCCTGTTCCGCAACCAGCCCGGGGACGTCATCCTGGCCCGCGCCGACGTCGTCGTCGCGATCGGTTACGACGCGGTCGAATACGACCCGGTGCTGTGGAACGACGATGTCGGGCGCACCATCGTCCACATCGACTCCGTGCCCGCCGACATCGACAACCACTATCAGCCGGCGGTGGAACTGCGCGGCGACATCGCATCCACACTCACGGCGTTGACCGGCTCCCTGGCCGGCTTCGCCCCGGACGCCGACTATCGGGATGAAATCGCTGAGCAGCGGAAAGCGTTGGCCGACATCGACAATGCCGCGCGCGATCAAGCTCCGCCCGGCCCGGGGTTGAACCCGGTCGCGGTGGTGTTGAGGCTGCGCGCCGGGCTCGACGACACCGCGACCGTCGCCTGCGACATCGGGTCGGTCTATATCTACCTGGCGCGCCACTTCCGGGTGTACGAACCGCGCCGGCTGCTGTTCTCCAACGGCCAGCAGACCCTCGGGGTCGCCCTACCTTGGGCGATGGCCGCCTGCCTGGTGCGACCCGGCACCCCGGTGGTGTCGGTGTCCGGCGACGGCGGGTTCCTGTTCTCCGCACAGGAACTCGAGACCGCCACCCGGCTCGGTCTGACGTTCACCCACATCATCTTTCGCGACAACGGTTACGACATGGTGGGGTTCCAGGAAGAATTGAAGTACGGCCGCAAATCCGGTGTGCACCTCGGCGACTACGACACGATCTCCTATGCCGAAGCATTCGGCGCACACGGCTACCGGGTGGAGACACTGGAGGAATTCAGCTCGGTCCTGCGCCAGGCGTTGACCGAACCCGGCCCTTCATTGATCGATGTCCCGGTCGACTACAGCCACAACGTCGCTCTGGCCGCCCACCTGCACGACGACAGCTTCGAATGAGCACCGCACACGAGCACTTCCGTCGCTGGGCGGCAGCACTTCTCGGCCACCAGTCCGAGGTGTACCAGTACTCCACCATCAGCGCCCTGCTCGACGGCGTGTACGACGGCGACGCCACCGTCTCCGAGATCCTGCAGCACGGCGACTTCGGATTGGGCACCTTCAATCACCTCGACGGCGAAATGGTGATCCTCGACGGCGTCTGCTACCGGTTACGCGCGGACGGAACCGCCACGCGCGCAGCACCAGCTGATCGCACCCCGTTCGCCGCGGTCACCCGCTTCCACCGCGACTTCGCGATCGCCATCGAGGAGCGCACCGATCGTGCGGCGGTGACCGCAGCAATCGACCAGCGGATCGCCAGCACCAATCTGATCTACGCGATCCGGGTCGCCGGCCATTTCACCGACCTGCACACCCGCACCGTGATGGAACAGCAGCAGCCGTATCCGCCGCTGACGCAAGCGACCGAGGGACAGGCCGAAACCCGATTCAGCGATGTGTCGGGAACTCTGGTCGGGTTCCGCACCCCCGACTTCGAACAAGGCATCTCCGTCGCGGGTTATCACCTGCACTTCCTCAATGACGACCGCACCGCCGGCGGACACGTGCTGGACTTCACGTGCGAGCGCGGCGGCGTCGCCGTCAGCGGGGCCTCGCAATTACACCTCAGCCTGCCGACCTCGGGGGCGTTCCTGCGGGCACGGCTGTCCGCGGACGACATGGGCGAGCAGATCGCGAAATCCGAAGGCACCTAACCCGTACTGCACGGAAGTCGTTTGATCCCGTGGAAGAACGACGACCGCAGCCGGTCGGGCTCGCCAGTCACCGTCAGTCCGGGCACGTTGGGGTACAGCTCCTCCAGCATCACCCGCAGCTCCAGGCGGGCGAGTTGCGCGCCCAGGCAGAAGTGCACTCCCCCGCCGCCGAACGCGGCGTGCCCGGCATCTGTTCGGGTGACGTCGAATTCCTCGGCCCGGTCGAACACTTCCTTGTCGCGATTGGCCGACAGGTAATGCATCAAGACCCAGTCGCCGGTGGGGATCCGGCGGCCGCGGATCTCGACGTCGCGGGTCACGGTGCGGCGGAAATGCATCACCGGGCTGGCCCACCGCAGCAGCTCCTCGACCGCCGGCTTGACGGCATCCGGGTCGCGGGCGAGCAGCGCCTGCTGCTCGGGGTGTCGCGACAGCGCTAATATGCCGTGGCTGAGCGTATTTCGGGTGGTCTCGTTGCCGGCGATGGCCAACAGCAGAAAGAATTCGTTGAGCTGGTCGCGATTGAGTTTCTCCCCGTCTACCTCGGCGGCCAGTAGTGCCGACAGGATGTCGTCGGTGAGGCCGTGGGTGCGCCGGTGCCTGACCAGTTCACCGCAGTACCGGAACATCTCGGCAGCCGCCTGTCCGAGCGCCTCCGGGGTGGGGGCGTAATCGGGGTCTTCGATGCCCAGGGTCCCGATCGCGTTGCTCCACCGGAACACCTCCATGCGGTCTTCGGCGGGTACCCCGAGTACGTCGGCGATCACCTGCAGCGACATTTCCGCGGAAATGTCGGGCACCGCATCGAATTCGCCCTTTTCGGTGATGTCGGCGACGATGTTGCGGGCGACCTGACGCATGTGTGGCTCCAGCCGCAACACGTTACGGGCGGTGAAGCCCTGGTTGATCAACTTGCGGTAGTGCACATGGCGGGGCGGGTCGATTCCGGGCAGCATCGCCGAGGTGGGTGCGGCCTCCACCTCGACCAGGGTGTTGCCCCTGCCGCTGGTGAAGGTGTCGGTGTCGCGACTGACCAGACGGACGTCGGCGTGCCTGGTCAGCAGCCACGCCCTGGGCAGACCGGACATCTGCACCGGGTGCACCGGCGCCTCCTCGCGCAGTCTGGCCATCGCGCCGAACGGGGCGCCGGTGACGAACGTGTCGGGGTTCAGCACCGCCGCGGCGTCGCGATCGGCCTGCGTGTCCTGGTTCTCGACCACCAGCGACCCCAGTTTCGGAACGGTCATGACTCCCCCTCAAATGCCTTGATGCCGGCGATGATCACGTCCAGACCGGCGGTGAACCGCTTGGTGGACTGCGGCCTGCCCCGCGCCTCGTCCAGACTCACCGAACCCAACAGGTAAGTGTAAAGCACGGTATGTGCTGCTGCGGCAACGTTTTTGGTGAGGCCGGCGTCGGCCAGCAGCGAGCGGCTGAGCCGGTCCAGCCGGCGGGCGCGCTCCCCACCACCGCGGGTCTGCAAGATGCCGGCTATTCCCGGAACGGCGAGCATCACCTCACGCGCCGCACAGTACAGCTGGGCCAGGCGGGCGTCCCACGGCCCGGTCTGCGGAACCGGGATGTCGGCCAGCACCGATTCCGCGAGCAGATCCAGCGCGGCCTGTTTGCCCGGCACGTGGTAGTAGACCGACGGCACCGCGGCGCCGAGTTCAGCCGCCAACTCCCGCATCGTCACCTGCTGCACCCCGACCCGCCGGGCCAGCGTGTGCAGCGAGGACACCACCTGCGCGCGATCGAGTTCCCCGTACGCGCGCCGCGCCGTCATTCGAGCCATGTTCGAATCAATTCGAGCACTGTTAGAATCTAGCGCGATGAGCACGGTGCCGGCAAAGTCGTCTGCCCGGATATCGATCGCCACGCCGGTGGTGACGATGTTCCCCGGGGTGAGCGCCGACTGGGAGATCGACGCGTCGATCGAGGACATCGCGCGGGTCGCCGAAGCGGCGGACCGGCTCGGCTATCACCATCTGACCTGCAGCGAACACATCGCGCTGCCGGCCGCCGAGCAGGCCCGACGCGGCGCGCGCTACTGGGATCCGCTGGCCACCTTCGGTTATCTGGCGGCACGTACCGAGCGAATCCGGTTGGCCACCAACGTGCTGGTGCTGGGGTATCACCACCCGCTGGAAATCGCGAAACGCTACGGGACCCTGGACAGGGTCAGCAACGGCAGGCTCATTCTCGGTGTCGGCGTCGGTTCCCTGAAGGAAGAGTTCGACCTGATCGGCGCCCCATTCGCGGACCGCGGAGTGCGCGCCGACGACGCGTTGCCGGCACTTCGGGCGGCCTTATCGGTCGCCGAGCCCAGCTACCACGGCGAGTTCTATTCGTTCGACGGTCTGGTCGTCGACCCGTGTGCGGTGCAACCGCGCGTGCCGCTGTGGATCGGTGGCCGGACGCTGCGATCACTGCGCCGGGCCGTCACCCTGGCCGACGGGTGGGCGCCGTTCAATGTGAGTCTGCGGCAGGCGCGAGAATGGTTGAACCGCTTTGATATTCCGCCGGGCTTCGAGGTGGTGCTGAGCCCGGCACATCGACTCGACCCCCTGACTGCGCCGGACCGAACCCGGGAATCGATCGCCGAGACCCTCGCGCACGGCGCCACCATCGTCAGCGCCACCTTCCGCCACGACTCCCTGCAGCACTACCTGGAGAATCTGCACGCACTCGCCGAGCTGAACGCCGGATGAACCGGGTCAGGGCCGGGATCTTCAGCCTCACCGCCGCGGCGCCGACCGACGACGGATACCTGCGTTGGCACCTACTGGACCATATGCCCGAGCAATACCAATTGCCCGGCATCGTGCACGCACTGCGCTGGATCGCCGACGGCGACTACCCCGCCCACCGAATCGCCGCGCAGGGACCGCTGGGCGACATCGGCAACGTCGTCCACTACCTCGTCGGGGAGCCCGTCGCCGAGAACCTGCGCGACTTCGTCGAGCTCGGCCGGGTGTTGCGGGAGAACGGCCGCATGCCGGCCATGCGGCCACCACTGCAGATCTCCGGTCTTCGCCTGCTGCAATGGGATTCGGCGCCGCGGGCGCTGGTGTCGGCTGCGGTGGTGCCGTTTCGGCCGCATCGGGGCGTGCTCGTAATCCTCGAGGAGCCCCGCGGCGAACGGCCCGACGCCTGGCTGGAATGGTTGCACGCCGAGCACTATCCGGCGCTGCTCGCCTGTCCCGGTGTGGCCGGGGTATGGACGTTCGGGTCGGTCTGCAGCCCCGCCCCGCGCGGGTGGCACAGCGAGCCGCACTACGTCACAGTGGTCTACCTCGACGGCGACCCGCTGGCGGTCACGGCCGGGCTGACTCCTCTCGTCGAGCAGCGATGGCGCTCGGCAGACGTGCACCCGCTGTTCGCCGGTCCGCTGCGCAGCATGATCCGCTGGGATGCCTGGCCGGTCGGCGACTGAAGTTTCCCCGACACCCCACCAGCGGGAGCGCACAGAAGATTTCCGAAATTGACACCTCCGTTAGCCGACGGGTGTACATTTCGCGCGCTGGCACTCCAAGATTTTCGGGGCTGCGGCCCCTTCGGGCGATGGGAGCGGTCAATGTCTTCGTTCATGCAGGCTGTCCCTGATGTCCTGGCCGCGGTTTCGGCGGACGTAGCGGACATCGGGGAGCAAGTCAGGTCGGCATCCGCACTTGCGGCCGCGCCGACGTCGAGGATCGCGACGGCGGCCAGCGACGAGGTGTCCGAAGCGATCGCCAGGCTATTCGGCGTCTACGCCCACGACTATCAGGTCCTCAGTGCCCGGATGACGCTCTTCCACGAACAGTTTTCTCAACTCTTGCGCACCGGTGCCAGTGGGTACGCCGTCGCTGAGGCGGGCAACGTGGCCTTGCAGAACCTCGAACGCAATGTGCTGAACGCAGTCAACGCACCAACCCAGTCGTTGTTGGGCCGTCCGCTGATCGGGAACGGGGCCAACGGCGCCGCGGGCACCGGGGCGGCCGGCGGCGACGGCGGAATCCTGCTCGGCAACGGCGGCAGCGGCGGGTCTGGTGCGCCCGGCGGCGCCGGTGGAGCGGGTGGTTCGGCCGGCCTGATCGGTCGTGGCGGGAACGGCGGAGCGGGTGGAGCGGCCGCGGTCGCAGGCGGTAACGGCGGTACGGGCGGTGCGGGCGGCAGTGGCGGCCTGCTCTGGGGGAAGAGCGGCGCCGGTGGTGTCGGCGGGGCCGGCGGGGCAGCCACCTCAGTCGGCGGGGCGGGCGGGCTCGGCGGCAACGGCGGGGTGGGTGGTGCCAACCGCGCCTTGTTCGGCGGATTTGGTGGCGCCGGCGGTGCCGGCGGCCCCGGCGGTGACGGCGGCGCAGCGGGTGACGGAGGATCGGGAGGTGCCGGCGGGGCCGGTGGCGCGGACAGGGGTCTGCTGTTCAGTCACGGCGGCCGGGGTGGCCAGGGCGGCCACGGCGGGATCGGCGGTGCCGGAATCTCGACCCCGGGCGGCGATGGCGGAGGCGGCGGCCATGGCGGCGCCGGTGGAGTCGGCGGAGTCGGCGGCGCTGAGCATGGGCTGTTCGGATCGGCCGGCAGTGGCGGGGTCGGAGGCAACGGTGGCGCCGGAGGCATGGGCGCTGACGGCGATGCAGGTGTAGGCCGCGACGGTTGGGCCGGTGGCGCGGGCGGCGCCGGTGGTAACGCCGGCGTCGGCGGCGCAGCCGGTTCCCACGGATTGTTGGGTCGGTCAGGCCTTACTGGCTCCTCCGGTCATGGCGGCGCCGGAGGTGCCGGTGGGGACGGCGGCGCCGCCGACGCGGCGAGCACGCCCGCCGGCACGGGTTACGCCGGTGGCGCCGGCGGGGCTGGCGGCCAGGGAGGTTCGGCGGGGTACCGCGGCACCAACGGCAATGGTGGTCTCGGCGGCAACGGCGGACTTGGTGGGCAGGGCGGCATCGGTCTCGATGACACCGGCAGCGGCGCGGGCACCGGCGGCACCGGAGGCGCCGGCGGCGACGCCGGCAGCGGTGGCTTGGCAGGCACCGGACGTGGTCGTGCCGGACATGCCGGCAACGCCGGCATCGGTGGCGACGGCGGCCAAGGCGGCACCGGCGGCACCGGCCAGGCCGGAGCAAACGCCCCGGGCACCACCGGCGCCGACGGAGACGACGGCACCGCCGGCGGCCAAGGCGGCCAGGGCGGCAACGGCGGCAGCGCCGGCAGAGGCGGCACCAACGGCGACGGCGGCCAAGGCGGCACCGGCGGCACCGGCGGCCAAGGCGGCAACGGCGGCACCGGCACAGCCGATACCGGCAGCGGCGCCGGCACCGGCGGCACCGGCGGCGACGGCGGAAACGCCGGAAACGGCGGCGCCGGCGGCCAAGCCGGCACCGGCACCGGCAAAGCAGGCACCACCGGCGACACCGGCAACGCCGGCATCGGCGGCAACGGCGGCCACGGCGGCCAGGGCGGCCAAGGCCAGACCGGAGCAAACGCCCCGGGCACCACCGGCACCGACGGAGACGACGGCACCGCCGGCGGCCAAGGCGGCCAGGGCGGCACCGGCGGCAGCGCCGGCACCGGCGGCACCAACGGCGACGGCGGCAAAGGCGGCACCGGCGGCACCGGCGGCCAGGGCGGCAACGGCGGCACCGGCACAGCCGATACCGGCAGCGGCGCCGGCACCGGCGGCACCGGCGGCGACGGCGGAAACGCCGGAAACGGCGGCGCCGGCGGCCAAGCCGGCACCGGCACCGGCAAAGCAGGCACCACCGGCGACACCGGCAACGCCGGCATCGGCGGCAACGGCGGCCAAGGCGGCCAGGGCGGCCAAGGCCAGACCGGAGCAAACGCCCTGACAGGCACCGGCGCCGACGGAGACGACGGCACCGCCGGCGGCCAGGGCGGCCAGGGCGGCACCGGCGGCAGCGCCGGCACCGGCGGCACCAACGGCGACGGCGGCACCGGCGGCACCGGCGGCACCGGCGGCCAAGGCGGCAACGGCGGAAGCGGTAGCAGCGCCACGATCGGCTCGGGCGCCAAGGGCACGGCGGGTGGAGCAGGCGGCGATGGTGGCGACGCTGGTATCGGCGGCGCCGGCGGCCAGGCCGGCACCGGCACCGGCAAGGCAGGCGCCGACGGCGTTAACGGCAAGGGAGGCACCGGCGGCACCGGGGGCACCGGCGGCACCGGCGGTGCCGGCGGCTCGGGCAAAGCGGCGAGCGGCCTCGGTGCTGACGGGGGCGCGGGCGGCGATGCCGGTGATGGCGGCGCGGGCGGTGCCGGCGGCGGTGCGCCCGCTGACGGAGTCAACGGCAAGGGCGGCACGGGCGGGGCGGGTGGCATCGGGGGTGCAGGCGCGGCCGGCACCAATGGCAGCGGCACTGGGGGCGGCAATGGCGGTAGAGGCGGAAACGCTGGTAACGGCGGTGCCGGCGGCTCCTCTGGGGCCGGCGGGAGCGGCGGCGATGGGGGTGCCGGCGGAAACGGCGGCACTGGTGGCGTCGGCGGAAGCGGCGGCGCCGGTGGCATCGGGGTCGCCGGGAGCGACGGCTTCAACGGTGGAAACGCCGGGCAAGGCGGCAGCGGCGGAGCGGGCGGCGCCGGCGGCGCAGCCCTGGATTCCGGAACCGGCGGCACCGGCGGCCAGGGTGGCAACGGCGCGAACGGCGGAAACGGCGGAAACGGCGGCACCGGCGGTGCCAGCATCAGTGCCGGTATCCCCAGCGGTAACGGCGGCAACGGCGGCGCCGGCGCCGACTCGGGGTCCGGTGGCGCTGGCGGCCGTGGCGGTGACTCCGTCTTCGGAAAGGGCGGCAACGGTGGCGCCGGCGGGAACGGTGGCAACAACATCGGCGGCGCCAACGCCGGCAACGGCGGCTTGGGCGGATCAAACAACTTCGTCAACGGCATTGCCGGCGACGGCGGCGACGGCGGCATCAACGCCAGCGGCGGCACCGGCGGAAAGGGCGGTGATGGCGGGTTCGGCGCCGCGGGCGCGGGCAATGGCGGCAAAGGCGGCAACGGCGGACAGACCGGGGGCGGCAGCAGCACCACCAGCGCAACCATCGGCAATGGCGGCAAAGGCGGCAACGCGCTGGGCGCCGGCGGTATCGGAGGTACGGGCGGTGACGGAAGCGACGGCGGCAAGAGTGGCGCCGGGGGCGACGGCGGTGCCAGCGGCAACGGCAATGCAGGTCAGCCTGGCGGCGACGGCAAGGCCGGCTTGTCCGGAGGTAGCGGGTCAGCGCCGAGCGGGGGTACCGGCGGTGCCGGCGGCACGGGCGGTATCGCGGGGGGTGTCGGCGTGGGTGGCGGCGGTGGCGTAGGCGGTGCGGGCGGCATCGCCTGAGCGCTATCTAGAAGTCAGCGGCAGCCCACGTTCCCGCCGGATAGGGCGGGACCGTACCGGCGAACACACCGTCGGTCAGTGTGCACAGCGCGTCGGAAATGGTTCCGGCATCTGCCAATACGGTCGGCCGGCCACCGGGCGTGACGCGCGCGACCACCGCCTGCCAGAAGTAGCCGATCCCGCCGTGTTCGTACCAGACGAACCAGTCGTTGCCGCGGTTGCCGGCGCGAATCAACCGCCGAAAGGGCAGGTTCGGGTCATCCACCGCATCGGTCTTGTTGAACGGCGCACCGATATCGGCGACGGGCGGCAGCAGGGTGCGCAGCTCGGTCGGCAGCTGGGACAGGTGCTGCACTTCCTGCACGGGCGTGGTGAGCGTGCAGCTCGTGTTCGGCACCGCATCGGCTGGACTCGCTGTGACGACACTCAAGGCCAGCGCACCCGCGGACCAGTACGGGAAGAACCGTCGGGTCATCTGAACGAGGATAGGGTGAACCAGTGAATGCGCGCGACCAAGTGCTGATCACACCCGGCGGGCTGGCTCGACTGATCGAGTCCGGTGAACCGCTGCGCATCCTCGATGTGCGCTGGCGCCTCGATGCTCCCGACGGGCGCCCGGCCTATCTGGACGGCCACCTCCCCGGCGCGGTGTATGTGTCGCTGGAAGACGACCTGAGCGACCACACGGTGGCTGGGCGGGGGCGGCATCCGTTGCCTTCCGGTGCCACATTGCAGAATGCGTTGCGGCGGTGGGGAGTTCGCCAGGACGAACCGATAGTGGTGTACGACGACTGGAATCGGGTCGGTTCAGCGCGAGCATGGTGGGTGTTGACGGCGGCGGGTCTGGGCACCGTGCGCATCCTGGACGGCGGACTGGCGGCCTGGCGCTCCTCCGGTGGAGAGTTGGAGACCGGTCCGGTCGAGCCGCAGCCCGGGAATGTCACTGTGGCGCAACAGAATTTGTACGCCGGTGCGCAACCCACGCTGACCGCCGAACAGACGTCTGACGTGGCCTTGTTCGACGCCCGCGCACCCGAGCGCTACCGCGGCGAGATCGAGCCTCTCGATCCCGTCGCCGGCCACATACCGGGTGCGGAGAATCTGCCGTTCGCCACGCTGCTGGCGGCTGACGGGACGTTTGTCACCGATGCTCGCCTGCCACCCGACGGCGCCATCGGCACCTACTGCGGATCCGGGGTCACCGCCACTGTGGTGGTCGCCGCTCTCGCGGCGGCGGGCCGGCAGGTGGCGCTATATCCCGGGTCGTGGTCGGAGTGGTGCTCGGATCCCGCACGGCCGGTTGCTCGCGGCGACGACTAGTTGTCGCCGCAAGAGGCGGGCACACACATGAATCTCTTTAGCCACAGACGCATGAGACAGCCGGGGCGGCAGCGCAACGAAACACGACCCATGTCCCCGTCTCGTACCGGCAACCGGCGTCACGGGCCGGCCCACGCCGCCATGAACGCCTCCACCACCCGTGCAGCGTTCTCGGCGGCGATCTGCTTGTAGAAGAAGAACTGGAACGGAAACCCCGGCAGCCCCAGCGGATCCCCCGGCCCGTCGGACATACCGCGTATACCCAGGAACGGCACCCCGTGTGCCGTCGCGACCGCCAATGAGGCGGCCGTTTCCTGGTCCACCGCATCGTAGGCCGGGTTGTCGGCGATCTGAATGTTGAGATTGCTGAGCAATCCCTTGGTCAGCCACGGCCCGATGGCCTGAAAGAAGTTCCCGGTGTACAACAGCGAACGACCGGGCGGACTGCAAGGCTGGCACCCGAAGACGTCGCCGGCGTTGGGGACACACGGAAACGCCTGGCCGTTGTTCGAGTCGTGGCTGTAACCGTTGCCGCCGACAAACAGCTGCGGCTGACGCCCGAGGTCATTCAGTTTGACGGTCGGGACGTGACGGCACAGGCACATCGGGTTACCCAGGTTGTTGACGCTGCTGAGCTGGACGGTCAGCGTCTGCGCCACGGCCAGCATGCCGGGATCGACCGGCTGGTACGTGGCGCCGTCGTCGAGCGTCCACTGTGCCGGTATCGCCACGTCGCCGACATTGGTCCGGCCAGCACCACCGGCGACCCCCGAGAAGACCACGGCATCAATCGAAATGCCGGAAGCGCAAGTGAAGCGACTCAACGCGGTCTCGGTGACGGTAGTCGCATTCACCAGGCCGATACGGGTCATCGCCACCAGCACCTTCTTACCGGCGATCAAACCGCGGTAGTAGTACTGCCTGTCATACACTCCAACGGGATTCGGCTCCAGCAGGGTGTGGGCCAGCACCGCGTCGGATTCGGCCGGAAATGCCGTCAGTATCAGCGTCCGCTGCTCACAGGCCGACGTCACCACGGTCCGCACACCCCCGGGATCCGCCGTGGCCAGTCCCCCACCCACGCAAAACGCCACGGCCACAACGAGACCGGCGCGGAACCGTTTGAGCACGATCTCCCCATCTCATGGGCGTGGCTGAAGTATTCGACGAATGATTTTCGCGCGACACGGCCGGGAGTTGAAGATTCGTTATTGAATTGCAAGAGAGACCGCCACAACCGCTCGATGACCAATGAGCGAAAGCGCGTTCGCCAGGAGGGGTTTCAAGCTTGATTCCGTCGACCTGGTCGCCGTTCTGATGACCGAAGCAGTACTGAGTCGTCCGAGGCCAGCATCTCCACGTCGTTGGTGTCGACATTCCACAGAAAGGCGTTGCCGGGAGCCGAGTGCGCGGCAAGCTGCTGCTCCGGCGTCAACATGAATCCGAATGTCGTCAGCGGCCAGGCGTCGACCCGGTAGCTGCTGCCGGGTTCCAGGGTCGAGCGTCCAGATGACTTGTAGTACTTGATATAGCCGTGCGTGTCCAGGTTCTCGGTGAACATCCGCACATTGCGCCCGGGTTTAATCGGGATGTTGCTCACCCCGCGCTCGGCGCAAGCGCCCCACAGGCGCGGCGCGGACGGGTTCCCACAACCCGTGAGCACGAACAGAACAACGACGACCGGCAACACTACGCGTCTCACCCGGATCCTCTTCACAGCAGCGGCCGAAGCTCGATCGCCGATGTCGGCTTTTCCGCCATCCAGTACGTGATGGCCATCGCGTCCGCGCTCGACAGAAAACCGATTCCTTCATAAACGACGTCACCGACGGCCACCGGAAGCCGGACATTCTCGGCGCGGTGCCGCCACGTCAGTCGATAACCCTCTCCCGCCCGCTGGATCTGCAGGTCCAGGTCAGCGGTCAATTTGCCTGTGCCGTCGAAATATTGGACTCGATAGTGTCCGACGAAGCCGTCGTGACCAGCGCCCGTCGGCGTCTCGGTTCGGGCGCGCCCGGAGCCCAGCACGCGGGAGCCCGCAGTCAGGTAGCGGGCGGTGAGCACACCGGGTTGCTCGGCGCTAATCCGATATTCGGCCAGCCCGATGACCCGCGTGTTGAACATGCCCAGCATGGTAAGCGGCGGTGATACCGGGCGGGAATACTATGCTCACCCGATGGCGAAACGGCGGAGTTTGGCGGTCCTGGGGTTCGTGCTCATCCTCACCGCGTGTACCGCACCGCCCAAGCAACCCGCTGCCACAAGCCCATCCACCACGGCGGACCCGCTCGCGGGCGTCACGGTCCCCAACGCATTCACGCCGTTGACCGTCGCACCGATCAGTCGGCCGACGTTTCCCTTCCCCGGCACCGATGACAAATATCATCTGGCGTTCGACATGCAGGTCACCAACTCCAGCGCCCAACCTGCCACGCTCAACGCCGTCGACGTGGTCGACGGTAGGGACCCCGCCAGGGTGCTCGCGTCGTTCTCCGGCAATCAACTGGTCGATCCCGCCTGTAACTACGGAAACTGCAACCGCCTGCGCGCGCTACCGGCTGTCCCCGCAGCCGATTTCAGCATCGCACCCGGCACGTCGCGCTCGCTGCTCATCGATTTCCGCCAGGACAACCTCTCCGATTTCCCCAGGGCGGTCATGCTGCGCTTCCACGGCAACGGCGTCGCCAACCCGGCATCGAAAGAGCCGGGCCCCTTCGACACGCTGGGGGCGCCGTTCAACATCTCGGCCGGCCTGCCGCGCATCATCGCTCCGCCATTGAAAGGCAACAACTGGGTCGCGTTCAACGGTTGCTGCGATCCCGGCTGGGCGCACCGCGACGCGATCCTCCCGTTGAACATGAAGCTGAACAACAGCCAGCGCTTCGCGATCGACTGGATGCGGATGAACGATCAGGGCAACTTTTACGCCGGCGACCAGACTAAGAACGAGAGCTTCGTCAGTTACGGATCCGCGATCTACGCGGTGGCCGACGGCACCGTCGTGTCCACGCTCGACAACGTCGAAGCCAACGTGCCCGGCATTCTGCCGGCCTCCGACCCGGTGCTGGCGGCCAAGCTGACCGTCGACAACGTCGACGGCAACCACATCATCCTGGATATCGGCGACGGGCTCTATGCCATGTACGCACACCTCATCCAGGGCTCACTGCTGGTGAAACCCGGCGACAAGGTGAAGAAGGGTCAGCAGATCGCGAAGCTGGGCAATACCGGCAATTCCAACGCACCACACCTGCACTTTCAGCTGATGAACGGACCCTCGCTGTTCGAGGCCGACGCTCAGCCCTACGTCATAGCGGGTTTCAGCTACCAGGGTCAGGTCAATCCAGCCCAGGTGTGGAGCGCCGACAACTACCTCAGCGGCTCGTTCCTCGGCCCGGACATGCTCCCGGCCCCTCAACTCAAGGGCAACCAGTTACCGACGTTGCTGGCCGTCGTGACGTTTCCCCAAGCCTAGGAAGGCCGCGACCATGGACATTTTCGTCGAATGGAGCAACGGTGGAACGGAGTTGCGCTGGCGCTCGAGCACCGCGGCCAACGACGGGCAGGCGGTCACGGTCTTCCTGCGCCGGTACGGCACACCGGGTAAGCCGGCGTTGGTGTGCGTACACGGCTTCCCGACATCCAGCATCGACTACTACGGGCTGGCGCATGAGCTCAAAGACGAGTTCGAGATCTTCACGCTGGACTTTCCCGGTTACGGTATTTCCGACAAACCGCCTGAGCCCTACGTCTATTCGCTCTATGACGACGCGCGTCTGCTCGTCCACGCCATCACCGAGGTGTGGAAACTGACCGACTACCGCATCATCACCCACGACCGCGGCTGTAGCGTCGGCATGATCGCGGTGGGTCTGCTTGCCGAGAAGTCCTCACTGCCAACAGATCTGATCCTCACCAACGGCAATATCTACCTGCCGCTGTCCAACCTCACCGCATTCCAGACCGCCCTGCTGAACGACAAGACGGGCCGCGCCACCGCCGCGGAGACGACCCCGGAGATGCTGGCCGCCGGCCTCGGGTTCACCACCTTCATGCCGCGCCGCAACCCTGAGCATCCCGAGATCGCCGCACTGGCAAAGTGCTTCGCCTACAACGACGGCATGCGGGTGCTGCCGGACACCATCCAGTATCTGCACGAGCGCGCGGCCGACGAAAAGAATTGGCTGGAAACGCTTTCCAAACTGCCGGTCAATATCACCCTGGTGTGGGGGCTGCATGACGCGGTGGCCCCGCTGCGGGTGGCGAACCACGTCTGGCAGACGTATCTGCGGGGCATGTCGGGACGGAGCCGTTACTGGGTGGTGCCGGGCGCCGATCACTACATGCAGTGTGACGCACCCGCAGAGCTGGCCCAGATCCTGCGGCTCACCGCGCAGGGCGACAGCATCACGCTGCAACTGCAGACCCTCGGTGACCGACCCGACGGCGCGGTGCTGGTCGATCAGTCCTAGATCGACACCGAGCCGCCCCGCTCGATCTCGACAATCCGGTCGGCGAGGCCGCGGCGCGCCATCTCCCGGGTGAAGTCGGCCAGCGGCGAGGCGAAGACGGTGTAGTCGTCGAAGTGGACCGGAATGGTCTTCGGCAGCTTGAGCAGTTCGACGAGCCCGGCACCCTGTTGTCCGTCCATCGTCACAGTGAGCCCGAACGGCAACCTGGGACCGGCGGGCAGCCTCGTCCCGCCGAGATGCAGGATGCCAGCGTCGATGGCGTCGAACCGCACCGGAATCTCGCCGAGTTCGTCGACGAGCAGGGTGTCCCCGGAGATGTAGAGGCGGCGCCGCTGGGACCCGTCTGCCTGGTCGAACTCCAGCATGCTGCCCATCACCGGGGGGACCAGAGCCGTCGCCCACATCGGCGCGTGACGGCCGGGCAACGAGGTCACCGTGAGCCGTCGACCACCCTTGACGATGGTATGGGTTTGCCAGGTCGACATCGGACAGGAGTGCTCGAAACCCTTCTGGCGCAGCCTGGCCGCCGCCTTCGGGGTGGTCAGGATCGGCAGCCGGCGGTCCAGGTGCTTCTCGGTGACGCGATCCCAGTGGTCACCGTGCATGTGCGACAACACGACGGCGTCGATCGGCGGCAACTGGTCGGCGGACAGGGCGGGTTCTTTGCGCCGCTTGGACACCAAGCCGTGGCCCAGATAGGCGCGCTGGCCCCGGTGCAGGAAATTCGGGTCCGTCAGGACGGTGATGTCCCCGCAGCGGATGAGCGTGGTGGCGTTCCCGACAAAGGTGATGGTGATGTCCATCGGCTTGCCGTACCCGTTTCCGACCGCTTGAACAGTCGACCGATCAGTTCGTTACTACCACCTTCTGGGCGATGGCGGACAGGCTCTGATGCAGCGGCTGGATCAACGCCGTCAACTTCGGGGCGTCGCGCTCACGCAGGTCCGGTGTGTAGCTGCGGTAGCCGCCTAGCGCTGCCGGATCGCGGTAGCGGGTCAACATGGCCACGACATCCTGGAATTGCTGGTCGATCTGCTGAACCAGTGCGCTGTCGATCCTGTCCAGCCCTGGGCGCAAGGAGGCATACGCCTGTTGTGCGCCTTCGACGTTGGCGGCGAAGTCGACGAGATCGAGGTGGCTGAACGCTTCTTCCTCGCCGCTGATCTTGGTGTTGTAGACGTCCTCGATCAGATCGGCGGCGCCGTTGGCCGCATCCTCGGGCCGGAATTGCACGGTTACCACGGTGGTGGTCAATGTCCCGATATTGCGGACCAATTCGGCACTGAGCGCCTTGGTGCCGGTGCTGATCGAACCGGCCTGCCACAGGTCTCGCTCGACGGCGTGAAACCCTTTCCAGCCGACCTTGGGGTCGACCGGAGTGGCCTCCTGCATGTCGATCAGGTAGTCGAGATTTCCCGCGTTGTCGCCCACAGTGAACCCCGGCAACAGGTAGCCGTCCACGCTCGACTGGACGTGCTCGTAGAACGGTCGCGCCCGTGCATAGGCCGCTTTCGCGTCGTCGACATTGCCCGATTGCACGGTCACGTCGAGTGCCTTGACCGCGTCCTCGAGCTGACCCATCTGAGCGACGACGTACGGCGCGAAGCCCTTGGCGCCCTGTGCGAACATGGCCGCCACCGGCCCGGTGGCGGGTTCCGGTGCCCGGCCCGTCACCGTCAGGGTCTGATACTCGATGCCCGCTCCTGGGCAGAAGATCTGGTAGTCGCCCCCTGCGAGGGTGACGGTGAACGACACGGGATCCTCACCCGGGTCCAGGCTTTCCTTCTCGCCGATGACTCGCTGATTTTTGAGCAACTCGACGTGGGATACCCCCGGAGCACCTGCGTTGGACATCGTGAACGTCACCGGGCCGGCCGGAACGGTCGTGGTGTCCAGCACGCAACGATTGCTGCCGCCGTCATTGGTCACCGTCACTTTGACGACGTTGGCGGCTCTCGGCGCCGGGCTCGGGTGGCCACACCCGATTGCCGCCGCAGCGGCGAGCGCGAGCGTCACCGCGACGCTGGGCAATCGGTGGGCGGACACCGGCGCGACATTACCCCAGTCCGGCGCAGCACCCCGGCGCCGAAAGACCGGACGGCGCGTTAACCTGCGACGACAGGCAATTTGGCCCACCCGCGCACGCTGCTGGTGTGCGCCTTAACGGCGTTGGCGTAGTCGACGTCCCATTCCGGCCAGCGCTTGATGACTTCCTCGAGCGCCACCCGGGCCTGCATGCGGGCCAGCGCCGAGCCCATACAGAAGTGCAGACCGTGCCCGAAGCTCAAATGCGGGCCACCCCGGTGGATGTCGAACCGCTCGCCGTCGGCGAACTTGCGTTCGTCGCGGTTGGCCGATCCGTTGAGCAACAGCATGACGGAGCCCTCCGGGACCACCGAGCCGTAACACTCGACGTCATGGGCGACGTAGCGCGCCTGAACCGGCGACGGGGCCTCGTAACGCAGCACTTCTTCGATGGCCATCGGGATCAGTTCCGGATTGGCCACGATCTCCCGGCGCTGGTCGGGATGTTCGGCGAGCAGCTGCCCGATGAACCCGATCAGCCGCGTCGTCGTCTCGTTGCCGGCGCCGGCGATCATGCTGGTGTACATCAAGACCTCGGTGCGATCGAGCCGGCGGGTCACCCCGTTGTCCTCGATTTCGGCGTTGAGCAGCTGCGTCATCAGGTCGTCGGAGGGATGTTCGGTCCGCCAGTCGATGTAGTCGGCGAACACCTCGTAGCTCTTCTCGAACAAGTCGCCGTCGACCGCCCGGAAGGTGCCCTCGGTGAGGTTGATGGCACGCCCACCGCGGTCCCTGATGTGGGCCTGGTTCTCCTCGGGGATGCCCAGTAGGTAGCCGATGGTGCGCATCGGGATCATCGACCCGAGATTCTCGATGAAGTCGAACCGACCCGAGCCCACCAGCGGGTCGAGCGCCCGGACGCAGAAGGCCCTGGTCAGCGGTTCGATCGCCGCCATCCGGCGCGGCGTGAAAACCCTTGACAGCAAACGGCGATGCAGATCGTGCAGCGGCGGGTCCTCGAACAGGATCACCCCGGGCGGCACCTGGATGCCGCTCATGATGATGTCCATGGTGGTGCCGCGGCCCGAGCGGTAGGTCTCCCAGTTCGTCAGTTGCGAGGCGACGTCCTCGTACCGGCTGAGCGCGTAAAAGTTGTATTTCTGGTTGTAGTACAACGGGACTTCGTCGCGCATCCGCTTCCAGATCGGGTACGGATTGTCGTCGATCTCGAAATCGAAAGGGTCGTAGTAGATCTCGGCGGTGCTGGCCCCGGTCATCAATCACCCGTTCCTGTTCGACAACAATTCATCGAGCATGCGGTCGCTGTTGCCGTTCCCGGCGGCTTCGGAGGCAGCCGGCAGCACGACCTCGCCGACCCGCTTGAGATACGGCCATGCGATCTCCGGTGGCAACCCGCCGCACAGCGGAGACATGGCCAGCATGTTGCCGGCGCGCACCCGCGAAATCGCTTCCGGCACCGAGTAGATCACGTGCGAGGCCGCGGCCGCGCGCAGCTCTTCGACGGTGTCGGCGTGGGTGAAACCCGCCGACACTTCGTTGCCCGGGTTCCACGCGGCGTAGGTGCGCGCGTCGTGCAACAGATACTCGCCCAGCTCAGCCCATGCCGAATCGACGTCGTCGGCGACAAAGCACACCGACGGCGTGCTGCGGTCCGGAAAGAACGCCGGTCCCGGCTCATGGCCGTGCTTGCGGCAGGAGTCCTCGTAAGCCTCCCGCATCCCCGGCACATTGGCGTTGGCCAGCATGCCCATCCCGTACCGGCCCGCCCGTCGGGCCGCCGCCAGGCTGCCGCCGCCCCACATCATCGCCGGCCCGTTCTCGCTCAGCGGCCGGGGTGTCGCGACGATTCGCCTGCCGCGCTGCTCCACCGTCTCCCCAGCCAGCAGTCGGCGCAGCAGAGCCAGCTTCTCGTCGGCTAGCCGACCGCGGTCGCCCAGGTCCAGGCCGAAGATCTCGTACTCCTCGGGACGGTAGCCCAGCGCCAGGATGTAGGTGGCCCGCCCGGCGCTGAGGATGTCTAGCACCGCGATGTCCTCAGCCAGCCGCACCGGGTCGTAGAACGGCAAGATCAGAACGAGACTCAAGGCCAGTCGCCGGGTGCGGGCCGCGACGGCCGACGCCAGCAGCAGCGGCGATGGCAGATAGCCGTCGGCTGAACCGTGGTGCTCGCACATGACGGCGGCCAGGCAGCCGTGCCTCTCGGCCCATGCGCACATCTCCGGCGCGGTGGCATACAGAGCCGCCGGATCGGCCCCGAAAGAGGGGGCACGCATGTCGAAGCGCAGCGTGAACACCCACGACTCCCTTGCAAACCTAATATTTGTCTCACGTACGCTACGTGGGACGCGCGACGACGGTCAACCATCCCGATTGAAACTTACATCTGGTACGGATACTGTAACGTCGTTGCACGAACCACCAGGGAAAAAGGGGCGAGAAGATGACGACGGCGTCAGACTTATTGGGCTACGAGGGCAAGCAGGTTCTGGTGGTCGGCGGTGCGACCGGAATGGGCGCGGCGGCGGCACAGATCGCGAAGTCCCTCGGGGCGCAGGTGACCGTGATGGACTTCGCACCGGTCGAATTCGACGTCGATCGCGTGATCTCACTTGACCTCAGTGACCCGGATTCGATCGACCGGGCGGTCGACGTGTTGGACGGGCCGGTGCACAAGTTGTTCTCCGCGGCCGGGGTGGCCGACGGGCCAAAGCTGATGCGGGTCAACTTCATCGGGCACCGCCACCTGATCGAGCGGCTGTTGGCCAAGGACCTGCTCCCGCGGGGTGCGGCCATCTGCTTCATCTCGTCGGTGGCCGGAATGGGTTGGGAGAATGACCTGGAACTCGTGTTGGACTTCCTGGCCGCGCCGGACTACAAGGCCGCGCACGACTGGTGCGAGGAGCGTGAACCCCAGGGCATCATCCACTACGGGTTCAGCAAGAAGGCGATCAACGGGTACGTGGCGTGGCAGGGCTATCCCTTCCAGAAGAAGGGTGTGCGGATCAACGCGGTCTGCCCCGGCCCCACCGACACGCCCCTGGCGCGAGCCAACGCCGACCTGTGGCTCACCTTCGCCCAGGATTACCGCGACGACACCGGCAGTTCGACGCTGACGCCGGAGGACATCGGCAAGGCGATGGTCATGCTGAACAGCGACGCCGCGGCGTCGGTCAACGGCATCACGCTCAACGTCGACCAGGGCCACGCCATGGCGTCGATCACCGGGTCCTTCGCGCCGGGCAAGGCGATCATGGACTTGATCACCGGCCGCGTCCAGCTGGCCTAGGTCTGGCGCCCAGGGGTCAGCCGACACCAGGCGGGGCAGGGTCATCGGCAGATCCAGCGAGCTCAGCAAACCGGGTTGCGCCTCAACGACATACGGGATCGCCCTGACCACACGCATGGCCGTCGCCGCCATCGCCGCGTGCCCGGCGCCGTGGCCCGCGGCGGCCCCGAGCGTCAGCACGCAGTGCACGTCGGGATCTCCGTTGACGTCGACGCGGTTCGTCGACGACGTCGACACGACGTTGACGCCGGCGACCAGGACCCGCAGGTAGTCCGGCACCGCGGCGCCGTCGCATTCGGGTCCGCCGGCGGCGTAGACCACGCAAATCGGGCGGCAGGGCTAGCAAAGGCTCGGTGTCGTCGGTGGCGGGCAGTCCCAGCGGTGCGCCCCGGCCAGTTCCCCGGCATCCCTGCCCACTTTGTCCGGCGAATGCACCCAGACCGCAACAAGTTCCAGATCACGCCGATGCCTGATCGCACGGATCGCACGGATCGCACGGATCGCACGGATCGCACGGATCGCACGGATCGCACGGATCGCGATGGACCCGCCTCCCCCAGTGGACCACACGACGACACGCACGCGCATTGTCTCCTTCACTCGACCACGGCTGCAGCACGTTTCAGGAGGTGGCGAGCGATCTGCCGCACAGGCCGGACCGCAGCATGAATACCCTTGTCGCGTAACCTAACCTTTGTTCCGCTGGCTCTGTCCCGTCCGCGAGGTGGTCCCCCCTTTTGGCGAGCAGACACAAAAGCACACGTTTATTTCGGAACGAAACCGTGTGCTTTTGTGTCTGCTCGCGATGTATCGCGAGGGGCTCGGACGCGGTGATTTACTCGCTGGGTGACTACCAACCCGCTCGAGGAGTTGACGCTCGAACAACTGCGCCGCCGCACCAGCATGAAGTGGCGGGCGTACCCGGCAGACGTGCTGCCGCTCTGGGTCGCCGAGATGGACCTCAACCTCGCGCCGGAAGTGGCCCGGGCCATCCATTGCGCCGTCGACGCCGGCGACACCGGGTACCCGCACGGCAGGGGCTACGCCTCGGCGATCAGCGAATTCGCCAGGCGGCGTTGGCACTGGGACGGCCTGTCGGTCGGCCGCACCCGGGTGGTGCCCGACGTGATGCTCGGCGTCGTCGAAATGCTGCGGCTGGTCACCGAGCGCGGCGACACCGTCATCGTCAACTCGCCTGTCTACGCGCCTTTCTACGCATTCGTCTCGCACGACGGCCGCACGGTCGTCGAAGCTCCGCTGGGCGCTGACGGGCGAATTGACCTGGACGCGTTGGAAGATGCCTTCGTCCGGGCCCGTCAGTCGGCGGGCCGCACCGGCAAAGTCGGCTATCTGCTGTGCAATCCGCACAACCCGACGGGTGCGGTGCACACCGCAGCCGAATTGGGCGCGATCGCGGCACTGGCCAGGCAGTACGAAATCGCAGTGGTCGCCGACGAGATTCACGCGCCGCTCATCTTGCCGGGAGCCGGATTCACCCCCTACCTCAGCGTGCCCGGTGCCGAGAATGCGTTGGCCCTGACGTCGGCATCCAAGGCGTGGAATCTCGCCGGGCTCAAGGCAGCTCTGGCCATGGCCGGTCCGGAATCGGCCGCTGACTTGCGGCGCATGCCCGAGGAAGTCGGCCACGGCGCCAGTCATCTGGGCCTCATCGCCCATACCGCCGCATTCAGCAGTGCCGGAGACTGGCTCGACGCACTGCTGCGCGGTTTGGACGAGAACCGAACGCTACTGGGCGATCTGGTCGAAACGCACCTCCCCGGCGTCCGCCTGCTGCGCCCGCAGGGCACCTATCTGGCGTGGCTGGACTGCCGCGAACTCGGCTTCGACGAAGAGCACACCGAGGGCATCAAGGCGGTGTCCGACCTATCTGGACCCGCTCGCTGGTTCGTCAATCACGCCCGGGTGGCGCTGAGTTCGGGCCACGTGTTCGGCGCCGGCGGCGCCGGGCACGTCCGGTTGAACTTCGCTACCTCGAAGGCGATTCTCACCGAGGCCATCACCCGGATGGGTGAGGCAGTCCGCGAACGCACTTAACCGTCGGCCGCGGCACTGTCGTCCGCGGTCACAGGCGCCGTCGGCGTCAGTGAGCGCGCCGCGTACCGCCCCGCGATCGCTGTGGAGACGATCGTGAGCAAGGCACCGAACATCAACGCCGCTGCCTCACCCGGGGCCAGCATGTGTTGCTGGGTACCGATGGTCGCCGCGGCGACCGGCACGCCGAGTTGAGCCGCCGTCAGGATCGCAAGTGGGAGCGGCTGTCCCAGCAACCGTCCCGCGGAGTGCGCCAGGACCCCTCCCAACCCGAGCCCCACCCCGAGCAAGATGAACTTCGGATTGGCGCTCAACTCGCGCACCTGCAGCGTGGCGCCAAGCCAGATGAAAAACAGAGGGCTGAAAAAACCTTCGGTGATGCCGAACAGCTGCCATGCCAGCCGCCGAGGTTCGCCGACCGCGGCGATCACCAGACCGAGCGCAAAGCCGGCCAACATCACCGACACATGGGTTCGTAACGCCAATGCCCCGAGCGCGAACAGCAGAACCATGTTGGTGCGCAATTCCACCGCGAAACGCTGCTTCTCCGAATACAGTTGCACACGCCGGAGCCAGCCCAGGCGGTCCGCCGTGCGCAGCACCAGGTAGAAGATCAGCGCGCAACCCGCAATCACCAGGGCACTCAGCGCGGCCGATAGGGCGTGCTCGATGTCAATCACCAACGGCAGCAGCACAATACTCGAAGCATCCGCGATGGCGATCTGTGCCGTCACCGATAGCACCATAGGACCCTGCAGATTCAGTGCATTCATCATCGGCAGCGCCAGCGCGGCCGACGAGGACGCGATCAGCACCGCATACAGGGGCGCATGGTCGGTGCCGCAAAAGGCGGCCAGACCGACCCCCAGCACCGCCGCCACTGCTGCGGCCAAGACCGCCCTGGCCGCGGCCGCCGGCAACACCGAAGCCATCGCACTGCCGCGAATCGGTACGTGGGTGCCCACCGTGAACATCACCAGCGCGAAACCGATGTTCGCGAGCAATTGAAGCGTCGGATTCGACGCGTCGACGACACCGAAACCGGTTCTGCCAAGAACCAGTCCCGCAAGCAGTTCGCCGATGATCACCGGAATGCGCAAGCGCGGCAGCGAGGCCAGCAACGGGCCAGCGAAACCTACCGCAGCCAGCAGCGCGAGCGTATGAAAGCCGAACCCTTCCAAAGCGATCACCTGCCGTTCGTCATGTCCGCGCCCGATGCGGTCGACTCGCACCGTAACCCTGGCAGGACGATCCGGTACGAAAATGCAGCACAAGGTGTGTCAGACGAATCGAGGGCCGCGCCGGCCGGGCGACACCTCGCGTGCCTCAACCAGCCGCAATCAGCCGGAAACCTTGTCTAGAAACCAGACTCGCGCTTGTCCAGACTGTCGAGCACCCAGTTGGCCCATTCGATTTCGTGCTGCGTCCAGCGCAGCCCCTGCTCGAGCGCGGCACGGGCGAAGAAGGCGCCGTCGTCGGCCGTCCACTCGTGGGACTGGAGGATCTGCGCATAGTGTGTGTGCTCGCGCTCGGAGACGGCCAGCAAGGACTTCAGGTACTCACGTGCCTGATCCGGCGAGAGCTCGCCGAGCAGGAATACCCGCAACAACGCGGCGTTGCGAATGGGCGGATCCTCTTGCGGCGACAACAACCACCGGCGCAACTCCGTGCGTCCGGCGTCGGTGATGGCGTACTCCTTGCGGCCCCGCGGCCCCATGTCGGACACCGTGATCAGGTCCGCCGCGGCGAGCTTGTTGAGCTCGCCGTACAACTGACTCTGCGTGGCGGGCCACATGTTGTCCATCGACTCTTTGAACCTTTTCAGCAGGTCATACCCACTTCCGGGTTCCTGGGACAGCAGGCCTAACGCGGCATGTCGCAAACTCACCCGGCCATCCTAACGTTCCAAAATTGACATGTCACTATCCACATGTCAATATAGACATGTCTAAATTGGAACGTCAGACAGATATGCGGGAGACCACAATGACCCAGCCGGCCCACACCGACCACGGCACACAGCCGTCGACAGACAGCACCGGCCGCGTAGCCGGCGTCCTGGACGGTTTCCTCACCTCGACGTTCGCCGGCATCGCGCCGTGGGCGCTGCTCTCCATCCTGGCCACTCCGGGCCACTTCGAGATCGCGGTGTTGTCGGCCCTCGGGTTCTCGGTGCTGGTGATGCTGGTCGGACTGATCCGCGGTGTGCAGATCCACGCGCTCGAGGTCTTCGGTGTGGTGTTCTTCGCCGCTCTTGCCGTGGTCGGCCTGTTCGCCGGCGCGCCGCTGATCCGATTCCTCGAGATGTGGTCCGGCGAGTTGACGAACCTGTCGCTGGCGCTTTTCGCGTGGTCAACGCTGCTGGTCCGGCGGCCGTTCACCCTGGCGTACGCGAAAGACAGCAAACCGCGGGAACATTGGGACAGCCCGCTGTTCATGCGGATCAACAACGTGATCACCGCCGTGTGGGCGGGCGCGTTCACCTTCACCGCGGGCGTCGGCTTGATCGGCAACCTGATCCTGCACGACCCGGAAAACTTCTGGACGGGTTGGATCCTGCAACTCGCGGCGATCTTCTTCGCGGTCGCATTCACCGAGTTCTACCCGGACTACGCCTCGGCCATGTCCGACATGGACAACGGGGAGCAGGCGGAAGTGCCTTCGGCGTTGCGGGTCATTGACTGGCTGCCCAGCTTCGCCGCCGTCACCGGCGTGGTGGGACTGATCACCGGATCCATCGACCTCATCGTTGCCCTGGGGCTGATCGTCGGCGGCAGCGTGGTGTCGGGCATCCTTGCAAAGCGTTAAAGCCGCAGCTCCCCTCATGCCTGGATCCGCTCGACACCCGAACGGATCCGGCCGGGCGGCTCGGTGAAGGACAGCCGTAGAGCATCACGGTGCCCGAAGGCGGAGCCGGGAAACCACGGCCACGTGCTCGTCGGCCAGGAGGCCGGCCGCGATGCCGTCGCCATCCCACTTACCGGCGAGATCCGTCACCAGTTCACACCAGACGAACTACCACCGTCCGGCTTCCGCCACCGCAACCACGGGACCGACTCCAACGCTGAGCACAAGACATCGCGCTGCTCCTCGAGTTGAGCACAGCGGCTCGACACTTCGGCGTGAGGTGTCGAGAACGCCCGGGCCACCAGCGACTGCGCGGCGGTGTTCACATTGCCGGCTATGTTCGAGGCGACCGACGCGCAGCGCGCGATCACTTGGGGGTGTCCGCTGATCCAGCCGACCCGGTGACCCATCAGCGCGAATGTCTTGGAGGCGCTGGAAATGTGCAGGATGTGCCCCGTCTCATCGGCCGGCAGTTGCAGGACCGAGGGTGCCGGACGGGCGTAGCGGTAGCACTGGAAGCCGTAGATCTCGTCTGCCACGATCCAGTGGCCGGTCTCCCCGGCCCAGGCCGCCACCGCACGGATGTCATCCAGAGACAGCAACGCCCCCGGTCGGATTGGACGGGCTCGAGTACATGACCACCCTGGTGTCATCGCTCACCCGATCGATCCACGCGGTGACGTCGGGCGTGTCGGCCACTAGGGCAGCAGTCGCACCGGCCAGCTTGCTCATGTTCAGATAGTTCGGCCAGTACGGATCGGGAATCGCGATCTCGTCTCCGCCGTCGCATAACGCCAGTAACGCGATCACGATCGCCTGTTTGGCGCCGTTGGTCACCACATGCTGGCCCGATGTCGTCACGACGCCCAATTCCGTTTCATACCATTGACACAATGCGTCCAGCAGAAACCGCTCGCCACGGCTGCCGCCGTAGCCCGAGGACGGCGCCACGTCGAAATCGGCCAGCGCGTCGAACGTCGCCCGCGGTGGCGGCACAGCGGGGTGCACCCGCGCCGAAAGAGATGACGTCGGCGCCCGATCTGCGCAACTCGGCGACGGTGTCATTGAGCGCCAGCGTTGGCGACGGATCGCCGGCCGCTCTGTCGGACAGGGCGTCATGGGGGTCACCTCCAAACTGCGCAGTGAGGCAGCAAGTTCCGGTCAGCGTAATGGCCGCGCCGGCGACGACGACGGCAACCGACCGAGAGTGCTTCGCGCGGGGAAGCTACGCCTGCCGCGTGACGGCCAGCACCGCCTGGGCGAGTTCGGGTCGGCACACCACGAGGTCGGGCAGCTTGGGATCGGGCTGGTTGTACAGCAGCGACGACCCGTCAACACGGGAGGTGTGCAGTCCGGCAGCACGCGCGATTGCCACGGGTGCGGCGGAGTCCCACTCGTATTGGCCACCCGCGTGCACGTAGACGTCCGCTACGCCCTGCACGATCGATGCCACTTTGGCTCCGGCCGATCCCATTTCGACCAGTTCGCCGTCCAGGGCGTCGCGGACGGCCAGTGCGATCGCTGGTGGGCGGGTGCGCGACACCACGATGCGGGGTTTGCCGGCGGCCTCCGGCGGCGGCAACACCTCCGGTGTGGCCAGGGTTATCCCCTGCGCCGGCAGCGCAACCGCGCCCGCGACCAGTTCTCCGGACTCCCAGAGCGCGACATGCACCGCCCAGTCTTCCCGGTCGAGTTCGGAGAATTCCCGGGTGCCGTCCAGCGGGTCGACGATCCACACTCGCTCGCTGCGCAACCGCACCGGGTCGTCGGCGCCCTCTTCGGACAACACCGCGTCATCGGGCCGCCGGCGGCCCAGGGCCTCCATCAGAAAGTCGTGAGAACGCTTGTCCCCCGCGGCTTTCCGCTCAACGGCGTCAGCTCCGGCGAACTCCGTGCGGACCCCGAGCAGTAACCGGCCGGCTTCGGAGGCCAACTGAGCGGCCAGTGCATGGTCATTCATGGCAAGCGGCTTCCTCACCTGTCCCCGGAAATGTTGGCTATGTTAACCGACTTTACCCGGCTACGGATAATCCATATCACCGGTATATAGCAAGCCGGGATCAACGCCGGCCCGTTCGTCCGGCAGGACAGCGGACCGGAACCGCCCGAACGCATCCTGGGCTGGCATTGATGCTCGCCGAGCGTGAAGCCTCGGTGGGAATTCGCGAGTGTTTTCGCCGTCAGTTAACGCTCGGAGCACGGTCGCACCTAGAGCCCGAACTGATCCTCGATGACACCGAGCCAGATCTGCGCCGAGTCGATGGCTACCTTCTCGCTGATGAAGGCGTGCTGGGTGCCGGTATAGATGTCGCGGAAGGCCCGTTCCAGACGGGTGCCCTCGCGGATCGAACTGGTGCCCGCCACCAGATGAGCCCATTCCGCGCATTCGCGCGAGGTGT